>CACYWP010000022.1 GCA_902778135.1 uncultured Coriobacteriaceae bacterium
TTTTCGACCGGGGAGAACCGTCCCCGACGGTCGAATCAGGCAGAACGTCACGGTGTGGGGCTATTCCGCGTCGTGGCCCTCGATGATGGCGATCGCGTCCTTCAGCAGTCCGGTTGGCAGGTCGGCCTCGATGGTCCCCTGGTCGCAAGAGTGTCCGAGCGCGGGGTCGATGGGCAGCTGCCCCAGCATGTCGATGCCGTAGGTGGCGCAGGTCTCCGCCGCGGAGCTGGGGCCGAAGAGCTGGTGGCGCTCCCCGCAGCTGGGGCACTGGAAGTAGGCCATGTTTTCGACCAGGCCGACGACGGGGATGTCCATCATGGCAGCCATGTTGACGGCCTTGCCGACGACCATCTGGACGAGGTCCTGCGGCGTCGAGACGATGACCACGCCCTCGATGGGCAGGGACTGGAAGACGGTCAGGGCCACGTCACCCGTTCCGGGGGGCATGTCGACGAGCAGGTAGTCGATGTCCCCCCACATCGTCTGCTCGTAGAACTGCTGCAGGGCGTTGCCCAGGATGGGCCCGCGCCAGACGACGGGGTCGGTCTCGTTCTCGAGGGCGAGGTTGGTGCTCATGATCCTGATGCCATTGGCGGAGACGCAGGGGATGATGTAGTCTCCCGCACCCTGGGCGTGCTGGCCGGACAGGCCGAACATCTTGGGGATGGACGGGCCGGTGATGTCGCCGTCGAGGATGGCGACCTTGTGGCCGGCGCGCTGCAGCTCGATGGCGAGGATGCCGGTGACCAGCGACTTGCCGACGCCTCCCTTGCCCGACACGACGCCCAGCACGTGCTTGATCGATGACTGGTCGTTGGTCTGGAACAGGGCTGGCCCCTGGTGCTGGTGGTTTGCCTTGCGGGAGGCCTCGAATTCCCGGCGGATGGCCTCTTCTTCCTCGGGTGTCATGGATTTCCCCTCTCCTTGGGTCGATGCAACGCCCATGATTCTACCCAAAGAGCCCTGCGGTGAGACCGGGGATGGGGGCGTCATGGTAGGGTTGGGTGGTGTCGGCCCAAACCCGAGAGACGCCGCGTCAAACCAAGGAGGACGCATGGCAACGATCGTCGATTACGTACGCTCCGCCAACGAGGGCTTCGATCGCCGCCCGTTGGGACGCGTGGACTCGCTGTGCCTGTCATGGCTCGCCTACCTGCGCCTGCCGGAGGAGCTGGAGGCTGCCTGCGGCGAGGGGGTGCGCCTGTCCCGGCTGGCGGACGACGAGGCGCGCCACCGCCTGGTGGCGACGATGCACGACGCGGATGAGACCATGCGGATGCTGGACGCCCTGGCAGCCTCGCCGCGCTTCGCCGGCGTGCGCGTGGGCGGATGCCTTGCCGACTCGAGCGACGAGCCCGTCCGACAGTTCGCGGGCATGACCTTCTCGCTGCCCGATGGGGGAGGCACCTACGTCTCCTTCAGGGGCACCGACGACACGGTCCTCGGATGGAAGGAGAACTTCCGCCTGGTCTCCGACGAGCCCGTCGCCTCCCAGGTCAGCGCCGCGGCCTACCTCAATCGCGTCGGGAGGGTGGCGACGGGCCCGCTCTACGTGGGCGGGCATTCGAAGGGGGGCAACCTGGCAGTCTATGCCTGCGGCATGGTGCGGGACGGTGTGCGCTCGCGCATCGAGACCTGCTTCTCCCACGATGGGCCAGGGCTGAACCCACAGCTGGTGGAGCTAACCGGCTGGCAGGGGGATGTCGCGATCGACAAGACCGTGCCCAGGGAGTCCCTGGTCGGCATGCTGTTCGAGCGCAGCCAGGGCGGACTGACCATAGTGCGCAGCACGGCACAGGGCCCGCGGCAGCATGCGCCGCTCTCGTGGGAGGTGTCCGGCGACGACTTCGTGTGCGAGCGGGGCCTGGACTACGACGCGTGGCGCCTCTCGCAGCGCCTCAACGACTGGCTGGAGGCCATGGGCGCGCGCGACTGCGCGTGCTTCGCCGAGCTGCTGTCGTGGCTGTTGGACGTGACGGGGGAGACGACCTTCTCCGGCCTGCTGCGTCGCTGGTCCATGAACTCCGCGGCGATGCGCGAGGCGCTGGCCGCAGCGCCGGTTGAGGACCGCACGCTGTTCGAGCGGGTCATGGGGGACCTGGTCGCCACGGTCGCCCTGGGATCGGCGCAGGAGCACGCGCGCCCCGAGGCCGGCACACCCGAGGCGGCTGGCACCGCCGCGCGCAGGGTGGAGGACCTCTCGGCCCATGTGGACGACCGCCTCTCCCGCATCGACCGCTACCTCGGCCTCTAGCGCGTCGCCCTGCAACCTGCCGTGCCGACAGCCTGGCGAACACAATCTGGACTCCATGTGATGGCTACCATGAGAACAGTTGTTCCGTCTTGGGAGGGCTAGACTAGAACACTAGCCAAAATGAGGCGCGGGGAATCGGCCCCCGCGTTCCACCGACAACGAAATTCGAGGTCAGACATGGCATCGGACTCCATCGTCATCCGCGGTGCCCGCGAGCACAACCTGCGCGACATCGACGTGAAGATTCCCCGCGACAAGCTCGTGGTCATCACCGGCCTCTCGGGCTCGGGCAAGTCGAGCCTGGCCTTCGACACCATCTATGCGGAGGGCCAGAGGCGCTACGTGGAGAGCCTCTCCAGCTATGCCCGCATGTTCCTGGGCCAGATGGACAAGCCCGACCTGGACTCCATCGATGGCCTGTCGCCTGCGGTCTCCATCGACCAGAAGACCACGAGCCGCAACCCGCGCTCGACGGTCGGCACGGTCACCGAGATCTATGACTACCTCCGCCTGCTCTACGCGCGCATCGGAACGCCGCACTGCCCCGAGTGCGGCCGCGTCATCGAGCGCCAGACCACCGACCAGGTGGCGGACAAGGTTCTGGCCCACGCCCAGGGCCGCCGCGCCTTGGTGCTGGCGCCGGTCGTCCTTGGGCGCAAGGGCGAGTTCGCAAAGCTCTTCGAGGACCTCTCGCACGAGGGCTTCAGCCGCGTGCGCATCGACGGCGAGGTGCGCGAGCTGGGCGACGAGGAGATCAAGCTGGACAAGAAGTTCAAGCACACCATCGAGGTCGTCGTCGACCGCGTCGTGGTGCGCGAGAACTCGCTCGGCCGCATTGCCGAGGCCGTCGAGACCGCGACGCGCATCGCGTCGGGCCGCGTGGGGTTCTATCTGCTCGAGGATCGCGCCAACCCAGAGGAGATGCCCGCCGAGCTGCTGCAATACTCGCTGGCGCTGGCCTGTCCCGAGCACGGCCACTCCATCGACGACCTCCAGCCGCGCGACTTCTCCTTCAACGCCCCCTACGGTGCCTGCCCGGACTGCGATGGCATCGGCACGCGCCGCATCGTCGACGTGACGGCCATCATCGAGGACCCGACCCTCTCGGTGTCCCAGGGCGTCTTCGGCAGCCTCTTCGACCGCTCAAACTATTACCCCCAGATCTTCTCCGCGGTCTGCGCGCATGTGGGCGTCTCCGACGAGACCCCCTGGCAGGACCTGCCGAAGGAGGCCCAGAAGGCCCTGCTCGATGGTCTGGGCAACACCAAGATCCGCGTGGACTATCACACGCGTGACGGTCGGGACACCCACTGGTTCACCAAGTTCGCCGGCGTGCGCTCCATCCTCTTCGAGAAGTACCAGGAGACCACCTCGGAGACGATGAAGACCCACCTGGAGCGCTACATCCGCGAGGTGCCCTGCCCCACCTGCCATGGCGCGCGCCTCAAGCCCGAGTACCTTGCCGTTGCCGTCGGCGACAGGAACATCCAGGAGGTCTGCGACATGTCGTGCCGGTCGTGCCTGGAGTTCTTCGAAGGGCTCCAGCTGACCGAGCGCCAGCATCTCATCGGCTCCGCCATCGTCAAGGAGATCGTGGCCCGCCTGCGCTTCATGGTCAACGTCGGTCTGGACTACCTGACGCTCTCGCGTGCGGCCGCGACGCTCTCGGGCGGGGAGGCCCAGCGCATCCGTCTGGCAACCCAGATCGGCGCGGGGCTGATGGGCGTGCTCTACATCCTGGACGAGCCCTCCATAGGCCTGCACCAGCGTGACAACGACCGTCTCATCGACACGCTACGCCGTCTGCGCGACCAGGGCAACACCGTCATCGTGGTGGAGCACGACGAGGACACCATCCGTGCCGCCGACTATGTCATCGACATGGGTCCCGGTGCGGGCGAGCTGGGTGGCGGCATCGTGGCGGCGGGCGCGCCGGAGGACATCGCCCACAACCCCGAGTCGCTGACGGGTGCCTACCTGACGGGCCGGCGCATGATCGACCTGCCCGAGGGGCGGCGCAACCCGCGCAAGGGGTCGTTGAAGATCAGCGGTGCCACCGCGAACAACCTCAAGAACGTCTCCACCCAGATCGAGCTGGGCACCTTCACCGTTGTGACGGGCGTGTCGGGTTCGGGCAAGAGCTCGCTGGTCACCGACACCATCGCTCCCGCGCTGACCAACGCCGTCCATCGCTCCAAGCGCATGGTGGGACCCTATCGCAAGATCGAGGGCATCGCCCAGATCGACAAGGTCATCGACATCGACCAGAGTCCCATCGGGCGCACCCCGCGCTCCAACCCCGCCACCTACATCGGCCTGTGGGACGACCTGCGCTCGCTGTTCTCCAGCACGCCCGAGAGCCGTGCCCGCGGCTACAGTCCCGGACGCTTCTCGTTCAACGTGCCCGGCGGCCGCTGCGAGGCCTGCAAGGGCGACGGCCAGATCAAGATCGAGATGAACTTCCTGCCCGACATCTACGTCCCGTGCGAGGTCTGTCACGGCAGGCGCTACAACCGCGAGACGCTGGAGGTCACCTATCACGGCAAGACCATCGCCGACGTGCTGGACATGACCGTCACGGAGGCGTTGGCCTTCTTCGCCAACATCCCGCGCATCAAGCGCAAGCTGGAGACCCTGCACGACGTGGGCCTTGGCTACGTGCATCTGGGCCAGCCCGCTACGACGCTCTCCGGAGGCGAGGCGCAGCGCGTCAAGCTCGCCAAGGAGCTGCATCGCCAGCAGACGGGACGGACCTTCTACATCCTGGACGAGCCCACGACGGGCCTGCACTTCGATGACGTCCGCCAGCTGGTGGAGGTTCTGGAGCGGCTGGTTGACGCGGGCAACACCGTGCTGGTCATCGAGCACAACCTCGACGTCATCAAGATGGCCGACCGCGTCATCGACCTGGGGCCCGAGGGCGGCGAGGGCGGCGGTACCGTGGTCGCCTATGGCACGCCCGAGCAGGTGGCCGAGGTCCCCGAGAGCTATACCGGGCACTACCTGGCCCGCATCCTCGAACGTGACCGGGCGCGCATGGAGGCCCGCTAGCATGGCCCGCAGGGAGAAGCTGGCCAAGACCAACGCGATGCGCGAGCTGGAGCGTGGCGGGGTCGCCTACCAGGCCCAGACCTACGAGGACGACGGCAGCATCGCCACCGGATATGGCCTGCATGTCGCGGAGGCGCTCGGGGAGGATCCCGACACCGCCTTCAAGACGCTGGTGACGGTCACACCCAGTGGCGGGCATGTCGTCTGCTGCGTCCCGGTCGGCCTCGAGGTCGACCTGAAGAAGGCCGCGGCGGCGGCAGGGGAGAAGTCCCTCTCCATGCTGCCGATGCGCGACCTTGAGCCGACGACGGGCTACATCCGTGGCGGCTGCTCTCCCGTTGGCATGAAGAGGCAGTTCCCCACTATCATTGACGAGACGGCGACGCTCTTCGACGAGATCGGCATCTCGGGCGGCAGGCGCGGGCTGAGCCTGCGCGTCGACCCAGAGGCGCTGGCTCGGTTCCTGGGTGCGACGTTCGCCGACATCACGAGGGAGGGGGCATAGCCCATGGCACGACAGGGCAAGCACTTCGCAGGCGGGCAGCCGCGGGAGGCCGTGGCACGTCGTCAGGACCGGGAGGAGCCAGAGGACGTTGCGCCGGCAGTGGAGTCGCGTGATGCGCAGGTCGGCCGGTCCGCGGCGCTGATGAGCGTCCTGGTCATAGTCAGCCGCCTGACGGGGTTCCTGCGCACGTGGGGACAGGCGTACGCGCTGGGCGTGACGGTCACGGCAAGCTGCTACTCGGTGGCCAACAACCTGCCCAACCAGCTCTACGAGCTGGTCATCGGCGGCATGCTGGTGACGGCATTCCTGCCCGTCTACCAGACGGTCAAGAAGGAGCAGGGCACACGAGGTGCCAGCGACTACACGTCCAACCTCGTCTCCATCGTGCTGCTGCTGATGGGGGCGGTGACCGTGGCGGGCTTCGTTTTCGCCTCCCAGGTCGTCTGGACCCAGTCCTTCTCGGCGAGCGCGGACTTCGATGCCGACCTGGCCACCTACTTCTTCCGCTTCTTCGTCATCGAGGTGGTGCTCTACGCGCTCTCGTCGATCTTCTCGGGCGTGCTCAACGCCGAGCGGGACTATTTCTGGAGCAGCGCAGCGCCGATCTTCAACAACTTCGTGACCACTGCCTCGTTCCTTGCCTATGCCTTCCTGCTGGAATCGCAGCCTGGCCTCGCGCTCGTGCTGCTGGCCCTGGGCAACCCGCTGGGCGTCGCGGTCCAGGTCGTGATGCAGATGCCGTCGCTGGCGAAGCATGGCATCCGCCTGCGGCCCCACATCAACTGGCGCGACCCGGCGCTGCGCGATACGCTCTCCATCGGCATCCCGTCCCTCCTGGTGATGGTCTGCTCGTTCGTGACGGTCTCGGTGATGAACAGCTCGGCGCTCTCGGTGACGGCGGTCGGCGCATCGGTCTCGTACTACGCGCGCCTGTGGTACACGCTGCCCTATGCCATCCTGGCAGTGCCCATCACGACGGCCATGTTCACCGAGCTCTCCGACGACGTGGCTCGTGGCGACATGGATGCGTATCGGGAGGGCGTCTCCTCGGGCACGAGCAAGGTCTGCTTCTTCATGGTTCCCTTCATGATGTACCTGATGGTCTTCTCCGCGCCGCTGATCACGATGCTGGCGGCGGGCAAGTTCTCCGATGCCGACATCGCCATGACAGCCAGCTACCTGCGCGCGCTGGCGGTGTCCCTGCCGGTCTACGGCATCTGCATGTACCTCCAGAAGGTCTGCTCGTCGCTACGGCGGATGGGCCTGTTCGCGGTCGCCAACATCGTTGCGGCCGGCGTGCAGGTGGCCATCTGCCTGTTCGCGACGCCGCACTTCGGGCTGGATACGGTGGCCCTCAGCTCGGCGTTCTTCTTCCTGGCAGTCGACGTCGTCACCTTTGCGAGCCTGCGCAAGACCCTGGGCCGCATGGGGCTCTCGTCCGTCGCGGGGTCCATCGTGCGCGCAACCGCCCTCGGCCTCGTCGGTGCGGCGACGGGTTGGGGCGTGCTGTACCTGCTGTCCACTACGATTGGTCCCATCGGCCAGTCGATCTCGCGTGCGCTCGTCTTCACGGTGGCGGGGGGCATCCCGTCGGTGCTGGTGACCTTCGGGCTGGCCCTGCTGCTGCGCATCCCGGAGGTGTCGGTCATCTCGTCGCTGATGGGAAGGCTGTTGCGTCGGCGGTAGCGGGCCCGTGGGCGTTTCGTCCGCGTTAACGGACGGGATATGCGGGCGGTGGAGCACTTTAGCGTGCTAAAGTGTCGCCCGACGAACGATTGTGCTCGCAAGGCGCGTACGAGCGGCGGCGAGGTGAGAGTTGTGGGGGCACGGAGGCCGATGGTCCCGTGCCGGGCGAATGACGAGACGCGGGACCGTCGGTCCCCGAAGGGAGCGTACGTGCAGACGAGAACCCCCAGCGGCTTTCGCGACATCCTGCCTACCGAGGCAGTGGCGCGCGAACGCATTTCTGACAAGGTACGCGCATGCTTCTCCTCCCATGGCTACCAGCCGGTCGAGACGCCGCTTCTGGAGGACAAGGGCGCGCTGGAGCGCGGGGGCAGGGTGCCCGAGTCGCCCTTCCAGCTCTTTGATGGTGACGGGAGCCTGCTGGTCATGCGCCCCGACATCACGCTGGCCATCGCCCGCATGGTCTCCGGCCGGCTCTCCGACGGGACCTTCCCCCTCAGGTTGCGCTACAACGCGCCGGTGGTGCGCGAGGAGTCCAGCCTGTCCGGCCAGCCGCGCCAGTTCACCCAGCTGGGCGTCGAGCTGGTCGGCGGGGAGGGAGTCAGTGGCGAGGCCGAGGTCATCGCGCTGCTTGCGGAGGCCCTGGAGGCCCTGGAGGTGCCGGCGTGGCGCATCGTCTGCGGCTCGGTGACGCCCCTGACGGCGCTGCTGGACGTCTGCTCTCCCGACGCTGCCTTCAGCCGTAGCGTGCTCGAGCTGGTGCACGAGTCCGACCTCGTCGGCCTTGACGAGCTGGTGGCCCAGGCGGGGCTCGACCCTGCGGCATCGCGTGCCCTGCGTCGCCTGCCGCGACTCGCCGGCGACGAAGGCGTCATCGACGAGCTGGACGACCTGCTCGACGAGGCGGGCGTCGATCCGGAGCTGAGTGGCACGACCGAGCTGCGCGCGCTCGTCTCCGAGCTGGGGTCGCTTCCCGGTGACGGGGTCCTGCGCTTCGACTTCTCGGTAATGAACTCCTTCGACTATTACACCGGGGTCATCTTCAAGGGCTATGCGGAGGGCATCACCGCCGCCATCGCGTCGGGTGGACGCTATGACGCGGTGCTGGAGAGCTATGGCCTCTCGGGCATCGCAGCCTGTGGCTTCATGCTGTCCCTGGAGCGCCTGCAGGAGATTCTGGGCGAGCAGGGCGAGTCGGGCGTCGTGGCACCGGGCGTGCGCGTCGCCGAGCGCCCGCTGCGGATCGCCGTGCCCAAGGGAGGCCTGTTCCGCGATGCGGTGCACCTGCTGGAGCAGGCGGGATTGCCGGTGGACGACCTGCGCGAGCCGGGCAGGCGCCTCATCGTGCCCGCAGGCGACGTCGAGTACATCATCGTGCGCGCCCAGGACGCGCCGGTGTTCGTCGCCCATGGTGGAGCCGACTGCGGCATGTGTGGCAGCGACTCCATCATCGAGGCGGGCGTCGACCTGCTGCAGCTCGTGGACCTGCGCTTCGGCGGCTGCCGCTTCGTCGTTGCCGAGCCGGCCGCGCGCATGGGGGCGGCCGAGCGCGCCTACTCGTGGCGCGGCACGGTGCGCGTCGCCACGAAGTACCCGCGCATCACCCGTGCGTACTACGAGCGCATCGGCCAGCAGGTGGACATCGTCCAGCTGCACGGCAACATCGAGCTGGGGCCGATCGTCGGCATGACCGACCGCATCGTCGACATCACCGCCACCGGAACGACCCTGGCCGAGAACGACCTGGTCGTCGTCGACGAGGTGCTGGAATGCACCGCCCGCTTCTTCTCCGGACCGGCAGCCTATCGCAGCGACCCGCGCATCCGCGAGCTGTCCGAGCGCCTGTCCGCCATCGTCAACCGAGCAAAGGAGTAGACCATGCGCCAGATATCCCTTCGCGGCACACAGCGCCTGAGCAGGGAGGACCTGCGGCGCTCCGGCGCGCTGCCGCGCCAGATCGAGCAGAGCGCCCAGGCTATCGTCGATGACGTGCGTGCGCGTGGTGACGAGGCGGTGCGCGAGTACTGCCTGCGCTTCGACGGGGTGTGCCCCAAGAGCTTCCTGGTGCCACGGGACGTGGTCGATGGTGCGCTCGGGATGGTCGACGGCGAGTTCCTCGACGCGTTGCGGCTGGCCGAGCGCCAGATCCGCGACTTCCACGAGCGCGAGCGCGAGCAGTCATGGTTCACGACGCGCGCCGACGGGACGCTGCTGGGAGTCCAGGTCAGCGCAGTCCCCTCGGCGGCCGTCTATGTGCCGGGCGGGAGGGCCCAGTACCCCTCGACGGTGCTGATGGACGTCATCCCCGCCAAGGTGGCAGGGGTCGAGCGCGTCGTCATGATCACCCCGCCCCAGCGTGACGGGTCGCTGTCTGCCTATACGCTGGCGGCCGCCGCGCTTGCGGGCGTCGACGAGGTCTACGCGGTGGGCGGCGCGCAGGGCATTGCCGCAGTCGCCTATGGCACCGAGACGATTCCCCAGGTGGCAAAGATCGTCGGGCCGGGCAACGCCTATGTCGCCGCCGCCAAGCGCTACGTTTCGGGCGACGTGGGCATCGACATGGTTGCTGGTCCCTCTGAGGTGTGCGTCCTCGCCGATGCGACGGCCGACCCGGTCGTAGTCGCCGCCGACCTGATGGCGCAGGCCGAGCACGACCCGTTGGCAGCCTGCTATCTGGTGACGACCGACGCCTCGCTGGCCTCGGCCGTGCTTGATGCCATCGAGCGGCTGGTCTCGCAGAGCCCGCGCGAGCAGATCACCCGCGCCTCCCTCGACGACCAGGGCCTCATCGTCACCTGCGAGACGCTCGATGCCGCCATCGACGCGGTCAACCTCATCGCCCCAGAGCATCTCGAGCTGCATTGTCCCGAGGCGATGGGGCTGGTGGGCCGCATCAGGAATGCCGGTGCCATCTTCGTCGGGCCCTGGAGCTCCGAGCCGCTGGGCGACTACGTCGCGGGGCCCAACCACACGCTGCCCACGGGGGGCACGGCGCTCTTCTCCAACCCGCTGGGCGTCTACGACTTCCAGAAGCGCTCGAGCGTGATCTGCTACACGTCCGAGGGTCTGGCCACCGACGCGCCGTCGGTCCAGGCACTGGCCCAGGCGGAGGGCCTGTGGGCCCACGCCCTGTCGGTGGGCATGCGTCGCAAGCTGGTGGCGCAGGGCGTCGAGACCTTTGACGATGCCGCCGCAGCCTGCGAGGATGCCATGCACACGGCGTGGCCTCGAGCGCTGGACGCGCCGGGCGTGCCGAACATCGGTGACGTGGAGCGTGCCTAGCATGGGCGCCCTGTCCCGTCGCATCCAGGGGCGCGTCCGCGAGGACGTCGCGCGCCTGGAGCCCTACGACCCCAACTTCACGCCCTGCGACATCAACCTCTCGGCCAACGAGAACACCTACGGCATGCCCGAGCAGGTGCGCGTCGCCATCGACGAGGCCATCGCGGCGACGCCGACCAACCGCTATCCCGACCCCATGTCCAACGACCTGCGCGACCAGATCGCGACATGGCACGGGGTCCGACGCGAGAACGTCTGCGTTGGCAACGGTGGCGACGAGCTGCTGTTCAACTTCTTCCTCGCCTTCGGTGGCCCCGGCAAGCGCCTGGTGGACTGCCCGCCCACCTTCACGGTCTACGACATCTACTCCAAGATGGTCGGGACGAGCGTGGTGCGCTGCTGGCGCGACCCCGACACCTTCGAGCTGGACATCGACGCCCTTCTTCGGATGGCGGGGACTGCCGACATGGTCATCGTCACGTCACCAAACAACCCCACGGGCAACGTCATAGCCGCCGCCGACGTGGCGCGCCTGTGCGAGGCCTGCCCGGGCATGGTGATGATCGACGAAGCCTACGCGGAGTTCGCCGACGACGGCATCTCGTGCGAGAGGCTCCTCGCCACCTATGACAACCTGATCGTCCTGCACACCTACTCCAAGGCGTTCTGCCTGGCGGGCGTGCGCATGGGCTACGTGCTCGCCGCCCCGGACGTCATCGAGGTGCTCGGTGCGGTTCGCCAGCCCTATACCGTCGACGTCTTCGCCCAGGCGGCAGCCCAGGTCGTCACCTCGATGCGCGGGGTCTTCCGACCCACCATCGAGACCATCCGCAAAGAGCGCCGGCGCCTGGCGGAGGGTCTCGCTGCCATCGAGGGCGTGCGCGTGTGGCCCAGCCAGGGCAACTTCCTGCTGGTGCGCATGCCGTACGCCGCCATCGTGCGCGCACGCCTGCGCGACAAGAGGTCCATACTGGTGCGTGACTTCTCGTCCTCGCCTGGCCTGGAGGACTGCCTGCGCATCACGGTGGGGACGCCACGCGAGAACGACGAGCTGCTGGACGCCGTCGCGTCCATCCTGAAGGAGGTTGTATGACGCGCACCGCCACCATCTCCCGCACGACCGGCGAGACCGACATCCGGATCGCGGTCGACCTCGACGGGTCGGGAACCTGCGACATCGACACCGGCGTGGGGTTCTTCGACCACATGCTGACAGCGCTCGGGCGTCACTCGCTGCTCGACCTGACCGTGCACTGCAAGGGCGACACCTGGGTCGACGACCACCATACGGTGGAGGACGTGGGCATCGCATTGGGACAGGCCCTGCGCTCGGCATTGGGCGACAAGGCGGGCATCCGCCGCTTCGGGGACGTCTGCGTGCCGCTCGACGAGGCGCTTGTCATGGCCGCCGTCGACATCTCCGGTCGCGGCGAGCTGTACTGGGACGTGCCCATCGGACCGCAGAAGGTTGGCACCTTCGACACCGAGCTGGGACACGAGTTCTTCGCCGGGCTGGCGCGCGACGCGGGCATCACATTGCACCTGCGCCTGGTCTGCGGCGAGAACGCGCACCACATCCTGGAGGCCACCTTCAAGGCCTTCGCGCGCGCATTGCGTGCCGCCGTCGAGCCCGACCCGCGCGTCTCCGGCATCCCTTCCACCAAGGGGGTATTGTGATGGCTCACGAGCTTGTCGTAGTCGACTACCACAAGGGCAACCTGCTCTCGGTCGCCCGCAGCGCCTCCGCCGTCGGCGCCGAGGTCGTCATTACCGACGACCCGCGTACGATTGCCGAGGCTCACGGCATCATCCTGCCCGGCGTGGGCAGCTTCGAGGACGCCATGAGCTACATGCGCTCGTCGGGGGAGGCCGATGCGGTCTACTCGTCGGTCCGCTCGGGCGTCCCCTTCCTGGGCATCTGCCTGGGGCTGCAGCTGCTGTTCGACCGGGGGAGCGAGCACACGACAAATGCCTGGGGCAACGGTTGGGTGCCGGGCCTGGGGCTGATCTCCGGCTCGGTGACGCGCCTGGAGTCCGACCGCCTCAAGGTCCCGCATGTCGGGTGGGACCAGCTGCATCTCACCGAGCATGGACGCCAGTGCCCGCTGTTCGTGGACGTGCCAGAGGGCTCCAACGTGTACTTCACGCACTCCTACGCCCTCGATGACGACGTCGACGGGGGCATCGTCGCCACGCGCACCCACTACACACGCTCCTTCGCCTCGGCGGTCTGGCAGGACAACGTGTTTGGCGTCCAGTTCCATCCCGAGAAGTCGTCCGCGACGGGACTGCGCATCCTGTCCAACTTCCTGCGCTACGTGAGGGGCTAGGCCATGATCGTCTTTCCCGCAATCGACCTGGTCGCGGGCCAGGTCGTCCGGCTACGTCGCGGGGACCGCTCGCAGATGGACGTCTACTCCGACGACCCCGTCGCCGTCGCCCGGGACTTCGCCCGTCGTGGTGCCACGTGGATCCACGTGGTCGATCTGTCGGCGACCTTCGAGGAGGACGAGGACGCCCTGGCGCGCAACCGCGCTGCCATCGAGGGCATCTGCCAGGTGCCGGGCATCTCGGTTGACACGGGTGGCGGGGTCCGCAGCCTCGAGGCCATCGAGCGGCTGGCCTCGACCGGGGCGCGCCGCATCGCCATCGGCACGGCCCTCGTGCGCGACCGCGACTTCGCCCGCGAGGCGGCAGCCCGGTACGGCGAGCTGCTGGTGGCCGACGTCGCCGCGCGTGACGGTGTCGTGCGCGTCAACGGATGGCGCGAGGGTGCGGGCGTGAGTGCCGACGAGCTGGTGGGCGAGCTGGTCTCGCTGGGGTATCGCCATCTCGTCTTCACCGACGTCGCGCGCGACGGCATGCAGACCGGCATCGACGTCGAGGCCTATCGCCACATCGCACGGGTCGCCGGGTTCCCCGTGGTCGCGTCGGGGGGCATCGCCACCCTCGACGACCTGCGCGCCCTGGCTGCCCAGGGAGACGACATCATCGAGGGGGCCATCACCGGCCGGGCGCTCTACGAGGGCGCCTTCACGCTGGAGGAGGCCCTCGCCGCACGTCCCTGAGGAGGCCCCTCCTTCGCACGTCCCTACGTCACCACCGATCCGACCTGGAGGTTCCCATGCTCACCAAGCGCGTCATCCCCTGTCTCGACGTCAAGGACGGTCGAGTGGTCAAGGGCGTCAACTTCGTCAACCTCGTCGATGCCGGTGACCCCGTGGAGCTGGCCAGCGTCTACGACCGCGAGGGTGCCGACGAGGTCGTCTTTCTCGACATCACCGCGACCTCCGATGACCGCTCGACCACCATCGAACTGGCCTCCCATGCCGCCGAGGAGCTGCGCATCCCCTATACCGTGGGGGGCGGGTTCAAGGACCTGGCAGGCATGACCAAGATGGTCTCCGCGGGGGCGGACAAGGTCTCGGTCAACTCCGCCGCCGTCAAGAACCCCGAGCTGATCTCCATCGCCGCAGCCGCCTTTGGCAGCCAGGCGGTCATCTGCGCCATCGATGCCAAGCGGGTGGGCACGGCTGACAAGTGGGAGGTCTACCTGGCGGGCGGACGCATCGCGACCGGCATCGACGCGGTGGAGTGGGCGACTGAGGCGGCACGGCGCGGTGCGGGCGAGATCCTGCTGACCAGCATGGATCGCGACGGCACCAAGGAGGGCTTCGACCTGGCCCTGACGCGCGCCGTCGCGCGTGCGGTGCCCATCCCGGTCATCGCGTCGGGTGGCGTGGGCTCGCTCGAGCACTTTGCGGAGGGCATCATCGAGGGCGAGGCGGACGCCGTTCTGGCAGCCAGCGTCTTCCATTTCGGAACGTACAGCATTCGCCAGGTCAAGGAGTACATGGCCTCGCAGGGCATCCCCGTGCGGCTCGACTTCTAGGATGCCTTGACGGGACGCGAGACGGGGAGGTTGGGCGTGTTGGCAGGGACTCGGTCGTACGCAGGGGAACCCATCGAGGTCGTGGGGCTCTCGGACCTGCGTCTGAAGCTCGATGCGGCGGGGCTCATCCCCTGCGTGGTGCAGCAGGGGGGGACCGGAGAGGTCCTCATGGTGGCCTGGATGAACGAGGAGTCGCTGCGCCTCACGCTGGAGACGCGGACCACCTGGTTCTGGTCCCGGTCGCGCCAGGAGTTGTGGAACAAGGGTGCCACCAGCGGCAACATGCAGCAGCTCAGGCGGCTGCTGGTGGATTGCGACGCCGACACGCTGGTCGCCGTGGTCGACTCGCCGGGCCCCGCGTGCCACACCGGGCACCGCAGCTGCTTCTTCCGCGAGCTCGCGTAGGGGAGTGCGGGGCCGCGGCGTCGTCCCGCGCCCTTTTCCTGTGTGGGCGGCCCACGTCGCCTCGCGCATGGCCTATCATGCAGACGTCCGTGACCTCACGACCGGGAGGCATCCCCATGGCTAAGAGCCCCGCTGCGGCATCCATCACCACCGAGCAGGACGTGCGCGACAAGCTCGTGCCAGTCGTCCTCGGCGGCGACATCCTCGGCTATTCCTACGTGCGCGAGTTCCATCGCGTCTACGGCATCACCTCGATACTGCTGGCTACCGCCGACGTCAAGGCGGCCTCGTCCAGCAGGTTCTGCGACTATCGCGTCGTCGAGGGCGTCGACCAGGAGTCGTCGCTCATCTCCTATCTCATGGAACTGGGCGAGCAGCTTGCGGCCCAGGGCAAGGTCGGCATCCTCGTGGGGTCGGGCGACTGGTACGCCCGCATCTTCTCCCAGAACAAGGAGACGCTGGAGCAGCTCTTCGTCGTGCCCTACATCGACTTCGACCTGCTCGACGACATCACCCAGAAGGAGCGCTTCTACGCGCTCTGCGAGGAGCTGGGGATGGACTATCCGGCGACCTGGCGCTTCGGGTGCGCGGAGCGCGACGAGTCGTTCGACGCCTCCTCGTTCGCCTACCCGCTCATCGCGAAGCCGTCCAACTCTGCGCGCTATCACTACGCGGAGTTCCCTGGCAAGAAGAAGATCTTCGAGGTGGAGACCCCCGAGGAGCTCGACCGCATCTACACCAACCTCGTCGCCTCGAGCTATGACCGCGAGCTCATCATCCAGGACTTCATCCCCGGCGAGGATGACGGCATCCACTCGGTGACGACCTTCTCGGATGACGAGGGCAACCTGCGCGTCAGCTGCATGGGGCAGGTGGTCCTGCAGGACCATGCTCCATCGGCCATCGGCAACCCCGTGGTCATCCGCTCGAAGCGCGTCGAGTCGGTCATCGAGCAGGCGGCCCGCTTCCTCAAGCATGTGGGCTATCACGGGTTTGCCAACTTCGACGTCAAGTACGACCCGCGCGACGGCTCGTACCGCTTCTTCGAGGTCAACACGCGCCCGGGCCGCAACACCTTCTACGTCAGCCTGGCAGGCGTGCCCTTCGTCAAGCTGTTCGTCGAGGACTACGTGTTGGGGCACGAGATTCCCGAGCAGCGCGCCGACCAGGACTTCCTCTACGCCTGCGTTCCGCCCCTGGTGGTGCGCAGGACGGTGAGGGACGAGACCCTGCGCGACGAGGTGCTGGCAGGCTATGAGAGCGGCCTGGCACAGTTCCCGCTCTTCTACGAGGCGGATTCCCTCCAGCACTGGTTCTGGGCCGAGATCACCTACCACAACCAGATCCGCAAGTTCAAGCGCTACGTCTGGGACACCGGCGGCAAGCAGGCGGACTTCGACTAGCATGTCGGACCGCGACTCCCCATACGTTCCCGACCTGTCTGGCGCGGCCCCGCTTCCCGAGGAGGAGGGGCTGGCCAGCATTGCCGAGCAGGTCTCGCGCGTGCCGACCGAACCGGGTTGCTACCTGTGGAAGGATGCGGCGGGCGGGGTCATCTACGTGGGCAAGGCCAAGAACCTGCGGGCCCGCATGCGCCAGTACGTCACGCTGCAGGACGAGCGCGACAAGATACCGCTGATGATGCAGGTCGTGCGCGGGTTCGACTACGTCGTCGTGGGCAACGAGCACGAGGCGCTGGTGCTGGAGCGCAACCTCATCGAGCAGTACCATCCCTACTTCAACGTCGACTACAAGGACGACAAGAGCTATCCGTTCATCGCGATAACCGAGTCGGACGCCTATCCGGCGATAAAGTACACGCGGGAGAGGCATCGCAAGGGGACGCGCTACTTCGGTCCCTACACCGACGCCAAGGCGGCGCGCGAGACCATCAACCAGCTGCGCAAGGCGGTGCCGATCTGCATAGGCACCTGCGCGGAGTGGAAGCGTGTCAAGCGCTACCTCGACAGCCATCCCGACGACATCGCGGTGGCCAACCTGGTGCTGGCCGAGCGCGGGCGCCCGTGCTTCGACAGCCATGTCGGTCGCGGCCCGGGAGCCTGCTGCGGGGCCATCACCACGGCAGAGTACGGCCGCAACGTGCGCCAGGTGGAGCAGTTCCTGGAGGGGCGACGCTCGGCCATCATCGGCGACCTGCGCGAGCAGATGGCCGAGGCGGCTGCGGAGCTGGAGTTCGAACGGGCCGGCCGCATCAAGCATCGCATCGAGGTGCTGGAGGGCCTGGACGACCGCCAGCAGGTGGTGTTCTCGTCAGACGTCAGCCTGGACGTGGTGGGATTCTACCGCGAGGAGACCATATCGGCAGCCTGCGTGTTCGTCGTGCGCGAGGGCCGTGTCATCCGCTCGTCGGAGTTCGTGCTGAACAAGGGGGCGGACGTCAGCGAGACCGAACTGGTGGAGGGCTTCCTCAAGCGCTACTACGGGGAGACGGCCGACATCGGCGCCGAGGTGGACGTCGCCTGCGACCTGCCCGATGCCCAGCTGCTCTCCGAGTGGCTGAGCGGCCGGCGCGGGCGCGCATGCCACATCCACCGTCCCCAGCGGGGCGAGAAGAGCCACCTGCTGTCGATGGCTGCGGACAACGCCCACCACGCGCTCAACCGCTACATGGTGCGCACGGGCTATGCCGACGACCGCACCAACCAGGCGCTGCTGCAGCTGGAGAGCGCCCTTGCGCTCGACGCGCCACCCATGCGCATAGAGTGCTTCGACATCTCGACGCTGCACGGGGCGTTCACCGTTGCCTCCATGGTGGTGTTCACCAACGGTATGCCGGACAAGGGGCAGTACCGACGCTTCAAGATCCGCACCGAGCTGGACGAGGCCAACGACTTCGTCAGCATGCAGGAGGTTCTGGGCCGCCGCTACGGTCCGAAGAACATGGCGGACACGCGCTTCGCGGCCGCCCCGCCCGACCTGCTGGTGGTGGACGGCGGAAAGCCCCAGCTGACGGCAGCCATGCAGCAGCTGGCGCAGCTGGGCTTGGACATACCGGTATGCGGCCTGGCCAAGTCGGACGAGGAGGTCTTCGTCCCATGGGACGACACACCGGTGGTGCTGCCCTCGGGATCCCCCTCGCTCTACCTCATCAAGCAGGTGCGTGACGAGAGCCACCGCTTCGCCATCACCTTCCACCGCGAGCTGCGCACCAAGGCCCAGAGCGTGTCGGTGCTCGACGAGGTGGATGGCGTCGGTCCCAAGCGCAAGCGTGCCATCATGCGCCACTTCGGCTCGATGAGGCGGCTGCGCGCGGCCTCGGTCGACGACATCGCCCAGGTGAAGGGCGTGCCCGAGGCCGTCGCCCAGGAGGTGTGGCGGACCCTGCGTGCCGCCGAGGCCGAGGAGGCGGGGGAGTAGCGGCCCTCGAGAGGCGGATTGCGTTGTCTGCGCTCGAAACGGCTCAAAGGGACGTGCGAACCGGGTTGTCTGCGCTATGAGCCTGTTCGCATTCCAAGGATCGCTTGTCTGCGCTTTTCGCTGCGCAGACTACGGCCTTTTCTGCGTACCCTCGCAGACGGGCCAGCCCGAAACGCAGACAAATCCGTGGACATGATGCGCTCGTGGCTAGTTTTACCGGGACGCTATACTAGAGCCAATGTCGCCCATCTCCAGGAGGCTCGCATGCTGGAAGGACCGCACGTTCGCGAATCCGCCCTCAACAGCCCCGACGTCATTGTCATCACGGGCATGTCCGGCGCCGGCCGCACCGAGGCCATGCACACGTTCGAGGACTTGGGCTACTACGTCATCGACAACCTCCCGCCCAGCCTCATCTTGGCGGTCGCGCAGATGAGCGGCCTGTCCTCTGGCGTCGGCCGTCACCTCGCCGTGGTCTGCGACCTGCGCAGCCAACAGCTCTTCTCCGAGCTCGACGATGCCCTCGACGAGCTTGCCTCCCACGAGTTCACCTATGGCGTGCTCTTCCTCGACGCGTCGGACGAGGCACTGCTGCGCCGCTATGCGCTCAACCGCCGTCCGCATCCCATCGCCCGCGAGGGGGAGGCGACCATCGACGCGGTCCGGCGCGAGCGCGAGAACCTCACGGAGATGCGCGAGCGGGCGACCCTGACCATCGACACCACCAACCTCAAGCCCAAGCAGCTGCGGTCGCGCCTGCTCTCGGAGTTCACCCACCTCACCGAACAGCAGCTGATGGAGGTGCACGTCTTCTCCTTCGGCTTCAAGTACGGCATGCCCGAGGAGGCTGACATCATCATCGACGTGCGCTTCTTGCCCAACCCCTACTGGAACCCGGAGATGCGGCCACTGACGGGGCGTGACCCGCTGGTGCGGGACTTCGTCATCGAGCATCCCCAGACGAAGGCGTTCCTCGAGCGGTGGTGTGCGCTGCTCGACACGGTCATGCCGGGCTACGTGGGGGAGGGCAAGAGCCGCCTGTCGGTGGGCGTGGGCTGCTCCGGGGGCCAGCACCGCTCGGTCGCCATCGCCGAGCAGACGGCCGCGCACCTCACGCACGCGGGCTATCACGTCCTGACCAGCCATCGCGACCTCGCGCGCGCCGAGCGCAACGCATCGTAGACATGTCCTTCACCGCCCAGGTCAAAGACGAGCTGTCACGTGTCGAGGGGTCCTGCTCCGAATGCGCGCTCGCCCAGCTCTCGGCCATCGTGCGCGTGTGCGGGACGCTGTCGTTCCGTGGCCCGGGCCGCTATTCCATACGCGTCTCCACCGAGACGGGTGCCGTCGCACGCACGATGATCAAGCTGACGCACGAGCTGTTCGACCTGGAGACGCGCCTGACGGTGCGTCACTCCAACCTGCACAAGACGCGCAACTACCTCATCGAGATCCCCGAGCAGGACGAGCTGGAGGAGGACCTGATGCGGCTGGGCATCCTCGTGCCGGGACGCGGGCTGTCTACCGGTGCGCCGGTGCGCCTGCTCCAGCGACGTTGCTGCCGATCATCG
Source organism: uncultured Coriobacteriaceae bacterium (assembly GCA_902778135.1). Taxonomy (GTDB): domain Bacteria; phylum Actinomycetota; class Coriobacteriia; order Coriobacteriales; family Atopobiaceae; genus UBA1367. The sequence goes on from CACYWP010000022.1 coordinate 20,025, forward strand.
TTTTTGAGGGGCGCCTTCATGGCCGGGGGGTTCGTCGCGGACCCGCGCGGGGACTTCCATCTGGAGATTGCGGTCACCGGCGAGCAGTTCGCCCACGACATCATCGAGCTGATCGGCGAGCTGGGCATCGGTGCGCGGCTCAACCGCCGACGTGGTGCCTATGCCATCTACCTCAAGAGCTTCGACGACGTCGTCACGTTGCTGCGCTCCATCGGCGCGGTCCGCTCGGCGCGGGCGGTCTCCAACGTCCGACAGGTCAAGTCGCTGAAGAACGACGTCAACCGTCGCGTCAATGCCGAGATGGCCAACCAGTCCCGCTCCACCAACGCCGCCGGCAACCAGATCGAACTGATCGCCGAGGCCGAGCGTACCATCGGCCTGCGAGCGCTTCCCCCTGCCGTTCGCGAGTTTTGCGAGCTACGACGCTCATATCCCGAGCTCTCCCTGGCGGACCTCGGGGCCCTGGCATCTCCCCCGACCAAGAAATCGGGCATGTACCATAGGCTTCTGCGTTTGCGCGCCCTTGTGCAGGAGGCGGGGGAGGGTGCGAATGGCGCTGTGGGTACGGGTGCCGTTGATAGCCGAGAGCTACCAACCACGGATTAATTCCGCCCCGTCTGCGGGGTGAGCGGTTGAGGGGGTTGCGTTTGGGGTTAGACTGTCCACAGTATGTTGGTTAGGGCCTGTCTCGAGGAACGGCCTCGGGGGGCCTCGCGAAAGGAGAAAGTATGGCAGTTAAGGTTGCTATCAACGGCTTTGGTCGCATCGGTCGCCTGGCTTTCCGTCAGATGTTCGGTCATGAGGGCTCCGAGATCGTCGCTATCAACGACCTCACCTCCCCCACTATGCTCGCGCACCTCCTGAAGTATGACTCCTCTCAGGGCAACTACGCCCGCAACCACACCGTCGTGGCTGGCGAGGACTTCATCGAGGTCGACGGCAAGAAGATCACCATCTACGCCAAGGCCAACGCGGCAGAGCTCCCCTGGGGCGAGCTCGACGTCGACGTCGTGCTGGAGTGCACCGGTTTCTACACCAGCAAGGCCAAGGCCCAGGCTCACATCGACGCCGGCGCCAAGAAGGTCGTCATCTCCGCTCCCGCGGGCAACGACCTCCCCACGGTTGTTTTCAACGTCAACCACGACATCCTGACCGCTGATGACGACATCATCTCCGCGGCCTCCTGCACCACCAACTGCCTCGCTCCGATGGCCAAGGGCCTGAACGACTACGCCCCCATCGAGAAGGGCCTCATGACGACCATCCACGCCTACACTGGCGACCAGATGATCCTCGACGGCCCGCAGCGCAAGGGCGACCTCCGTCGTGCCCGCGCTGGCGCCGTGAACATCGTCCCGAACAGCACCGGTGCTGCCAAGGCTATCGGCCTGGTCCTCCCCGAGCTCGCTGGCAAGCTTGACGGCTCCGCTCAGCGCGTCCCGACCCCGACCGGCTCCACCACCATCCTCTACGCCGTCGTTTCCGGCGAGGATGTCACCGCCGAGGGCATCAACGCTGCCATGAAGGCCTACGCTGACACCATCCCCGAGACCTTCGCTTACAACGAGGACGAGATCGTCTCCTCCGACATCGTCGGCGAGACCCACGGCTCGATCTTCGACGCCACCCAGACCCGCGTCATGCCGCTGGCTGATGGCAAGTACCTCGTCCAGGTCGTGTCCTGGTACGACAACGAGAACTCCTACACCTCTCAGATGGTCCGCACCATCAAGTACTTCGAGAAGTTCGTTGCCTAAGTCCAAGGCAGTACCTCTGGTGTAGCTGGGGCGCGGTCGCCGGTCGCAGGGCCGCGACCGCGCCCTTCCTGTAAGAACACGACGAAGAAGAAGGAGTGATTCCCATGGCCTTTACCAAGAAGACCGTCCGGGACATCGACGTCAAGGGCAAGAAGATCATCATGCGCGTCGACTTCAACGTCCCCCTGAAGGACGGCGTGGTGACCGATGACACGCGCGTTCGCGCCGCCATCCCCACCATCAAGTACCTCAAGGAGCAGGGCGCTGGCATCATCCTGATGAGCCACCTCGGTCGCCCCAAGGGCGACGGCCCCGAGCCCGCGCTCTCCCTCAAGCCGGCTGCCGACAAGCTCGCCGAGCTCACTGGCTACGACGTCAAGTTCGTCGCCGACACCTATGGTGACGAGGCCGCCGCGGCCTGCGCCGCCGTCAAGCCGGGCGACATCCTCGTGCTCGAGAACGTCCGCTTCCTCAAGGCCGAGAAGAAGAACGACCCCGAGGTCGCCAAGAAGCTGGCCTCCTACGCCGACATCTTCGTGCTCGACGCCTTTGGCACCGCTCACCGTGCCCAGGGCTCGGTTGTGGGCCCCGCCGCCTACATCCCCGCCGTCGCCGGTTTCCTTCTGGAGAAGGAAGTCGACACCCTTACCAGCATCTTCGCCGATCCCGCGCGTCCGTTCGTGGCCGTCGTTGGTGGCTCCAAGGTCTCCAGCAAGATTGGCGTCCTCGAGAACCTCATCGAGTCCGCTGACACCCTGATCATCGGTGGCGGCATGGCCTACACCTTCTTCCTGGCCAAGGGCTACGAGGTCGGCACCTCCCTCAAGGAGGTCGACTGGATCGAGCGCGCTGGCGAGATGATGAAGAAGGCAGAGGAGAAGGGCTGCAAGATCCTGCTGCCCATCGACAACGTCTGCGCCGACCACTTTGGCGAGGACGCCGAGGGCGTGACCTTCGACTCCGACAAGATCCCCGAGAACATGATGGGCATGGACATCGGCCCCAAGACCGTCGAGCTGTACTGCGACGCCGTCAAGGGCGCTGCGACCGTGTTCTGGAATGGTCCCATGGGCGTCTTCGAGTTCGATCAGTTCGCCAAGGGCACCGAGGCTGTCGCCCGTGCCATCGGCGCTTCTGACTGCACGTCCATCATCGGCGGCGGCGACTCCGTCGCGGCTATCAACAAGTTCGGCCTGGCCGACCAGATGAGCTGGATCTCCACCGGCGGTGGCGCTTCCATGGAGCTCGTCGAGGGCAAGGCCCTTCCCGGAGTGGAGGCGCTTCTCGATGCGTAACAGGATGATTGCTGGCAACTGGAAGATGAACAAGACCTTCTCCGAGGCCGTCGTGCTGGCCGAGGGTCTGGCCAAGGAGCTTGCGGGCGGCACGGGCGACGTTGACGTCGTCGTCGCTCCCCCCACGGTCGACCTGAAGGGCGTCGCCGAGGTCATCGAGAAGGAAGAGGCCCCGTTTGCCCTCTCCGCCCAGAACGTGTATTGGGAGGAGGCCGGCGCCTACACCGGCGAGACTGCCCCCAACATGCTCGAGGCCATTGGTGCCACCTACTGCATCATCGGTCACTCCGAGCGTCGTGACTACTTCGGCGAGACTGACGAGGACATCAACAAGAAGGCCAAGGCCCTGATGGCCCACGGCATCGTCCCCATCAGCTGCTGCGGCGAGTCCCTGGAGATCCGCGAGGCCGGCACGCACGTCGAGTTCGTCGTCGACCAGATCAAGAAGGACACCGCTGGCCTGGAGATCGCCGATCCCGCCAAGTATGTCATCGCCTACGAGCCCATCTGGGCCATCGGCACCGGCAAGACCGCTACCGCCGATGACGCGCAGGAAGTCTGCGGCGCCATCCGCAAGACCCTCGTCGAGATCTTCGGCGAGGAGACCGCTGCCGGCATCCGCGTCCTGTACGGCGGCTCCGCCAACCCGAGCAACATCGCCGGCTTCCTGGAGAAGGAAGACGTCGACGGCGCTCTCGTCGGTGGCGCTTCCCTCAAGGCCGACGGCTTCGCCGACATGGTGCGCTCCGCCATGGCGTAAGCCCTCACGCGAAGGCATGATGTTGTATGGGACCCGGGCTTCGGCCCGGGTCCTTCATTTGGCCGTCGTATCGATGTCCGAGGAGCGGTCGTTCCGTGTCCTCGAAATATGTCATAGTGGTATATCGTGCACAACCTTCTCCAGGAGGTACGGTGTCTGAGGGTACACAGAGGGAATCGCTCTTCAGGGTGGCGAACTACCCGGCATGGTTCGGGGCCGACACCTTCCTCCTCTGTGGGTCGGCGGTGCATTGGATCGTCATCTCGCTCATGGCGTACGAGCTGTCGGGCTCGGTCACGATGGCAGGCTGGTTCTCCACCGCGCGTGGAATCATGAGCGTGTTCACGCAGGTGGTGGGTGGTACGTTCGTAGACCGCCACGACCATCGGCTGCTGCTGCTGGCCCAGTCTGGCATCTGCGGCGCGCTATGGGCGACCATGGGCGTGCTCTACGCCACGGGAAACCTCACCTTTTTGCGCTTCATGGTGCTCTGCCTCTCTTCGAGTGCGGTGTTCGGCCTGCTTGACGGTACCTCCAATGCCGCGCTCATCACCGTGGTCGGCCCAAGGCGCTACGCCCAGGCAGAGAGCCTCAACCAGGGGCGCGACGCGGCGGTTCGCATGGCGGGGTCGCCTCTTGGTGCCACGCTCTATGGGATTTGGAATGCCGCCCCGTTCTTTGCGAGCGCGATCTGCGATGCGGTGGCGTTCGTCTGCGCCTTCTCCCTGCGTCTGCCGGAGCGGCCCGAGACGAGGCAGGCCAAGGCGGGCATCGCCTCGTTCGCCCATGACCTGGTCGAAGGCTGGCGCTGGGTCTTTGCCAGCCGCACCATCGTCAGTGCCGTTGCGATCATGGGCCTCTTCGAGTTCGGCGCCTTCGCCATGCGCCAGGCGGTTAACCTCCAGCTGGTGTCGACGGGCACCGATGCCCTGCTCATCAGCCTCGTCAACGTCGTGAGCGGAGTTGCGACGCTTGTGGGCTCCCTCGTCTCGTCGCGCCTGTGCGACCACATTCCCGCGGGCAGGGGCATCATCGTCATTCTCATGTGGGTGACGGTGGGCTATGTGCCGCTTGTCATCTCCGGTGCCTACGGCTACGTGATTGCCAACGCCGTGCTCACGAGCCTTCCCATGCCGCTCTTCGGAGCCTTGGTCAACGGGTTCGTGTTCTCGAAGACTCCGGTCGAGCGTCAGGGACGCACGCGGGCTGCCGTGATGACGACCATCATGCTCTTTGGCAGCGCCTCTGGTGCCGTTGCGGGCGAGCTGCTGCCGCGCATCGGGTTTCAGGGATTCGTCATTGCGATGATGGTGCTGGTGGTGGTCTCCGTCGTGCTCGCGGCACTGAATCCGCGCATCCGCACCATTCCCGCGAGTCCCCATTGGAGCGAGGTGGAGCTGTAGGGATCCTGCACGCCAGGGCTGGGGGGTGTGGGCCCAGAATCGTCCGCTTGGTTCCAATTCGAATCCAACGGAGGTCCACACGTTCTCGATGCTGGATACACGCCCACATCTACCAGCACAGACACAAAAAGCATCCCCCGCGGTTTCGATTATGAACCCACCTACCTAAGGTGGGTGTCCTGCCCGCTTGTTCCAGCTTCCTCAGCAACGGAGGATTCCTGTACTGGATACGGGACCTCGGACTCCCTCGAAACGCTTGTCGGTTCACCCAGTTAGAACCACGGGGGATACTACTTCCACTATACGTGTGTCCCTTGCGGATACCAGTCTTGACTTGTGAGACAGAACCGCAAACAATCGTATGATAGGCATTGGACTTTGAGCCAGCGCAAGGGTTTGGGAGGCTTTTCGACATGGATTGGCGGTGGGTGGCCTACCTGTGCTTCTTTGTGCTGGCGTTTTTCGTCTCCATGCTCATGACCCCCATAGCGTCAAAGATCGCCTGGCGTCTGGATGCCGTCGATTACCCTGACAGCCGTCGCATCAACCGGTCACCGACGCCGCGCATGGGTGGCATTGCCGTCTTCGCGGGCATCATGTCGATGGTCGTCATCCAGATGCTGGGCTCCCACATACTCGGATGGCCGCTCACCTTCACGCCTTCGCCACTGTTGCAACGCGTCAGCTACCCGCTGCTTGCCGTCGCCTTCGTGGTCATCTTCGTCACGGGCCTCATCGACGACTGCGTGTCCCTCACGCCGCGCAAGAAGCTGATCGGCCAGGTGCTCGCCGCAACCATCGCCGTTGCCAGCGGCCTGGTGATCGGCGACGTCGTCAACCCGGTCGAGGAGACGAGCCTCTTCCACCTGGGGTGGCTCACCTATCCGGTGACGGTCATCTACCTTGTCGGCTATGTGAACATCTTCAACCTGATCGATGGCATCGACGGGCTGGCGTCGGGAATCTCCTTCATCGCGAGCATCACGCTCTTCGTCCTGTCCCTGCTCCGCGGCCAGATCGACGCGGCCTCGCTGGCCATCGCGCTCGCCGGCTCGACGCTGGGCTTCCTGCGCTACAACTTCCATCCCGCATCCATCTTCCTGGGGGATTCGGGATCGCTGTTGCTGGGGTTCACCCTGGCTACCGTTTCGCTGCTGTCGGTGACGCGCATCTCCAGTCTGACGACCATCATCGTCCCTCTGGTCGTCGCCGGCATCCCCATCATCGACACTCTCTCGGCCATCATCCGCCGCAGCCGCGCACACGTCAGCGTCGGTCAGGCGGATCGCGGCCACATCCATCACCGCCTGCTGGATGAGGGCTTCGACCAGCGTCAGACGGTCTTGGTCATCTACGGGTGGACGGTCATGCTGTCGGTTGGCGCCATCGTGCTGACCCAGGTGCCGCTGGCAGCGCGCGTCACGATTTTCGTCCTTCTGGTGGCGGCCTCCTGCCTCTTCGCCGCGAAGCTGCGCCTCTTCAGCCCCGTGCTGTTGCACCACTACAACCCGCGCACGGGCCACGACGAGATCATCACCCCCCAGGACCCCGCCTTCGAGAAGGAGGAGGCTCGCTTCGAGCAGGAGCACACCCCGCACGTGCCCTTCCTCAAGTGACCGATTTATGGACCTGTCCCGCAAAGCATACGAACCTTGCGCGCTCTGCCCGCGTCGCTGTGGCGCCCGTCGACTGTCGGGCGCTGCCGGCGTCTGCGGGGCCTCGGCGTCGCTGCGCATCGCCCGGGCAGCCCTCCACTTTTGGGAGGAGCCGCCCATCTCCGGGGAGAGTGGCTCGGGTGCGATCTTCTTCGCGGGCTGCCCGTTGCGTTGCGTGTTCTGCCAGAACCACGAGATATCGCACGAGGGCTTCGGCATCGAGATTGGCGTCGGCAGGCTTGCGCAGATCATGCTGGAGATGCAGGAGCAGCACGCCCTCAACATCAACCTCGTGACGCCCGGGCATTATGCGCCGCATGTCGTGGAGGCCGTGGCGATGGCACGCGAAAGGGGACTGCGGCTGCCCATCGTCTGCAACACCTCGGGATACGAGCGCGTGGAGCTGGTGGAGGCGCTGGCGGGCACCGTCGACGTGTGGCTCACCGACTTCAAGTACGCGTCATCCGACCTCGCGGGTCGCCTCTCCGCCGTCCGGGACTATCCCAGCGTCGCGGAAGAGGCGCTCGGGTCCATGCTCGAGGGGTTGCGTCATGCGGGTGGCAGGTGCATGCGCGAGGATGGTTCCATGGAGCGGGGCATCATCGTGCGCCACCTGGTGCTGCCCGGCCAGAGCGACGACTCGCTCGACGTCCTCGATACCGTCTGGCGCCTGTGCGGCAACGAGGTCGACCTCTCGGTCATGAACCAATACACGCCCAACGAGCGGTGCCTGCGTGAGGGAGGGACCCTTGCGCGCGCCGTCACGGCTGACGAGTACGAGCTGGTTCTCGATTATGCCGATGCCTTGGGGTTCGAGCATCTCTGGTGGCAGCAGGGGGGCACGGTGTCCGAGAGCTTCGTCCCAGCCTTCGACGCGACCGGTGTCGTGGGTCCCGAGCTGGGGGAGTGATGGCCGTGCAAGGAGGAGGGTGGCGCGCAACCCTTCCCGTGCGTCGCGCCCACCCGTCTCCACGAATCTGGCAAAAGGCTTTGCCTTGGTGTCACGTGCGAGTATAGTTGCTAGCATATGCGCCGATGGTGGCGCCTGACGAAGGGACATGACATGGCCGACGAGGCGCTTCCGCTGACTGACGAGGAGCGAGCGGAGCTTGAGGCCCTGAGGGCCGAGAAGGCCCAGCGCGAGCTGCGCGAGCGGGCCGCCCGCGAGCGAGCGGAGCTGGAGGAGCTGCGTGCCAGCCATGCGTCTGCCGAGCGGTCCCCCGTGCAGTCCGTCTCCCGCCCCCAACCACGACAAAGCGCCGAGGACCAGCGCATACGCGAGGCGCGCGAGCGAGGCTCGAAGCTGATGGAGCCCGATGACGACCTGCGCATGCCCCTTGGGCAGAAGATCGTGCTGGCGGTCCTGGGGGCCTTGGCGGCCATCATCGTCATCATGCACTTTCTTGTGGGATAGCGTGCGGGACAAGCCGACGCGAGTGAGGAGATACCCATGGCATTGACTGACATCACACGTCCCTCTGACGTGGCGCTCAACACCGACCTCTACGAGCTGACCATGGCCCAGGGCTACTGGGAGAGCGGCCTCGTGAACGGGGAGGGGTGCTTCAACGTCTTCTTCCGCGACCCTCCGTTCAAGGGTGGCTATGGCATCGCCTGTGGTATCGGACAGGTCGCCGACCTCGTTGAGAGCTTCGTCTACGACGACGAGTCGATCGAATACCTCGCCTCGGTGCCGGCCCCGGGCGGTGGCCCGCTGTTCAAGCCGGGATTCCTCGACTACCTGCGCGACTTCCGCATGCGCGTCTCGGTCTGGGGCATCCCCGAGGGCGAGCTCGTCTTCGCCCGCGAGCCGATGCTGCGGGTCCAGGGTCCGCTCATCGACTGCCAGCTCATCGAGACCGCGCTGCTCAACCTGGTGAACTTCCAGACGCTGGTGGCCACCAAGACCGCTCGCGTGGTGCATGCGGCCGAGGGGCATCCGGTCTCCGACTTCGGCCTGCGTCGCGCGCAGGGTCCCGATGGCGGCCTGGCGGTCGCGCGTGCGTCCTACATCGGTGGCGCCTCGTCGACCTCCAACGTCCTGGCGGGCAAGATCTACGGCATCCCCGTCTTCGGCACCCATGCCCATTCGTGGGTCATGTCGTTCCCGACGGAGCTGGACGCCTTCCGCGCCTTTGCGGCATCCAGCCCCAAGAACTGCGTCCTCCTCCTTGACACCTACGACGTGCGCGAGGGCATCAAGCATGCGATTACGGTGGCCAAGGAGATGGAGGAGCGCGGCGAGCGCCTGGCGGCGGTGCGCCTCGATTCCGGCGACCTCGCACGACTCTCCAAGATGGCGCGCAAGGCCTTTGACGAGGCGGACCTGCCCTATGTGAAGATCTCCGCATCGAACGACCTCGACGAGTACACCATCCAGTCGCTGTTCGCGCAGGGCGCTCCCATCGACTCCTTCGGCGTGGGCACCAAGCTGGCAACCTGCGACCCCCAGCCGTCGCTGGGCGGCGTGTACAAGCTCTCCGCGACGCGCGAGGACCCGGCCAGCCCCTGGGAGCCGGTCATCAAGCTCTCCGAGCAGGCCTACAAGCGCACCATCCCCGGCGTGCAGCACATCCTGCGCCACTACGACGAGGCTGGCGTGCCCGTAGGCGACATGATCGTGGACGACTCGGTGGACAGTGGCGACCACAGCTCGATGGTCGACGTCCTTGACGAGCTGACCTCCTTCGACCTGACCGAGGCGACCCCGCGCGAGATGCTGGTCAAGCTCGTGGAGGACGGCCGCCGTGTGGGCGAGGTCGAGTCCCTCGACAAGGCCAAGGCACGTTGCCGCGAGGCCATGATGCACCTCGATCCCGCGACCAAGCGCTTCCTCAACCCCCAGACCTATCCGGTGGGCCTGGAGCGCGGCCTCGCCCGCCTGCGCAACGAGCTGGCGCTGGAGGAGGCAAAGGGCTCGGGTCGCCGTGGCAGGTCCTAGCCCTCGCATGCCCGATCAAGGGGATGCCTTCGCCAGAGCCGGTTCAACCCGATACGTGCCAAGGCATCCCTTCCCGCTTGCTACCGTAGCAGCCCTGAACTCATAAATCGGTGAATAAGCTGAGAAGCGCTGCCAATGGCAGGCATCTTTGCTACACTCGACAACGTCGCCTAAAGCGTCTGACCCCATGGCCGGAGCTTTTCGACTATTGGATAGGTACGACTAGTCTATAGAGAAAAAGGAGTCACCAGCATGCCCGAAACGATCGAGGAGCTTGTCAAGCAGGCCATAGCCGCCGCCCAGGCGGCAGGAGATCTGCCAGAGTTCGAGGTCAAGGATTGTGGCATCGAGCGACCGGCTGACTCCGGCAACGGTGACTGGACGTCCACGGTCGCCATGCGTTCGGCGCGTCTGGCCCGCATGGCTCCCGCCAAGATTGCCGCGGCCATCGTCGCGCACCTGCCACAGAGCACCTCCGTCTCCAAGGTCGAGGTCGCTGGCCCCGGCTTCATCAACTTCTACCTCAACTCCTCGGCCAACAACGAGGTCTTCCGCACGGTCATCGAGGCCGGCCAGGACTGGGGCAAGGTCAACGTGGGCAATGGCCTGCGCACCCAGGTCGAGTTCATCTCCGCCAACCCCACCGGTCCCCTTCATGTCGGCCATGGCCGCTGGGCCGCCATCGGCGACTCGCTGTGCAACGTGCTCGAGCATGCCAACTTCGACGTGCAGCGCGAGTACTACATCAACGACCATGGTTCCCAGATGGACGTCTTCGGCCAATCCGTCGCGATGCGCTATCTGCAGATCGACGAGATCGTCAAGGCCGAGGGCGTTGATGCTGCTGCGGCCGCCGCAAAGCTGCTGGCAGACCGCGAGGCCTATGTCGTCGACGAGTTGGACGAGCATCCCGAGAGCCATCCCTTCATGGACGCCTTCAACGAGGCCCTCGGTGGCAACTCCTACGGCGGCGACTACATCATCGGCATCGCCCAGCGCTTCTACGAGGCCGACGGCGACAAGTGGGTGAACGAGCCCGCGGAGGTGCGCGATCCCGAGTTCCGCGAGCGCTCCTACATGGACATGCTCGACCAGATCAAGGCGACCTGCCATCAGGTGCGCTGCGACTTTGACGAGTGGCGCAGCGAGCGCAGCTTCTACGTGCCCGACGAGACCGGCGTCTCCTACATCGACCGCACCTTCAAGATGCTGGAGGACAAGGGCCTGCTCTATCGCACCGACGACGGCGCGCTGTGGTTCAAGTCCACCGACTTCGGCGATGACAAGGACCGCGTCCTCATCAAGTCCAACGGCGAGTACACCTACTTCGCCTCTGACGTCGCCTATTGCTGGAAGAAGTTCGAGATCGTCGACTACGAGATCAACATCTGGGGCGCGGACCATCACGGCTACATCAAGCGCGTCCAGTCCGTCGCCGACGCCATGGGCTATCCCGGCAAGTACGAGATCCTGCTCGGCCAGTTCGTCAACCTGCTGCGCAACGGCCAGCCGGTGCGCATGTCCAAGCGTCGCGGCACCATGATCAGCTTCCAGGAGCTGGTGGACGAGGCCGGCGTCGACGCCACTCGCTACACGCTCATCAGCCGCTCCTCCAACCAGACCATCGACTTCGACATCGAGAAGGTCAAGGAGCAGAACAACACCAACCCCGTCTATTACGTGCAGTATGCGCACGCGCGCATCTGCTCCATCCTGCGCCGTGCCATCGGCGTCACGGAGCAGGAGGCCGACGAGCTGGGCATGGACGAGGTCGCGCGCCGTGCCATCGGTGAGAACTATGACCTGTCGCTGCTCACCGACCCGACCGAGCTGGCACTCTCCCGCAAGATCTCCGAGTTCCCCGACCTCATCGCCAGCTGCGCACGCGACCGCGCCCCGTTCCGCCTCACGCACTTCTGCGAGGAGCTGGCCGCCACCTACCATGGCTTCTATGCCAACTGCCAGGTGCTGCCCAGCGAGGGCCGTCCGGTGGATGCCGAGCTGTCACGCGCTCGCTTGGCTGCCTGCAATGCGGTGCGCGTCAACCTCGAGGTCGCCCTTCGCCTGATTGGCGTTTCCGCACCGACCGTCATGTAGCAACACATACAGTTTTTTACTAAGTGCGCCCATGGCTTTACGACTGTGGGCGCACTAGTTTCATTTGCATGAATTGTATGAGGAACCATAGAACTATCTGAATGAATCAGTTATTTTAAAAACGGCTAGGATACTTCATGACGTCCCTTGCTTGGGCAACAGGGTCGTCGCATTGCCTTAAACCGGGAGAGCCATGGAGTTGAGGGAGTACCTGTCTATCCGCAAGGCATACAATCTCGTTCGACAAGAGATGGATGCCGAGCGTAGGCTTACGTTTGTCGAGTTTGCCATACTATGTCGGCTAAACGTGCTGGACCGTCCGATGAACACCTCCGAGATAGCGGAGTATCAAGGTGCGCTGCGACCGACTATGACTCACCGCACCAAGCACCTCTCTCGCTTGGGATTGTTGCGTCGCAGCAAGGGCAGCAGCGACCGTCGCAATGTCGTGTGCGAGATTACGGAGAGCGGCCTGGGGTTTACCGTGGTGGTCTGTCGCTCGGTATGCGACGTCCTCCATTCGGGTTCGATTCTGTCTCGAACCACCCCACAGCGCATCTATCGCTATGTCGATGCTATGGGCGGCGTATCGTGCATGTCGGGAGACCTCGTGCTGCTGGGCATCGCAGAGTCGGGGAACGCCCCGTGCACGATCAGCGACTTGGTGTCGGTCCTGGGCCTGCTTCAACCGACGGTCAGCATGTCAGTCGCCTCCCTCGAGAAGGATGGCATGGTCTATCGCGAGCGTCAGGGCAGAGCGGGCAGACGATCCACCGACATACGCCTGACCGATCAGGGGGAACGGCGCGCTCGCGAGCTGACCGAATCGATTCGCGCGCTTGTGGTGAAACGCAAGCCATAGGATTGCGGCCCACGCCCGCGGAAGCCCCTTTCACGGGTTTCGTGCATCCTGGAGATGCACCGCGCTGAGACCGCTGGTGCCAAAGCGCTGGTCGCGTCGGTCGCGTCGGTCGCATATGGTCAAGCGTGGAGAATGGAAATGGATTCGAACGGGGAACTGGCGCTTGCAAAAGCATCGGTTCTGCTATAGTTACCACATTCGTAGCACGTGTGGCCTGCATATCCACACACAACCCCTTTATCCCGCCTTACAATCCATTGCCGCTCGATAGCGCATTGGTGCATGTATCTGTTTTGAGGAAAGGCAAGGCCAATGGCCGAAGATACCAACGTAACTCAAGAGGGCATCGTCGCATCCGAACCCGCTGTCGAGGACGCCCCCAAGCCCCGGCGCCGCGTGGGACGCCCGCGCAAGGCCGACGCGGAGGGAGCAGCGGCGACTGCCGAGGCACAGCCTGACGGCGAGGAGGCCCCCAAGCCCCGCCGCCGTGTGGGACGCCCGCGCAAGGCCGATGCCGAGGTCTCGTCTGCGGAGGCGCAGGTGACACCGGTAGGGGAGGCTTCCGGCGAGGAGGCCCCCAAGCCCCGACGCCGTGTGGGACGCCCGCGCAAGGCCGAGGCCGAGGCCGAGGTGGCGACTGCCGAGGCGCAGCCTGACGGCGAGGAGGCCCCCAAGCCCCGCCGCCGCGTGGGACGCCCGCGCAAGACGGATGCGGACGCGTCTGCCGCGGCGCAGCCTGAGCCAGCATCTGGTGCCCAGCAGAGCATCGAGGAGATGACCAAGGTCACCCAGGAGGCCACGCAGGCGAGTTCGGTGCCCATGGGTGCTCCCACGGCGACGCTCGCCGAGGCGGACGCCCAAGCCAACGATGCACAAGCCCAGCAAGGTGCGACGCAGGGCCGGAGCAGGCGTCGCCGCAATGGTGGCCAGGAGACGGCGCCTGCCGCAGCGAACGGTGCCAACAACGCAGGCGCCAACGGGCAGCAGGGCAGCCGCCGCAACAACCAGAACAACAGGCGCCGCAATCGTCGCAACCAGCAGGAGCAGACCGTCGAGCCCAGCCTCAGTCGCGAGGAGCTTGAGGCCCTGAAGGTCGCCGAGCTGCGGACCAAGGCGGCCGAGCTGGGCGTCGAATACGTCGGCGTCCGCAAGAAGGACCTGGTGGATGCAATATACGAGGCAGCGGCGGCGGCAGAGGGCTTCCGTCCCGTCTCTGGCGTCCTCGAGATACAGAACGAGGGCTACGGCTTCCTTCGCTCCGGCAACTACATGTCGGGCGAGACCGACGCCTTCGTGCACCAGCAGGTCATTCGACAGTATGGGCTGCGTGTCGGTGACAAGATCGTGGGCTCGCTGGCTCCGTCGCGATCGGGCAACAAGTACCCGCCCCTGCATCGCATCGACACGGTCAACGGTCGCGCCCCCGAGGAGATGCGCAATCGTCCGCGTTTCCGCGACCTCACGCCCATCTACCCCGACCAGCGCCTGGTCATGGAGCATGGGCAGGATTCCATCACCGGACGTGCCATCGACCTGGTCGCGCCCATCGGAAAGGGCCAGCGTGGCCTGATCGTCTCCCCGCCCAAGGCGGGCAAGACGACCGTCCTCAAGCGCATCTGCCAGTCCATCGCCGCCAACAATCCCGAGGTGCACCTGTTCTGCCTGCTGGTGGACGAGCGCCCCGAGGAGGTCACCGACATGGAGCGCTCGATTCGCGGCGAGGTCGTGGCGTCGACCTTCGACATGCCGGCGGACAACCACACCAAGGTCTCCGAGCTGGTCATCGAGCATGCCAAGCGTCTGGTGGAGCTGGGCGAGGACGTCGTCGTGGTCCTGGACTCCATCACGCGTCTCGCACGCGCCTACAACCTGGCCCAGCCAGCCTCCGGTCGCATCCTGTCCGGCGGTGTCGACTCGGCGGCGCTGTATCCGCCCAAGAAGTTCCTGGGTGCCGCCCGCAACATCGAGAACGGCGGGTCTCTGACGATTCTCGCGTCGGCGCTGGTCGATACCGGGTCGAAGATGGACGAGGTCATCTTCGAGGAGTTCAAGGGCACGGGCAACATGGAGCTGAAGCTCGACCGCGACCTGGCGGACAAGCGGATCTTCCCTGCCATCGATCCGGTGGCTTCCGGCACCCGCAACGAGGACCTGCTCATCGAGGCGGAGCTGCAGCCATTCGTCTGGGGCATCCGTCGTGTCCTCGCCAACATGAACAACACCGAGCGCGCTGCGAACGCATTGGTGAAGGGATTGAAGAGCACCAAGGACAACCAGGAGTTCCTCATCCGCTCGGCGCGCAAGGCGCAGCAGTCGGACGTCATGCTCTAGCATCGTCCCAGAACTGCGACATGGGTGGGTGCTCCCACGAGGCCACACGCCTCAGGGGGCACCCACTTTCTCGCCAGACCGCACGTGACACTCCGCAGATGATGGCATATCTCGCATTTGGCCACTTAGATGGTGCTTTCCACTTGCAAAATGCGTAAAGTGCGGTAAAGTCTATTTTTGTCCGGGGTCTGTGCCCCGGCATATGATCACGACGGCACACACACATTCAACGAAGCACGCCGCCAGATCGAACCGATTGCCCTCGTCACGATCCATTGACGTGCTTCCCGTGTGCCGCGCACATGCAGCGATGTGGGAGGTGCGGGGCATGACAGAGACGAATTGCCATCCAGCGGTCTTGGCGGGACTCATGGGCAGCGCCACATGGGGCGTTCCGAAATACGCGCTTGCGTTGTCCGTCGAAAACGTGACGGCCGCTGTCAGCAACTCGCTGGTCCTGCAGTTTGCCGTCGGATGTGCCGCCGGCGCCGTCATCGCGGGCATCATCTCGGTCATCTCCGATCACATGGCATCACGTGAGGAGCGCTTTGCCGATGACGATGCTGATCTGCCAAACATCGAGGCGGGACTGCCCGAGGACCGCTGGAGCTCTTCCTCGCTGAGCCTCTATCGTGCCCAGGCTGCCGAGGAGGATGACGACCCGACGGGAGACCTCAAGCGCTTCCGCACCGGACAGATAACGATCGACGTCCCCGTGCAGGAGGAGAAGCCAGCCCGCCGCCGCCAGGCCCGTCGCTCCGGCGCACGCCACTTTGCCACCGCCGCACAGTCGCGTACCGCAAAGGGCGCCTCGAAGCAGGTTGGCCGCCACTTCGCGACGGCGCGCAAGGATGCGCCGGCGGAACTGCGCGAGCTGGGGGAGAAGGCCCTCGCCACGCCCCAGGGAAAGCACTTTGCCCAGTCGGTCGCCACGCTCGAGACGGCACGTCGCTCCAGCGAGCGCAGGGCCGCGCATGCCGCAGCGCACGCAGCCACCCACGCCGCGCCCGTCCAGGGCCAGCCGAAGGCTGCCGCCAACACCGCTTCCGAGCGTCCGATGGCCACCGCGCAGACGGCCGAGGACCGCGTCGCCCGTGCCCGCGAGCGCTTGGCCAACCTTCCCTACATCGAGTCGCGTTACGACCAGATCGCAAACCAGGCGGCTGCCC
The DNA here is from genome assembly GCA_902778135.1 of uncultured Coriobacteriaceae bacterium. GTDB lineage: Bacteria > Actinomycetota > Coriobacteriia > Coriobacteriales > Atopobiaceae > UBA1367. The sequence continues at coordinate 36,295 of CACYWP010000022.1, forward strand.
TTGCCGCCCAGGTGCCCACCGTCACCGAGGTCCTGGCACCCCACCCGGTCATCGAGACGTCCTTCACCGAGCATCCCGCGACGACGACCGGCCGTCTGCGCCTGCGCGACCGCATGGCCGCCCGCGCGAAGGGTGTGCGCCAGGTCCTGGCGGAGCGCATCGGCTCCGACGCCTTCGAGGGCGTTCCCATGATCACCCGCGCCGACGGATCGTCGGTCGACGTGACGCCCAGCTGGTTCGACCAGACGCTGGCACCGGCCCTGGCCTCCATCACCGGCATCACCGGCCGGCTGGAGGACACCGCCCCGCAGGATTTCTCCGATGCGGGGACGCGTGTCCCCACGCCTGCGGTCGCCGCCGACGGAGATGCGCGGTCGTCCTACATCGCCCGCCATGTCGCCGAGGTCAACGTCGGGATGTTCCCCGAGCGTCGTTCGGGTGACGAGCTCGAGCACGAGGACGTCTTCGAGGAGGCGCTGGCGGCGATGGGGGAGACCCTCGGACAGCAGCAGGCACCGGTGTTCCAGGATGTGGTCGGCGGCCCCTCGACCATCGACGACCCCGATGGGATGGAGGGCCCGACCGGGTTCATCCCGTTCCGCGTGCCGGCGGCTCACCCCGAGGTCGTGGATACCGAGAGCTACATCGACTACCTGCTGCGTGACGAGCTCTCCCAGAATGACTCCTCCGCCATCCGTCGCTCCTCGCACACCTACCTGCGCGTCATCGAGGGCGGCACCAACCCCATGCACATCCGTCGTCGCGCTGGCGAGACCGGGTCGCTGGGCACGGGACGCCACTTCTCGTCCTCGCGCTATGCGGCGGAGGCCTAGCGGGCACGGCGGCAAGGCAGCATCGATAGAACCTGACTGGTCTCGTACGGGTGGCCTCACGGCTTGTGGCGTGGGGCCACCCGCATCTGCCCTGGTTCGGTGCCGTCGTGCGCGCAGATGCCGTCATCGTGCCTCCGTGACGGCGACCCGTTCCCACTCCTTGCCGTGGGTGCCTGGGCAGCTCGATGTTACGAGGTAGGAAACCATCCTCTATCAGGGTTTGAATTGGCCACGCGAGTGGTTACAGTGTCTCTCAGCTTTCATGGCACCAGTTTGGGAGAGAAAGGGATTGCTATGAACACCAATATGTCTCGCCGTAACTTCCTCATGGCCTCTGGCAGCGTTGCCGCCAGCGCCATCCTTGCCGGCTGCGGTGGCAGCGGTGGCTCCGATAGCTCTGTCGCCTCTGACACCTTCAAGATCGGCGGCATCGGCCCCGTCACGGGCGGCGCGGCCCTCTACGGCATCGCCACCAAGTTCGGTGCCCAGGTGGCCGTCGACGAGGTCAACGCTGCCGGCAACATCAAGATGGAGCTCAACTGGCAGGACGACGAGCACGATCCCGAGAAGTCCGTCAACGCGTACAACAACCTGAAGGATTGGGGCCTGCAGATTCTGGTCGGCACCACCACGACCAACCCCTGCGTCGCCGTCTCCTCCCTCACCAACGCCGACCGCATCTTCCAGCTGACCCCGTCCGCCTCCTCCGTCAACGTCCTCGGCGGAGAGGAGATCGGCGCTGACAACCCGCGCAAGGACAACGTCTTCCAGATGTGCTTCACCGACCCCAACCAGGGCACCAAGTCGGCCCAGTACATCGACGAGCAGAAGCTCGGCACCAAGATCGCCATCATCTACAACAACGCCGACGCCTACTCCACCGGCATCTTCCAGAAGTTCCAGGAGGAGGCTGACGCCCGCAAGCTCGAGGTCGTCTCCACCACGACCTTCACCGACGACAACGCCACCGACTTCTCGGCCCAGCTCAACAAGGCCAAGGACGCCGGCGCCGACCTCATCTTCCTGCCCATCTACTACCAGCCGGCCTCCATCATCCTCAAGCAGGCCTCTGACATGGGCTATGCCCCCAAGTTCTTCGGCGTTGACGGCATGGACGGCATCCTGGGCCTCGAGGGTTTCGACACCTCGCTGGCAGAGGGCGTCATGCTGCTGACCCCGTTCGTCGCGACCGACACCGACGAGGCCACCCAGGCCTTCGTCGCCGCCTACAAGGAGGCCGCGAAGACCGAGGAGGACCCGATTCAGTTTGCTGCCGACGCCTATGACTGCGTCAAGGCCATCGCCCAGGCGATCGACGCCGCCGGCATCACTCCCGACATGGCCACGGCGGACATGTGCGACAAGCTCATCGCCACCTTCACCGGCGACTTCGAGTTCTCCGGCCTGACCTGCCCCGCGGGCGAGGTCATGACCTGGTCCGAGACCGGCGAGGTCACCAAGGACCCGAAGGGCATGGTCATCGAGGGTGGCGTATACCAGCCGATCGCGTAGCGCTGGCCGTCCCCAACTCAGATGCGTGTTGCGGAGGCCACCGGGCAGGTGGCCTCCGTTATACTGAGTGACTGCCCGTTTCCTTGTCCTGTCCCTCTCTGAGAGGAGGTTGGCGTGAGCTTCCTCATCGCTCTGATCAACGGCATAAGCCTGGGAAGCGTCTATGCCATCATCGCCTTGGGCTACACCATGGTGTATGGCATCGCGAAGATGCTGAACTTTGCCCATGGCGACGTCATCATGGTCGGTGGCTACCTCTGCTTCATTGCCATGAACTCGTTGGGCCTGCCGCCTCTGGTGGCCATCCTTCTGTCGGTCGTCGGGTGCACGTGCCTGGGCATCGTCGTCGAGCGTGCCGCCTACAAGCCCCTGCGCCAGGCGCCGTCGCTGGCCGTGCTGATCACCGCGATCGGCGTGAGCTACTTCCTGCAGAACTCAGCCCTGCTCATCTGGGGCGCCGACCCGAAGGCGTTCCCCTCGGTGGCCAACTTCCCCTCGCTCAAGCTGCTCAACGGCCAGCTCACCATCAACTCCGTCACCATCGTGACGGTGCTGACGGCGACCGTGGTCATGGTGGGACTCACGCTCTTCACGCAGCGCACCAAGATGGGCAAGGCCATGCGCGCCTGCTCCGAGGACAAGGGTGCGGCCCAGCTTATGGGCATCAACGTCGACACCACCATCTCGATGGTCTTCGCCATCGGCTCGGGCCTGGCCGCCATCGCCGGCGTGCTCCTTTGCTCCGCCTATCCCACGCTGATGCCCACGACGGGATCCATGCCCGGCATCAAGGCCTTCACCGCGGCGGTCTTTGGTGGCATCGGCTCCATCCCCGGCGCCGCGCTCGGTGGCATCCTGCTGGGCGTCATCGAGATCATGTCCAAGACCTACATCTCCACCCAGCTCTCCGATGCCATCGTCTTCGGCGTGCTCATCGTGGTGCTGCTCATCCGTCCTGCCGGCCTGCTCGGCAAAGAGATTCGCGAGAAGGTGTAGGCCATGGACAAGATTCGCAACATGAGCAGGGAGAGTCGCTCCAACTTCATCACCTATGGCATGGTCATCATTGCGTATGCCATCATGCAGGCGCTTGCGTCCATGCATGCCATCTCGAGCTCGATGACGGGCCTCTTGGTGCCCATCACGGCGTACATCTGCATGGCAATCTCGCTCAACCTGGTCGTCGGCGTGTCCGGCGAGCTCTCGCTTGGCCATGCGGGCTTCATGAGCGTCGGCGCCTTCACGGGCGTCGTGGCCGCCTCCGCCTTGGCTGGCGCGATCGAGTCCACGATGCTGCGCCTGCTGCTCTCCATCGTCATCGCGGGCGTCGCAGCGGCAGTCGCCGGCATCCTCATCGGCATCCCCGTCATGCGCCTCCGCGGAGACTATCTGGCCATCGTGACGCTGGCCTTTGGCGAGATCATCAAGAACCTGCTCAACAACCTCTACGTGGGCCTGGACGCGCGCGGCCTGCACTTCTCCATGACCGACACGGCCTCGCTGGGCATGGACGGTGGCAAGGTGCTCGTCAACGGCCCGCAGGGTGCCGTGGGCTTCCCGATGATCTCCACCTTCACCGCCGGCTTCCTGCTGGTCATGTTCACCCTCATCGTGGTGCAGAACCTGATCAACAGCCGATCCGGCCGCGCCATCAAGGCCGTGCGCGACAACCGCATCGCCGCCGAGTCGGTGGGCATCGACACCACCAAGTACCGCCTGATGGCCTTTGTGGTCTCGGCCGCTCTCGCGGGCATGGCCGGCGCGCTCTATGCGCAGAACTACACGGCAATCGTCCCCAAGAAGTTCGACTTCAACACCTCGATCCTGATTCTGGTCTTCGTCGTCCTCGGCGGCATGGGCAACATCCGTGGTGGCATCATCTCCGCGGCCCTGCTGACCATCCTGCCCGAGAAGCTGCGCTTCATCGGCGACTACCGCATGCTGATGTACGCCATCGTGCTCATCCTCGTCATGCTCTTCTCCAACAACGCGCAGGTGCGCATGCAGATCGAGGCTCTTCGCCATCGCATCTCGCATAGGGTTGACGACCAGCTCGATGCGCAGGCCGCGAAAGGGGGTGACGCGCGATGACCCGCGACGAAGGCACCTACAAGGCCCAGAGCGAGCACGCCGCAAAGACCGAGACGCGTCACGAGGGCACCTACAGGGCCCAGGCCGAGCGCGCTGCCGGCAAGGGGGCGCCTGAGCACAGGCACAACCGTCAGCGCACCAAGATGGTCGCGCCACCCAACGACTACCTCGTGCCCGAGCGTGACGCCCTGCTCACCCCGGTGCTCGAGTGCCGACACCTGGGCATCGACTTCGGTGGCCTCAAGGCCGTCGAGGATCTCAACCTCATGGTGGGAAAGACCGAGATCGCAGGCCTGATCGGCCCCAACGGTGCCGGCAAGACCACCGTCTTCAACCTGCTGACCAAGGTCTACCAGCCCACGCGTGGCACCATCCTGCTCGATGGGCAGGACACGGCCGGTATGGACACCGCCCGCGTCAGCCGCGAGGGCATCGCCCGCACTTTCCAGAACATCCGCCTGTTCGACAGCCTCACCGTCGAGGACAACGTCAAGATCGGCCTGCACAACCAGGTCGAGTGCGGCATGTGGAGCGGCATCTTCCGCGCACCGCGCTACTGGCTCTCCGAGCAGGAGTTCCACAGGCGCGCGCTCGAGCTGCTCGATGTGTTCAACATGGCCGACAATGCCGACGACATCGCGGGCTCGCTGCCCTATGGCGCGCAACGTCGCCTCGAGATCGTCCGAGCCTTGGCCACCAACCCCAAGCTGCTCCTGCTCGACGAGCCCGCCGCGGGCATGAACCCGGTGGAGACCGAGGAGCTCATGGACAACATCGTCAAGATCCGTGACGACTTCCAGATTGCCGTCCTGCTCATCGAGCACGACATGGACCTGGTCATGGGCATCTGCGAGGGCATCGTGGTGCTCAACTTCGGCAAGGTCATCGCCAAGGGCACGCCCGAGGAGATCCAGGCCAACCCGCAGGTTGTCGAGGCCTACCTCGGCAAGCAGGAATAGGGGTGAGCTGACATGGCAATGCTTTCGGTCAAGGACCTCAACGTCTTCTACGGCTCGATCCATGCGGTCAAGGGCGTCTCCTTCGAGGTCGAGGAGGGCGAGATCGTCACCCTGATCGGTGCAAACGGTGCCGGCAAGTCCACCACGCTCAACACGGTGGCCGGCCTTCTGAAGCCCCGCACGGGCATCATCGAGTTCGAGGGGGAGAGCCTGGTGGGCGTCCCCGCGCACAAGATGGTCACCAAGGGCATCGCGCTGTGCCCCGAGGGCCGTCGCATCTTCCAGGACCTCACGGTGCACGAGAACCTCGACATGGGCGCCTTCACGCGCACCGATGACGAGGCGGCCGAGATGCGCGAGGTGGTCTACGAACGCTTCCCACGTCTGAAGGAGCGTCGCACCCAGAGGGCGGGCACGCTCTCCGGTGGCGAGCAGCAGATGCTGGCCATGGGACGCGCCCTGATGAGCAAGCCCAAGGTCATGATGCTGGACGAACCCTCGATGGGCCTCGCCCCGATTCTGGTGCAGGAGATCTTCGACATCATCAAGGTCTTCAACGAGATGGGGACGACGGTGCTGCTGGTCGAGCAGAACGCGAGCATGGCGCTGTCGGTCGCGGACAGGGGCTATGTCCTGGAGACCGGTCGCGTCGTCAAGACCGGCACCGGCGCCCAGCTGTTGACCGACGATGACGTGAGGCGTGCCTACCTCGGCGGCTAGAGCCGAAGGGCCTTAAACGACGAATGGGGGACACCATGCCCAGGAGCAAGCTTATCAAGGACACGACGCGCGAGGAGCGCATCCGCATCGTGCAGAGCGCGTTGGCTTGGGGTGACGACTGCGACAGCGTCTCGGGACTCTCGCGCGGTGTTGACGAGATGTACCAGCCTTACATCGATGGCGAGCTGGAGCTGGCCGAGTGCAACATGCGTGGCTCGGCGAGCGTCTACGTCAAGAGCGACCGCGACCGCCCCTCCACGGGCACGTCGTGCATGATGGGGTAGTGGGGGCCATGGACAGCAGTGACGAGGAGCTGGCACGCCAGTTGCGTGATGCGCTGATGGGAGGACCCAGGCGCACCTCGTTCGGAGACGAGGCCGACGAGCCTCCCGTGGAGGACAATCCCCTGGAAACCGACTTCTTCCGTGCCATGAACGCCTTTCGTGCCGCACGCAGCAGCGGTGACCCAGAGGCGATGGCACGGGCCGAGGAGCATCTGCGCCAGGTCGTGCGCAGCGAGCTGACGGGGGAGGACTGCGACCGGTAGGTCGTCACGCCTTGTCGTGGCTTCGCCGAGGAGATTTCCCGAACTCGAATCGCGGACCAAAAAGGCGGGCGACCTTTCGATCGCCCGCCCCGAGTCTCTATCAATGTCGCCCTTGCGACAACACATCAGCCCTTTGGACTCATCTCCCTGAGGTCAGCCGCCTTCGCGGGAAGAACAGCTCATGGGCCTTTCAGCTTCTGGCACGCCCGCCCGGGCACCCACTACTATGCCCGCCTACGTGATGTGAATCCTGCGCGGCGACACCGGACCTGCCGTCTGTCGATCTCTGTCTGACTGTGCGATGCCTGTATCGCGTACGTGGCCCGTTAATTGGTGGCCTTAGGCGAAGACGGGGCGCGCAATGTCAGCCGCGGGATCCCTGTGATTCTCTTCGCTGTACATCGGCATCACCCCCTTGATCGTCCACCTTCGGGTGGCTCTCTTTGATGGTTTCATAATAACCGACTGAGGTGAAATGTACAGAGATTCGTAGTCATTTAGGCAAAAAAGCCGCTGACGGCACATGTGCTGCCGCTGACAGGCATATGAAGGGCGCCTGCGGCCCTGAGACCGCAGGCGCCTTACTCGAGCATGCAGGGGAGCCTATACCAGGGAACGCACGTCCACGTACTCGTAGCCGTCATAGCTGTCGACGAGGTTCTTGCAGGTCAGCTTGCCGTCGTAGGTGTTGACGCCCGATGCGATGACATCGCTGGCTGCGATGGCTTCCTCCAGGCCCTGGTTGGCGATTTGCAGGCCATAGCGCAGGGTCGCGTTGGTCAGTGCGATGGTGGAGGTGCGGGCGACGGCACCCGGCATGTTGCCGACGGCGTAGTGCACGATCCCGTCCTGGACGTAGGTCGGGTTGTCGTGGGTGGTGACGTGCGAGGTCTCGCCACATCCGCCCTGGTCGATGGCGACGTCGACGAAGACCGCGCCCGGCTTCATCTCGGGTAGGTAGGAGGCCTTGAACAGCTTGGGGGTGGAGCCGCCGGGGATGAGGACCGAGCCGATCACGAGGTCAGCGTCAAGCACGGCGCGCTCGATGTTGGCGTCGTTGGAGACCAATGTCTGGATGCGAGCGCCGAACATGTCATCCAGCTGCTCGAGGCGGCGCAGGTTGATGTCCAGGACGGTGACGTTGGCACCCATGCCCACGGCAATCTTGGCCGCGTTGGTGCCGACGGTGCCGCCACCCAGGATGACGACGTGAGCCTTGGGCGTGCCCGGGACGCCGGCGAGCAGGACGCCGCGACCGCCATAGGTCTTCTCGAGATACTTGGCACCTTCCTGCACGGCCAGACGGCCGGCAATCTGGCTCATGGGGGCCAGCAGCGGCAGGCTGCCGTCGGTCTCCTGCAGGGTCTCGTAGGCCACGGACTTTATCTTGCCGGCAAGCAACGCGTCCATCTGCTGCTGGTCGGCGGCGAGGTGCAGGTAGGTGTAGAGGATGAGGCCCTCATGGAAGAAGGGATACTCGCAGGGCAGGGGCTCCTTTACTTTGACCATCATGTCGACAAGCTGCCAGATCTCCTGGGGATCTTCCAACAGGCTGGCCCCAGCGGCCACGTACTCCTCGTCGGGGAAGCCCGAGCCCACACCCGCACCCTTCTCGATGTAGACGTGATGACCGTTGGCGACGTAGCTCTTCACGTTGTCGGGAGTCAGGCCGACGCGGTACTCGTGGTTCTTGATCTCCTTGACACAACCGATCTTCATGGCAGTTCCTCTCGTGACGCTCCAGATACTAATGCTGTTCGGAAACGGCAAAATGGTAGCCGAGAGCTGTTTCGTGCATGTGACAGCATGCGATGGGGCAAGGGTAGGGGACAATGCGGCCTGTCGTGCGGATCAGGCCCTTTCCGCCGGGTTCGGCGGCGGAAGCTCTGGAGAGTAAGATCTTTTGAAATTACCCCTTGCAATCTGGGCGTGGATGGTGCATTATAATCTAGCCGCTTCACGAGGTGGCCAGATGGTGGGCGTAGCTCAGTTGGCAGAGCGCTGGGTTGTGGCCCCGGAGGTCGAGGGTTCGAGTCCCTTCGCCCACCCCATCGTTTGGCTCTCGTATAACAGAATATGGACCGGTAGCTCAGCTGGTAGAGCAGGGGACTCTTAATCCCAAGGTCCAGGGTTCGAACCCCTGCCGGTCCACCACGTACACTCGCGCCTCCCACCCGGGAGGCGTTTTCGTTTAGGGAGCGACCCCCATGGGTTCGAACCCACCTCTCTTTGTCTGCGTTTTGCCCATCGAAACGTTCTTGCCTACGCAGACTAAAGTCTTTTCTGCGTAGATGAGAACGCAAACAACTGAAGCCGTCCCTTGCGGGTCTGTGAAAGCACAAACAACGAGCAGCGGAACCTGCAAAGAGGCTTGAATAGCGCAGACAACAGCGGTCACACAGATCTGGGCGGTTGGCAAGGCGCGAAGAGATAAGGGCACGGCAACTTGCAGCTATGGGACGACCTCGGTAACGAAGCGTATGACGGCCCGAATACGTTGTCTGCGCTTTCTTAGCCAGTTTTAAGGCGATAGGAGCCGTTGTTGGCGCTTTGGGAGTCTCACATCGTGCAGCTTGCGTTGTCTGCGTTTTCTTCTACGCAGAATACGGTCTTTTCTGCGCACCGGAAAAACCTCTCATCTTAAAAACGCAGACAGCTCAATTAGAGCTTGATTGAAGGCCACGCATTGGCCCCTGCTAGAGCGGAAAAGCCTACCGCTAGGGCTTCCACTGGCTCTGTCGACATAAAGAGGTTCCTTTCCTTATGTCTTTGCACGCGCATCCGAATTGGTTGTAGAGTAGGCATGCCAAACGATAGAACAGGAGCCACACATGTCAGAGACGACCGAAACGACCACCAAGCCTCAGGGTCAGTCCGCATCAAATGACGTATTCATGACCGTTCCCGCGGACCCACGGATCAAGATGCCCGAATCCGCGTCTGCACACCTCGCCTGGCACTCGGGCGACGAGACCATCGATTACGTTGCTACCGCATCCCATCTCGAGGTACGTGGCGACACCGGGGCCCTGATCGGGCAGATGTTTGCGCTCTCCTATGTGCGGGTCGATGCCGATGGTCGCCTCGATGCGAACAGGCCCGTCACCTTCTGCTACAACGGTGGACCTGGCTGTGCGTCGGTTCCCATCAACTTCGGCGGCATCGGACCGCGTCGCGTCAAGACCGACGGGGTCAGCCACCTTGCCTACCCCATCGAGGTCGAGGACAACCCCCAGACCCTGCTGCGCCAGTCCGACCTCGTGTTTCTCGATGCGTTGGGGACCGGTTACTCCACGGTCGCCGAAGGTGCCGACACGTCCAAGATCTTCGGTGTGGATGGGGACGCCGACTGCTTTGCGCGCGCCATCACCTCTTGGCTCGAGGAGAATGGGCGCTGGATCTCGCCGCTGTACCTCTTCGGTGAGAGCTATGGCACCGTGCGCAACGCCGTGCTCATGCGCCTTCTGGGCGAGCGTAGCGTCAAGCTCTGCGGCGTGGTCATGCTCTCGGCGATCTTCGACTGGGTTCAGACGATAGAGGGCGAGGACCTGTATCACCTTGGCATGACCCCTACGATGGCCGCGACGGCCCAGTTCTTCGGCAAGGCAGGCCAGGGCATCGACCCAGACGACTGGTTCGATCAGGCGACGGACTTCACCGAGGACGTGCTGGCACCCGCGCTGCTGCGGGGCGACCGTCTTGCGCCTGAGCGCGAGCAGCAGGTGGCCAGCCAGCTCTCTCGGCTCATCGGGTTGCCCGAAGGCCTCGTTCGCTCCCGGCGTCTGCGCATCACCCTCGAGGACTTCCGTCGCAACCTGCTTGCCGACGAGGGTAGGGCAGTCGGTCGTCTGGACACGCGCTTTTCCTCGGACGCTCCCGTCGCGGTCCAGCAGTCCTCCGACTGGTTCGCTGGTGAGGATGCGGCCGACGATGCCGTCGACGCCAGCTGGGTCAACGCCTTCCGCGCCTTCCTGCACGACGAGCTGGGCTATCGAGCCCCTGCGCGCTACCTGTCGAGCAACTACGAGGGTGTCGGCACCAAATGGAAGTGGGAGCACCAGCAGCCGGGGTTCTCGTGGCCGACCGGATCGCCCAACGTCGCCTACGACGTGGCGGTCGCCATGCGCCGCAATCCTCGCATGAAGGTGTGCATCCTGGGTGGGCGCTACGACGCGGCGACGACCTGGTGGAACGTGGCGCACGACATGAGCTGCCAGTTCCTCTCCCCGGCGCTCAAGGAGCGCCTGGAGTGGCATCGCTACGGTTGCGGGCACATGGCGTACGTGGACGAGGAGACGCTCGAGCGCATGGGAGCCGACCTCGCCGCCTTCTACGACAAGGCGTAGCCTACCGACGACCTGTCGCGACGCGGGTTAAGGAAACGTTTAGGTTGGTGTGAGGTTGGGATAAGGCGCGGCCGCCATGATGGTCTTGTCAAGCGGCAAGCAACCATCAAGGAGGAAATCATGTGGACCAGATCTGAGCTCAAGGCAAAGGCCAAGGCCGCCTTCAAGACCAACTATTGGAAGTCAGTGCTCGTGGCGGCGCTGCTGTCGGTGCTGGTGGGGACGTCGGGTGCGGCCATCGGTGGGCGCGCGACCTTCGGCGGTGCCAGCGGCTCGCTCGACTCCGATGGCACGATGGTGGAGGAGCAGGTCCTTACGACCGACGACGACCTCGCGGAGTTCGCGGACGACGGGATCGTGTCCGATCTCGATGAGCCAGGACCCGAATCGCTGATGCAGGACGTGGCTGCCCTGCAGGACGAGCTGGGCAACGGCATCCTCGTCGTTGGCGCAGCGGTCGTCGTGCTGTTCCTCGTGGTGTTCGCGGTGATCTTGGTCATCGAGGCCCTGCTGGTCAACCCGCTGGAGGTCGGTGGACGTCGTTTCTTCCTCTTCAACCTCAATCGCAGCGCCCAGATCGCCGAGCTGGCCCATGCCTACGACCACGGCTATCGCAACACGGTCAAGACCATGTTCCTGCGCGACATCAAGGTCATCGGATGGGCACTGCTGCTCGTCGTCCCCGGCATCGTGAAGAGCTACGAGTATCGCATGATTCCGTACCTTCTGGCCGAAGACCCCCAGATGACGCCTGCCGAGGCCTTCTCCCGCAGTCGCGAGCTGATGGACGGCAACAAGTGGCGCGCCTTCGTGCTGGACCTGTCCTTCATCGGCTGGGACCTGCTGGGGCTCCTGACCCTGGGCATCGTGACCTTCCTGTACGTCGACCCCTATCGCGCCCAGACCCACGCTGCCCTCTACGAGGCCCTGCGCTACGGCAACGGCATGCCTGACTTCGCCCAGCTGCCCGAGGCATAGCGTGAGGTGCGGAACCATATACGAGACAACCAAGGCCGCCCGTCTCCGGGCGGCCATCGCACTTGGAGGTTTGCCATGACCGCAACGCAGACCGTTCTCATAGCCGACGATGACGCAGACATCCGCGAGGTGCTGCGCCTCTATCTGGAAAATGCGGGCTATGCGGTCTTGGAGGCGGTGGATGGGCGGGAGGCCATGAGCCTGCTGGACGAGGGGTCGATCGACCTCTGCCTGCTGGACATCATGATGCCCGCCCTCGATGGGTACCAGGTGCTGAGGCGCCTGCGCCAGACGAGTCACGTTCCGGTCATCGTCATCTCCGCCAAGGGCCAGGACCCCGAGAAGATCCTAGGGCTGCAGCTGGGGGCTGACGACTACCTGGTCAAGCCCTTCAATCCGTTGGAGGCCGTAGCCCGCGTCGGCGCCCTGATGCGCCGCCTGTCCTACGACGCGTCCGAGGCGCACGGCGATGCGTCGGCACCTCCCGACCTCGCGGTGCGCGACCTGGTCCTGGACCGGACGGCCTGCCGGTTGCTGAGGGGCGGACGTCCGATCGACCTGACCTCGGTGGAGTACCGCATCATGGAGCTGTTGATGGCCAACCCCGGTCGCGTCTTCACCAAGCGCCAGATCTATGAGGCCGGCTGGGGCGAGGAGTACCTGGCGGCCGACAACAACGTGATGGTGTGCATCAGCAAGCTGCGTGCCAAGCTCGACGACGACGCATCGGCCTACATTCGCACCATCCGTGGCCTGGGATACCGGCTGGAGAAGGGGGACTGAGGCATGGCGGCGGAAAAGGGTGCCAGGAGGACTGGCATGGGTCTTCCGCTGGCGCGGCGATTCGTCCTGTGGGTTGGCCTGCTCATGGTGGTGGAGCTCGTGGTGTGGGTCCTGGAGAGATTCGCACTGGCCCCGCTGCTGGCATGGGTCGTGAGACGCGAGCTTGCCTTGCGCACCTCCGATGGCATGATAGGCATCCTGAGATGGGCGTTAGCGCTTGTCTGGCGGCGCATCGTCTCGGGCGACACGGGCGGCATGGGACTGTTGGCCAGCTCGGCTGCCATCCTGCTGGCGGCCCTGATGGCCGTCCTGATGCTGGCGCCCGTCATCCTGGCCTCGCTCGGATTCGCCCGGCAGGTCGAGGGGATTGTCGGCGTGGAGCTGCGCGAGCGCGACAACGAGCTGCGCCGTGCCTACGAGCGGCGCAATCTGATGATCAGCGACATGGCCCACGACCTGCGCACGCCAGTGATGGGAATCGCGGGGATGGCCCAGGCCTTGGACGAGGGGCTGGTCGACGACCCCGCCGAGCAGAAGCGACTGCTGGGGCAGATGCGCGTGCGCACCCAACGCCTGTCCGAGCTGGTGTCGCTGCTGTTTGACTACGTCAAGCTGGAGAGCGAGGGGTATGCCCTGGACCGCTCGACGGTCGACCTTCCCCAGCTGCTGCTGAGCGAGGCGGCGACGGCGTACGACGACATCGAGGCGGCGGGGATGGAGCTGTCGGTGCATGTCGACGAACAGCCGGTGCTCCTATGGGCCGACGATACGCAGCTGAGGCGCGTGGTCGCAAACCTGCTGGCGAACGCGGTGCGCCACAACGGCCCGGGAACGACCATCGAGCTGGCGTTGGGCAGGCGCGCGGGCGTTGCCGACATCATCGTGGGGGACACGGGCTCGCCAATCCGACAGTCGCCTGCCGAGCTGTTCGCGCCGTTCTCCAAAGGGGACGAGTCACGGACGGGGGAGGGCAGCGGACTCGGGCTGTCCATCGTGGCCGACATCGTGGCGCTGCATGGGTATTCGATCGACCTGCATCAGCCTTACGGGCCCTATACGAAGGCCTTTGTGGTGACCTGTGGCCTCGATGACGGCCAGCATTAGGGAGCCGTTTGGGAAAAAGCAGCGCCAGCCTTGACGTGGCTGGCGCTGCATCGGCGCATGACGACCTGCGTCTGCGACCACCCTCGGTCGGCGGTCGCGTCGTCCCTCACTCCTCCTCGCGCACCACCTCGGCGTCGACGGCGTTCTTGCGGACGCTCTCGATGCCGTTCAGGCAGCTGCCCTTCTTCTTGTAGCCCTCGCCGGCGCAGATGTTCTGGCCGTTCTTGGCCAGCAGACGGAAGCGGAACTCGCCCGCCTTGTCGACGTAGACCTGGAACTTGGGACACTTGGTGGGCTCGAAGTCCTCCGTGGTCTGGTCCTCGACGGATGCGATGGGCGCGCATGCCGCGACGCTCGCGATACCACCCCTGCAGCTGGCCAGCGACTTGTAGGTCTGAGAGGTGGCAATGACCTCGCCGTTGCCGGCGACGAGGTTGAAGCGGCTGCCCTTCTCGGTGGACCTGATGACGAACTTGCCCATGATTGCCCCCTTAGCATGCTGGCGCCTCGCTGCGCCGTCGTCCGACTTGCCCGCATTTTACGGCGCGGCGATGGAGTCTGGGCACGCGCGCCCTGCGCCAGCCTGGCAGACGTGGCGCATGGGGCGGCAGGAGGGTGCCAGGTGCGGCGATGGCGGGCCCTGCCCTGCGTGAGTTCCTCGCGGCCGTACGGCCCCTACGGCATTCTCATGTGTAACACAGACGTTACGTGATGGAAGCGTCCTCGCACACGCGCTGCGCTATCCTGAACTCCATCACGCTAAAGTGCTTCGAGTGCGGCGACACGGGAGAGCGCCGCCCGACAGGGAGGATTTCCATGCGTAACATGAACCGTCGTCAGTTCATCACCGGCAGCATCCTGTTCGCCGCCCCCACGATTCTCGGTCTCGCAGGCTGTGGCGGGTCCTCCGAGGTAACGTGGGATGGCGTGCACTTCAAGCACGGCTTTGACAAGGACTTCCCGCCGTACTCCTACATTGACGACAATGGTGACACCGCCGGCTTCGACGTCGAGCTGGCCCAGGCGGTCTGCGCCTATTACGGCTGGGAGTACCAGGCAGTGCCTGTCAACTGGGATGCCAAGGACGCCGAGCTCAACTCCGGCAGCTGCGACTGCATCTGGTCGGGCTTCACCAAGAGCCCCGCGCGCGAGGACTCCTACTGCTGGAGCGAGCCGTACTCCATCAACACGCAGATGATCATGGTCAAGGAAGACTCCGACATCAAGACGCTCGCCGATCTGGCGGGCAAGAAGGTCGGTGTCCAGACCGGCACCTCCGCCTATGACATGCTCGAGACCGCAGAGGAGGAAGGCGGCGTCAAGGAGCTGGCCGACACCTTCGCCTCCGTCGAGGTCTTCGACACCTATACCATCGCCGTCAACGACCTGCTCGCGGGTGCCATCGACGCCGTGGCCATCGACGTGACTACGGGCAACTTCCAGATGAGCAACCAGGAGGGCCTCAAGTACCTCGACGAGGAGCTGGGCGACGAGGTCTATGCCATCGGCTTCCGCACCAACGAGACCGAGCTCTGCCAGCAGGTGAACGAGGCCCTCGAGGCCCTCGCCGCCGACGGGACGATGGAGGAGATTGGCAAGAAGTACGAGGACATCTACGAGAACCTCTCGATGATCTAGGCAATCTCGGCGGGCGCCGGTAGCGCCGGCACAGACGAAGCCAACGACGGCCGTGCCCCCGACGTTTCCGGCGGCACGGCCGCTCACTGTAGTCCCAAGACCAGGGGGAACTGCGATGACGCTTTCTACCATGTTCACGACCATGTCCGTCGGCATGCTGAGGTCCTTTGCGGTCTTCATGCTCACCCTTCTCGGCTCGCTTCCGCTCGGCATGGTGGTTGCGCTGCTCAAGAAGTCGCGCTTCAAGGTGGTACGGGCGCTCATCAATGCCTACATCTCGGTGATTCGCGGCACGCCGCTCATGCTGCAGCTGCTGGTCTGGTACTTCGGGCCGTTCTACCTCTTCGGTCTGAACATTGGCAACTGGCGCTTCCCGGCGCTGATCCTCGGATTCGTCGTGAACTATGCCGCATACTTCGCCGAGATATATCGCGGCGGCATCGAGTCCATCCCCGTGGGTCAGTACGAGGCTGCCGAGGTGCTGGGCTACACCAGGACCCAGACCTTCATGCGCATCATCCTGCCGCAGGTCGTCAAGCGCATCATGCCCTCCGTCACCAACGAGGTCATCACCCTGGTCAAGGACACCTCGCTCGCCTTCACCCTTGCCTACCAGGAGGTCTTCTCGCTGGCCAAGCAGATCTCCGCGTCCCAGACCTCGTTCATGCCGTTCCTCATCGCAGGCGTCTTCTACTTCGTCGCCAACTACGTGGTGGAGTTCGTCATGGGCCGCATCGAGAAGGCGCTTGACTATTACAAGTAGGACGGTCGGACGACGGGGAAATGGCCGCTGACGGCCGCAAAGGGGAGACGAGAGCATCATGATCATCGAGATGAACAACATAGAGAAGCACTTCGGCGACCTCGAGGTGCTGAAGGACATCAGCTTTGGCGTGGACAGCGGCGAGGTGGTCAGCATCATCGGGCCGTCGGGATCGGGCAAGTCGACGCTGCTGCGCTGCGCGACCTTCCTCGAGACCATCGACGGTGGCGAGATCCTGTACATGGGCAAGCGTGCGGCACACACCGACGCCGGTGGGCATGCGGTCTATGTGCACCAGAACGAGCTGCGCCGCTTCCGCAGCTACTGCGGGCTCGTGTTCCAGCAGTTCAACCTGTTCCCGCACTACAGCGTCCTGAAGAACCTCACCGACGCCCCCATGCATGTGCAGGGTCGCAGCAAGGAGGAGGCGGAGGAGACCGCCATGGAGCTGCTGGGCAAGATGGGCATTGCCGACAGGGCGAACGCCTATCCCTACCAGCTGTCCGGCGGCCAGCAGCAGCGCGTCGCCATCGCACGCGCGCTGGCGATGAAGCCCGAGATCCTCTTCTTTGACGAGCCGACCTCCGCCCTGGACCCCGAGCTGACGGGCGAGGTGCTGAAGGTCATTCGCCAGCTGGCGGACGAGCACATGACCATGGTCGTGGTCACCCACGAGATGCCGTTCGCAAAGGCGGTGAGCAACCGCGTCCTGTTCATGGACGGTGGCGTCATCGTGGAGCAGGGCGATCCCAACGAGGTGTTCGAGAACCCGAAGGAGGAACGCACGAAGCAGTTCCTGCGGGTGTTCGAGCGCTAGGCGGCTGGCGGATGGGAACGAACGGGGAGCTGGAGGCTGCCGAGGGGCTGCGCTACAGCATCCTGGACCCGACGGGCAACACCACGGCATTGGTGGAGAGCGACGTGCAGGTCGCTTGGCAACCGTCGGTCGCCGCTCGCCTGATGGGCCTTCATCCCGAGGTGGAGCAGGTCGGGTTCGTCCGGCGTGTGGATGGCGACGACCTCGTGCAGACGGAGCTGCGCATGGCGGGCGGGGAATTCTGTGGCAACGCGACCATGAGCGCGGCGGCACTCCATCTGCTGAACGAGAGACCGGGGCCGGATGGGCCGACGAGCGTGTGGCTACGTGTGTCGGGCGCGTCTCGGCCCGTCGAGGTGCGCTTGGAGCCAGTGGGGGAGTGCGGCTATCGCGCCGCCGTGTGTATGCCCCAGGCTCTGGGCATCGACGAGGTACGCCTTGCCTTTGGTGGCGTTGACGCCGTGCTGCCGACCGTGCGCATGGAGGGCATCTCCCATGTCGTCATCGACAAGGATTCGGAGCTCTTCTGGCTGCGTGACGACCACGAGGCCGCCCAGCGGGCGGTCCGTGTGTGGTGCGACCTTCTGGGTGTGGGTGGCCTCGGCCTGATGTTCGTGGAGGGCCAGGCCCCCGAGCTGCGCCTGACGCCTCTCGTGTACATTCCGGGTGCTGACACCCTGTTCTGGGAGAACTCCTGCGCCAGCGGCAGCTCGGCGGTGGGGATGTGCCGTGCCGAGCAGGAGGGTGGTGCGGTGGACCTGCGCCTGCGGGAGCCGGGCGGTGTGCTGCGCGTCGTGAGCGAGCCGCATGGTGGTCCTACATGGCTGCATGGGTCCGTTCGCCTTGTGGAGCGAAGCGACGCATGAGGGACGGGCGCGTTTGCCGTGTGCCCCTTTCGTTGGCGGGCTCATGCTCGACGGGGACAGGGTATGCTAGTCGTGCCTGTGACGACGATCCGAGGAGAGCCCATGAGCTTCGACCTGCTACCTCCTGATGCCGACGATGCCCGTCTCGAGCGAATCCACCAGCTGCTGGTGGACGACCCCACGCTCGTCGAGCGTGTCGATGTGCGCGAGAATCAGTGGCACTGTTCCATATTTGATGCCGAGCGCTGGCAGGTGACCCAGCCGGACGGGCAGGTGGGCGAGCGTGACATCGTGTTGCATAACGGCGGCGCGGGCGTCTGTGCCGTGCGTGATGGCAAGATGTGCCTGGTGCGCCAGTATCGCGTCGCGCTCGGTCGGATGACGCTGGAGATTCCCGCCGGCAAGCTGGACGCCGATGAGGATCCGGCCATCTGTGCGGCACGCGAGCTGACCGAGGAGACGGGACTGGTGGCAGAGCGTCTGGTGCCCATCGCCATCTCACGCAGTGCACCGGGCTTCACCAACGAGGCCACGCGCATCTTCTATGCGGAGGGCCTCAGCCAGCATCCGGCCTCGCCCGACTCCGACGAGTTCGTCGCGGTCGTTTGGGTGCCGGTGGAGGAGGTCGTCGCGGCTGTGCGTGCCGGCATCGTCCAAGATGCAAAGACGGTCATCGCAGCACTATTTGCCGAGGGCCTCTCGAAGTAGTGCTAGAATGACATGGCTTTCAATCCGCGCCAATAGCTCAGTAGGATAGAGCAGGGGACTTCTAATCCCAAGGTCGGGGGTTCGAATCCCTCTTGGCGCACCTCAGCAATGCGAGACTCCCCGCAAGGGGAGTCTTTCTTGTTCAAGGGTCCTCAACCCTGTGCCGCGCGCAGCGCGGCACTGAAAACCACCCGCTTTGCGGGTGGATGGCAAAAGGTGCTTCGCAACAGGACACCCTCCCCCTAGGATGGTGATTGTT
>CACYWP010000023.1 GCA_902778135.1 uncultured Coriobacteriaceae bacterium
GTCGACGGTCCAGCCGTACTTGGTCGTGAGCGCGTTGATCTCGCCCTGGCTCATGGAGTAGTAGTGGTCGCCCATGGCGCGGTTGTACAGGCGGTAGACGGGCGTCCCCACGCCGTCGGGGGCCAGCCAGGCCACGTCCTCCTGGCGCCAGTCGCCCTTGGTGATGATCGGCAGCTGCTTGTACTCGTTCTCGCTCGTCGTCCACAGGTGCTCGCTGGTCTTGTGGTTGTACAGGCGGTACACCGCCACGGTCTTCGGGGCTGTCGACGGCACCTTCACCTTCAGCGTGTAGGGATTCAGCATGGCCTTGCCGGTGTAGCTCGTGGCGGCGGAGACGGTCACCGTTGCCGTGGCCCCTTGGCTGACAGAGCTGAGCGGAAC
Organism: uncultured Coriobacteriaceae bacterium; assembly: GCA_902778135.1. Classification (GTDB taxonomy): domain Bacteria; phylum Actinomycetota; class Coriobacteriia; order Coriobacteriales; family Atopobiaceae; genus UBA1367. Next base: position 382 of record CACYWP010000023.1, read on the forward strand.
CCTCAGGACCTTGGACAGGGTCGCCTCCGTGCCATCATCCTTGAACCCGGCTTCGACTTCTTGCCACTCGGCTTCCACCGGCTTCCCGTCGACCAGCACCTCGAGCGGGCCTTCGGTCTGCATGTGCTGATTGAAGACGATGTCGACATAGGACCCGTCGTCGGCAACCACATTCTGGTCTCCCTCGACCTTGGGCGCATCGGAGCGCAGCAGGTTGATGGGAACGTCGGTCCACTCGGGCGGAACCTCCATCTCGTTGGACCATGTGTCCTCATAGCCCTCCTTGCTGAAGAGCACCTTCCACAGGCCCATGGGCACGTCCCAGGCGAACAGGCCATTTGCGTCGGTCGTTTGGGTGTTGGTCTGCTCGTACTCCTCGGCCTCCAGCTGGCTCCAAACCTCCCAGGTTCCCTCGTTCACCTGATGGTAGATGGTTGCCACCACACCTTCCACGCGATTGTTCTCGACACCTTCGAACACGAAGCCCGATGGGTCAAGGTTGAACTTCTTGTAGTAGTGCAGCCGACCGAATTCGTCATCCTTGCACTGGGCCGTACGCTCGGCACGCTGGCGAGTCACATAGCTCTCGAGGACGTCTGCCCTGGCCGCATTCTGCATGGAAGCCGAGACGGACCCTGCGGTGTACGCGGCAGACGCTCCCAGTATGAGCAGTCCCACAGGGGTGCCGATTCCCGTACCCGACAGGGCTGCGCCCAAGATCATGCCGCCACAACCGACCACGGTGTTGAAGCCGATATCCCACATTGCGACACCCGCGGAGCTGTCAAGCGTTTCCACTAGCGGTTCCATGAGGTTACGCTCGCGTCTGAGCGCCTGGACGCAGGCGGAATTCCCCTGACCACGATTCTCGTAGTAGGCAATCTGCTGATTGATCCTCGTCAGCTCGCCCTTGCGCTCCTCAAACTCGCTAATCGCGTCTCCATACGATGAGATGGAATTGTAAGTGTTGTAGACGTTCAGGACAGTCGCCGCCGTGCCAAATGCCCGACCAGCCGCTGTGCCGGCAACGCTGGTAGCCTCACCATACCCAACGTCTCCCGCAGAGGCGATTATACCGGCAGCGCCCGACACGGCCCCCGATGTGGCCGCGGACTGGTGCCTGCCCCGGATCTTTATGGTGTTCTTGGGGGTCTTGCACACTACCTGATGACCGCCAAACTCATCGAAGACTCCCAGGCGATCGCCCTCGGATAGCGCACCTCCGTCTTCGTACTTGATGGCAACCCAAGCGGGAACGTCAGCGTCGCCATAGCCACTGCCATATTGCTGCCAGGCAACCTGCCATTCGGGCGACGAGGTATCGACGATCGTGTAGCCCTGCCGCTCCAGCGCTGCACGGTTGTTGGACTGGCCCGTCTCGAGGCCATAGTTGTCTGCCAGGTACTCCTCCATGGACGCATAGGCGGGCAGGGGCTTCTTGTCGCCCATCATCACGGCCAGATACCCATAGAGCTCATCGATCTGGTTCTCGGTGTCGATGTACGCCGCCCGCTCCTCTTCGCTCATCGATGCCCAAATCGTGCCATCCGGGTCGAAGACCTCGTGCTTGTAGGCATAGCCGAAGATGCCGAGCGAGGAGAGCGTCTCCGTACGCCGGGGCTCGTCGAGGCTCAGGACCCATTCGAGCCAAGCCTGGTCGATGTCCTCGTAACTCTTGTCGTACGTCTTGTCTCCCAGCTTGACCTTTTCCTTGCGCGCCGTGTCGATGAGCTTGTTCTGGTAGGTGAGGCTATAGGCGGCAGCAGTGTCGAGTCCTTCGAGGACCGTCCCGTCAATTGCGTTGAGGGAGGCGTCGACATCCTGCTCGAACTGGGGCAGCACGTCAAAGCGGCAGGGGATGTCCTTGGGCTTCAGACGATACTCGAGCTTGCCCGTGCCAATCTTCACGGAGCAGCGGTAGGTGTAGCGCGTGACGTCGTTGTCCAACGGCTCCGTCTTTGCCCGGCTCATCTCGCAGGTGCGTATGCTTCCGTCCGCCATGCCCAGCCTCAACATGGCAGTGTCCCTCAGAGGCAGCTTACTCTCGATGACTGCCTCGAAGGGCCATTCCGCACGATAGGCATTCGAATGCATGTCGGGCTTGTCGATGACGGTGTAGTAGCCACCCAGCAGGTCCTCCCCGTCCTTGGCTAGGTAGACGGTGCGCCCGCCATGCTCGAAGAAGAAGTCGATGATCCTCGGCGCGAACGAGGAGGCCGCCGACACGGACCCTTGGTACGACACGAGACCGGTCGCAGAGTCCTCGCCCACGGTAGCGGTGACCAGGTAATACTGTCCGATGCCGAGCTCACCTTCCGGGATGGTCACGGTCGTCCTCAGATGGCCGAGCTTGTTGGTCTGATAGGTCTTGTCGGTGAGCTGCGTGCCGCCAATCGTGAGCGTCACGTCCGACCCGGCCGTCGCATAGACGTCCAGGGCAAAGCTGGTCGTGGACAGCCGATCCGTGGGAACTATGAGCTCGATGGCCGGCACATCCAGGCGGACCGACCCCAGGGCACAGGCGACGCCATCGCTCGTCACCGAGGCACTGACGTCATAGGACCCGGCCGTCTCGACCCGCAGGCCGATGGTGACCAGGGCGCCCGCCTTGTCCTGCTCACTGAGGTTGTTCAGCGTGAGAACGTGGCTACCGGCGTTCCAGCCGCCAGTCCCGTACCTCTTGGCAGTCGTTGCCGCCGAGGTGGGCATCAGGCCGGCCGGGATGTTGACGCGCACCTCGTTGGCCGTGCGCCCCTCGGCCATGGTGTAGCGCACGCGCAGGTAGAGGGTGGTGCCGGGCGTGGTCTTGGTGGCGGACAGGGTCACCTCTCCCTCCTCGACCACACCGGTCATCCTCGACACGTCGAAGTCGGGCACGCTGCCCAGGTTGAGCTCCACGACCTGGCTCGCCCTGACGCTGACGCGCCGACGCAGGTAGTCGGTTCCATCGCGGAAGCCGAGCCGGGAGAGGTCGTCCACACCCGACACGCGAGTCACGGCATCGTTGGCCTTCCAGGCAATCACGTCATAGTCACCCGCTGACAGGTCGGCCACCTCGTAGAAGCCAGCCCGCAGCATCGTACCCTGGGACACAAGCTTGCCTGACTTGAACACCGCGACGTTGATCTCGTTGTCATAGTGGCCTTCCGCGTCCGGGTTGGTGGTGACGCGCAGGGTTCCCAGGTCGGAGAGCGGCGTCATGTCGTTCACGGTCACGGCAAACTGCCACGTGTCGGTGATGGCCGCGCCAGTCGAGTCGCCGGACGCGAGCTCGCTGGGGAAGAGCGTCAGGTCCTTGTAGCCTTCCAAGCTCACGATGGCGCAGGCCGGCGTGCCCTCTTCGATGCCGTTCACGGAGAAGCTGGCCGTGGTGCCGTTGTCGACGAGCTCCGGGGTCGTCTCCTCGCCCGCCAGCAGCAGCCGTACCGTGGCACCGGTGGGCACCGTGCCCATGATGCCGTAGGTCGGCTTGGGCGCGTTCTCGTCGAAGGGGATGAAGGTCAGGTACGAGATCCTGTCGGCATACTCGCCGGTCTTGGCATACTCCACCAGGCGACCGAGGTCGGATGTGGGATCGGTGTCCTGCGGGTAGTAGATGATGCTCCGGCTCTGGAACGGAACGTCTGACGACACGTAGCTGGTCAGCTCCTTGCCGTCGTCAAAGCACCAGAAATCGATGTCCTTGTTGTAGATGTAGTAGGTGACGGCGTACTTGTCGGCGACTCCATCCGAAACGAGAGCCTGCTTGCCCAGATAGGTCACGCGCTCGGGCAGGACGACGGTCGTGCCCGGGGCGAAGCGACACATCCAGTTGCCGATCGAAAGTGGCTCGCCCTCCTCCTCGATGGTGAACGACGAGATCGTCGCCTCGCCATACTGGGTGTCGAAGGCCTTCTCGCCAATGCTCGTGACCGACCCGGGGATATGGATGCTCTCGATCTTGTTGTTGTAGAAGGCCTGATGCTCGATGGTCTGGACGCCGTCGGAGATGGCAAGCGTCTGGACCCAGGAGTCGAAGAAGGAGTACTCGCCAACGGTCTGTACCGTGGAGGGGATGGTGATGTGCTCGAGCGGGCTCTTCCGGTATGCCTCCCTGCCAATGGTGGTGATGTAGGGAGGCAGATCGTTCACGACCTCGTCCTTGAGGCTGGGCAGGTTATCGAGTCCCTGAACCGTGTTGAAGGTATCCGTCGCGCTCGTCGGCCAGACGATGGTCTCGAGCTTGGTGCAGCCCTGGTAGGGAGACCAGGCGTTCATGTCCTTCATCGAGTTGGGCAGTCTGATGGAGGTGATCGACTGGTTGAGGAAGGCGCGCACACCGATGAACTCGAGCTTGGATGCTGCCTGGCTCGTACCGATGGTCACGCTGGTGAGCGGGCCGGGGTCAGCATGCTGGTCCCAACCAAAGGCGGTGTCCTCGATCCTGGTCACGGAGTTGGGGATCTGGACCTTGGTGATGGGGCAGAAGTTGAAGGCCGCGTTGCCGATGGTCTCAAGCTGGGAAGCGGTCATGCTGGTGCCGAACTTGACGCTCGTGAGGGAGGCGCAGTCGGTGAAGGCTTGGTTGCCTATGGTCTTGAGACTGTTGGGGAATGAGACGGACGTGAGCGGCAGGCCGGCAAAGGCAAGGTTTCCGATGCTGGTCAGCCCTTCCGGAAGGCTTATCGAGCTAATCTGCGTATCCCGAAATGCGCTTCTATCAATGGTCTTCACCGTGGCAGGTATCTCGATCGAGGTGAGGTTCTTGCAGCCCTGGCAGAGCTGGGTTCCAATGGTCTCGAGGTGATCGGGCAGCACGAGCGACTCGATGTCCGTGCCATCGAAGTTGTAGCCGAGCTCCTTGCAGTGGCTGTTGGGTGCGAAGGTGACGGACTTGAGGTTGGGGACGTGCTGGTAGTCTGCGCTCCACTGGGTGGGCCGGAAGGTCCAGAACGCCACGTCCTCGACGTTGGGAGGCACGACCACGTGGGCAATGGGAAGGCCCGTGCAGGTTTTGTTCCCCTCGTCATCCACCCAGTTGAAGAGGTCGTCACCCAAGAACATCACCGGCGTCGGGGTCTTGGATGTGACGCCGTTGATGGTGACTGGCACGTCGAGGATGTTGGGCAGCTCGATGGTAAGAGTCCCGTCCTCGTGCTCTCCCTCGATGTAGAGGCCGTTGAGGAGAACGCCGTCGCCCCTCGTATCGAAGCCGTAGTAGACCATGATGTCGCTGTCCGGCTCGATGGGCATGGGGTCACTGATGTAGGGGTAGCGACCGGTGACCTGGAGGGATTCGTTCGCGTCGTCGTTCGACGCGCCGAGGGGCGTAGGCTCCGCTACCGCGTCGTCGACGGCATCGTCGGAGCTCTCCTCAAGCAGGGATTCGTCGGAGCTCTCCTCCGGCTGGGCCACATCGGGACCCTCCCCTTGGATCTCGTCGGGACTCTCTTCCTGGACCTCGAGCACCGTCTCTGCGACGGCCTCCTCGCTCGTCCCCTCTTGATCGATGACTTCTGCGAGAGCCTGACTAGGTATCAACTCCAACACCAGCGCGATGGTCAGCATCACGGAAAGAATCTTGCGGGCGCGCAGTGTCTTCATGACAACCTCAATTCGTAAGGCGGGCGGGCATGGAGCGGCTCTATAGCAGAATCCAGTATCAACCATAAGGCCTCGCCCGCTCCCTGTCAGGTCTAGAAATGGTATAGGTAGCCCTTTAACTGGCCTTTTCGAAGTTGAGGGCGATTCGACCATCTGGGACGGTCGACTTGTATCAGACGTTTCGACCGGAGAGAACCGTCCCAGATGGTCGAAGGCTAGGCGTTGGTCGGTCGCACACCGGCGTATGCAGCCAGCACTTCAAGGCGGCTCTTGCAGCCGGTCTTCTTCAGCAGGTTGCCCACGTGGAACTTCACGGTCTGCTCCGACACGCCAAGCGTCCCCGCAATCTCGGCATTGCTCCTCTCGTCGAGCACGAGGCGGAGCACGTCGCGCTCGCGAGCGGTCAGGCCATGCTCTGCCGCAAAGCGCTCGAACACCTCGCGTTCGCTGGGCGGGGCAACCACCGGGACCACATCCGGCATCGGGGCTGCCCCGGGCATTGGAGCCACATCCAAACTGGCTGCCTGTCCATCGCGAACGAACAGTCGCTGATAGAGCGCAAGCAGCACCCCCGTCGTCGCCACGAACAGCAGGGTGGTCGCCGCAATCAGCGCAACGGGTGCGCCGGCCAGCAGCAGGAACAGTCCCTCGCCCAGCGCGTCCCCGATGCGCCCGAACATCAGGCCAGCCCCCGCGAGGTGCGGAACACCCGCCCCCCGCGCGAGGTCGGCAAAGAGCAGGACGCGAAACAGCACGTAAAAGCCCGTAAGGAAGTATTCCAGCGCCCACAGCGGAGCCCCCGAGACCCCTGCACCGGACAATGCGAGCATCAGGAAGGGCGTCACCAGCGCGAGGCCGCACACAAGCAGGCCCAGCCGACGGTCACGGTCGCTCGCCAGTCCGGCGACCACAAGCCCCACCCCATAGAAGAGCCGCGAGAGCTCGATGCTCACCCCGCCACCCAAGTCGACCGAGGGAAAGGCAAAGCCCATGGTCTTCACCACGCTGACCATGACCACGGCGAGTGCCGCCAAGGGCACCAGCTCGAGCAGGGACGCGTCAACCTGGCTCGAATGTCCTTCCTCGCACCCGGAATCTGATGGCAGCGGCAGCGCGCGCAAGGCGACCATCGCTACCAAGGCCAGCAGGCAACAGAGCACGAGACAGCCATTTCCCCAGCTCAACGCACCATCAGCTGGCAGCGACAGCAGCCAGCCCGCCAGCGTCGACACGCCGTAGGCGACCCCAAAGACCATCCCCTGGCTGTTGCCCTCTACGAGCAGCGCCAGCTCTCCCATGTAGAAGCCCTGGATCAGGCCATATGTCACGTTCTCGGCCAGCCCCGCAACAATCGTGGTCGCCACACCGCCAACGACTGTGGACGGCACAAGCAGGACAGCAGCCACGGCCATCGCCACCAGGGCGACCCGTCGAAGCCCCCGCTCGTCACAGCGGCGTGCCAACCACAGATACACCCCTACCCCGAGCGCTTGCATCAGGTATGCAACGAGTAGGGTCAGGAAGTCCGGATTGTCCACCGCGCCCAGCGCCATCAGGCGATATACCCAGGACAGGTAGCCCGTGGACGTGTAGAGGAAGCAGGCGAGGATGACGGACAGCATTCGCACGTGCACGTCACGTATGATCCTGTCTGCCATGCTCTCACCTCCCCAAAGCCTCAGGAGATGATGATAGGCCAATGGCGACACCCGTTCGACGCGCATGCCGCAAGGGGCAGAGACCGTTCGCGCGCCCATCCATACGACAAAGGGCCCCTCCTCCCCATGCGGGAAGAAGGGACCCTCGCAGTTTCCTCGAAAGGGGAACTAGAGCTTGATCTCGATGTCGACGCCGGCGGGCAGGTCGAGGCGCATCAGGCTGTCGACCGTGCTGGAGCTGGGGTCGAGGATGTCGATGAGGCGCTTGTGGGTGCGCATCTCGAACTCCTCGCGGCTGTCCTTGTCCTTGTGCGGCGAGCGGATGACCGTGTAGAGGTTGCGCTCGGTGGGCAGGGGGATGGGGCCGGAAACGCGGGCACCGGTGTTCTGGGCGGTCTCGACGATCTTCTTGGCCGACTGGTCAACGACCTCGTGATCGTAGCCCTTGAGGCGAATCCTGATCTTCTGGCTTGACACTTTGGTTACCTCCGTTAAGAGCGAATGGGCTCGTTGACTAGTGACTTATACGTTGCCGCCGTGCTTGGAGACAATCTCGTCGCGGACGGACTTCGGTACCGGCTCGTAGGAGTCGAACTGCATGGTGTAGCTCGCGCGGCCCTGCGTCTGGGAGCGCAGGTCGGTGGCGTAGCCAAACATCTCGCCCAGAGGCACCTTGGCCTTGATGACCTTGGTGTTGGAGCGGTCCTCCATGCCCTCGATCTTGCCGCGGCGGCTGGACAGGTTGCCCATGACGTCGCCCATGTACTGCTCCGGGGTCTCGACCTCGACGGCCTCAACCGGCTCGAGCAGGACGGGGTCGGAGCGGCGCAGGGCCTCCTTGATGGCCATGGAGCCGGCGATCTTGAAGGCGGCCTCCGAGGAGTCGACCTCGTGGTAGGAGCCGTCGACCAGGGTCACCTTGATGTCCTGGACGGGATAGCCGGCGATGACGCCGCTCTCCAGCGCCTCCTGGATGCCCTTGTCCACGGACGGGATGTACTCCTTGGGAACGACGCCGCCGACGGTCGCGTCGACGAACTCGTAGCCGAAGCCCGGCTCCATCGGCTGCATGTCGATGACGGCATCGCCGTACTGGCCGCGACCGCCGGACTGGCGGACGAACTTGCCCTGGACATGCTTGACTTCCTTGCCGGCGGTTTCGCGGTAGGCGACCTGGGGCTTGCCCACGTTGCACTCGACCTTGAACTCGCGGCGCAGGCGGTCGACGATGATCTCCAGGTGCAGCTCGCCCATGCCGGCGATGATGGTCTGGCCGGTCTCGTGGTCGGTGCGGACCTGGAAGGTCGGGTCCTCCTCGGCCAGCTTCTGCAGGCCAACGGCCATCTTCTCCTGCTCCGCCTTGCTCTTGGGCTCGACGGCGACGTCGATGACGGGGTCGGCGAAGTCGATGGACTCGAGGATGATGGGGTGCTTCTCGTCGGCCAGGGTGTCACCGGTGGTGGTGTTCTTGAAGCCGACGCAGGCCACGATGTCGCCCGCGGAGCAGGCGTCACGGTCGACGCGCTCGTTGGCGTTCATCTCGAGGATGCGGCCCAGGCGCTCGCGGTTGTCTTTGTTGACGTTGTACACGTAGCTGCCGGACTCGGCGTGGCCGGAGTAGACGCGGAAGTAGGTGAGCTTGCCGACGTAGGGGTCGGTCATGATCTTGAAGGCAAGGGCGCTGAAGGGGGCCTTGGGATCGGGATCGCGGGTGATGACCTCACCGTTCTTGGGATCGGTGCCCTCGACGGTGCCCACGTCCAGCGGGCTGGGCAGGTAGTCGACGACTGCGTCCAGGACCTCCTGGATGCCCTTGTTCTTGTAGGCGGAGCCCACGAAGACGGGGTTCATCTCGCCGGCAAGAGTGCCCTTGCGGATGGCGGCCTTCAGCATGTCGACGGGGATCTCCTCCTCCATCAGGATGAGCTCCATCAGCTCGTCGTCGAAGTTGGAGGCGGCCTCGAGCAGCTCCTCGCGCTTCTCGTTGGCCAGGTCGACGAACTCGTCGGGGATGGCGTCCAGGACCTCGGGGTAGATCATGCCCTTGGCGTCTTCCTTGAAGTCCCATGCCTGCATGGTGACCAGGTCGACGAGGCCCCAGAACTGGGACTCGGCGCCCATGGGGATCTGGCAGGCGACGGCAGGGGCGCCCAGGCGGTCCTTCATCGTCTCGATGGCGTGGAAGAAGTCGGCGCCGATGCGGTCGAACTTGTTGATGAAGGCGATGCGCGGAACGTTGTAGTTCGCGGCCTGACGCCACACGGTCTCGGACTGGGGCTGGACGCCGGCGACGGCGTCGAAGACGGCGACGGCGCCGTCAAGGACGCGCAGGCAGCGCTCGACCTCGGCCGTGAAGTCCACGTGACCCGGGGTGTCGATGATCTGGATGACGTGGTCACCCCAGAAGCAGGTGGTGGCGGCGGAGGTGATGGTCACGCCACGCTCCTGCTCCTGCACCATCCAGTCCATGGTCGCAGCACCGTCGTGGACCTCACCAATCTTGTGGGTCTTGCCGGTGTAATAGAGAATGCGCTCGGTCGTCGTCGTCTTGCCCGCATCGATGTGGGCCATGATGCCGATGTTGCGCAGGTTCTCAAGCTTGTACTTAACTTTGGCCATATGAAGTAACTCTCCTGGAACGTTTTAGAAGCGGTAGTGCGCGAAGGCGCGGTTGGACTCTGCCATCTTGAACAGGTCCTCGCGGCGCTTGACGGAGGCACCTACGCCATTGGCGGCGTCGAGGATCTCGTTGGCGAGACGCTCGGCCATGGTCTTCTCCTTGCGGGCGCGCGAGAAGTTGACCATCCAACGGATGGCGAGCTGGTTGGCACGACGGGAGTTAACCTCCATGGGCACCTGGTAGGTGGCGCCACCGACGCGCTTGGGCTTGACCTCGAGGGTCGGACGGATGTTGTCCATGGCCTTCTTGAAGACGGTCAGGGCGTCCTCGCCGGTCTTGGATGCGACGATGTCGAAGGCCCCGTAGACGATGCGCTCGGCGGTGGCCTTCTTGCCATCGAGGAGCACCTTGTTGATGAGCTGGGTCACGAGACGGTTGTTGTACTTGACGTCCGGCATGACCTCACGACGGACTGCTGCTGCACGACGCGGCATGTGTATCTCCTAAAGATCGAACGTACGTGGCGAAATGGTGCGAACTGTTCCCTACTTGGGGCGCTTGGCGCCGTAGCGGGAGCGGGCGCGCTTGCGGTTCTGAACCGCCGCGCAGTCGTAGGCGCCACGGATGATCTTGTAGCGAACGCCAGGCAGGTCGCGCACGCGGCCGCCGCGAATCAGCACGATGGAGTGCTCCTGCAGGTTGTGGCCCTCACCCGGAATGTAGGCCGTGACCTCGATGCCGTTGACGAGGCGCACACGGGCGACCTTGCGCAGGGCCGAGTTCGGCTTCTTGGGGGTGGTGGTGAAGACGCGGGTGCAGACGCCGCGCTTCTGCGGGTTGTGCTGCAGGGCGGCGTTCTTGGACTTGGCCTTGACGGTCGTGCGGCCCTGGCGGACGAGCTGGTTGATGGTAGGCAAAGCTCTCTCCTTCTGAACTATCATCTACAACGTATGCAGTAAGGGCAGCGCAGCACCACTACCCTGGATTGGCACAGCTAGAACACTTTACGCAGCCCGGCGCCTGTTGTCAAAAGTCCACGGCACCGGGCGTATCCATATATCACAGAGTCCGCACAACTAGGGCAGTGCTCCGGCACACTTGCGCGCGTCGGGGCACCTTGTCTGCCATTTGGGTCTGGGCTTACGCCTCCTCGCGCTCCTTCTTGCGCTTGAGGTGGTTGCGCCAACCGGTGAGGGCAACGAGGCCGATGCCACCGCCACTGACGAGGCTCACGATCAGACGGATCCTGTCGAGGGGCTGCATGCCCGGCTTGTAGACACTACCCGGCACGGCACCGTTCATGGCGCGGCTGTTAGCCGTGGTGTAGAGCAGGTGATGAGCCGCCTCGCGAGCATAGTGGTACTCGGCCGCATTGGTCGCGTCGAACACATAGGTGTTCGCGTTGGACTTGAGGAAGGCGTCCGCTCCGGCACGGATCATCTGGCCCTCGTCGAACGCCGGGCTCTGGGCGTTGGCAGAGTCGGTGATGATGAAGCCGTCAAAGCCCCACTCGTCACGCACGAGCTGCTGGATCAGCGGGTAGCAGCCGCCCGTCCACGTGGCACCGATGCGGTTGAACGAGGTCATGATGCCCTGAGCCGTGCGCTGCGTGCGCGTCTGCTGCACATAGTTGCCGGCATCATCGAGAACGTAGTAGGTCTCCTCAACGTCGGGGGCGTGCATGCACAGCTCGAAGGGACGCAGGTGGATCTCGCGTGCGGCCTGCTCGCCCACCCAAGTACTCACGCTCTTGTCGATGCCGCCGTCACCGCAGTGGTTCTCCTGGTCGTTGAAGGCAAAGTGCTTGATGGTGGGATACAGGCCCAGCTCGGCGGCACCGTGAATCACGACTCTGGGGAATCGGTGGGAGTGACATAGCGTTTCGAACGATCGAGAGCCTGCTGGCGACTGCGTTGGTCTACCTCCCCTGCTACCTGCTCTTGGTGCGCGCCATCGACCGTGCGGGCACCGTGCTGGTGGAGGATCGGGCAACCGTACCTGCGTGGGCGAGGCGGCGTTTGTCGACGGCCTCCCGCAGACCACCAAGCAAGTGGCCGATGGCACGCGTGACACGACCAACCATGGTATTGGCACGCGCTCCATGCGAAAGCTGGCCGAACGTTACGACGGCCTCTTCTCCGCCGCCCAGCGCGGCGACACGTTCTGTCTCGACATCACGCTGCCTCTACCGGAATAGCGCAACGCGCGACCCATCAATTGCCTATGCGTCTTTGGGTTGCAAGGACGCCTTCGCCCACTGCCTCGTACGAAGCATGACAGCCGCGGAATACCTTGAGATAGCCCGCACAAGAAACAAGGAGCATCACTGGTAGCAGCAAGGCAAATCGGCGTGAGCGAGGGGTCGGCCAGCAGATACCGTCCTGCTGGCCGACCCCTCGCTCTCTTCGATCACGCTCTTCTTGGCCTACCTGTCATCGGGGGGATCCAGAACTTGAGCAGCGGGAAGCTGATGAGCACGGCAAGGAGCGTGCCTGCGACCGGCACGATGACACCGTTGACGGCGGTCGCCGCCACGCCCGCGCTGATGAGCAGCTGCCCAACACGGGGCACGATGGCCGAGTTCAGCACGATGATGACGAGTACCAGCACCGCGTACTTGGGAGCCGACTTGCTGAAGCCAGCCGTGCTCTTGAACACGACTTCATTTGCACGAAATAGTTGACCGCCTGGCTGGCCAGCTCGGCGAGGAGCACCACCGCCGTGCCCGCGCCTCCCGTGAGCACCGTGCCGATCCACGTGACCACGAAGCGCGCCACGGTGGACACGTTGGACAGGATGTTGAACAGGATGAACTCCCAGAGGGCCTGATGCTCCTCTTTCCACTCCTTGAATGCCATGATGCAGTTTCCTTCTTGAGGTAATAGCCGAGCATTGGGCTACTTGCGAGCTGCGTCGGCCGCTTTGAGCGCCTTGGCGCTTGCCGCGTTGCGGATGGCGTTGACCGCCATGGCCAGCGCCCATGGTCCCAACACCCACAGCAGGCAGAGCAGGATTCCCAGGCCAACGCCCTTGCCAAGAGCGATGCTTGCCACCAGCAGGGCCAGACCGCCCAAGCCCCAGCCCCTGGCTTCGCGCACGATGGCGCGCACCAGGCCGCTGTCGGTGATGCCTCCGGTCATCTGCCCGATGGCGCGAAGCGGCATGTTGTAGACGAACTCCACGTTGAGGTTGGGCGTTCCGGCCTTGAGCGCCCTTCGCTCCACAGCTCCCAGCGCCGCACCGATGGCCATGAGCAGCGGGCTTCTGCTGTGCGTGAGGTCGCGGAAGGTCATGCGCTCGTCGATGGTCACCTTGCCCTTGGGCAGCGGGCGTCCGAGCAGCGCGGCAAACTGTTCGTCGCTCACGCAGGCGCCGGCCACCTGGCCCGTCTCGTACGGGGCAAGGTCAAGTCCGGCGTAGGGGTCTGGCGCACCGGTGCCCGCCAGCACGATCGTCTCGGTCAGGCGCACATCATCGCTCGCCGCGGCAACGCGCAGCTCGTAGGCGCCGCCCTCGGTCTCCCAGGCGTCGGTCTTCACGTTCCAATAACGGAAGGCGGTCTCCCCAAGGGCGAACGTGACGTCGCGCGACTCGCCAGGCTTGAGCATCACCTTCGCGAAGGCCTTGAGCTCCTGCCCGGGACGGAACACCTGACGCTCGGGCTTCGCCACGTATAGCTGAACGACCTCGGCACCAGCCACATCACCGGTGTTGGTCACGGTGACGGTGGCCTTGGTGCCGCCGCCACGCTGCGCATCACCCAGTTCCACACGCAGGTCGGAGTACGCGAAGGTCGTGTACGAGAGACCGTAGCCAAAGGCAAATGCGGGACGCACGCCGGCTGTGTCGCAGTAGCGATAGCCCACATAGAGGCCCTCACGGTACTCGGCGGTCTTCTCGTAGCTGGGGAAGTTGCTCGCTGTGGGATTGTCCGAAAGGTGCCGGTACCAGGTCTCGGCCGTCTTGCCGGAGGGGTTGACGCGACCCATGAGCACGTCAAGCGCAGCTGCGGCACCAGCCTGCCCGCCCAACGCCAGATGCAGCAGGGCGCGGGCGTCAACGACCCAGTCGGTCTCCACGGAGGCACCGGCAGAGAGCAGCACCACCGTGTTGGGATTGCCTGCGGCAACCGCCTTGAGCAGCGCGACCTGCGCGTCGGAGATACGCATGACGAGACGGTCGATGCCCTCGGACTCGGCTGGCTCCTCGAGTCCCAGGCTGATGATGGCTACGTCAGCGCGCCTCGCAAGGTCCACCGCCGCCTGCTGGAGACCTGCGTCCACGCCCTTGTCCCGCTCGAAGCCGCGTTCCACGCCCACCAGCTGCAGGTCCTCGCTCCCGATAAGATCGGCCAGCGCATCAAGCTGCGTGCAGTTGACCAACGACGAGCCGTCACCCTGGTAGCGCGGCGTCACGGCGAAGTCACCGAGCAGGGCGACCTTGGTCCCCGAAGCCAGCGGCAGCAGGGACCGGCCGCCATCGACGTCACCACGCGTCTCGGCGCGGGCGTTCTTGAGCAGCACGATGGACTGGGCTGCAATCTCGCGCGCCAGCTGGTGATGGGCAGCTTGGCCAAAGCTGCAGCCGCGAGCAGCCTCCACCGCCGGTCGCGTGCGCAGGACCAGATGCAGCGCCTCCTCCACGCGCCGATCGAGCACCTCCTGCGAGAGACGTCCCTCGCGCACGGCCGCAGCCAGCGTACGCGCCTCGCCGAGGCCAGGTGCCGGCATCTCGAAGTTCGAGCCAGCCACCACGCCCGCCACATGATCGTTGCTGCCACCCCAGTCGGTGACCACCGCGCCACCAAAGCCCCAACTGTCACGCAGAATCTCCTGCAGGAGGTGCTTTGACTCGTTGGCATAGGTGCCGTTGACCAGGTTGTAGCTGGTCATGATGCACCAGGGGTCGCTCTCGCGCACCACGGTCTCGAATCCCGTGAGGTAGAGCTCGCGGAGGGTCCGCTCGTCGAGCACGGAGTCGGACGCCTGGCGGCGCGTCTCCTGGCTGTTGACGGCAAAGTGCTTGGGGCAGGCGGCCACGCCCTGGCTCTGGATGCCGCGCACATAGGCGGCCGCCATCTTGCCCGCGAGGATGGGATCCTCGGAGAAGTACTCGAAGTTGCGCCCGGTCAGCGGGCTGCGCTTGATGTTGAGCCCCGGCCCCAGCACGCAGCCCACGCCCTGGCAGACGGCCTCCTCGCCTAAGGCCTCACCCAGCCGCTCGCCGAGCGACGGGTCCCAGCTCTGGGCGACGGTCGCCGCCGTGGGGAAGCACGTGGCCGGCAGGCTGCCGCTGATGCCCAGGTGGTTGGCCGTCTCGGGGTCCTGGTGACGCATGCCGTGGGGACCGTCGGAGAACTGCAGCTCGGGAATGCCGAGGCTGGGGATGGCAAAGCTGCCAAAGGCCGAGGCGCCCTGCAGCAGCGCGCACTTCTCCTCCAGCGTCATGCGGGAGATGATGTCTTCGTATGCCATGAGTCGTCCTCTCAAGCGCTCGTCTTCAAGTCTGAGAGTACGACATCACCGTTCGCGAAGATCTCCCCTGTCGCAATCGGTCGCCGTGATGGCACGTTTGGCCCGGACGTTCGGGCCTCACAGCTCGATCTCGTGCCAGCCAAAGGCGTTGACCAGCCTCGTTCCGCTGGGGTGCGTGCGCTCGCGCTCGATCATCCCATAGTCCAGATGCACGTGACCATGCACCATCACCCTGGGATGCAGCCAGTCGAGCAGCCCGTTGAACGCGTCGAAGCCCTGGTGTGGGTAGTCGGACAGGTCGCCGTACCCGCGCGGCGGGGCGTGCGTCACGAGGATGTCGATGCCGCCGGTCAGGTAGGCGCGCAGGCCCAGGCCGACCGACCGATGCCGCATCTCGCCCTGGCTGTATCCCACGATGCCCCTGCGGTAGTCCAGCGACCCCTCGAGCCCCGCAATGCGCAGGCCTGCGATGCGCTCCACGCGTCCGTCGAGGTCGGTCCCGCCCAGGCGCGGATCGTCCTTGTAGCCCACGTCGTGGTTGCCCCGAACGTACAGCAGCGGAGCGTTGGCGAGCGTCGCCACGCAGTCGAGGTAGGACATGCCCAGGTCGCCGCACGAGATGACCAGGTCGTAGCGCCGATTGCCGTCGCGCTGGCCGAGGCGCTCGAGCAGCTCGTCGTCCTCCACGTCGGAGACAGCCAGGATGCGCATGGCCGCCCTCCCCTAGTCGGTCTCGGCGTCGGTCGCCGGTGTGATGACGCCCGAGGTCGCCACGTCTCCAGCCACTGCCGGCGAGAGCTCCCAGCTCTTGGGCAGGCGCCCCACCACGTTCTCGTTCAGCCAACGCATGGAGGCAATCTCCTCGTTGGCGAGGCGGGGCGACCCCTCCTCGCGCACCACGACGCCCTTCTGTGCCACCAGCATGCCCTCGAAGGGGTGCAGGCGACCCTCGACCAGCTCGCGTCGCAGCATCTGCACGAGTCGCGTCTGTCCGGTCGCGAGCCCCGCGCCCAGTCCCAGCCGCACCACGTCGGCAGACATCCCCCACCAGTAGTTGAGGGCGCGGTCGCGATGCGCGCTGCCCTCCTTGCGCCAGCGGTCGTCCTGGATCGCGCGCACGATGAGCTCGTAGTAGCGCCCCCAGTCCCACACCGGCATCGCAACGCGCTCCGCCCCCTTGGAGCGATGCAGGCACGTGAGGCCATAGGGCTCCTCCGGCGCCAGCGGGTTGGGGTAGTCACGCCCCGCCAGCACGCGCACGTCGTCCGCCTCCAGCTCGCCGCGCCAGTCGCTCCCCTCGGCAGCGGCCCACTTCAGGTGCACCGTGCAGTAGGGGTCCACCATAGCGGCGCCGATCGCGAAGGCATTGACCTCCGCCACGCTGCCGAAGATGGGCGAGTTGGCCAGATAGCCCACGCGGTGGTTCTCCGCCATGCCCGCAGCCAGCGCCCCCATCAGGAACTTGACCTCGTACATGCGCGCGTAGAAGGTGCGTACCGCGCTCGACGAGAGGTTGATCGAGCAGTTGATGAACGTCGTGGCGGGATATGCGAGGGCCGCGCGGCGCGTCTGCTCCATCTGGCGCGGAGAGGCGGTGACGATGACGTCCGCCTCGTCCGCAACGATCGCCGCGATGGTCCGGTCGAAGTCCCGGTCGGACGCCCGTCCGCAGAACGAGCTGGTCTCGATGGCGTCACCCAGCCGTTCCTGCAGGTCGAGGCGCCCACGCTCGTGCAGTGACGTCCACCCCGAGGTTGCGGGGTCGCGGTCATACACAAAGGCCATGCGCAGGGGCTTCGCGCGCCTGATGCCTCGCGCGATCCCCTTCACCGAGGTGACGACCCCCGTGCGCGGCTCCGACGGGTCCTCTATGTAGGTGATGGCGTCATCCTGCGCGGCGACCACCAGCTCGCCCCACAGGCGCGCCACGCGCAGGTCCATCTCGCGCTCGGAGACGCCCAGCGGCTGCTTGGTGGCGTATGCCTTCATGTACAGCAGGAAGGCGTCGCCCACGGTCTGCGGAAGCATCCCGCCGCCTCGGGAGCGGTAGGAGCGGGCAAAGAGGTACAGCGTCGAGGAGAGCCTGCGCACCACGTCCTCGGGCCACGTCTCGTCGAGCGTCTGGCCCAGCAGCTCGGCCAGCCTCTCGTAGCCACCCTCCTCCGAGAACTCGATCCCGTAGATTGGCGCCACGCGGTAGAAGCGCGCAAACTCGTGGTAGCAGCGCACCGCCACCTCGTCGGACGGCGTCGGCATGACGCGCGTGACGCTGGCCATGATCGTCGGGGCGTCGAAGGAGCGCAGCACCGAGACGCGCTTGTTGCCTTCCTGCACGTAGAAGCGCTGCAGGTACTCGTAGACCACCACGGGGTCGCGTATGCCCTCGCTCTCCTGCGCGTCGTAGAGCCTGCTCCACTTGGCGGCAAACTCGGTGTCGGCGTCCGCTATCGGCAGGAAGCTGTACGAGAACACGTTGGCTCGCGCGCGGGTCTTGGTGCCCACGACCAGCTCCATGGGAATCTCGCGCACCCCGACGGGGACCTCGCCGCCACCGCGCCCATCGCCCAGCAGGTCATCCAACGCCGGCAGGTAGGGGTATCGTCCGTGCGCGACGGCGTCGCTCACCTCGCGCCGTCCCCGCTTGCATGCCTTGCGGTAGTCCTCGATCATGGCAGCCACCTTCTCCGAGGCCGGTACTTGCAACCGACTCTAGCCAAACGGGGATGCGTTGGAGCGAGATTTTGCGCTTTGCGCCAAACGGCATGACTGGCCATGCGAGACGGAGGCCTCCGACCGCGATGATGCGGGCGGAGGCCTCCGTCTCGCACGTCCTTTTGGGTGTGGCTACGCGGTCTCGATGCTGGCCGCCTCCTGCAGGCCGAGCAGCTCCACGGCCTCCTCGCGCATCTTGTACTTCTGGATCTTGCCGGCCTCGTTCATCGGGAAGCCCGTCACGAAGCGTACGTACTCGGGCACCTTCTCCTTGGCCACGCGGGCACGGCAGAACTCCTTGACCTCCTCCTCGGTGGCCGTCTCGCCATCCGCCAGGATGATCTCGGCCAGCACGACCTCGCCGTAGACCTTGTCGGGCACGCCGATGACCTGCACGTCCTTGGTCTTGGGGAAGGTGTAGAGGAAGTCCTCGATCTCCTTGGGGTACACGTTCTCGCCGCCGCGGATGATCATGTCCTTCACGCGGCCGGTCACGCGGTAGTAGCCGTCGGGCTGACGCAGCAGGATGTCGCCGGAGTGCAGCCAGCCGTCCGCGTCGATGGTGGCCGCCGTTGCCTCGGGCATCTTGTAGTAGCCCTTCATCGTGTTGTAGCCGCGGCTGCAGAACTCGCCCGGCTCGTCGTCGCCCAGCTCGATGCCCGTCTCGGGGTCGATGATCTTGCACTCGACGCCGAAGATGGGCAGGCCGACGGTGGCCACGCGCTGCTCGAGCGTGTCGGTCGTCTTGGACATGGTGGTGGCGGGACTCGCCTCGGTCTGGCCGTAGGTGATGCAGATGTCGCGCATGTTCATCTTCTCCACGACCTCGCGCATCTTCTCGATGGGACAGGGGCTGCCGGCCATGATGCCCGTGCGCATGTGGCTGAAGTCGGTCTCCTCGAAGGCGGGGTGGGTGTTCATCATGGCGATGAACATCGTCGGCACGCCGTGGAAGCAGGTGATCTTCTCGCGCGTGATGCAGGCCAGCGACTTGCGCGGCGAGAAGATGGGGATGGGGCTCATCGTGGTGCCGTGCGTCATCGACGCCGTCATGGCCAGCACCATGCCGAAGCAGTGGAACATCGGCACCTGGATCATCATGCGCTCGCCGGTGGAGAGGTCCATGCAGTCGCCGATGGCCTTGCCGTTGTTGACCACGTTGTAATGGGTCAGCATGACGCCCTTGGGGAAGCCGGTGGTGCCGGAGGTGTACTGCATGTTGCAGACGTCGTGCTTGTCGATGGCGGCGCAGCGGCGCTCGACCTCTGCCTGCAGGTCGGCCGTGCCCAGCGCCAGCGCCTCGCCCCAGCTGTAGCAGCCGGTGTGCGGTCCGTCGATGGTGATGATGTTCTTGAGGAACGGCAGCTTCTTGGTCTGCCACTCGCCCGGCCTGGCACCGACGATCTGCGGGACGAGCTCGTCGATGATGTCGAGGTAGCTCGTGCCCTTGTACGAGTCGATCATCACCAGCGTGTGAGTGTCGGACTGCTTGAGCAGGTACTCGAGCTCGTGGATCTTGTAGCCGGTGTTCACCGTGACCAGCACCGCGCCGATCTTGACCGCCGCCCAGAAGGTCAGGTACCACTGCGGCACGTTGGAGGCCCAGATGGCCACCTTGTCGCCGGGCTTCACGCCCATGGCGATGAGCGAGCGGGCGAACTCGTCCACGTCGGTCCGGAACTGCGGGTAGGTGCGCACGTAGTACTCGCCCATGATGTCGGGATCGGGGTTGTACCAGCTGTCCGGCTCGGTGAAGCGGAAGGCGTACTGACGGGGGTACAGCTCGCAGATGTGGTCGAGCACCTGGGGGAAGGTAAGGTCGATCAGGTGCTCCTTGGGCCAGGGATAGGTGCCGTCATTGGTCAGCGAATGCTGCAGCTCGTAGGTCTTGGGTGCGGGTGCCACCACGCGCGCCGGCTCGGGCGCCACGGGCTGGGGCACGGGCACCTCGGCCCCGGACAGGTAGTCGCTCATGTAGCCCAGGAACTGGGGGAAGACGATGCCTGCCTCGCCCACTGCCAGGTCGCGCGCCCACCGTGTGACCCACTCGAAGCTCATGTAGCCGTCGTAGCCCGCGTCCTTCAGCGCGTCGAACATGGCACGAAGCGGCAGGTCGCCGTCGCCCATCATGCGGTACTCGAAGTGGTCTCCCACCTGCACGGAGTCCTTCACCTGGCAATAGCGCAGGTACTGACCGAGGTTGGCGACGCTCTCGGACGGGTCCTCACCGAACACGCGGTAGGGATGGTGCAGGTCCCACAGTGCCGCCACGCTCTCCATGCCCACCCTGTCGAGCACGCGGGCGAGGCGGGCCGTGTCGGCATACTCGGCGATGGTCTCCACCAGCAGCGTCACGTCGTAGACGGCGGCGTAGCCACCCAGCTGGGTCAGCACGTCAACGATGTCGTCATCATCGACCTCGCCTGCCGGGCGGATGCTGCGCGAGACCAGCACGCGGACGTAGGGGGTGCCCATGTCGCTTGCCAGCTCGACGTAGTTCATGATCTCGGTGATGCTGTCCTCGCGGCGGCTGACGTCGGCCAGCTCGCAGTTGGAGGAGAAGCAGGGGATCTCCAGGCCCATGCGCGCCAGCTGCGCGCGCGTGCGCTCGCGCCGGTTGGGCAGGAAGGGGGCGGTGCCGGGAGCGTAGTCGCGGCCCTGGATGCCACGGATCTCGATGCCATCGAACCCAAGGTCCCTCGCCATGGGATAGATGTCGGTCCAAGAATACGAGGGGCAGCCGAGCGTGGAAAAGGCGAGCTTCATGGGAGGTGTTTCTCCGTTCTGGTCATTCGGACGCAGCAGTGTGGCTTTGTGCGGCATAAGAACAGGTCAGGTGGGGTGCACGTGGCACAGGCAGCCCTAGGGCGGCTTCGCGAAAAGGGTTATGGGCGCAACCGCTTGCTTCGCGGAAGCGCCTAGGGAAGCAGGAGGGCCAGCAGGCTGTCATCCGACACGGGCAACGCTGATGCACATGTGATGACGCTCATGCTTCCCTCCCTTGCAGGCCTCAGGGCCTAAAGGCACCATTGACATCTTGCTTTTATACCATCTTGCGGGACGGGAGCACGTTCTTGCCGCAAGGTGGACACGAGGGCGAAACACATCATCGGATCCCGTCCGACCATCGGGCGACCATCGGGGACGGTTCTCCTTGGCCGAAACGTTATAGATGATTCGACCGTGGAGAACCGTCCCCGATGGTCGAAACGGGCCGGTGTTTGCGTGAATAGGGTATCTCTGGATGCAAATAACCGTATCTGTGAGAAGATTGAGAACCGTCGTCACAGGGTCGGAGCGCTTATGAGTACACAGAAACACGCCATCTCCGAGGTCTTTGCCTCACCGATCACCATCCTCGTGGGCCATGCCGGCACGGGCAAGACCAACGCGGCGCTTGCCATCTCGAGGGCGCTGGCGGCCGAGGGCTTCGAGGTCACCCTCGCCGACCTCGATGTGGTGAACCCCTACTTTCGCTCAAGCGACTACCCCGAGCTGTTGGAGGATGCGGGCATTCGCCTGATCGCACCGGTTCTCGCCCGCACCACGCTCGACACCCCGAGCCTGACCGGGGAGCTCGACGTGGTCATCGAGCAGACGGCCGACTCCCCCACGAGGCGCCTTGTCATCGACGTGGGCGGGGACGACGACGGCTCCACCACCATCGGTCGGTGGTCCAGACGTCTTGCCGAGGCCCATGCGCAGGTGCTCTACGTGGTCAGCGCGTTCCGCTCACTCACGACCCACCCCGAAGAAGCTGCGGCGATGCTGCCCGACATCGAGTGGCACGCACACCTCAAGGCAGACGGTGTCCTCAATTCGTCAAACCTGGGTGACGAGACCACGCTGGACCACATCCGTCGCGGACGCGACTTTGGCCTGCAGACGGCAGCCCTGCTCGACCTGCCGCTCGTGGCGACCGTCATCCCGCAGGTCGCAACAGCCGACCTTGCAGACGCCACAAACGAGGCCAGCGCACACAAATGCGCCACGATAGCCCCCACATCGGTTACCGAGGCGTTAATAGACGGCCACCAAGACCACGAACCCCTGGTGTTGATGCCTAGATTGGTACGCACACCATGGGATAGCTAGCGGCATCGGCGGGACACCGCCGCGCCGCGCAGCTCATCCATTCGTGTAGTTTCATCGGTTCCAACGGAGAGGAAGGAATCGCGTATGGCTCGCATCATTGTCGATGACGTCCACTGCAAGGGCTGCGGCCTCTGCGTGAACGCCTGCCCCAAGGGGGTGCTCGCCCTCGACAGCGAGCGCATCACCCCAAAGGGCTATCACCCTGCGAAGCTCGTGGACCCCGACGGGTGCATCGGGTGCTCCTCATGCTTCATCACCTGTCCCGACGTCGCAATTACGGTGGTGAAATAGATGGCTGACAACACTCAGGCTGCCGAAGAGCGCGTGCTCATGAAGGGCAACGAGGTGCTGGCCGAGGCCGCGATGCGCGCCGGCTGCCGCTTCTTCTTTGGCTACCCCATCACCCCGCAGACCGAGCTCGCCGCCTACATGGCCAAGAAGCTCCCGCTCATCGGCGGCACCTTCCTGCAGGCCGAGAGCGAGGTCGCGGCAATCAACATGGTCTATGGCGCTGGCGCCGCAGGCGGTCGCGTCATGACCAGCTCCAGTTCGCCCGGCGTCTCCCTGAAGAGCGAGGGTGCCTCGTACATGGCTGGCGCCGACGTCCCCGGCGTCATCGTCAACGTCATGCGTGGCGGCCCCGGCCTCGGCGGCATCCAGCCCTCGCAGTCCGACTACTTCCAGGCCACACGCGCCCTCGGTCACGGCGACTACTTCATGCCGGTGCTGGCCCCCTCGACCGTCCAGGAGATGGCCGACCTCATCTACGAGGCCTTCGACCTCGCCGACACCTATCGCACCCCCACGATGATCCTCGCCGACGGCATGATCGGCCAGATGATGGAGCCGGTGACCCTGCCTCCCGAGCGCGACCTCGACTCCCTGCCCGCCAAGCCGTGGGCGACCGCCGGCCACAAGGGCCAGCGCGCCCACAACGTGGTCAACTCCCTCTACCTCTCGCCCGAGAAGCTCGAGGACACCAACCGCGAGCGCTTCGAGCGCTACGAGGAGATCAAGGCCACCCAGCAGCGCCAAGAGCTCATGATGTGCGACGACGCCGAGATCGTGGTCGTGGCCTTCGGCGCCGCCAGCCGCATCGCCCGCACCGCCGTCCGCGACGCCCGCGCCAAGGGCATCAAGGCCGGCCTGCTGCGCCCGATCACGCTGTGGCCGTTCCCGACCAAGGCGATCGACCAGGTCATCGAGAACGGCGCCAAGAAGTTCCTGTCCGTCGAGCTCAACATGGGCCAGATGGTCGAGGACGTGCGCCTGGCCGCCAACGGCCGCGCCAGCGTCGACTTCTACGGCCGCACCGGTGGCGTCCTGCCCACCCCCGAGGAGGTCCTTGCGCAGATCGAGGCCCTCGCCGAGGATCGCCCGGTCGCTCCTTCCGCCGGCGCCAAGGCCGTCGCCTCCGTGCTTCCGCAGCCCATCGATCGCAAGAGCTCCTACGAAAGGGGTGAGTAGCATGGCAAACACCGTCACGCTGCCCGACTACCAGGTCGAGCGCATCGGTAGCCAGATCGCCGAGGGCGAGACGATCAAGAGCGCCCGTCCGCACGCCCTCTCTGACGCCATCTTCAACTACTGCCCCGGCTGCACGCACGGCATCGTCAACCGTCTTGTGGCCGAGGTCATCGACGAGCTGGGCATCGAGGGCAAGACCGTGGGCGTCGCCCCCGTCGGCTGCTCGGTCATGTGCTACGACTTCTTCAACTGCGACATGATCGAGGCCGCACACGGCCGCGCGCCCGCGGTGGCCACCGGCGTCAAGCGCGTCCATCCCGAGAACGTCGTCTTCGCCTACCAGGGCGACGGCGACCTGGCCTCCATCGGCACCGCCGAGACCGTGCACGCCGCCACCCGTGGCGAGAAGATCACCGTCATCTTCATCAACAACGCCATCTACGGCATGACCGGCGGCCAGATGGCCCCCACGTCGCTGCCCAACCAGGTCACCCAGACCTCCCCGTACGGCCGCGACGTCTCCAAGGCCGGCTACCCGGTGCGCATCTCCGAGATGCTGTCCACGCTGGACGGCGTGGCCTACGTCGAGCGTGTCACCTGCGACAGCCGCCAGCACATCATCCAGGCGAAGAAGGCCATCAAGAAGGCCTTCCAGAACCAGATCGACGGCTTGGGCTACTCGCTCGTCGAGGTCGTCGCCACCTGCCCGACCAACTGGGGCATGACGCCACTCGACGCCTTCCAGTGGCTGCGTGACAACATGCTGCCCTACTACCCGCTCGGCGTGTACAAGGACGTCGTCGCCGACGGCTATGCCAACGCCGCCGAGGCCGCCCTCGAGCGCGCCAAGGACTGCCCCATCGCCCAGCAGAAGAAGGAGGACTAGCCATGGCAGAGGACTTCAACCACGAGCTGCTCTGCGTGCTCTCCGGCTTTGGTGGGCAGGGCCTGCTCTTTGCCGGCAAGGTCATGGCCTACACCGGCCTGCTCGACGGCCGCCACGTCAGCTGGATGCCCAGCTACGGCCCCGAGATGCGCGGTGGCACTGCCAACTGCAGCGTCAGCCTGTCCGACGAGGCCATCGGCACGCCGTTCATCACCAGGCCCACGGCCGTCATCGCCATGAACCAGCCTTCCGTGGAGAAGTTTGGCCCCACCGTCGTCCCCGGCGGCACCATCATCATCGACTCCACGCTCGCCATGAACGGCGCCGAGGGCGTCGACATCGCCGAGGGCGTGAATGTCGTCACCTTCAAGGCCACCGAGATGGCCGAGGAGGCCGGCCTCAAGGGTCTGGCCAACATCATCTGCCTGGGCAAGCTCTGGGCCGAGACGCACTTCTGTGAGCGCGAGACGCTCGACGCCGCGCTGCGCAAGAACGTCCCGCCCAAGCGCGCGCACCTGCTTGAGCCCAACCTGAAGGCCCTGCAGATGGGGATTGACCTGTAAACCTGCAGGTCAGTGAGCAAGCACGAGGAGGAGCTCCGGTTGGGGCTCCTCCTTTACGTTACCTGGGAGCTGTGTCGAGCCCCCGGTCCGCGCCAACAGAGGCTCGTCTGACCAACGTGCGCGCTTCGCGTGTACACTCGGTCTCTTGGGAAACGCGCTGGCGTGTACACTAGGGGCGCCCCAGTGTACACGCCAGAACAAAACGCGGGATGTCGAGTGTACACGCGAAGTGTACACGTAGGCGGAGAGGCCTCCCCTCGTTGCTTTCGACCAAGGAGAACCGTCCCAGGCGGTCCACCTTCGACCGTCTGGGACGGTTCTCTGCGGTCGAAAGTGAGGGCCGCCCGGCCGCGCCCTACTTCAGGAACCCGTAGAAGGCCTCCTTCTCGTAGCGCCAGCCGGCGTTCGCCACCAGGAAGTCGCGCTCCGCGACGCTGGCGGTGAAGTGGTGCTGGCCCTTCTTGAGCCTCTTGTTGTACACGCAGAAGAGGGGCGACACGCCGGGGTCGGACTTGCCCGCCGACCAGAAGGCCGGGGCGCCGCCGTTGTCGACCGTCCAGCCGTGCTGGGTGGTGAGCACGCGCACCTCGTTTGCGTCCATGGAGTAGTAGTGGTCCCCCATCTTCTTGTTGTAGAGCCGGTACACGGGCGTGCCCGTCCCGTCGGGCGCGCTCCAGGCGATCCCCTCCTGGCGCCAGTCGCCCTTCGTTATCACCGGCAGCTGCTTGTACTCGTTCGCGCTCGTGGTCCACAGGTGCTCGGAGGTCCTCCCGTTGTAGAGGCGGTAGACCTCGACCGTCGCGGGCCCCTCCACGATCTCGAAGGTGGCCCTGGCCGTGCCCGTGTAGTTGCCCTTGCCGGTGACGGTCACCGTCGCCGTTCCGACGCTCGTGTTGTCCTT
This sequence comes from uncultured Coriobacteriaceae bacterium, assembly GCA_902778135.1. GTDB lineage: Bacteria > Actinomycetota > Coriobacteriia > Coriobacteriales > Atopobiaceae > UBA1367. The sequence continues at coordinate 26,341 of CACYWP010000023.1, forward strand.
GTAGGCCACCGTGTAGTCGGTGCCGGCGACGAGCGCCCTGCCGCCGAGGGTCACGGCGACGGCGGGCTCCAGGGCCTTCCCGGTGCGCAGCTGCCGCGGTATAGGCGCGATGGTCGCCTTGGCCAGGCTGGCGGGGACGACCTTGAAGCTCGCCGACTTCGCTCCGGTGTAGTCGCCCTTGCCGGTGACGGTGACGGTGGCCGTGCCGACATTCGTGTTGTCGGAGTAGCTCACCGTGTAGTCGGTGCCCGCGACGAGCATCCCCGAGTCCAGCCTCACCGTCACCTTCGGCTTCAGCGCCTTGCCGGTGTAGGCCTGGTCGGGGATCGCGTCGATGGTGGCCAGGATGAGGGTGTTCCCCGCGAGGGTGTAGGTGTCGGCGACGAGCCTGCGGCCGCTGGCGACCTCGGCTGCCGTGTACGTCCTGCCCGTGGCCGCGGAGCGCCACCTGCCGCCGCCAGGGGCCTCCGGGAAGGCTTTCGCTGCGTCGTAGCGCTCGCCGACGGAGATGCGGGCGAGGGAGTCGCAGCCGGAGAACATGGAGGATATGTCCGTCACGGCCGAGGTGTCCCAGCTGGAGAGGTCGAGGGAGCCGAGCGACGAGCAATCAATGAACATCCAACTCATGTCTTCCACCGCAGAGGTGTCCCATCCGGAGACGTCGAGCGAGGCGAGCGACGAGCAGCCGGAGAACATGCCGGACATGTACCTTGCCGCCGAGGTGTCCCAGCCGGACAGGTCGAGGGAGGCGAGCGACGAGCAGCCATCGAACATGGCATACATATGCGTCACGGTAGATGTGTCCCAGCCGGAGACGTCAAGCGTAGCGAGCGAGGAGCAGCCGGAGAACATGGAGTACATATGCGTCACGGCAGATGTGTCCCAGTCGGAGACATCGAGCGAGGCGAGCCCTGAGCAGCCGGAGAACATGCCGGACATGTCCATCGTCGCCGAGGTGTCCCAGCTAGAGAGGTCGAGGGATGAGAGCGACGAGCATCCGCGGAACATGCCGGACATGTGCGTCGCCGCCGAGGTGTCCCAGCGGGAGAGGTCGAGGGATGAGAGCGACGAGCAGCCTTCAAACACGGAGCGCATGTTTGTTACGGCAGAGGTATCCCAGCCAGAGGCATTGAGTGAGGCAAGCGACGAGCAACCGCGGAACATGCAAGACATGGACCTTACTGCCGAGATGTCCCAGCCAGAGGCATCCAGGGAGGCGAGCGACGAGCAGCCGTAAAACATGAAGTCGGTATCCGTCATAGCCGAGGTATCCCAGCCGGAAGCGTCCAGGGAGGTGAGCCTCGCGCAGCCGAAGAACATGCCAGTCGCGGATGAGGGCAGCGAGACGCCCTTATCTATCGACACACCTCTCACCTCTTCGGCGTGTTCGTACCAGGGAAAGTACCCGTCATACCCCCTTGAGTCCGCCAGTCGGCCCGACCTGCCGTCCGTGGGCCAAATCCTGAGGAGGCCGTCAGAGTCGATGGACCAAGAGCATCCTCCCCACTCGCCCGAGTGCTTCACGGTCGCGCAGAGCTGGTCGCTGTCCGGGGCTGCGGCCGAAAGAGGCCGGGACTCCTGCCCGCCCGACGGCCAATCCTCGGCAGAATCCTCCGGGAAGGTATCGGCCTCTCCTTCCTGCGCGAGCGCCTCCTCTGCCGTCTCTTCGATGGCAGGCACCTCGCCTGCCTCCTCTGCGAGCGCGTAGGTGACGGGCGCGGCAAGCTGCCACATCAAGGAAAGCGACAACAGCGCGGCCGCAGCGCGCGCCGCACGAGACTTCGGCCTGAACATCGATGGCATGATTGGACTCCCCCTCATCGACTCTGCACGTACCTGCACAAGTATGATGGTTCGTCGAACTTCTGCCACCGGGGCGGTGCCACTTTTGGACAGGTTTCGAAACCGGACGGTAGGCGTGGGGCGTGCAGCCCGCCCCGCGTTAGGTTCCGACCGCAGGGAACCGTCCCAGGCGATCAACCTTCGACCATCTGGGACGGTTCTCTGCGGTCGGATCCACAGGGCGACCCGGGCTGCGGGGCTACTTCCCCCGCGCCGCCGCTAGATCAGGCCGTCGCGCTTGTCGTGCTCGACGTTCTCCATCTTTGCGGCCTCCTCGTCGCGCTTGCGGATGGCCACGCGGCGGATCTTGCCATTGACGGTCTTGGGCAGCTCGCTGACGTAGTCGATGATGCGGGGGTACTTGTACGGGGCCGTCTCGCGCTTGACGTAGGTCTGCAGCTCCTTCGTCAGCTCGGGCGAGCCCACGTAGCCATCGTGCAGGACGATGGTCGCCTTGACGGCCTTGCCGCGGATGGGGTCGGGCACGCCCGTCACCGCACACTCACGCACGGCCGGATGCACCAGCAGCACGCTCTCGATCTCGGTCGGCCCGATGCGATAGCCGGAACTCTTGATGACGTCGTCGTTGCGCCCCACGTACCACAGGTAGTCGTCCTCGTCGCGCCAGGCGGTGTCGCCCGTGTGGTACCACCCGTCGTAGATGGCCTCGTCGGTCTTCTCCTTGTTGCGGTAGTACTCCATCATGATGCCGGCGGGCGGGTTGTCGCGGTCGTAACGGATGCAGATCTCGCCCGTCTCGCCGTCCTCGCACAAGCTGCCATCCTCGCGCAGCACGCGGATGTCGTACAGCGGCACGATCTTGCCCATCGAGCCGGGCTTGGGACGCGCGTTGTTCAGGTTGGCGATCGTCAGCGGCGTCTCGGTCTGGCCGAAGCCCTCGTAGATGGTCAGTCCCGTGTGCTCGCGCCAGAAGTCGTACAGGTCGGGATTCAGGGCCTCGCCCGCGGTGGTGCAGTACTTCAAGGCGCTGAGGTCATGGGAGTCGACATCGCTCTGCATCATCAGGCGATACATCGTCGGCGGGCAGCAGAGGGTGGTGACGTGGTAGCGGCTGACCAGATCGAGGATGTCGTCGCCACTGAAGCGGTCGAAGTCATAGGTGAAGACGCAGGACTCCATCGTCCAGGCGCCGTAGAACTTGCCCCAGACCGCCTTGCCCCAACCGGTGTCGGCGATGGTGAAGTGCAGTCCGCCATCGCCGATGACGTTGTGCCACAGCTTGGCGGTGATGGTGTGCGCCAGCGCGTAGGTGCCGTTGTGCAGGACCATCTTGGGGTTGCCCGAGGTACCGGACGAGAAGTACATGATCATGGGCTCGTCCACCGTGATGGCGACGCGTCCCCAGAAGTCGCTCGCGGCTCGCACGCCCGCGTTGTAGTCCACCCAACCCGGGCGGTCGCAGGTCAGCTCGCAGATGTGCTCGGGACCGGAGAGCATGCGATGGCGGCTGGGCTCGAAGCCCGGCTCGCTGACGGCCAGGCCCGCGCCACCGGCGGCCACGATGATCTTCTTCTGCAGGTCGGGGCAGCTCGGCGCCACGGCGTCCACCACGTCGGCGATGGCACCCGCATCGGTGCAGATGACCGCCTTGCACGAGGCGGCGTTCAGACGGTACTCCAGGTCGTGCTCGCGCAGCATGAACGTGGCGGGCACCAGCACCGCACCGATCTTGTGCAGCGCCAGCGCGGTGAACCAGAACTGGTAGTGGCGACGCAGGATGACCAGCACCATGTCGCCCTTGCGGATGCCCTGCGAGACGAGGAAGTTCGCGCACTTGTCAGACCAGAACTTCATCTCGCCGAAGGTGAAGCGATGCTCCTCCCCCTCCGGGTTGCACCACACCATGGCCGGGCGCGACGCGTCGTTGACGGCAATGTCGTCCACGACGTCATATGCCCAGTTGAAATCCTTGTTGTAGTGCAGGGAGATGTGCTGGATCTCGCCAGAGAGATTACGGCTTTCGGAGATGTAGTTCTCGTTGATGTAGCGCATGGGTTTTGGTCCTTTGCAAAGAGATTCGTCAGCACTCAAGCATGGCATGGCACGCCAGCGCGACGCTGTGGTCACATGTCTGAGTTAACGGCACCGTCCGCAGGAAGGCGGGCGATGCCTAGATAATCTCTTCGCCCTTCTGGGGATCGAAGACGACCGCGAGGATCTGGGCGTCCTCGCCACCGATGGCTATCATGCCATGGCCGCGGCCAGAGTCGTAGTAGAGCGTGTCACCGACGCCGACCTCCTCGAAGCGGTCCTCGCGCACGCCCTCGAAGCGGAAGCGCAGGCGACCCTTGAGGACGAAGTCCATCTCCTGACCCTTGTGGTACGAGAGGTGGATGGGCTCGTTCTGGCTCTCGGGCTGGTAGGGCACGTCGACGAGGAAGGGCTCACCCAATCGGTCCTTGAAGTGCGGCGCCTTGTGCAGGTAGTGGAAGTCGCTGTGGCGCTCCAGCACCAGGCCCTCGCCGTTGCGCACGATCTCGTAGTGGCGCAGGCGCGGGCTCTCGCCCGTCAGCAGCTCGACGACGTCGACGCCGAACTTCTTGGCGCACTTGTAGACGAACGTGAAGGTCAGGTCCATCTCGCCGCTCTCGCGGGCGGCGTACTCGGAGGCGGAGCGTCCCGTGGCGGTGGCCATGTCCTCGATCGTGAGGTCGTTATCCTCGCGAAGCGAACGGATGCGATTGGCGATGTCTCTGCGGTTCTGCAGGTTGGCAGGTTCCATGACCACGAGCCTTTCCACGTGTGCGGGTTCTGCCTACTCTACCACGCGACGCCGACATCGCCGACTTGGGTCGCGAGTTGTAACAAAGACGAACGGCAGGCGGATGGCGCCTCGGCCCGTCACGGAGACAGCTCGCAGGCGGTGCGTGCAAGGGGCCGGCTACCCCTAGCGCAGCGTCCCGAAGATGCCGCGTGCGATCTTCTTGCCCGTGCGCTTGCCGAACATCGGCGAGAGCAGCGTCCCCGCAATGTCGGTTGCCGCGCGCTGGCGCTCCCTGCGCCGCTGCTCCTCGGCCCGCTGGCGCTCGCGCTCCAGACGCGCTGCCTCGCGCTCGGCCGCCCTCGCCTGGCGCTCCATCTCCTTTGCACGCTCCCTCTCGAGGGCAGCGCGCTCCTTCTCCAACGCCTCGCGCTCCGCAGCCAGCTGTGCCTGAGCCGCCTCGGTCTCGCGCGCCGTGTTGATCATCTCGAAGGCGCTCTCGCGGTCGACGGCCTCGCCATACTTGTCATCAAGCTCCCACTGGTCCTCGAGGACCCCCTCGAGGACCTCGTCCTCGGCAGCAGCCATCAGGCAGCGCGGGAAGAGCACGCGGGCACGCTCGACGATGCTCGGGCGTCCCTCGTCGTCCAGGAAGCTGACCAGTGCCTCGCCCGTACCGAGGTCCTGGAGCGCCTCCGTCGAGTCGAAGGCGGGGTTGGCCCTGAACGACTGGGCGGCCACCCTCACGGCCTTCATCTCGGCAGGCGTGTAGGCGCGCAGGCCATGCTGCACGCGGTTGGAGAGCTGCGCCAGCACCTCGTTGGGGATGTCCGACGGGGACTGCGTGATGAAGTACACGCCGACGCCCTTGGAGCGGATGAGCTTGACCACCTGGACGATCCTGTCGCCCAGCTGCCTGGGCATGCCGTCGAACAGCAGGTGCGCCTCGTCGAAGAAGAACACGAAGCGCGGCTTGTCGGGGTCGCCCACCTCGGGCAGCGTCTCGAAGAGCGTGGAGAGCATCCACAGCAGGAACATCGCGTAGATCTGGGGCGTGTTGATGATGCGCGTGGCGTTGAGGATGTTCACGTATCCCCTGCCATCCGGTGCGCAGGCGAACCAGTCCCGCAGGTCCAGATCGGGCTCTCCGAAGAAGATGTCGCCGCCCTGGTCCTCCACCGCCAGCAGGGCACGCTGGATGGCACCGACCGACTGGCTGGACACCCTGCCGTACGTGGTCTCGTAGTCCTTCGCGTGCTCGGCGACATAGGCCAGCATGGAGCGCAGGTCCTTGAGGTCGATGAGCAGCATCCCCTGGTCGTCGGCCACGCGGAACACCACGTTGAGCACGCCCTGCTGCACGTCGGTCAGGCCCAGCAGGCGCGACAGCAGCACGGGGCCCATGTCAGAGATGGTGATGCGCACGGGGCATCCCCTGTCGCCCAGCATGTCCCAGATGCGACAAGGTGCGCCCGCGAAGGTCACATCCCCCTCGTCGAGGCCGAAGTACCCCAGACGCTTGCGCAGGCCGTTGGTCATCTCGCCCGCCTGGGCCATGCCCGTCACGTCACCCTTGACGTCAGCCATGAAGACGGGCACGCCCGCCTCGGAGAAGCCCTCGGCCAGCACCTTGAGGGTCACCGTCTTGCCCGTACCCGATGCCCCGGCGATGAGGCCATGGCGGTTGGCCTGGTTGAGCAGCAGATAGCAGGGGTTCTCTCCTTGTGCGACCCAGATCTTGTCGTCGGTGAGCATGCGGGGCCTCCTTGGTGGACGCAGTCGAACCACTCCATTGTGCCACAGCAATCGGGCGCCCCGCACCTCGCGAGACGCCCGATTGTCTGACTCATGCGCCATGCGGACGTCCGTCCGCATGGAAGACCATGCCTACGGTGCCTACCAGAAGAAATAGCCGCGATAGATACCCGCGTATTCGGAAGGCTTCTCGACGAAGACCCACTCCCTGGTGGTGGAGGTCTCATCGTTGTCCCCACCGACCGTCGTGCGCGTCGAGGTCAGCCAGTTGCCATCCTTGTCGTAGGTACTCTCCGAGGTGGTAACCGTTCCGTCCAAGGCCTCGTGGACACTCTTCGTCGGGTTACCATCCTTGTCGGGGGTATACGTGTACTTGTCGGTCGAACCGTCGTAGTAGGTCACCTCGTAGGTCAGCGTGTTGCCGTTCTTGTCATAGGTGGACTTCTCGGTGCTGTACGGACCGTCATAGCTGGTCGGATCGCCGACAACTTCGTTGTAGTCCTCGTCGTAGGTCACTTCCGACACCGAGATGCTACCGTCCTCGCCAAAGCTCTCGAGCACGCGCGTGCCAGTGCTGACATAGCGCTCCTTCGTGCACGCGCCGTCTCCACTGACCGTGCAGACGGACTTCACGACCTTGCCGTCCTTGTTCTTCTCGTTCTCGTAGGTCTTCTTCATCTTGTGCTTCGTTCCGTCGGCATCCGTGACGGTCGTCGTCTCGCTCAGCCGGTTGCCCTCTCCGTCAAGCTTGGTGACCGTCTCGGTCTTGCCCTCGGAGTCCTCCGTGGAATCGGAGTAGCTGGTCTGATTGCCCTCTTCGTCGAAGGTGACGCCAAACGAGTAGGTGACAGTCTCGTCTTCCTCGTCCGTGCCTCCGTACTGATCGTAGGAGTAGGTCTGCTTCAGCGATGCAGGCTTGCCGTTGTCATGGTACGACAGCTCGACGGTACCCTTCGTCTTGTCGTCGCAGACGCCCTTGACCACGCGGCCCTCATCGTCGTACTCGTAGGTAAAGGCCATCGTTGAGGTCTCGACTTCCGGCTCGGCATCCTCGAGGGAATCCACTCCCTCCTCGAGCTCACCCGAATACTCCCGAGTCGTCTCGGTGACATCGATCGATAGCGGCCAACCGTTCTCGTCGACAGTGTATTCCTCCACCGTCTCCGTCACGGATTGGTAGTACTCGGACTCGTAGGTGCGGACTTCCGTCGACTTGGTGATGTTGCCCTTGTCGTCAATCTCGTAGGTCCGCTCGGTGTCGTTCGTGGAGCGGTACGTCGTGCCGGGATTCTCCCAGCTCTCATTGTCGTACGACCAGGATTCGTTGATGGAGGTCTCGAACCACTGGGTGGGCTTGAATGCCTCGGACTCCTCTTCGGCAGCCTTTTCCTCGACGGCCTCCTCCTCGACCTCCTCGGTCTCCTCCGCCGCATCCGACTCGGTCGCCTCGGGGGCCGCGTCTCCGCTCGAGCCGCCGCAGCCGAACAGTCCCACGCTTCCCAGCGACAATGCCAGCGCCAGGCCCACGGTGCCCAGACGGCGCGCCATCGGCCGTGTCACATTGCTCATAGGGTTCCTTTCTCGCAGTTCCAGCTTGTCTCCTTGGTCCCACCTGTTCAAACACCCTATCGTTTCGCCCATCAGCGTGTCAACGACGCCTCCGTTTGCGTGTGACCATGTCAGGTAACGGGGTCCCTCGGAACGCGTTTCGGGAGGCCTTTCGCATGGCGACCGACAGCGTCCGGCAGTAATCCCAGGCGCACGGAGGATAGGAAAGGGCCCGCACCCCATGTGGGATGCGGGCCCGTAGCGATTCGTGTGGACGCTGGCTAGTCCTCGTCGATACCGCTCACCTGGGAGAGCAGGTCGTGCAGGCTGCCCAGGTCCTCGTTGATGATCTGCGGGTCGTTGGAGACGTCCTCGCTGCCACCAATCAGCTCGTCGTCGAAGCTGTGCTTGATCGGGGCGGCCGTGCCCAGCATGATGTCGCTGTCGGCATCCGGCGAGAAGACCATGTTCAGCAGCTGGGACAGGTCCTCGCTGTCGGCCTCGTCCTCGTCCGGCTCCAGGATGAACAGGAGGTTGCGGGCCTCGAGGCCGTCACGCAGCTCCTCGATCGCCTTGGCACCGATGCCGTCGATGCGCAGCAGGTCGTCCTCGGTCTTGCCCACCAGGTCGCCGACCGTCTCGATGCCGACCTCGCCGAACTTGTTGGTCCAGCGCTGCGACACGCCCAGGTCGTCGAACAGGTAGAGCTTGGCGTCCTCGCTGGAGAGCGTGCGGCCGTTCTTGGAGTACACGCCACCGAAGCCGTAGTCGTCGCCAATCCAGTCGAGCTGCTTGGGCAGCTGCTCCTCGATGCCCTTGAGCTGGTCGGGAGCCCACTCGGGCAGCGACTTGGCCTGCGGGGACGTCGGGCCGTCGATGGTCTCGCCATGGTAGGTGAGGCGCACGTCGGCGTAGGGCTTGAGGCCCGTGCCGGCAGGGATCTTCTTGCCCACGATGACGTTGGACTTCAGGTCGAGCAGGTGGTCGACCTCGCCCTCGATGGCGGACTCGGTCAGGACGCCCGCGGTGCGGATGAACGACGCGCTGGACAGCCAGGAGTCGATGGAGCTGGCCACCTTCAGCGTGCCCAGGATGACGGGCTCGGCCTCGGGCGGGGTGCCACCGGCCAGCGTGATGTTGCGGACCGTGTCGGCGAACACGTAGCGGTCGACGTACTGGCCCAGCAGGTAGGTGCTGTCGCCGGGGTTGGTCACCTGGACGCGACGCAGCATCTGACGCGCGATGACCTCGATGTGCTTGTCATTGAGGTCGACGCCCTGCGAGGTGTAGACGTCCTTGACGGACTCGACGAACGTGTGCATCGTCGACTCGATGTCGGTCAGGCTGCGCAGCTTGCGGAAGTTCACGAAGCCACGGGTGATCTGCTCGCCGGCGCGAACCTCGATCTCCTCGCCAGCCTCGAAGCGGTTCTTGACGTCGGGCATGAAGGTGACCGACGCGGGGACGCGCCACTCCTCCAGGATGCGGGTGTCGTCATCGGGGTCGAGGATTCGCAGCAGGTAGCCAGACTGCTCGCTGGTGATGGTGAGCTTGCCGGTGAACGGAGCCAGGTCCGCCTCGCGGCCCAGGATCTTCTCGTTGACGTTGCCGACGACGTCGAACATGCGGGCGACCGTCGGGAGGCCCTGCGTGATGTCGTCAGCGCCTGCGACGCCACCGGAGTGAATGGTGCGCATCGTCAGCTGGGTGCCCGGCTCGCCGATCGACTGGGCGGCGATGATGCCGACCGCCGTGCCGATGTTGACGGGACGACGCGTGGACAGGTCCCAGCCGTAGCACTTCTGGCAGACGCCATAGGCAGACCTGCAGGTGAGCAGCGCACGCAGCTCGACGCGCTTGACGCCGGCGGCAACCAGGGCATCCAGGTCGGCGCGGCTCTCGATGTAGCCACCGGCGGGGATGATGACCTCGCCCTCGGGGCTGCAGATGTCGTTGAGCGCGCAGCGGCCGATCAGGTCGGTGTCCACGTCCTTCTCGCCCGGCTTGATGAGCGGGTAGGTGACGCCCTCGTCGGTGCCGCAGTCCTCCTCGCGGACGATGACGTCCTGGGCGACGTCGACCAGACGACGCGTCAGGTAACCGGAGTCGGAGGTGTGGGAGGCCGTGTCGACCAGGCCCTTGCGGGCGCCGTAGGTGGAGATGAAGTACTCCAGCGGCTCCAGGCCCTCGCGGAAGTTCGCCTTGATGGGCAGGTCGATGGTGTCACCGGACATGTCGGCCATCAGGCCGCGCATGCCGGCAAGCTGGCGCAGCTGGGTCTTGGAGCCTCGGGCGCCGGAGTCGGCCATCATGTAGATGGGGTTGTCCTCGTCGAAGCCCTCGAGCATCTCGGAGCCCAGGATGTCGGTGCACTCGGACCAGGCGTCGACGACCTCCTTGTGACGCTCGGGCTCGGACAGGAAGCCGGCCTCGTAGTAGTCGTTGATGTCGTTGACCTTCTCCTGGGTCTCGTCGAGCAGCTGCTGCTTGTCGCCCGGGATGACGGCGTCCCAGACCGAGACGGTCAGGCCGGCGCGGGTCGCGTAGTGGAAGCCGGTGTACTTGATGGCGTCCAGGATCGGCTCGACCTCGGAGGTGCTGTAGCGGTCGCAGCAGTCGTTGACCAGCGTGCCGATGTCGCCCTTGGACATCTTGTAGTTGATGTAGGGGTAGTCGCCGGGCAGGCACTGGTTGTTGAAGATGACGCGGCCGATGGTGGTCTCGAAGCGCACGGGGCGGTCGGTGACGTCCAGGTCGGTGAACTCGGACTTGGAGGTCTTGATGCGGAACAGCTTGCGGCCGTCCTGCTCGACGTTGGCGTCATCGGCGCTCACACGCACCTGGATCTTGGCCTGGATGTCAAGGCCGTCGCGGCAGTCATAGGCATTGAGCGCGTCGGCGAAGCTTGCGAAGACGCGGTCCTCGCCTGCCAAGCCCTCCTTCTCGGTGGTGAGGAAGTACACGCCGAAGACCATGTCCTGCGACGGGACCGTCAGCACCTTGCCCGATGCGGGCGAGCGCAGGTTGTTCGAGGACAGCATCAGCACGCGGGCCTCGGTCTGGGCCTGGGTGGACAGCGGCACGTGCACCGACATCTGGTCGCCGTCGAAGTCGGCGTTGAACGGTGCGCACACCAGCGGGTGCAGGTGGATGGCCTTGCCCTCGACCAGGACCGGCTCGAAGGCCTGGATGGACAGGCGGTGCAGGGTCGGTGCGCGGTTGAGCAGGACCAGACGGTTGTGGATGACCTCCTCCAGCACGTCCCAGACGGCCGGTGCGCTGCGGTCGATGGCGCGCTTGGCGCCCTTGATGTTCTCGACCTTGCCCAGCTCGACGAGGCGACGCATGACGAAGGGCTTGAACAGCTCGAGCGCCATGGTCGAGGGCAGGCCGCACTGGTGCAGCTTGAGGTGCGGGTCGACGACGATGACCGAACGGCCGGAGTAGTCGACGCGCTTGCCCAGCAGGTTCTGGCGGAAGCGTCCCTGCTTGCCCTTGAGGGCCTCTGCCAGCGACTTCAGCGGACGCCCGCCACGACCGGTGACGGGGCGGCCACGACGGCCGTTGTCGAACAGGGCGTCCACGGACTCCTGCAGCATGCGCTTCTCGTTGTTGACGATGATCGCGGGGGCGTCCAGGTCCAGCAGGCGCTTCAGGCGGTTGTTGCGGTTGATGACGCGACGGTACAGGTCGTTGAGGTCGGACGCCGCGAAGCGGCCGCCGTCCAGCTGGACCATCGGGCGCAGGTCGGGCGGGATGACCGGGATGACGTCGAGGATCATGTTGGCCGGGTCGTTGCCGCCCTTCAGGAAGGCGTCCACGACCTCCAGGCGCTTGACCGCCTTCTCCTTCTTCTGCTTCTGGGACTCCTCGGAGGCCACGATGGCACGCAGCTCCTCGGCCTCGGCACCCAGGTCGACGCCGCACAGCAGGTCGCGGACGGCCTCGGCACCCATGCCACCCTTGAAGTAGATGGAGTAGTAGCGCTTCATCTCGGTGAAGAGGCTCTCGTCGGAGATCAGCTCGCGCTTCTCCAGCTGCATGAACTTGTCGAAGGCCTCGCGACGCAGCTGCTTCTCCTCCTCGTACTCCTCCTCGAGGTCGGCGATGCCGGCACGGATCTCGTCGGCGGACAGCGGCTCGATGTCGTCGAACTCGTCGTCGGAGGGCTCGCCCTGGGCCTTCAGGCGCTCGATCTCGTCGTCGCGCTCGGCGTCCAGCTCCTCCAGGTCGGCTGCCAGCTCCTCCTTCAGGTCCTCGGCGTCGGCCTCGCGGGCCTCGGTGTCCACGTCGGTGATGACGTAGGAGGCGAAGTAGAGCACCTTCTCCAGGTCCTTGCTCTTGATGTCGAGCAGGCGGGCCAGCGGGAAGCTGGTCGGGCTCTTGAAGTACCAGATGTGGCTGACGGGGGCCGCCAGCTCGATGTGACCCATGCGGTCGCGGCGCACCTTGGCGCTCGTCACCTCGACGCCGCAGCGCTCGCAGACGATGCCCTTGAAGCGGATGCCCTTGTACTTGCCGCAGGAGCACTCCCAGTCCTTGACGGGACCGAAGATCTTCTCGCAGAACAGGCCGTCCTTCTCGGGCTTGAGGGTGCGGTAGTTGATGGTCTCGGGCTTCTTCACCTCGCCATGGGACCAGCTGCGAATCTGGTCGGCAGAGGCCAGCGAGATCTTGATTGCGTCGAAATCGGTGGTATCGAAGTCTGCCACGTTCGCTACTCCTTATCGTTGAGGGGGTCGCCGATGAGGGCCTCGGCGCCGGTCAGGTCAAGGTCGCTTGCCATACCGCCGATGAGGCCATCGGCGTCGTCGGCCATCGCGAACATGTCGATGGCGTCACGCTCGGGCGCGGCCGCGGGGGCGGAGGCGGGCTGCTCGACCTTGCGGTACGAGATGGGCTCGATGTCCAGCGCCAGGGAACGGATCTCCTTGACCAGAACCTTGAAGGACTCGGGGATGCCGGCCTCGGGGACGTTCTCGCCCTTGACGATCGACTCGTAGGTCTTGACGCGGCCGTTGGTGTCGTCGGACTTGACCGTCAGGATCTCCTGCAGCACGTTGGAGGCGCCGTAGGCGTAGAGCGCCCACACCTCCATCTCGCCGAAGCGCTGGCCGCCGAACTGGGCCTTGCCGCCCAGGGGCTGCTGGGTGACCAGGCTGTACGGGCCAGTCGAACGTGCATGGATCTTGTCGTCGACCATGTGGCCGAGCTTGAGGATGTAGGAGGTGCCGACCGTGATGGGGCTCTTGAACGCCTCGCCGGTGCGGCCGTCGTACAGGGTCGTCTTGCCCATCTCGTTGAGCTGGGGCACGAAGTCCTCGCGCATGTGCTCGCCGTAGTCGCGCAGCGCCTTGTTCATCAGGTTGATGTTGGCGCGGCGGATGCACTCGGCGACCTCCACGTCGGTGGCGCCGTCGAAGACCGGCGTCGCGACGTGCATCGGGCCCTCGATGACCTTGTCGGAGTCCGCGGACTCCTGGTCCCAGCCCTGTGCGGCAGCCCAGCCCAGGTGGCACTCGAGCAGCTGGCCGACGTTCATACGGCTCGGGACGCCCAGCGGGTCGAGCAGCACGTCGACGGGGGTGCCGTCGGCCATGTAGGGCATGTCCTCCACGGGCAGGACGTTGCAGACGACGCCCTTGTTGCCGTGGCGGCCGGAGATCTTGTCGCCCTGCTGGATCTTGCGGCGCTGGGCGACGAAGACGCGCACCAGCTCGTTGACGCCAGGCGGCAGGTCGTCGCCGGCCTCGCGGCTGAAGCGCACGACGTCGACGACGCGGCCATATGCGCCGTGGGGCATCTTCAGCGAGGTGTCGCGCACGTCATGGGCCTTGGCACCGAAGATGGCGCGCAGCAGGCGCTCCTCGGCGGTGAGGGCCGTCTCGCCCTTGGGGGTCACCTTGCCGACCAGGATGTCGCCAGGACCGACCTCGGCGCCGATGCGGATGATGCCGTCATCGTCGAGGTTGGCCAGCATGTCCTCGCCCTGGTTGGGAATCTCGCGGGTGATCTCCTCGGGACCGAGCTTGGTGTCGCGGGCATCGATCTCGTGACGCGAGATGTTGATGGAGGTCAGCAGGTCCTGCTGCACCACGCGCTCGGAGACGATGATGCCGTCCTCGTAGTTGTAGCCCTCCCACGGCATGTACGCCACGGTCAGGTTGGTGCCGAGGGCCAGCTCGCCACGGTCGACCGAGGGGCCGTCCGTCAGGGCCTGGCCGGCCTCGACGTGCTCGCCCACCTGGACGATGGGACGGTGGTTGATGCAGGTGCTCTGGTTGGAGCGCTCGTACTTGGGCAGGTCGTAGCGCTCGAGGGTGCCGGAGGCGTCGACCACGACGTGGGCGGCGTCGACCTCGATGACCGTGCCGGCGTTCTCGGCGCAGATCAGCTCGCCGGAGTCGTGCGCGGCGGCATACTCCAGACCGGTGCCGACGTAGGGTGCATGGGCACGGATCAGGGGCACGGCCTGACGCTGCATGTTGGCGCCCATCAGGGTACGCTTCGCGTCGTCATGCTCGAGGAACGGGATGAGGTTGGCGGCGACGGACAGCAGCTGGCGCGGCGAGACGTCCATGTAGTCGACCGTGTTGACGTCGACCTGGGCGGGGGCGCCGAAGGAACCGTCGAAGTTGCGGGTGCGGGCGATGACCTGCTCGGGATGGTAGACGTTGCCCTTGGAGTCGGTGGCGACAAAGGCGCCGGTCTTGGGGTCGATGGGCACGTCGGCGGGAGCGATGACGTGCTGCTCCTCCTCGTCGGCGGTCATCCAGTCGATCTCGTCGGTGACGTGGCCGTCCACGACGCGACGGTACGGCGACTCGATGAAGCCGTACTCGTTGACGTGGCTGAACAGGGCCAGCGAGCCGATGAGGCCGATGTTGGGGCCTTCGGGGGTCTCGATCGGGCACATGCGCGCGTAGTGGCTGTTGTGGACGTCGCGGACGGCCGTCGGCACGTTGGTGCGGCGGCTGGAGCCGGACTTGTGGCCCGCCAGGCCGCCAGGGCCGAGGGCGGAGAGGCGACGCTTGTGCGTCAGGCCCGCCAGCGGGTTGGACTGGTCCATGAACTGGGACAGCTGCGAGGAGCCATAGAACTCCTTGATGGCGGCCACGATCGGACGGATGTTGATCAGCGACTGGGGCGTGATGTCGTCGGCGTCCTGGCTGGCCATGCGCTCGCGGATGACGCGCTCCATGCGGCTCATGCCGATGCGGAACTGGTTCTGGACCAGCTCGCCCACCGTGCGCACGCGACGGTTGCCGAAGTGGTCGATGTCATCGAGCTTCTTGGTCGGGTCGCCCTCGTGCAGCGCGATGAGGTAGCGCAGGGCGCTGATGATGTCCTCGCGAGTCAGGACCTTCTCGTCGAAGTCGATGTCCAGGCCGAGCTTCTTGTTGATCTTGTAGCGGCCGACGCGTGCGAGGTCGTAGCGCTGGCTGTTGAAGTAGAGGCCGTCGATGAGCGAGCGGGCGGAGTCGACCGTGGGAGGCTCGCCGGGGCGCTGGCGACGGTAGATCTCGATGAGGGCGTCCTCGCGCGTCGTCGCGACATCGCGCTCGAGCGTGGAGCGCACGACGTCGGAGTCGCCGAGCAGGTTCATGATCTCGTCGTCGGTCTCGGCCATGCCCAGCGCGCGCAGCAGCACCGTGGCGCTCTGGCGACGCTTGCGGTCGATGGAGACGACCAGGTGTCCGTGCTTGTCGACCTCGAACTCCAGCCAGGCGCCGCGTGCGGGGATGAACTGCACGTGGTGCACCTGGACGCCGTTGTCCATCTCGGAGGAGAAGTAGACGCCCGGCGAGCGCACGAGCTGGGAGACCACGACGCGCTCGGTGCCGTTGATGACGAAGGTGCCGCGCTCGGTCATGAGCGGGAAGTCGCCCATGAAGACCAGCTGCTCCTTGATCTCGCCGGTCTCCTTGTTGACGAAGCGCACGTCGACGAACAGCGGTGCCTGATAGGAGATGTCCTTGGCACGGCACTCGGCGATGGTGCTAGGCGCGTCGCCGAACTGGTGCTCGCCGAAGGTGACCTCCATCGTTCCGGCCGAGTTCTCGATGGGCGAGAATTCGGCGAACGACTCGGCCAGGCCGTCGGTCATGAAGCGCTCGAACGATTCCTTCTGGACCGAGATGAGGTTGGGAAGCTCCATCGCGGCCGGAATCTTGCTGAAGTACACACGATCGCGCTGCTTGAGCTGCGCATTTGGGGAAGACTTTGCGGTAGGCACCGGGCGTTTCCTCCTTAGGTAAGACGAAAGAGCGGCAGTTGTCGCAATCTAATAAAGTAACGGAGAACATAGATTTGGTCAACGAAAAAGTCTTGACAACGCTCTGGATATCGACTATATAGAACGTTCTCCCCTTTTTACCTGCGCAAACTAAGAAGTCAAATTGTGAAGCTGCTGTGTGGACGCCTAGCACGCTGCAGTGCCTTCTGTCAAGTCCCAACTTTTGCCGCTTGACGATGAGGCCCGCGCCGGCATGCTGGCATGCGGGTGCGGGCCGCTTTCCCATCGGAAGCGCTGGCGGAACCCTACGAAAAACGGGGTCGGACGATGGTCCGACCCCGCATGCGAAGCGCTTGTGTGCCTGAAGTTACTTCAGGGTGACGGTGGCGCCGGCCTCCTCGAGCTGCTTCTTGGCGGCCTCGGCGTCGTCCTTCTTGGCGCCCTCGATGAGCACCTTCGGGGCGCTCTCGACGGCCTCCTTGGCCTCCTTCAGGCCAAGGCTGGTGAGGGAGCGGACGACCTTGATGACGGCGATCTTGTTGGAGCCGAAGGCGGTCAGCTCGACGTCGAAGTTGGTCTTCTCCTCTTCCTCCTCGGCAGCGGCGGCGGGGCCAGCAGCGGCGACGGCGACAGGAGCGGCGGCGGAGACACCAAAGGTGTCCTCGATGGCGTGAACGAGCTCAGAGGCCTCGAGCAGGGTCATTTCCTTGAGGGCGTCAACGATTTCCTCGGTGGTAAGCTTTGCCATTTCTTCAAATCCTTTCGAGTGCCCATGCGTGCGCATGGATGCGTTTTGTCATGCGAGGCACGGATGCCTCAGGTGGTGCAGCGGGGCACCGGGCAGAGGGCCTAGGCAGCCTGCTGCTCGTCCTCCGCTTCGTTGATGGCCTTGATTGCACGTGCGAGTCCACCGGGGACCTCGTTGATGCAGTAGGCGATGTCGCGGGCGAAACCGGCGATGAGGCCGGCGATCTGACCGAAGAGCTGCTCGCGAGTGGGAAGATCGGCGTAGGCCTTGGCCTCGTCAGCGGTCAGGGCAACACCGTCGGCGATGCCGCCGAGGATCTCGGTCTTCTTGCTCTTGGTGGCGAACTCCTTCAGCACCTTTGCCGGGGAGACGGGATCGTCAGCGAAGAACACGTAGGAGCAGGTACCCACCAGGACATCGTCCAATGCGGGCATCTCGGCCTGCTCGAGAGCGATCTTGACGATGTTGTTCTTGTAGACCTTCATCTGGCCGCCTGCCTCGCGCAGGGCGCGACGCAGCTCCTGGGTCTCCTTGACGGTCAGGCCGCGGTAATCCACGACATAGAAGCCAGAGGAGGCCTCGAGCGAAGCGTTGACCTTCTCGAGCATCTCGTACTTTGACTGTGATGGCATGTAGTACACCTCCCTTGCATGCGATACGGGCACGACCACCAACGTTAGGTGGGCCTTCACGCAAAAGACCCCGCTGGCGCAGCCAGACAGGGTCCAAGAGATGCAATCTTTCAGACCACCTCGGCAGGCGGGATGTCCCATTAAGCCTTTCGGCACCGGCTGTCTCTGGCAGCGGACGTGCAATGACACGAACAGAAGACATAATGCCAGCATGCGGCGGCGCTGTCAAGTGGTCAGATGTTCGGCGCAAGCTCTCCATAGGCAGGGGTGGTTGCGGGTTGGCTGGCGGACCGGTGGGCGACCGGTCCGCAGCTTGGGACGAATCGGGCGCCGCTATGGCCCCGCTGGCAGACGGCTGCGCTCCCGGTCCGCAAAAAACCGCCTCTCGGCAATTGCCGGGAGGCGGTCTCGCTTGAAGCCTTGTGCCGCGTTACTAGGCGGTGAAGTTGCGGGTGATGGTGGTGTCGACCTTGACGCCGGGGCCCATCGTCGAGGAGAAGACGACGCTCTTGACGTAGCGGCCCTTGGCCGTGGACGGCTTGACGCGCAGCAGCTCGGTGAGCAGGGCGCCGTAGTTCTCGGCCAGCTTCTCGGTCTCGAAGGAAACCTTGCCCATCGGCACGTGGCAGATGCCGTAACGGTCGGCACGATACTCGACGCGGCCGGCCTTGAGCTCCTTGACCATGCGCTCGACGTCCATGGTCACGGTGCCCAGCTTGGGGTTGGGCATGAGGCCACGGGGGCCGAGGATGCGGCCGAGACGACCGACCTTGCTCATCATGTTGGGCGTGGCGATGCAGGCGTCGAAGTTGATGTTGCCAGCCTGGATCTGGGCAACCAGGTCGTCGGAACCGATGACGTCGGCGCCGGCAGCCTCGGCCTCGGCGGCCTTGGCACCCTCGGCGAAGACGGCGACGCGCACGTCCTTGCCGATGCCGTTGGGCAGACTGATGGAGCCGCGGACGTTCTGGTCGGCCTTGCGGGTGTCGACGCCCAGACGGACGGAGCACTCGATGGTCTCATCGAACTTGGCGGACGAGATGTCCTTGACGAGCTGCATGGCCTCCATCGGGGTGTGCAGCTTGCGGCGGTCGACCTTGGCGAGATCGGCCTTGTAACGCTTTCCGTGCTTCGGCATGTTCCTACCTCCTATGGTAAGTGCGTGGTTGACGGGCGCCGATGCCCTCCCACTATGCGTTGGCGCCGCGTTGTCGCGACGCCGTGATACCCAATGCTACTCGGCGATGGTGACGCCCATCGAGCGAGCGGTGCCGGCGATGATCTTCTTGGCGGCGTCGATGTCGTTGGCGTTGAGGTCCGGCATCTTGATCTCGGCGATCTTGGTCAGCTGCTCGTCGGTGAGCTGGCCCACCTTGTCGCGCTGGGGCACGCCAGAGCCGCTCTTCAGGCCAAGCTCCTTCTTGATGAGCTGGGCCGCGGGCGGGGTCTTGGTGACGAAGTCGAAGGTGCGGTCCTCGTAGACGGTGATCTCGACGGGGATGATGTCGCCAGCCTTGTCCTGCGTGGCAGCGTTGAACTGCTGGCAGAACTGCATGATGTTGACCTGGGCGGCACCAAGCGCGGGACCTACCGGAGGAGCGGGGTTAGCCTGACCGGCGGGAATCTGGAGCTTGATGAAATGGGTGACGTTCTTCCTGGCCATCTGAGCCTCCTGATGATGGAAACGTTGCTGTCTATCTCTGTGCCTGCGTCCGAGAAGCTATCCTCACCGATACCGAACGCCTGCCGATTTGCCTACGCGATGACCGTGACCTGATCGAGCGTGAGCTCGACGGGGGTGTCGCGGCCGAAGATGGTGAGCATGACCCGCACCTTGCCGGCTTCTGCGTTGACCTCGGAGACCTGCCCGTCGAAGTCGGCGAGAGGACCAGAGATGACGCGTACGGCCATGCCCGGCTCGAGGCTGGAGGTGGTGTGCTTGGCGACGGGAGCGCCGCTGCGAGGGTTGCTGCGACGCATGATCTTGTTGTACTCGTCACGACGCAGGGGCGTCGGCTTGCCATCGATGCCCACGAAACCCGTGACGCCAGGGGTGTTGCGCACGATCTGCCAGAGGTTGTCGTCAACCACGCCACCGATGCACTCCATGCGCACCAGGACGTAACCCGGGAAGACCTTAGCCTCCTTGGTCTCGCGCTTGCCGCCATCCTTGATCTCCGTGACCTCCTCGGTCGGGATCTGGATGTCAACGATCTTGTCCTCGACGCCGTAGGTCTCGATGCGGTGCTCGAGGTCGGTCTTCACCTTGTTCTCGTAGCCGGAGTAGGTGTGGACCACGTACCAACGCTTAGCCATCTGCTACCCCCTCAGGCTGGTGAAGCCGACGAGGGCGGCAACGATGCCGGTGTCGACAAGCCAGACGGCGAAGCCGAAGATGATCAGCGACGCGATGACGGCGACGGAGTAGTTGGTCAGCTCGGTGCGGCTGGGCCAGGTGACGCGGCGCATCTCGGCACGCACGGCAGAGAAGTAGCTGCGCGTACGGGCAATGATGCCACTGTCCTTGGCGCCGGACACCTTGACCGGAGCCTTCTTGGAAGCCTGAGCAGCTGCGGCCTTGCTCTTCTTGACGCTGGCCTTGGCAGCGGATTCGGCAGCAACGACCTCGCGCTCGGCACGCTCGCGCTGCCTCGCCTGGCGAGCCGACCTCTTGTTGCGATCCTTGTTAGCCATCTCTCAAACTCCTCCGAGGCTTTCTGCCCCTCTTATGATAGAAACCGGCCAACCCATACGGGAAGGCCGGTGGTGTTTCTGGCACGCCGGGAAGGACTCGAACCCTCAACCAACGGTTTTGGAGACCGCCGCTCTACCAATTGAACTACCGGCGTGTGATGCGACTCCCTATTTTAGCGAGTCTCGCGATGCGCGGTGTGCTTGCGGCACCACGGGCAATATTTCTTCAACTCCATACGATCGGGAGTGTTTGCCTTGTTCTTATTCGTAGTGTAGTTGCGGCGCTTGCACTCAGTGCACGCAAGGGTAACCATAGTACGCATGCTTGAATCCTCCTGTTGGTAGCCACCTTCGGGACTACCCCAAAGGTGACGCGAAGAGATACGTTACCATCCTGACGTGGTGCCTGTCAACGGGTGATTGCGTATCGTTCCCCTATCAACAAAACTACAAATAGTGGCGGGGCGCCGTCCCTGGCGACCGCGCCTGACGCCCTCTGCTGCAAGCGACGTGATCTGCTTGGCCGTATCGGAAGCCAACGGGTCCTCCCCCACCGCGACCGGTCACCTTCCCTGCCACACGGAAAGGGGGCCCGCACCTGCGTGCGAGCCCCCTTGAACGTCGCGTATCTCTAGCTAGTAGCGGGTACTAGTCGAGAATGGTGGAGACGCGGCCGTCGCCGACGGTGTGGCCACCCTCGCGGATAGCGAACTTCAGGCCCTGCTCCATGGCGATCGGGTGAATCAGCTCGGCGTGGATGGTGACGTGGTCGCCAGGCATGGCCATCTCGACCTTGTTGTCGTTGGAGTCGGTGAGCTCCTGGATGTCGCCGGTGATGTCGGTGGTGCGGAAGTAGAACTGCGGACGGTAGCCGGAGAAGAACGGGGTGTGACGGCCGCCCTCGTCCTTGGTCAGGACGTAGATCTCACCGGTGAACTTGGCGTGCGGGGTGACGGACTTGGGGGCGCAGAGAACCTGGCCGCGCTCGATGGACTCACGCTTGATGCCGCGCAGCAGGATGCCCACGTTGTCGCCGGCCTCGCAGTAGTCCATGGTCTTGCGGAACATCTCGATGCCGGTGGCGACGGAGGACTGGGTCTCCTTGATGCCGACGATCTCGACGGGGGAGTTGAGCTTGAGCTGGCCACGCTCGACACGGCCGGTGGCGACGGTGCCGCGGCCGGAGATGGTCATGACGTCCTCGATGGCCATCAGGAACGGCTTGTCGGACTCGCGGGCGGGCGTCGGGATGTACTCGTCGACGGTGTGCATGAGCTCGATGATGGCGTCATACCACTTCTTGTCGCCCTCGAGGGCCTTCAGAGCGGAGCCCTTGATGATGGGCAGGTCGTCGCCGGGGAAGTCGTACTCGGACAGCAGGTCGCGGGTCTCCATCTCGACGAGCTCGATGAGCTCCTCGTCGTCGACCATGTCGCACTTGTTCAGGAAGACGATGATGTAGGGAACGCCGACCTGACGGGCGAGCAGGATGTGCTCGCGGGTCTGGGCCATGGGGCCGTCGGTGGCGGCGATGACCAGGATGGCGCCGTCCATCTGAGCAGCACCGGAGATCATGTTCTTGATGTAGTCGGCATGGCCCGGGCAGTCGACGTGAGCGTAGTGGCGCTCCCAGGTCTCATACTCGATGTGGGCAACGTTGATGGTGATGCCGCGCTGGCGCTCCTCGGGAGCCTTGTCGATGGTGTCGAATGCGGCGAAGTTGGCGTTGCAGCCCTCGGTCTCGGAGAGAACCTTGGTGATAGCAGCGGTCAGGGTGGTCTTGCCGTGGTCAACGTGACCAATAGTACCGATGTTTACGTGCGGCTTAGAACGATCAAACTTCTCCTTGGCCATGCCGTCCTCCTTTTGAAAACAACCCTTACAAGGCCATGTACTACCTACTAATATGTTCACGGCGCCCGGATGGGCGCCGTCAGAACGCTGGTACCGGTGACTGGACTCGAACCAGTGACAACACGGGTATGAACCGTGCGCTCTAACCAACTGAGCTACACCGGCGTGCTGTGGCTTGAAATGGAGCCCGCGACCAGACTTGAACTGGTGGCCTCCTCGTTACCAACGAGGTGCTCTACCGACTGAGCTACACGGGCGGGAAATGGTGGGGATGCCTGGACTCGAACCAGGGAACCCAGAGGGAGCGGATTTACAGTCCGCCGCAGTTGCCGCTGTGCCACATCCCCATTTTCCATTTTCAAGCTACTTGCGAGAGGCGGTTGCCCCTGCAAGCGAAGGAGAATATACGCCCCTCCGCAAAACTTGTCAACGTAATCCCCCCAGCCGGGCGTATCCATACCACTAAACCTTCATAGGTCGCCACAATTGGCGCTCCCCATGACGCGCGGCATGAGGGCCTCTCCCGCCGCCACGTGCTCGCGCAGTCGGGCGTTCGACCGTCTGGGGGCTGTATCAAAAGCCCCCATGATTAGATAGACCCCAAATAATCCCCGAATCCAACCACTTGCTTACGGAAATCGTTGTTCAGGAGGCAATCCACTCACGGGCTGTAGGACAAAAGCGCGGGATTACGGATGCCTTTGAAGTCTTCTTGGACGATGTTGGACCTATGCACGAATTTTCGGCGACACCTCGAGTATCCGAGCTATAAAACCGGTCGCGCGAGTCCGATACTCGATGGTTTCGTGAAAAAGCGTGCATAGGTCCAACATCGTCCACAAACCCCTCGTCTATTCGTGTTTTACCAGCCAAAGTCACGCAAGCAGAGGTCAACGTCCTCCTCAAAAGTGCCAAGTTCGATACCCGCTTGGCGTGCCTTGCTCGCATCAAGGCGATAATCGCGGAAACGCTCGGCATAGCGCTCGCGGTCGGAAAGGATCAGTTGCTCAACTTCGGTGTTCGAGGCGCCGAGCTTATGTGCGACCAGACAGGCGCTCTCGTAGGTCGTGAGATCGTTTGCGCTGGCAAAGTGATAGAGACCGCTTGGTAGCTCACACAGGGAGGCAAACTGGTCGGCAAGGCGCTGCGCGTAGGTCATGCACCGACGCTCGTTTGCGGTGAACTTGGTAGGCGTATGCGTACGCAGCGCCTTAAGCACGTTGCCCACGATGCCAGGCGATGGTTTGACGTGGGGAAGTGCCATACCAAACATCCAGGAGAGGCGAATGGTCACATAGTCGTCCATCTCGCGTGCCATCCAGGCGTCAACGTCTGCCTTGTGCAAGCCGTACTTCGTGACGCAGCAGGGTTCGACATGCTCGTCAAAGGGACCGGGTACCGAGAGTCCGTTGAAGACCTGCTCGGTCGAGATGAACATCATGCGCTTGCCCTTGGCCGCACAAGCGCGTGCGACTGCTATGGCTGAGTCACGATTGACGAGCCCAGTTCCCGCGGGATCGTTTTCACAGTCGGCGGTCGCTGCGTTGGCTGCGGTGTGAAACAGCAGGTCAAAGTCAAGGTCGAGGAAGAATCTCTCGACCTCGTCGGGACGGGTGTAGTTGACGTCTCTGCGACTGACGGGCACAAACTCGTAGCGGTCACGGTTGTAGAGCTGTACGAGACTTGCCAAGTAACCTGTTGCTCCCGTTATTGCGATGCGTTGCATGCGACCTCCTCATGGTTGTTGGGCGGATGCAGTCCGTGGGGATATCCCTTTCGTGTACAGGCGTCAGCCCTATGGACACCGAACCGAACGAAGTACGCGGCAGGGACCGATGATGGTGTATGAGCCAGCTGATGCGGGGATAAGGCAGGACTCGGTCGGCCCGAGGTCGACGCAGCCGTCAGCCGTTTCGATGCGCGCGAAGCCTTCCACGCAGGTCAGCACAGCATAGCGATGGTCACAGGTGAACGTTTGGCTGTCGCGCGTGTCGACGACGTAGCTCCGAAAAAACCCCGCGTTGACACCCAAGCGCTCACGATTAACTTGTCCGGGATCATATGCGCCGAGATGCGTCACGACAGGCTTGCTGGCAGTATCAAGCACGTCAAAGGCCTTGTCCACATGGAGTTCGCGACCACGTCCCCAGTCACAGATGCGATAGGTGGTGTTGCCGAGGCTGGACACCTCGACCGCAAAGATTCCGGCACCAAGGGCGTGCATGGTTCCAGGGGGAATGAGGATGAAGTCGCCCTCGTGCATCTCGATGCGCTGCCCATACCGATCGCCGATGGAGTCGTCTGCTGCGGCTACGCGCAGCGCCTCGGTGTCGTTGGTCGTGCAGCCGGCAATGAGCGTCGCATCTGGCTCGGCATCCAGCACATACCAGGCCTCGACCTTGCCATGGTCCCCCTCAGCCGCCTGCGCGTACTCCTCGCTAGGATGCACTTGGACCGAAAGGGTCTCGACAGGGTCCATGAAGGTAACCTGCAGAGGCGCGTCGTCAGGAACGTCTCCTAGAATCTCTTGGTGGTAGGATGCGATAGCATCGGCTAGCGTCATGCCGTCGCATGGCCCGTTGCGGACGACGCCCATCGTGGTGGGGTGGGCAGAGACGTCAAACGCCTCGCCATGGCGGTCATCGTCCGACCAGTCGATGCCGCGCGTGCGGGCTATGCGCGACCCTCCCCATATGGGGGAGAGGTAGAACGAGGTAAGCAGCAAGGGGCCCATGCCTGTCTCCCGTGTCCTAGATCTCGATCGTGTCCACGCCCTCGGCCTCCATGCGCGAGCGGATTTCCTCGATGATTGGAATGCTTGCCGAGCAGCCGATGCGACGGGCGCCAGCACGGACCATGGCGAGGAACGTGTCAGCGTCTCGAATGCCGCCTGCCGCCTTGACCTGCACCTCGTCGCCCACGTTGTCAAACATGAGAGCAACATCGGCTACGGTCGCCCCTCCCGTTCCAAATCCCGTCGAGGTTTTCACGAACGTCGGCTTGATCTCGCGGGCAATCTCGCACAGACGGAGCTTCTCGTCGTCGTCAAGGTAGCAGTTCTCGAAGATGACCTTCGAGGGGACTCCAGCCTCGTTGCACACGGCGACGATCTGGCGCATCTCGTCGGCGACATAGTCCCAATCGTGCATTTTGACACGCGTGACGTTGACCACGTAGTCAATCTCGTTGGCACCGTTGGCCAGGGCGTCTCTGGTCTCGAACACCTTGGCGGCAATGGAGGTCTGCCCCAAGGGGAAGGCGATGGCGGCTCCCGTGTCGATGTCGGTGCCAGCCAGCTGCTGCGAGCAGAAGCGTGACTGGACTTGGTTGATGGCGACCATCCTAAAGTGATAGTGCTTGGCCTCGTCGCAGAGCTTTGCCATGTCGGCTTCGGTGGCGTCTGCGTGCAGGTTGGTGTGGTCGATCAGACGGGCAAGGTCGTCAAGGGTCCATGCGCTCATGAGTGCTCCTCTCATGGAGTTGCCAGTTATGAAGACTATGACTCAGAATCGCTTCCATTTGGCCCATGCGACGCCAGCTAGCCTAAACTTCGGATGAGAATATGACATATAAAGCAATAAGTCATATAAGGGAGCATCCAATGCATCGTTATCAGACCGTCTACCGTGACCTTCTGGGCCAGATCACATCGGGGTCCCTTGTGCCCGGGACGGTCCTGCCTACCGAGCTGCAGCTGGCGAAGGCCTTTGGGGTGAGCCGCCCAACCATCCGCCATGCTCTGCAGATGCTTGAGTCCGAGGGGCTGGTCGACCGTCGAAAGCATCGGGGAACGATGGTCCTGGAGTCCAAGATCGAGCAGGGGTTCGCCACGAGTATTCGGTCGTTCCACGATGAGATGCGCTCGCATAACCGCGTGGCGCTGACCGATGTCCTTGCGTGCTCGGTCGGTCCTGCAGATTCGCATGTGGCAACTCAGCTGGGATTAGGAGAGGGTGACCCGGTCATGCGCCTCGTGCGCGTGAGACATGCCGACCGGCTGCCAAACGTGCTGGTAAAGACATACGTACCGCACGCTCTGTACCCCGGGATCGAGACGACCGACTTCAGAACAACCTCACTCTATGCCACGATGCGATCAATGGGCGCACCCGTAGTGCGGGCGCATCGAAAGCTCGATGTCGCCCTCGCAGACCGAGAGGTCGCGACTGCGCTTGGCATCGAAGTCGCCTCGCCCGTGTTCGTGTTCCACACGGTTGCCCAAAACGCCGACGGTAGGCACGCAGAGTACTCCATCGCCACCTATCGTGGCGACACGAATTCCTTCGAGTTCGATACCAGGTTGGAGTAAGGCAAAGCTACGACCCTCCAACAACGGGGCTGTATCAAAAGCCCCTGAGTAGAACGGGTGGGTTCCGCGAGGGACCCACCCGTTCTACTCAGGGGGCTTTTGATACAGCCCCACTGGTTGTGGATAAAGGCGCGCAGCGTGTCAACGTCACCGTCATACACATAGCCTTGCATGCCCACACGCTCGGCACCGACCACGTTTCGGCGCATATCGTCCACAAACAGGCAGCTCTCGGCCTGCAGCCCAAAGCGTTTGTAGAAGAGCTGGTAGATGGCGGCATCTGGCTTAACCACATGCTCGTAGCACGAGACGAGGATTCCGTCAAAAGTATCAATCGCCGGGATGCGATCCCGATAGGCCTCGAACGTCGTCCCTGCATTCGAGAGCAGGTAGACGCCGTAACCCTCGTCCTTGAGCTCACGGACCAGCTCTCCTGTGGCCGGCAGCGGATCAAACTCGTCGTACCACCGCAGCGCAAAGGTGTCTGCGAGATCATGCAGACGCTTGGGCAGCTTGAGCTTTGCCGTCCAGGCAACCGTCTCGGGGGCAATGGCACCCGCGTCAACCCATCCCCACTCGCGCGAGTCGAACACCGCCTTGCGCAGCAGCGCCGCGTCATCGGGGTCCGGACACAGGGCGAGTGAAATCTTCTCGGGATTCCAGTCCATGAGCACACCGCCCATGTCAAAGACCACATTGCTGATAGTTGCCATCACCCCTCCTTTGCCCCCCTCGTATGCTAGCAAAGAAGGAAGCTGGGCCGCTCAGTCACCAATCCATGACCTCAGGACCATCGGAAGGTCCGCAAGGCTGTCAATCCGTATGTGAGCCGCCGACTGATCCGTACCCGGCGCCACGTATTCCGACAGGGCAACCACCCACGCATCGGCAGCAACACCAGCGGCGATTCCCGTTGGCGAATCCTCCACCACGACGCACTCGCTGGGGACAACGCCCAGCCTCTCCATGCAGACAAGGTACACGTCGGGCGAGGGCTTGTGATGAGCCACCTCATGTCCGCTGGCATAGGCATCCACCAGATGGGCAATCCCGGTTTCAGCCATCATCCGCTCGATGGCAGCAGTCTCGGAAGACGATGCAATACCCACCAGCAAGCCTGCTGCCTTGATTCGTGCAAGCACGTCTGGCGCAGCAGGATTCCCAAGCACGCGATAGTCCTCTGGATGAGCGGCACGATAGTCATCGTAGCCCGCATGCAACCTCTCACGCAGCAATGCGTCATCTGGGACGATGGTCTCCCAAATGGCACGGTCATTTGATCCCGAAAAGTCCCAGGGACCATCGTAGCCGGGTAGGACCTGCGATAGGTACGCCGCCCTACGTCGATTGTAGAAGCCCTCGGTGTCTGCCAGCACGCCGTCCATGTCAAATAGAATCGCCCTCGGCACGCTCCAAGCTCCCTTCTCATGCCCAAGCAATAAAGACATGGCACCTGGCAGGCGATTGAGCGAAAGCAAAGCCTGAGGATTTGCATCGGTTCGACCGCCTACCAGGTGCCCTGAAGACACTACGCCAGGCCATGGGCAACAAAGCGCCCATTCACGTGATGCCCCGGCCTGGCAACATTGCTTTTAGTACTCGAGCTTCCACATGTAGCGACGGACCGTCAGCGGGTGGCTGCGCGCGTCGGCCAGAGCCTCAGCGTAGGTGCGGAACACGGCGGTGTGCAGC
>CACYWP010000024.1 GCA_902778135.1 uncultured Coriobacteriaceae bacterium
CTGGCAGAGAGGTATTCGCGCTGGGTGATGGATGGCTTGCCCGTAGACGTCGAGAGCCCGCAATAAAAGCCTTGACAATCTATAGGAGCGTCGGTTTTGATGCGTGACTACTCCGGCAACCCGCTTTGAACCGCGCATATCCGCAACTTCGTCCAAGGCAGAGGACTCCAGGCATCCGCCGGACAACCGCGACGGAGGATTTCAGTTGGACGAAGGTCGCTTTTCCGACTCTCGCTCAATGGAAAAACGACCCTCGTTCAACACGACATAACTTTTGGATGTCCTGCTTCTCAAAAGTTCTAGGGCGATTCTGGATGAGTTTGCGTTTCCGCTGGTAAATAGGCCGGAGGCCTCTCGCGACGAGATAGTTCAATAACTTTTGGACGTCTTGCTTCTCAGAAGTTCTGGTCGTCCGGCACCCCTCGAAAGTCCGTGTTCGTGTCTAGTGTGATTGCCGTAGATGCTGGATGAAAAGCCATACAAACCAAAGCAGCAGGAGCTCAGGCGCTAGGATGAGCGTGAAAAACCCGACTGTAAACGCGCCGCCTGGAACGAGGAAGGATAACGCGATAAACACCAATATCGCGGTCAACATGCTGCATCACATCCCACACGGTATCGCGGCGAATTATCTGCGGAACCGCGCTCTTCCCGTGCGACGTCAAGCACGATTCCGATTTCTATTTCACTATACGCCCTCCCAAGGACATAAATGAATGCCCAAGTGAGTGGAAGACTGCCCCTCGCGCTCCCTGCCCGCACCTTATCCCGCGAGCTTGTTCGTCTTGGGGAGGTAGCGTGCTGGTATGGGCTCCTGCAAGTGCCAGATGATGGACATGGGCTTCTCTCCCGTATGCGATTGGTAGTCAACCAGACCGAGGAAGCAGAAGGTCTCCGTCAGGTTGAACTCGTCCTTGTTGAACTCGCGCACGAAGAGTGCGACCCGACTGCCTTGCTCGCGGTGGTGGATGTAGCGCCGTCCGGTTGGCGATGCCTCACTGGTGGTCGACTGGCTTTGCCAGTGGAAAAGATGGTCCGAGATGGAGTAATCCTGGTACATGGTGGTAGGGGAGTAGTCCTTCTCAGCCTTGTTGAGCGTGTTGAGCAACACGTCGATTTTGTGGTCGGGCACCCAGCGCACGCCCTCACGAACGGTGTCCGGCCTCATGTTGTCGAGAGCCACAAAAATCTGGTCACGCGAATACGAGCAGTGGAGATCCAGAGGGCACTCAAACCCAAGGTCAACGGTCTTGTCCACGAAGTCGATGTGGTCGAGCTGCCAACGCAGGGTCTCAATCATCTCTTCGAGCATGATGGGGTTGTTCCTGAGACGCTCCACCCATGCGTCATACGATTCATAGGGGTTGTCAGCAAGAGAGCCTGGCCAGAGCGTGATCTGGAACATGTTGAGCATGCGACGCTCCTGGTCGCTCATCTGTGTCTCGTCGCGCGTGTCGTTGAGGCTCAGCACACTAAGTATGAAGCGAATCCAACGACGCGAGTCGATCTGGTCAAGTCTTGCCAGAGCCTTGGTGAGCTCTTTCTCATCGGGATCATAAAAGCCCGGCCTTGCGCCCGCCTCCACGCAAAGGCGCGAGAAGCTGTATCTGGCATGTATGGCGCGGATGTCCAGGTGGTGGTAGGAAAGGAAGTTGCCCAGCGTGAGGGGAAGGCCGCTCTCCTCCGTGAAACCCGCAATGCGCGAAACGATGCCACGCTTCATGCCCAGTGACTGGCGGATGTTGTCGAGGACGTACTCCTGGGCCTTACGCTCAAGTTTGATGTAGCAACCCTTGGGGAGGAAGGCGAACTCGTTATCGATGGCATGGCGGACGCTGCCCGCCTCGTCAGGCAGAAGCGCTGCGAACTTTTCCTCGAAACGATAGAGCTTGTTTGCCTGGCCGATGAAATCGAGAACGGTGAGGCATTCTTTGTTCGTCTCGGGAGAGAGGCGCAAGCCTCGACCCAATTGTTGGATGAAGACGGTGAGCGACTCGGTTGGCCTGAGGAACAACACGGTGTTGACCTGGGGAATGTCGACGCCTTCGTTGTAGATGTCGACCACGAAGATCGCCTTGATGCTCCCGTTGACAAGACGTTCCTTGGCCTTGAGGCGGGTGTCGTGGTCACTATCGCTGGTGAGTGCGACGGCGGGAATGCCTGCTTCCATGAACTGGTTCGCCATGAAGCGGGCATGCTCCTTTGATACGCAAAACCCGAGCCCACGCATGTCATCGACATCGGTTACGTAACGGATGACCGAGGCTATGACGCTCTTGGCTCGGCGCTTGGCGTGCTCGTGGCTGAACACGTAGACATTCTCGAGCTGGGCTGTGTCGTAGCCACCGCGTGTCCACCGTAGCTGCGAGAGATCGATGTCGTCCGCGACGCCGAAGTAGTGGAAGGGGCAGAGCAACTTTCGATCTATTGCCTCGGGCAGGCGTATCTCTGCGGCAATGCGATTGTCAAACCAAGGAAGGATGTCGAGTCCATCGTGACGCTCGGGCGTGGCCGTGAGGCCGAGCAACGTGCGCGGTTCGAAGTGCTCGAGCATCCTTTGGTATGAGGGTGCTGCTGCATGGTGAAACTCGTCGACGATGATGTAGTCATAGTGATCGGCAGGCAGGGCATCTGTCAGCTTGCGGGAGTTGAGTGACTGGATGGAGACGAACAGATGGTCGAGCGAGGTGGGAGTGGAGGTGCCCACCAAGAGTTCTCCGAAGTTGCCATCACGAAGGACCGCCCTGAAGCAGGAGATGCTTTGGCGAAGAATCTCCTCTCTGTGCGCGACAAAGAGCAATCGTGCGCGATGGCCCTCGTTGTAACGCTGGCACCAGTCACGATAATCCAATGCGGAGACGACTGTCTTGCCAGTGCCGGTGGCGGCAACTACGAGGTTGCGCCAGTATCCCCTGACCTCGCGTTCGGCGCGCAGCTTGTCGAGGATGTCCTGCTGGTAGGTGAAGGGACGGACATCAAGGAAGTGCTCGATTCCGGCGGTGTCGACGCCGCCCCTCCTGGGACGATGCTCGTCTTCGATGGCATGGACCAAATAGTCATAGTCGTTCGGTTCATAAGTCTTGAACTCGTCCGATTCCCAGTAGCTGTCAAAGGTTGCCTGCATCTTGTCTATGACAGTGGGCTGGTCCTGTCGGGTAATCTTGATGTTCCACTCGAGTCCCGCGGTAATGGCCGGGTACGAGACGTTGGAGGATCCGACATAGGCGGTGGTAAAGCCCGTGTTGCGATGGAAGAGGTATGCCTTTGCGTGCAGTCGTGTGCTCTGCGAGTCGTACGAAACCTTTACCTGCGTGTTCTTGAGCTGGGAGAGCTCTTGGATTGCCTTGGGGTCGGTCGCGCCGGTGTAGGTGGTCGTGATGACGCGCAGGATGCCACCGCGATCGGTGAAGTTGCGCAGCTCGTCGAGAATGAGACGGGTTCCGCTCCACTTTATGAACGAGACGAGCAGCTCGATTCGGTCTGCTGAAGAGATCTCCTTCTTTAGCTCGGTGTAGAGCTGCGGCTCCCGATAGGACCCGGTGAAGAGCGAGCTCTGGGAGAGCGAGGTCACAGGGCGAGGTGTCTGTGTGCGCCTGCGCGTGACCGTGTCTTTCGTGGCGTCACGAACGGAGAGCAGCTGTCGGGCAGGGGAGGAAACCAGGTCGTCGCCATTACCCTCCTGTGCTGCCGCGAGCATGCGGTTGACGAGATTGACCTGCTCTGCGAGCCCCTTGTCGGCTGCTTGGTCAAGAATGGCTTGCGCCTGTTGTGCCAGATAGGCAGCCAGTATGGAGCTCGCCTCGGCTTTGTCCACATCCTGTTCGTCTGCTTCCATCCTTGCGGGAAGAGAATGAATCTGATGCTCGATGCCGTAGTTGACGATCTGCTCGTAGAGGCCAAACTCCATGGTGGCTCCTGATTGCGTTGGGAGGCGCTTTCAATTCCTGGCAGTATCCTAGGTTCTCCAGATCTCGTGATCAACAGAAATGGCGTCGAGTGGAAGTATGAATGCATGGATGACGGTCTTTGAAGCGTGTTTTTCAGCCGAACATCCCCCCTCACGACAGAGTGTCCAAGCCCGCTGCTATATCCCTGCCATCGCTTAACGGTCGCATGTCACACACTCCGACCGTTTGTCTCCGTATTTATGCCGCTGGGACGGAGGTGGTCGAGGCGGCATGTTATCCGGTTGTTTTACATTCTTACCTTGGAGTCTTCTTTTGTTATGGACGGTGGCGACGCTGAAACGAGGTGGGAAACGATGAGACGCCGTACCCCCACACCCCTACGGAGGTTGATTGCGCTTGTGGCCTGCATCGCGCTGGTGGCTGGTCTCGTGCCGACGCCGGCGCTGGCCGAGGCGCTCGAGGGCGCGATGCCCGACTTGGTCGAGGACGCACCTGTCGTCAACGACGAGGTACTGGCTTCCCTGGGCGAGGCCGGGGAGGGCGACGTAGCGGCAGATGACACCGCGATGGCAGACGATGCCAGCGTCTCCGCTGATGACGACATGCCCGAAGCGCCGGTATCGAACATCGAGGCAATCCCTGCCGCCCAGGCCGCACCGGACGCGGGGGAGGGCAGCGAAGATACCGAGCCGTCACTAGGCACAGCACCCGCCCAGGCACCCGCATGCCCCGCCTTCGAGCAGGCCGTAGAAGTCGATGGCGTAAAGGTCACGGTCAGCGCGCCGGAGGGTGTGTTCCCCGAGGGCGCGAGGCTCTCCGTGACGTCCGTCCCCAGCTCCCGCGTGGAGAACGCCGTGGCCGGCGAGCGGGACGCGGGCGTCACGGTGGCGGCCGCCTACACCTTCGACGTCAAGGTGATCGACGCTGCCGGCAACGAGCTCCAGCCCGCCGAGGGACAGGTGGTGAGCGTGTCCTTCCGCACGGCCGAGGTGGCTGACGCCAACCTGGACGCCCAGGTCTATCACATCACCGACGATGGCAGCGCCCAGGCGCTGGCCACCAACACGGCTGGGAAGATCGCCACGGCGCAGACGGACGGCTTCTCCCTCTACACGGTGGAGTTCACCTACGGCGACCTGCAGTATGTCCTGCCGGGCGGCGACTCGATGGCGCTCTCGACGATCCTGGAGACCGTGGGCCTGTCTGGTGAGGTCACGGCGGTGATTTGCAGCGACGAGTCGCTCTTCTCGGTGTCGAAGGAGACGGGCGCGTGGGTAGTCAGCTCGCACGCGGCCTTCACGAGCACCGAGTGGATGCGCGTCACCATCGCGGGCATAGAGTACGAGATCGCCGTGACGGATGCGACGTTCGGCAACTGGGAATATGAGATCGCCGACGGAAAGGCGACGATCACCAAATACAACGGAAGCGCATCGACGGTGACAATCCCGTCCGAACTGGGCGACTGTTCGGTGACCACCATCGGGACGGCCGCGTTCGAATCCCGCAGCAGTCTCCAGAGCGTGACGATCCCGGACAGCGTGGAGAGCATCGGTCAGAATGCGTTCCGAAACTGCAGCGACCTCCAGAGCGTGACGGTCGGGAGCGGCGTGAAGAGCATCGGGAGCTGGGCGTTTCAGGCTTGCGTCAACCTGCAGGAGGTTCATATCAGCGACCTGGCGGCCTGGTGTCAGATCGCGTTTGCAGATGATGCCTCAAACCCGCTCGGGCGCGGAGCGGGGAAGCTGTATCTCGGCGGAAACCTGGTCACTGAGCTGACAATCGCGGACGGCGTGGAGAGCATCGGGGCGTACGCGTTCTATCGCTGCAGCAGCATCGAGAGCGTGACGATCCCGGACAGCGTGGAGAGCATCGGGGCGTACGCGTTCATGGACTGCGACGGCCTCACGAGCGTGACGATCCCGGACAGCGTGGAGAGCATCGGGGCGTACGCGTTCTGTGACTGCGTCGGCCTCACGAGCGTGACGATCGGGAGCGGCGTGGAGAGCATCGGGGCGTACGCTTTCTCTGACTGCGACGGCCTCACGAGCGTGACGATCCCGGACAGCGTGGAGCGCATCGGGGAGGACGCGTTCGAGTACTGCCCAAACCTGAGCAACGTCTGGTTTGTCGGCGCGGCGGAGGAGTGGAACAAACTCAACGTCAGTTTCTACAACTCTAACCCCCAGGTGCACTGCCTGCCTTCCGTCACCGTCACGGTCAGTCCTGACGGAGCCGGAACGGTCAGCAGAACGTATCGTGCCGGCGAGGACAGTCACAGTGTTACCGTGACGGCCGAGCCGAGCGAGGGCTACGTCTTTGCCAACTGGACCGGCGACAGAACCGGGACCGACCCGGAGCTAGTCATTGACGGTCTCCAATTCCAGAAGCTCTCCTCCACCGACAGCTACTCCCTGATCGCAAACTTCGTGCGTGGAAAACTCTGCGGCGACGGCGTTGTCTGGACGCTAGAGAACGGCACGCTGAGCATCCGCTACATCGGCAGGGGCACGGGGAAGATGACGGATTTCGCTTTTCAGAAAGCACCGTGGTATGCCGACAGAGCCAGTATCCAAACCGTTGACATCGGCGACGGCGTGACGGGCATCGGAGCTTACGCGTTCGAAGGTTGCGCAAGCCTCGGGACCGTGACGATTCCCGCTGACGTGACGAGCATCGGGAACTATGCGTTCTACCACAGCGGTCTCGAGAGCGTGACTATACCAACTGGCGTGGAGAGCATCGGGATAAATGCGTTTGCCTTCTGCCCCCGCATGACAGAGATTGTTGTCGCGGGAGATAACCCGAATTACAGCAGCTTGGACGGAATCCTTTACGACAAGGCCAAGACCGAACTGATTACCGCCCCGACGGGCCTCGGGGGTGAGCTGACGATTCCGGACAGCGTGACGAGCATCGGGGAATTGGCGTTCTATAACAACGACAACATCACGAGTGTGATAATCCCGGCCAGCGTGACGAGCATCGGGGGCTATGCGTTCTCTGACTGCGGGAAATTGAGCGACCTTTACTATGCCAGCTCGCAAGGCGACTGGAACAACAAGGTGACAAAAGACCGCTTTTGGGACAGGGAGACCGTGAGGAAGGTGATCCACTTCGCGGTCACCCTCGCCGCCTCGGCCAGCCCGAAGGCGGGCGGTACGGTTACGGTCAGCTGTGACACGACCTGCCCGGTAGAGGGAAAGGTCTGGACGGGGACCTCCGCCACCGTGGCAGCAACGCCCAACGCGGGCTATGAGTTCACGGGCTGGACGGAGAACGGCTCCGTCGTTAGCACGAACGCGGCATACAGCTTCACGGTCGAGGGCGACCGAAGCTTGGTTGCGGTCTTCATCTCCAAGCCCGTGCTCACCATCACAGCCCTTCCGCAGGGCGGCACATACACCGGCCAGACGCAGGGCGAGGGCGACACGGTCTACGAGGACCAGGCAGAGATTGCCAGCAAGGTGTCGGTCAAGGGCTTGCGGAGTGGTGATTTGCTTGAGAACATAAAGCTCTTCAGTCAGGGGACAGACGCTGACGACTACCGCATCACCGTGAGCAGCGCCCGAGTGGTGAACGCCTCGGGCAAACCCGTGACGGACGACTACAAGATCGTCTACGTTCCTGGCACGTTCACCATCAATCCCGCCGAGGTGACCATCACCGTGGCCAGCGCGTCCAAGTCCTACGGCAAAAGCGACCCAGAGTTCACTGGCACGGTTGAGGGGCTTGTGGCCGCAGGCGACCTGGGCGAGGTCAAATACAGCCGCACCAACAGGGACGCCGAGGATGCAGACACCTACCAGGGTGTGCTCACGGCCACCTACCAGCCGAACAAGAACTACGACGTGACCGTGGTGCCTGGCGACTTCACCATCAACCCCGCCCCGGCGTCGGCCCTCGGGCTTACGGCCGTCGGCGGGAAGTGGACCTACGACGCTGCGGCGCACGCGGGCTCGGCCACGGTCACCGTCACGAAGGGCACGTCCGTCGAGTACTCCGTCGACGGGAAGAAGTGGGCCGCGGAGCCGCCGAGCATCACCGACGCCGGCTCGCTGGCCTTCCAGGCGCGCGCGACCAACCGCAACTACCAGACAGCCACCACGGATGCCACGCTCGTTGTGGACCCGGCCAAGGTCACCGTCACCGCCAACGCTGCGAGCAAGCAGTTCGCTACCGCGGACCCCGCCCTCTCGGCGAGCGTCAAGGGCAACCTGAATGGCGACCCGATTGCCTATGAGGTCACGCGCCCCGGCACTGGCACCGACGAGGCGGTCGGCACCTACAAGGACGCCATCGTCGCATCCGGCAAGGCGGCCCAGGGCAACTACGCGGTCACGTTCGCCCCAGCGGACTTCACCATCACGGAGAACACCAGCGCGCTCACGCTCACCGCAAGCGACGGTGGCGGCGCGTACACCGGCAGCGCGTACGGTCTGACCGACGTGTCGGCCTCGCTTGCGGATGCCAAGGTCGAGTACCGGGTGGGCAGTGGCACCTGGAGCACCACGGCGCCCACGGTCACCGACGTCGCGGACTCGCTCGTGGGTACCGTCTCGGCGCGTGCGACGCTCGAGGGCTACGCGCCCGCGCAGGTGGACGGCCTGAGCATCGTCGTCAACCCGAGGTCGGTCACCGTCACGGCTGACGGTGCATCCAAGGTCCACGGCGATGGCGACCCGAAACTCTCTGCCACGGTCGAGGGCACCATCGGCTCCGACACGGTCTCCTACGACCTCTCGCGCGATCCAGGTGACGACGTGGGCAAATATGCCATTACCGCCAGCGGGGCGACCGACCAGGGCAACTACACGGTGAGCTACGAGCCCGGTACCCTCGAGATCACGCCTGCCCCCGCGACCATCACCGTGGCTAACGCGTCCAAGGTCGTCGGCGAGGACGACCCGACTATCACGGGCAGCGTCGAGGGCCTTGTCAAGGAGGGCGACCTGGGCGAGGTCTCCTACAGCCGCGTCGGCAAGGACGAGGATCCCGGCACCTACCGGGGTGTGCTCACCGCCACATACCAGGCGAACAAGAACTACGACGTTACTGTGGTCCCGGGCGATTTCACGATCAGGGCCCTGCTCACGCTGAGGTGGCTCGACGGCGACGGCAACGTGCTGCAGGAGAAGACCTACGTAGAGGGCGACCCCGCGCCAGCCTACGACGGCGCGGAGCCCACGAAGAAGCCTACGGCCCAGTACACCTACGCCTTCGTCAACTGGGACGACGGCACCGTGGAGGGTGCGGTTACGACCTACAGGCCGCTGTTCGACGCGACCGTCAACGAGTACGACATCACCCTCGATCTCGCGGGCGGCACGCTCGACGGCCAGACCGGCACCGTGACCTGGGCCCGCCCGTACGGATCCACCATCACGCTTCCCGAGCCCACACGCGAGGGCTATGTCTTCAAGTACTGGAAGGGCTCGCGCTACAACGCCGGCGACAAGTACGTCGTGGAAGGCGCGCACACCTTCGCGGCCGTTTGGGAGAAGGAGGCCGAGCCTGCCACCCATACGGTGACCTTCGACGCCAACGGGCACGGCACGGCGCCCGCCGCACAGAAGGTGGGGGAGGGCTCCAAGGTGACCAAGCCGGCCGACCCGACGGCGAGCGGCTGGACCTTCGGTGGCTGGTTCACCGACAAGGCCTGCACGGAGGCCTACGACTTCTCCAAGCCGGTGACGAGCGACCTCACGCTCTACGCAAAGTGGACGGAGAAGTCCTCGCCCGCGCCCACGCCCGGCAGTTCCGACCCGGTGCGTCCGGGCTCGTCGAGCCAGCTCGTCCCGAGTACGGGCGACCCGAATGCGGACCTCTCCCGCGTCCTGCCGCTCGTCGCGGCCTCGGGTCTTTGCCTGGTGCTGGCGGGCGTCATCCTCCGCAGGAGGCGCAAGGTACGCGGGAACCAGTAGCCACGGCAGGCCATAAAGCGTCAGTTACGAGGACGCCCGCATCGGAAATGGTGCGGGCGTCCTCGGTTGCTCTGCCATCAGCCGTCTCGCGGCGTGTGGATGCGAGGCGAGACCAAGCCAGGGGCGTCACAGGTGCCCTGGCCCTCACCGCATCCTTACCCTCCGAACACGTACCGGTCCAGACGGTCGAACGCCTCGATGACCTGCGCATGCGGCACGCTGACGGCGATGCGTACGCATCCCGGGCACTCGAACAGGCGCCCGTCGTGCCAGGTCACTCCCACGTCCCAGCCCAGGCGCGGGAAGTCCGCATAGCTCACGCCGTGCTCGTCGCACCACGCGCGACAGTCCGCCAGCAGGACATAGGTGCCCTCGGGCTTGGCACACTGCACGCCGGGGTATGACGCCAGCTTGGCGTGCGCGTAGGAGGCGTTGGCCGAGAGGACCTCGCACAGCTCGTCGGTCCATGCCGCGCCTTCCTCGCTGTAGGCACCGACCAGGGCGTGCATCGACAGCACGTTCTGGGAGTTGTAGTGCCCCAGCGATGACTCCTTGCGCACGCGGTCGCGCAGCCATGGGTTGTAGATCACGTGGTAGGACCCGATGAGGCCGGCCAGGTTGAAGGTCTTGCTGGGCGCGTAGAGGGCCACGGTGTGGTCGCGGGCCCAGTCGCCGACCTGCTGGGTCGGGACGTGCCGGTGCCCGTCCAGCAGCAGGTCGCTCCAGATCTCGTCCGAGA
Organism: uncultured Coriobacteriaceae bacterium; assembly: GCA_902778135.1. Lineage (GTDB taxonomy): Bacteria > Actinomycetota > Coriobacteriia > Coriobacteriales > Atopobiaceae > UBA1367. Next base: position 10,572 of record CACYWP010000024.1, read on the forward strand.
TGACCCACACGTCGTGGCGCGCGAAGACCTCCATGGCCCGCTCCAGCTCCCAGCGCTCCCAGACGCGGCCGCAGGGGTTGTGGGGCGAGCAGAAGATGGCGCAGTGGATCTTCCCGTCGACGATGCGCCGCTCCATGTCCTCGAAGTCCATGCGCCAGACGCCCTGTTCGTCCAGCACGAGCGGGCTGTGCACCAGCTCGTAGCCGTTGTTGGAGCAGGCTCCGGTGAAGCCCACGTAGGTGGGGGAGTGCACCAGCACCTTGTCGCCCTTGGAGCACAGCACGTTCAGCGCGCTGACCACGCCGCCCAGCACGCCGTTCTCGTAGCCGATGCACTCGCGCGTGATGTCGTCCACGCCCTTGCGCGTGCGGTGCCAGTCGATGATGGCCTGGTAGTAGGCGTCGGTCTCCTCGTAGTACCCGAAGAAGGGATGGTCGACGCGCTCGTGGATGGCACGCGTGACCGACGGCGCGGTGGCGAAGCTCATGTCGGCGACCCACAGGGGGATGGAGCTGAACCCCTCCTTGGGCCTGGCAGGTGCGAACCCGCTGCCGTCACCCAGCCCGTCGATGGCGATGGCGTCGTGGCCGTGGCGGTCGGGAATGGTGGTGAAGTCGAAGCGCATGGCGAGTCCTCTCAGTGGTGTCATTGGGTCACATTATCGCACGCCCGGCTCGTGGTTGCGCCGTGCCCGGCCTGCCAGTCCGAACGGAAGACGCCGTCCCCAACGTCTGGTGTCACGCATGCCGAATGACGTATCCCGCTGGTTGCGACGGTACCTCTCACCCGACAGGGCTCTGCGAGAATTGTCACAGGGACAAGGCCATTCTCGAAGAGGAGGGAACAGATATGGCACATTTTCCTGAGGGATTCCTGTGGGGCGGAGCGACGGCAGCCAACCAGTGCGAAGGCGCATGGCGTACTGACGGCAAGGGCGAGAGCGTCGAGGACCATCTGACCGGTGGCGCGGTGGACCGTCCGCGCACCTACACGCGCGTGATCGATCCCGACACCTACTATCCCAGCCACGAGTCGGTCGACTTCTACGGCCACTTCCGCGAGGACATCAAGATGTTCGGCGAGATGGGCATGAAGATCTTCCGCACCTCGATCAACTGGAGCCGTCTCTACCCGGTGGGTGACGAGGACGAGCCCAACGCGGCGGGCGTCGAGTTCTACCGCGAGATGTTCCAGTGCTGCAAGGACAACGGCATCGAGCCCCTTGTCACCATCAGCCACTATGAGATTCCCTGGGGCCTCTGCGAGAAGTACAACGGCTGGTACGACCGCCGCTGCGTGGACTTCTACCTCAACCTGTGTCGCACGATCTTCACCGAGTACAAGGGCCTGGTGAAGTACTGGCTCACCTTCAACGAGATCAACATGCTGCAGAACGGCGGCCTGGGCAGCCTCATCGCCGGAGGCATCCTGCCCAAGGAGGACGTCGTGCCGATGGGCCTGGCTCCCACCGACGACCCCTCCGAGATGACTGTCCTCTACACGGCGCTTCACCACCAGTTCCTGGCAAGCGCGAAGGCCGTCATTCTGGCGCACGAGATCGACCCGGACTACATGGTGGGCTGCATGATCGGCGGCGGCCCGTCCATCTACCCCTATACCTGCAACCCCGCCGACGTGCTGGGCGCCCAGAAGCGCTTGCAGATCGGCACGTGGCTGTGCTCCGACGTGCAGTGCCGCGGCTACTACCCGGGCTATGCGCTGCGCTACTTCGCCGACAGCGGCATCGACGTGCCCATGGAGGACGGCGACGAGGAGATCCTGCGCGAGGGCACCGTCGACATGTACACCTACAGCTACTACATGACCAACTGCTATTCCGCCGACCCCGAGGTGGGCAAGGACGGCGGCAACATGGTCATGGGTGTGCCGAACCCCTACCTCAAGAAGAGCGACTGGGGCTGGGCCATCGACCCGGACGGCCTGCGCTGGAGCCTCAACGAGGTCTGGGACCGCTATCAGATGCCCATCATGGTGGTGGAGAACGGCTTCGGCGCCATCGACGAGCGTGGCGAGGACGGCAAGTTCCATGACGACTACCGCATCGACTACTTCCGCGCGCACATCAAGGCCATGGACGAGGCCCTGGCCGACGGCGTGAACCTCATCGCCTACACCACGTGGGGCTGCATCGACATCGTCAGCGCCGGCACCGGCGAGATGAAGAAGCGCTACGGCTACATCTACGTGGACAAGGACAACGACGGCAACGGCGACCTGCACCGCGAGCCGAAGGACTCCTATTTCTGGTACCAGAAGGTCATCGCCAGCAATGGAGAGGACCTGGACTAAGGGCTCTGCCTGCGGTTTGACCGAAGCGAGGGACCGTGGCATCCGAGGATGTGCTCCGAGCGGTCGCCGAACGTGACGGGTGGGTCGGACGACTGGTGCCGTCCGACCCACCCGTGTGTTGCAGGCCGCTGTCCCAGCAGCCCCTTGGTGCCGTCCTATGCCACGGTCACGACCACGCGCTGGTAGTGCTTGAGGTTGTGCGCTCCGTCGTCGGTGACCTCGACCACCATGTGGATGGTGTCGCCGCTCTTCGCGTCATCCGGCACGGTGAACGTGACCTGGTCGCTGTCGGCACCCTCGAGCACGATGCTGTCGAGCACCGCGCCGTCCTCCACCGCGGCCGTCCGGTCGATGACTAGGCCCACGTCCTGGTCCTCCAGCTGCGGCGCGGCAACGCCGTCGTCGTAGGTGTCGGCCTCGAAGTAGCGCCACCAGCGATAGGTGAGGACGTCGCCGTCGGGGTCCTCGCCCACGGCGGTGAGCGTGACCTTCTCGCCTGAGGCGGCCGTCACGTCGATGCCCTCCATCACGCTGACGATCGGTGCGTGGTTGGCATCCTCGTAGACTGTGGCGGTGCACCAGTCCACGCGTGCGGCGAAGTCGTTGTTGATGTCGTCGAACCAGCGGGTGAGCGTGTAGCTGGCCTCCCATGCCTGGCTGTGCGGGTCGAAGTCCGCCACGGAGTTCTTGCCGTCGGCACCGAAGCGTCCGCCCCAGCCGCCCCAGCTCGGGTCCTCCAGCGAGCGCAGGCCCGTGTCGAGCAGGTAGAAGAAGCTGGGGGAGTCGCCCTCGCTGATGAAGTCGTACTTGACGTAGTTGGGGTTGGCCTCGAGGTAGGAGTCCCAGCCGCGCTGCTCCTCGTCCAGCTCGCCCTCGACGGTCTTGCCGTCGCCCATGAGCGCGTAGAGGTCCATCAGCGGGCCATGGTCGCCCACGATGTTTGCCTGCTGCCAGTCGGCGTGCAGCGTCGTGTTCAGCTCGTCGGCATGGAACTGCCAGGCATAGGCGAAGTGCCAGAAGTTGCAGACGTCGTTCAGGACCTTGAGGTCGGGCCAGGCCTTGGCGATGTAGTCGCCGTAGCTCTCGTCCTGGTCGAGGATGATGTAGATGACCAGCTTGTCGTAGATCTTCTGCTGGATCGCCTCCCACTCGTCGGTGTCGGCGTACTCCTCCTCGATGGACTTGAGGGCGCGGGCGGTGGTGTTGGTGCCGCCCCAGGTCTGCACGTAGAGCGTGCGCGGGTCGTCGTCCAGGAAGAGCTCCTTCAGGAACTCGCTGCCCTCGGTGACCTCCTCCATCTCGCCCTTGTCCTTGATGTTGCCGATCTTGGTGTGCTCGCGCAGGAAGTCCGGCTCCGGATAGCCGTCGGCGTGGACGCAGAGGTTGGGGTAGACCTGCTCGTAGGCATCGAGGAAGTCGGTGAGCCACTGGGTCCCCGTCCAGCGGAAGGGCTCGACCTTGTCACCGTCGCCTGCGTAGTGGTACATCGAGCTGGTGAGCACGATGCCCGCGATGTCCATCTCGTTGGCATAGAGCAGTGCGCGGATGACCGAGTCGCGGTCGTCCACCTCGCCGTCGGTGGTGATGACCGTGCGGCACTTTTCCTGGATCGTCCTGGGGACGACGCCCTCGTCGGGGGTCTTTGCCGGTCTCTCCTCGCTGGTCCCAGACGAACAGGCCGCGAGTCCCGCCATCGCCATGGCTGCCGCACTTCCCTTCACGAAGTCTCTTCTGCTTATCATTCCCTCTCCCTTCTCCCATGGGCACGCAACGTCCTTCGGGTGCATTCCCTTGCTGAATGATAACAAGTCGTTATAACCTTCTATAACCTTTTCGGTGGGCGAAGAGGCCGTCCGTCCCGAATGCCGCAGACACATCGGGGGCGATGCCGGCTAGGGAATGCGCTCGATGACAAGCCCGAGGGAGCCGTCCTCGAGGGAGTTGTGCTCGTCCAGGTGGATGTGGGCGCCGGAACGCTCCTCTGCCAGGGCGAGGAGGATGTTCGCCAGCGAGACCAGGCCCGCCCTGTTGGCGGAGATGACCATCTCGCCGTCATGGGCCTCGGTGCGGATCCCGAAACCGTCCTCCCAGGTGATGTCCATGCCTCGCCCCCATGCCCTGCGGTGGGCGACAGGTAGGTCGGGCTCCTGTCGCCTGTGCCGCCCGCTACTCCTCCTCGCTGTCCAGCAGGTCGGAGAGGCTGCCGGAATCGGCCAGGAACGCCTCCATGTCCTCCTGGGTGGTCTTGACGAAGGTGATCGAGTTGCTCTCCGAGCTCATGGTCAGCTTGTCGTCAGCCATCGTGAGGTCGCCCGACATACTCGTGTCGTCCTCGTCAGTCAGCTTGAGGCTGCCCTCGGATGCGCTCGTGGCCTCCCAGGTCCCCGTGTACAGCTCCCTCCCGAACAGGTTGAGCTTGCAGCTCCCATCCTCGTCCAGGATGAGGAATACGTTCATGCCAAAGGCCTTGACCAGCTCGATTTCGTCCCCGCTGGTCTGCTCTCCATCGCTGACCATCGAGTCCAGTTCCCACACGCCCGTAAAGTTGGGGCGATAGTCCTCCTGTGTGACCGAGCCGCAGCCCACCATCGCCAGGCACAGCACCACCAGAGCGAAGAATCCCAACATGCGCTTTCTCATGGTCATACCTTTCTTCGGGCTGCCCGTCACCTTCTTCCAGTATCCGGGAGACTCTGCTCTGCGCCTTCGTGTGGGACGATGAATTCGGCAAGCGTCACTGCCTCGCGCGGCCGGCCAGGCGCTTTTCGCTGCGGGCTATAATCGGGTGCGCACCCACAGAGAAGGGAAGGGAACATGCAGCTCAATGGCCTCATCGACCATACCAACCTCAAGCAGGACGCCCGTCGCGCCGACATCGAGCGTCTTTGCGACGAGGCCGTCCGCTACGGTTTTGCCACCGTCTGCGTCAATTCGTGCTGGGTCCCGCTGGCGTCCCAGCGGCTGGCGGGCACCGGGGTTGGCGTGACGACCGTCGTGGGATTCCCCCTGGGTGCCGCATCGACGCAGGCCAAGGCGGCAGAGACCGCCCAGGCCGTTGCCGATGGCGCGAACGAGATCGACATGGTCCTCAACGTCGGGCGCCTGAAGGACGGCGACGACGCATACTGCACCGCGGACATCTCCGCCGTGGTGGCGGCTGCGGGCTCGGCAACCGTCAAGGTCATCCTGGAATGCTGCCTGCTCTCCGATGACGAGACGGTCCGTGCCTGCGAGGATGCGGTCGCCGCGGGTGCCGGATTCGTGAAGACGAGCACCGGCTTCTCGACGGGCGGCGCGACCGTGCACGACGTCGAGCTGATGCGCCGCACCGTAGGCGATCGCTGCAAGGTGAAGGCGGCTGGCGGCATGCACACGCGTGCCGAGGCGGAGGCGATGGTCGCAGCCGGGGCAGACCGTCTGGGCACCAGCGCCAGCATCGCCATCGTGGAGGGCTAGCCGAATCGAGCTGCCACAAGACCGGCCTGCGGCCGTCTCCATTGCGGGTGCGGGGTGCCCCGTGGCGTTGTCTGCGTTTCATATTCGAAAGGGCGCGCCTGACGTGTCGTTGTCTGCGCTTTCGCCTCGCCAAACGAGCCACGTCAGTTGTTTGCGTTTTTGTCTGCGCAGACTACGGCCTTTTCTGCGTAGCTCTGAATGGGTGCCCTCTCAAAACGCAGACAATGCAGTGGGTCCGGCGTCGTGGTACCTTGCCCATTGCAGCCCTGCCTGTCTCCCGATATAATAACAAGCGTTATAGAAAGGGGAGGGTACATGGCAAGGACCGCGCGCATATCGCGGGACGACATCGTTGCTGCGGCTGTGGAGCTGGTGCGGACGCAGGGGCACGAGTCCCTCAACGCGCGGGCCCTGGCTGCGGCCTTGGGCTGCTCGACCCAGCCGATTCTCTACCGCTTTGCCACGATGGCGGAGGTGCGCGAGGCCGCCTACCAGGCCATCGACGAGCTGCATTCCACCAGCCTCATGGCACGGCTGGAGTCCGCGTCGGACCCTCTCCTGCAGCTGGGGCTCAACTACGTACGTTTTGCCTACGACGAGCCACGCCTGTTCCGCTTCCTCTTCCAGACCGACGCGTTCGGTGGGCGGGACCTGCAGTCGCTGGTCGCGGCGCCCGAGGTGGGGGAGCTGGTGGGCATGGTCGCCCAGGAGACGGGCGTGGACGAGGCGCGGGCACGACAGGTGTTCCTTGCCATCTTCGTGGCAGCGCATGGCTATGCCAGCCTCTTGGCCAACAACTCCCTGGCGTATGACGAGGACCTGGTCGCACGGGTGCTGACGTCCGCGTACCAGGGTTCTCTCGAGATGGAGGGGGATGCCCGATGAGCATGCTCGACCGCTGGTATCAGAAGAACCACATCACCTTCGCAGTGGGCTGGATCGTGGCCTATGTGGTGCTCAGCTCTGTCGCGGACAACGTGTCGAAGACGGTGGGGGTCGCCAAGCTGGTCACGGCGCTCGTGCAGCTGGCGATGAGCCTCGCCCTGTGGGGCTGGGTGCGCCACGCGGGGGTCGGGGAGTCGCTGGGCATGCGCTCGCCGCAGGTGCCCGCCTCGCGCATGCTGCTGTACCTCCCGCTGGCCATCATGGCCACGAAGAAGATCTGGCCGGGTCTCGCTATGAACGGCTCGGCACTGGAGGGCGTCTGTTGGGTCGCCAGCATGTGCTGCGTCGGCTTTCTCGAGGAGCTCATCTTCCGCGGGTTGCTGTTCCGGGCCATGGAGCCCGACGGTCGCACCAGCGCCATCGTGGTGAGCTCGCTCACCTTTGGCATCGGCCACATCGTCAACCTCGTCAATGGCAGCGGGCAGTCGCGCCTGGAGACGCTTGCGCAGGTCGTGTATGCGGTGGCGGTGGGCTTCATGCTGGTGCTGGTGCTGCTGAAGGGCGGCAGCATCTGGCCCTGCGTGGGCTTCCACATGGTGAACAACGTGCTTAGCTTCTTTGAGAGCGAGACGGCGACCACGGCGCTCTTTGGCTCGTACCATCTCGCCGTCGTCATATCCAGCGCCACGTCCATCGCAGTGGCTGTGCTCTACATAGTCTGGCTGCTGCGCCTGCCGGACGCGGAGCCCGCCAGGCGCTGACGGGGACGGCCGTCACGCACGCAGGGCACACAGCTCCCTGGCGATCTCCGCTCCCAGCGCGACGTTGTTGAACACCAGCTGGATGTTGGAGTCCAGGCTGTCGTTGCCGGTAATCTCGGCGATGCGCGCCAGCAGGAACGGCGTGGTCTCCTTGCCGTGGATGCCACGCTCGTCGCACTCGGCCAGCGCCTGGTCGATGGCCTCGTCGATGACCTCCCTGTCCATCGAGTGGCGCTCGGGGATGGGGTTGGCGACCAGCGCGCCGCCCGGGAAGCCCAGCCGTCGCTGCGCGTCCAGGATCCGGGCCAGCTCGGCGGGGGAGTCCACGCGGTAGTCCACGCCAAAGCCCGACTGGCGGGTGTAGAACGCGGGCAGCTCGTCGGTGCCATACCCCAGCACGGGCACGCCCTTGGTCTCCAGGTACTCCAGCGTCAGCCCCAGGTCCAGGATCGACTTGGCACCGGCGCAGACCACCATCACCGGGGTCATGGCCAGCTCCTCGAGGTCGGCCGATATGTCCATCGTCCTCTCGGCGCCGCGGTGCACGCCACCGATGCCGCCCGTGGCAAACACGTCGATGCCCGCCAGCGCCGCGACGATCATGGTCGAGGCGACGGTCGTCGCACCGTCCAGCCCGCGCGCCACCACGACCGGCAGGTCGCGGCGACTCACCTTGATGACCTCGCGCCCCTTGCGTCCCAGATGGTCGATCTCGTCTGCGGTCAGGCCTGCGCGCAGGCGGCCCCCGATGACGGCGACGGTCGCGGGGACGGCCCCGTGCTCGCGCACGATCCGCTCGACCGACAGGGCGGTCTCGACGTTCTGCGGGTAGGGCATGCCGTGGCTGATGATGGTGGACTCCAGCGCCACGACGGGCCGGTTGCCGGCCAATGCCTCGGCGACCTCGGGCGTCAGGTCAAGGAAGTCGTTCAGTTCCGCAGTGCTCATGATGGTCCTCTCGATCCGCTGGCGAGAAACAGGATACTCCGCATGGGGCTGCGGTGGCCCGTTCCGTTCGCGACGCGTCCCCACGGATGCCTGCCGCACGCGCCGCTGCGCCAAGCGCCCACTCCCGACGGCGCTCGCATGGCGGGTTCGCGCGAGGCTGCGCCCCCGCCACGCGGTATCATCGGTGAAACGAAACCGTACGAGAGCGAGGTCCCCATGGGCAAACGCGTCTTTGTCATCGTGCTCGACAGCTTTGGCATCGGCGAGGCTCCCGACGCCTCGGCATGGGGCGACGAGGGGTCTAACACGCTCTGCGCCTGTGCCACCAGCCCCCTCTTCGACATTCCCAACCTGACCCGTCTCGGCCTGCTGAACATCGAGGGTGCGCTCGAGTCGGGCTACCACCACGGCCTCGCGCCGGTCGCCGCGCCCGAGGGTGCCTTCGCGCGCATGCAGGAGGCCAGCCAGGGCAAGGACAGCACGGTCGGCCACTGGGAGATGGCGGGCGTCATATCGCCCCAGCCGCTGCCCACCTACCCGCAGGGCTTCCCGCCGGAGGTCGTCGAGCCCTTCGAGCGGGCCACGGGCCGCAAGGTCATCTGCAACAGGCCCTACTCGGGCACCGACGTCATCCGCGACTACGGCCGCGAGCACGTGGAGACCGGATCGCTCATCCTCTACACCTCTGCCGACAGCGTCTTCCAGATCGCGGCGCACGAGGCCGTCGTCCCGCCCGAGCAGCTCTACGAGTACTGCCGCATCGCCCGTGCCCAGCTGCAGGGCAGGCATGGCGTGGGACGCGTGATCGCCCGGCCCTTCGAGGGGGAGTGGCCCTACCAGCGCACCAGGAACCGCCACGACTTCTCGCTCGAGCCCACGGGCACCACGATGCTCGACGCTTTGAAGGGGCAGGGCCTGGACGTGCTCTCCGTGGGCAAGATCTACGACCTCTTCGCCGGGAGGGGCACCACCGACCACATCCTCACCTCCGACAACGCCGACGGCATCGACAAGACCATCGCCTGGATGGACCGCGACTTCTGCGGCCTGTGCTACACCAACCTCGTCGACACGGACATGATCTACGGCCACCGCAACGACGTGGACGGCTATGCGAGGGCCATCAGCTACTTCGATGCCCACCTGCCCCAGATGCTGGCGAAGCTGCGCCCCGACGACCTGCTGATGGTCACAGCGGACCACGGCTGCGACCCGGTGACGCCATCCACCGACCACAGCCGCGAGTACGTGCCCTGGGTGATCGCGGGCCCGAAGGTCCGTGCCGGGGCGGACCTGGGGACGCTTCCCACCTTCGCCGACCTCGCTGCGACCGTGCTGGACTACCTCGGCACGCCGCAGCTGGGCACGGGGACCAGCCGCCTGGCCCAGATCCTCGCCTAGCCACAGCTCGCACGACTGCCCTCAGGCCGACGCGAGCCTGCGAGGCCACACCCACCAACCAGGGAAGGAGACCAACATGCCAACACCCCACAACGCGGCACAGCCGGGTGACATCGCGAGCACCGTCCTGATGCCGGGCGACCCGCTGCGCGCCCAGTACGTCGCGGAGCACTACCTGGAGGACGTCACCTGCTTCAACGAGGTCCGCAACATGCTGGGCTTCACGGGCACCTACCAGGGCAAGCGCCTCTCGGTCATGGGCAGCGGCATGGGCATGCCCTCCATCGCCATCTACTCCTACGAGCTCTACAACTTCTACGACGTGGACACGATCATCCGCATCGGCAGCGCCGGCGGCCTGGCGCCCACGGTCAACCTGCGCGACATCGTCATCGGGCAGGCGGCCTGCACGGACTCCGGGTTCGCCCACCAGTACAAGCTGCCGGGAACCATCGCTCCCATCGCCGACTTCGGGCTGCTGCGCCTGGCGGTCGAGGCCGCCGAGGAGCGGGGCGCCACCTATCACGTGGGCAACCTCCTGTCCACGGACGTCTTCTATAGCGACCCGTCCGACGCCGAGAAGTGGGCGGAGATGGGCGTGATGGCCGCCGAGATGGAGGCCGCCGCGCTCTACCTCAACGCCATGAAGGCGCGCAAGCGCGCACTGGGCATCATGACGATCTCCGACCTGGTGCTGAGGGCGGGGAGCCTCCCGGCGATGGAGCGGCAGAGCTCGTTCACGGAGATGATGGAAATAGCGCTTGCCGTGGCTGCACGGGCGTAATAAGCGCTATAGTGTTGCAGGTTTGTTAAGTTGGGAATGCGGGGAGACCCGTGGCCATACGTGACCTGCGGCAAGGGGCCGTGGGCGCGCAGCGAAAGGGAGAGTAGCGTATGTTCGATGCCAAGATGACTCGTCGTACCTTTGCCGCCACTATGGGTGCCGGCGCTCTTGCGGCCCTCGTGGGCTGCGGTGGTGGCGGTTCCGACGAGGGCGGCGCCGAGGCAGACGAGGGCTTCGTCGTCCGCATGGTCACCGATACCGGCGGTGTCAACGACCAGTCGTTCAACCAGCTCGCCTGGGCGGGCATGCAGCAGCTCGAGTCCGACAACGGCTGGGACATCGACTACTACGAGTCCAAGCAGGACTCCGACTATGCCACCAACCTCGACAAGGCCGTCGACGACGGCTCCGGCATCGTCTGGGGCATCGGCTACGCCATGTCCGACGCCGTCAACGAGGCCGCCGAGGCCAACCCCGACGTGCTGTTCGGCAGCATCGAGGGCACCAACACCAGTGGCGCCGAGAACCTCATTGCCGTGCAGTTCAAGTCCCAGGAGCCCTCGTTCGCCGTCGGCTACATCGCGGCGCGCATGAGCGAGAGCGGCAAGGTCGGCTTCGTCGGCGGCATGACCGGCGAGACGATCGCGGCCTTCGAGTATGGCTACAAGGCCGGCATCGAGTACGCCAACGCCGAGCAGGGCACCAGCGTCACCTGCCAGGCCCAGTACGCCGAGAGCTTCGGCGATGCCGCCAAGGGCAAGTCCATCGCCCAGAAGATGATCAAGGACGGCTGCGACGTCCTGTTCCATGCCGCTGGCGGCACGGGCGTGGGCATGCTCGAGGCATGCAACGACGCAGGCGTCTGGAGCATCGGCGTCGACGCCGACCAGGCGGCCGTCTTCCCCGACTACACCACCATCATCGCCTCCGCCCTCAAGCGCACCGACAACGTCATCGTCCAGGTCTCCAACGGCCTGAAGGACGGCAGCATCACCGGTGGCGACACCATCGTCATGGGCGCCGCCGAGGACGCCGTGGGCCTTGCCGACACGCACGACAACCTGCCCGACGACATCTACGAGGCCACCCTCGAGATCTTCGAGAAGATCAAGGCCGGCGACATCGTGGTCCCGGGCAACGAGGCCGACTTCAAGGAGTACGTCGCCGCTCTGTAGGCAAAGGCGCAGACCAACGCATCGAGAGGGGAGGGGTGCCCATGGCATCCCTCCCCTTTGCCATGCGCTGACACCATGCGCTGGCCGAGGTTACCATGAGCAAAAAACATCCGTTCACGCATCCTCCACATGCCTGAGTCCTCTATCATGAAGCTGTTGGCTACATAGGGAGGTGGCACGTGGAAGCAAGTCCGGAGTATGCGGTGCAGATGCACGGCATCCTGAAGACCTTCGGCCAGTTCACGGCCCTCGATCATGTGGATCTTGATGTCAGGAAGCAGACGATTCACGCGATCCTGGGCGAGAACGGTGCCGGCAAGACCACGCTCATGAACGTCCTCTATGGCCTGTACCAGGCTGACGAGGGCGACATCTTCATGGGTGGGCAGAAGGTCAGCATCACCAGTCCGACCGACGCCATCGGGATGGGCATCGGCATGGTGCACCAGCACTTCATGCTGGTCGAGAACTTCACGGTGACCGAGAACATCATCCTGGGCGACGAGGTCTGCGGCTCGGCCGGCATCCTGGACATGGGACGCGCCCGCCAGAAGGTCATGGAGCTGGTCGACGAGTATGGCTTCGACGTCGACCCGGACGCCAAGATCCAGGACATCACCGTCGGCATGCAGCAGCGCGTCGAGATCCTGAAGGCGCTCTACCGCGGCGCCGAGGTCCTCATCCTCGACGAGCCCACTGCCGTGCTCACCCCGCAGGAGATCGACAAGCTCATCGAGATCATGCACGACCTCATCGCCAAGGGCAAGACGATCATCATCATCACCCACAAGCTCAAGGAGATCATGCAGTCCGCCGACGAGTGCTCGATCATCCGTCGCGGCGTCTACATGGGCACGGTGGACGTGAAGCACTCCAGCGAGACCGAGCTTGCTTCCAAGATGGTGGGACGCAACGTCAACCTCACCGTCGAGAAGACCCCGGCGCATCCCGGCGAGACGGTGCTGCAGATCCGCGACCTCACGGTCAAGGACGAGCGAGGCATCGAGCAGGTGCGTGGTCTCAACCTCGACATCCGCTCCGGCGAGATCGTGGGCATCGCGGGCATCGACGGCAATGGCCAGCAGGAGCTGGTCGACGCCATCACCAACATCGTGAGGGCCGAGAGCGGCACCATCACCATCAACGGCGAGCAGATCCAGAACACCTCGCCCCGCACCACCTTCGTCAAGAAGGTGGCTACCATCCCCTCCGACCGCCACCGTTGGGGTCTGGTGCTGCCCTTCTCCGTGACGGAGAACACCGTGCTCGAGCGCCATGCCGACGACGAGTTCGGCGCGGGCATCACGCTCGACTACGACACGATGCGCGAGTACACGACCCAGCTCATCAAGGACTTCGACATCCGCCCGAGCGGGTGCGAGGACGAGCGCATGAGCGGCCTGTCCGGCGGCAACCAGCAGAAGGCCATCATCGCGCGCATGGTGACGTCCTCCCCCAACCTGCTCATCGCCTTCCAGCCGACGCGCGGCCTGGACGTCGGCGCCATCGAGTTCGTGCACAAGACCCTCATTGCCGAGCGCGACCGTGGCGCGGCCATCCTGCTCATCAGCTTCGAGCTCGACGAGGTCATGGACGTCTCCGACACCATCGCGGTCATATACCACGGGCAGATCACGGGCACCTTCGCCCAGGGGACCGTGGACGAGAATCAGCTCGGTCTTCTCATGGCAGGAGGTGAGATGCGGTGAGCAAGCTGGAGAAGTTCCTACGCGGCCGTCTGGCGGCCGCCATCGCCGCCGTCATCATAGGCTTTGCGATCTCCGCGGTCGTCTTGGCAGCGGCGGGCTACAGCCCGGTCCAGGCGTTCGCACAGCTGTTCAGGGGCGTGTTCGGCAAGCCCAAGTACATGGCGAACGTCTTCATCAAGGCGACGCCGATCCTGCTCACGGGCGTCTCGGTTGCCTTCGCCTTCAAGACCGGCCTGTTCAACATCGGGGCAGAGGGCCAGTACATCGTGGGCACCGTGCTGGCCTCCATCGTGGGCATCAAGCTCCACCTTCCCATGCCGCTGCAGGTCCCCATCGTTCTCGCCGCCGGCATCCTGGGCGGCGCGGCGCTCGGCGCCTTCGTGGGATGGCTCAAGGCCAAGTTCGGCATCCACGAGGTCATCACCTCCATCATGTGCAACTGGATCGCCTTCTACCTCTGCAACTACGTGGTCATGAGCGACACCTTCCACAAGCCGAACTCCAACAGCGCCCTGCCCGTCAGCAGCTCCAGCTACACCATGATCCTGGGCAACTGGAAGAAGTCTGCCGAGGGCAAGGCCTTCCTCAAGGGCATCCCCTGGCTGCGCGAGATCATGCTGAAGACCGACCTCAACTACGGCTTCATCATCGCGGTGCTTGTCGCCATCGCCATCAGCATCGTGCTCACCCGCACCAAGCTCGGCTACGAGCTGCGCGCCGTTGGCTTCAACCGTGACGCCGCCCGCTTCAGCGGCATCTCGGTCGAGCGCAACATCGTCCTGTCGATGCTCATCGCCGGCGCCATCAGCGGCCTGGCGGGCGCCCTCACCATCACGGGCATCTCCCCGCACACGATCACCCTGCTTGCGGCCATGGAGAGCTACGGCTTCAACGGCATGTCGGTCGCGTTCATCGCGGCCAGCAGCCCACTTGGCTGCATTCCCTCCAGCCTGCTGTTCGCCTCGCTCATCTACGGCGGCATGTCGGTGAAGGCACCCACCGAGATCATCAACATCATGATCGGCATCATCGTGTTCTTCACGGCGCTTCCGGGCATCATGCCGGTGCTGGCCAACCGGCTGGCCAAGCAGCGCCGCGAGCGCGAGGCCGCCGCTGCCGGAAAGGAGGCATAGGGACATGTTCGCCAACCTCATCCTCTTCCTGGGCATCACGCTCATGTACTCCACGCCGCTGGTGTTCGGCGCCCTGGGCGGCGTCATCTCCGAGCGCTCCGGCGTCACCAACATCGGCATCGAGGGCATGATGGTCGTCGGGGCCATCGCCGCTGCCGCCGGCAGCTACTTCACGGGCAACCCCTGGATTGGCTTCCTGGTGGCCGGCGCCTGCGGCGCGCTCGTCGCCCTGCTGCATGCGGTTGCGTCCGTCTCGTTTGCGGCCGACCAGACGGTCAGTGGCGTCGCCATCAACATGCTGGCACCGGGCATGGCCATCTTCGCCTGCAAGCGCCTCTTCGACGGCGCCGCCATGTCTCCCATCGCCCCGAAGCTGCCCAAGATCCTGGGCGAGAACGGGCTTGCCGGCACGCCCTTCGCAAGCCTCAACGTCAACGTGACCACGGTGCTGGCGCTGCTCTTCACGGCCATCATGTGGTTCGTGCTCTACAAGACCAAGTGGGGCCTGCGCGTGCGCGCGGTGGGCGAGCATCCCGCAGCGGCCGACACCCTGGGCATCGACGTCTACAAGGTGCGTTACGTCTGCGTGCTGCTCTCGGGCATGCTGGCCGGCTTTGGTGGTGCCTCGATGACCATCGGCATCATCAGCCAGTTCACCCAGACGGCCATCTCGGGCCACGGCTTCATCGCCATGGCCGCGGTCATCTTCGGCAAGTGGACCCCGTTTGGCGCCTATGGTGCCTGCCTGCTCTTCGGCTTCACCCAGGCGCTCGTCATCATGCTCGGCGGCGGCGACTTCGTGGTGCCCAGCCAGATCCTGTCCATGCTGCCCTACGCCATGACCATCATCGTGCTGATCCTCTTCGTGGGCCGCTCGGTGGCCCCGAAGGCCGACGGCGTGCCCTACGTCAAGGGTTCGCGCTAAGATTGGCTCACGGGCTGTCATAGAGTCTTAGGGTCATCGCATCGGATCCCCCGACAACGCTCGGGGGATCTTTTGTGTTGGAAGGTGAGGGATCGGTCATGGATGACGAGAGGCTGGTGGAGCTGGCCTTCGAGGCGCGCAAACGGTCGTATGCGCCTTACTCCCACTGGACGGTGGGGGCGGCGCTGCTGGCAACGGATGGCACCGTCTATCAGGGATGCAACATCGAGAATGCCGCGTACAGCCCCTCCAACTGCGCGGAGCGCACGGCCTTCCACCGGGCGGTCTTCGACGGATGCCGCTCGTTCGAGGCGATTGCCGTCGTCGGCGGACCGCAGGGGCAGGAGGCGTCCGACTTCTGCGCCCCATGTGGCGTGTGCCGACAGGTGATGCAGGAGTTCTGCGACCCTGCGACGTTCCGCATCGTGTTGGGACGCTCGGATGGCCAGCGCAAGACCTACCGGCTGGGCCAGCTGATGCCCGAGGGATTTGGTCCGGACAAGCTGCTGTGACGCGTGCTCCCTGCGCGCCGTGCCGGTGGCTGGGGGCGTGAGGGACGTCGAAACCGGATGGTCGCGGCCCGGCAGGGACCGGCAGCGTCTGGCTGCTTCTTCCCCGAGGGAATGGGACCATCTGGCACGTAATGGTTTCGAAACACTTTCCCATGGTACATACTCATCTTTCACCCTTCGTCTGCGGGAAAGGGGAGTCGACCATGCGTATGTACGACATCATCAAGCACAAGCGTGACGGGCTGGAGCTGACGCCCCAGGAGATCAACCATTTCGTCGCCGGATACGCAGGGGGCTCGATTCCCGACTACCAGGCATCCGCCCTGGCCATGGCCATCTTCCTGCGGGGCATGAACGCCCGCGAGACGGCCAACCTGACGATGGAGATGGCCGTCTCGGGCGACACGGTGGACCTCTCCTCGATACCAGGCACGAAGGTCGACAAGCACTCGACGGGAGGCGTCGGCGACAAGACCACCTTGGCCGTGGTGCCTCTGGTGGCCTCCCTGGGCGTTCCCGTCCCCAAGATGAGCGGTCGTGGCCTGGGACACACGGGTGGCACGCTCGACAAGCTCGAGTCGATCCCCGGCTATTCGGTGCAGCAGGAGCGGGCCCGCTTCCTGGAGATCGCCCGGACGGTGGGCTGCGCAGTTGTTGGGCAGACCGCCGACCTCGTGCCTGCCGACAAGAAGCTCTATGCCCTGCGTGACGTGACGGCAACGGTGGACTGCATCCCCCTCATCGCCTCGAGCATCATGAGCAAGAAGATCGCTGCCGGTGCGGACGCCATCCTCCTCGACGTGAAGTGCGGCAGTGGTGCCTTCATGAAGACCACGGAGCTCGCCATCGAACTGGCCCAGGCGATGGTGGACATCGGCGAGCACGTGGAGCGCCAGACGGTGGCGCTCATCACCGACATGGACCAGCCCCTGGGGCATGCGGTGGGCAACTCCCTCGAGGTGATGGAGGCCTGTGACGTGCTGAAGGGTTCGGCCCCCTCCGACATCGCCGAGACGTGCGTCGAGCTGGCGGCAAACATGCTGGTGTTGGCGGACAAGGGGTCGCTGGACGAGTGCCGGCGGATGGTCCGTGCGCAGATAGCCAATGGTGCGGGCCTGGCAAAGCTCTGCGAGATGGTGGAAGCCCAGGGCGGCGATGCGGCGGTGCTGCACGACTATGCGCTGTTCGCCCAGCCGAAGGTGGTGCACGAGGTTCGGGCGACACGGGCCGGATGGGTTTGCCACATGGACGCCGAGCGGGTGGGTGTCGCAGCCTGCGAGCTGGGAGCCGGCCGCGAACGCATCGAGGACGCCATCGACCCGAGCGCGGGCATCGTCCTTGCGCGCAAGACGGGAGACTGGGTGGAGCGTGGGGACGTGCTGGCGACGCTCTGCACCTCCGACAGTTCCCTCATCTACGATGGCGAACGTATTCTGCGCAGCGCCTACGAGCTGGGAGACGAACAGCCCCGGCCCGTGCCCCACTTCCTGGCACGCGTCAGCGCGCAGGGCGTGGAACGCCTCGCATAAGCTCCTCCGTTCGACCATCTGGGACGGTTCTCCACGGTCGAAAAAGGCCTGCCCGACCGGACGAGAGCCTCCGTTCGACCATCTGGGACGGTTCTCCACGGTCGAAAAAGGCCTGCCCGACGACGAGCTCCTCCACCTTGGGCGTCCGAGGTGTCTGGAACCCGTTGCCTTGGACGAAGTGTCAGTTATGCGCTGTTTATCGCGAGACGGGTGAGTATCGGCTTCGCGCCAACTGGGCTTTTGTGCCTTCGATACTTGGCATGTCCCCGAAAAACAGCGCATAACTGAAACTTCGTCCAGAGAGGCATGGCGGGCAGGGTGGAGAAGGGCCGAAATGGCCTCCGGCATCATCCGCACGCTTCGCTTCGAGGTTGTGAACAAAGGCGCAGCGCCCTTGCCTTGGTGCTATCGTGTCTGATTGCAGATTCGATGCATGGGTAGGGGGATGCATGCACACAGAGTTTCTCATGGGCAACGAGGCCATAGCGCTGGGCGCCCTCGCCGCGGGTGTCAACGTCGTGGCGGGCTATCCGGGGACCCCCTCGACCGAGGTCCTGGAGACGGTGGCCCGTCGCAGGTCGCAGGACGTCTATGTCGAGTGGTCGATCAACGAGAAGGCTGCCATGGAGGTGGCCGCGGGGGCTGCCTACTCGGGCGCACGCGCGCTGGTCACCTGCAAGCAGGTGGGCCTGAACGTCGCCTCCGACCCGCTGATGAGCCTGGAGTACATTGGGGTCAAGGGTGGCCTGGTGGTCATGGTGGCCGATGACCCCGGCCCCATCTCCTCCCAGACCGAGCAGGACACCCGCACCTTCGCGCAGTTCTCCAAGCTGCCCTGCTTCGACCCGTCTTCGGTTGCCGAGGCCTACGAGATGGTGCAGGACGCCTTCGAGCTTTCCGAGCGTCTGGGCACGCCAGTCTTCTTCCGTGCCACCACGCGCGTCGACCATGGGTACGAGTCCATCCAGGTGGCTGACGAGGAGGAATGGCTGCACAACGACCCGGAGGGCTTCGTCAGGGACCCGAGCCGCTGGGTCATCTTCCCGCGCCTGTCGGTGGTCAACCATGCCAAGATCGAGGCACGCAACGCCCAGCTCTCCGACGAGCTGTCCGACTACCGTCGCAACTTCGTGCTGCCGGAGACCGACGGCGCGCCGCGCAAGGGCATCGCGACCCATGGCATCAACTACGCCTACGTGCGCGAGAACCTCGGCGAGGACGACCATGTCCGCGTGCTGAGGGTGGCCACGCCTCACCCGTTCCCCGAGCGGCTCGCGGTCGAGTTCCTGCAGGACCTGGACGAGGTCCTCTGCGTCGAGGAGCTCGATCCCGTCCTCGAGCGCGCCCTGACCTACGTCTGCGGGAAGCACGACCTGCCCGTACGCATCCGTGGCAAGCTGACGGGCGACATCGCGCCCTCGGGGGAGAACACCGTGGAGTCGGTCGGCGCGGCCATCGACGCGTTTCTCGGGGTTGACCGGCAGGAGCTTCCTGCACCTGCGATGCCGACGCTTCCCGTCCGTCCCCCCGTGCTCTGCGCGGGCTGCCCGCATCGCGCGAGCTTCTATGCCGTCAAGAAGGCGATGAAGGGGCGCAAGACCATCTATTGCGGAGACATCGGCTGCTACACGCTGGGCAACGCCGCCCCGCTGGACATGGTCGACACGTGCCTGTGCATGGGAGCGGGCATCAACATCGCCCAGGGCGTCTTCCACACCGAGCCGGACACGAGCTGCTTCGCCTTCGTGGGAGACTCGACCTTCTTCGCCAGCGGCATCACCGGCACCATCAACGCCTTCTACAACCAGGCCGACATGACGCTGGTCGTGCTGGACAACTCGACGACGGCCATGACCGGCCATCAGCCCCACCCCGGCACGGGCCGCACGATGATGGGCGAGGTCGTCCAGAAGGTGAGCATCGAGGCGATCCTGCGGGCCATCGGCCTGACGGTGGTCGAGACGGTCGACCCGCTGGACCTCGAACTGGCCGTGCAGACGGTGAGACGCGTCGCAGACGAGCCGGGCGTCAAGGCCATCATCTTCAAGAGCCCCTGCGTGGTCCTGGCGAGGCCGCAGGCGCACAGCCATGTCGACGGCGAGCGTTGCGTCGGATGCCAGCGCTGCGTGCGCGAGCTGGGCTGCCCGGCCCTGGTCCCCACGGATGGCAAGGTCGTCATCGACGAGTCGCTGTGCAGCGGATGCACCCTGTGCGAGCAGGTCTGCCCCTTCGGCGCCATCGGTGGCGGGCGCCGCATCGACATGGAGCTCCCCCAGGCAGGAGGTCGCGCATGAGCACCAACATCATCCTCTGCGGCGTGGGCGGCCAGGGTACCATCCTGGCTTCCAAGCTGATCGCCAGCGCCGCCATGGCACGCGACATCCCCGTCAAGACCGCCGAGACCATCGGCATGGCCCAGCGTGGCGGCAGCGTGTTCAGTCACGTGCGGTTGGGGGAGGGCATAGCCTCTCCGCTGATGGCCCGGGGCACGGCCGACCTGATCCTTGCCTTCGAGCCCGCCGAGGCGGTCCGTCAGCTGGCCTTCCTGAAGCCTGGCGGACGGGTCGTCGTCAGCAGTCGACCCGTCGTCCCCGTCAGCTCGATGACGGGAGGCCCGGCCTACGACCTCGAGGCGCTGATGGGATACCTGCATGCCCAGGTGGGGGAGCGGCTCGTGGTGGTCGACTCCGACGCGGCAGCGGCCGACCTCGGTTCGGCCAAGTGCCTGAACGTCGTGCTGCTCGGTGCCGCCGCACGCACGGGCGCGCTGGGCCTCTCGACAGACGACCTGCTCGCCGCCATCCACGGACGCCTGCCCGAACGACTCTGGGACCTCAACGAACGCGCCCTGTCCTACGCATGACCAACCGGGGCCGCCGCGCGACCCCGTCCTCGACCAGACATGTGCGGCTGGGACCCGGCCGCCAGCCAAGTGAAAGGGAGCTTTGCCACATGCAGATCAACGACACGCAACTCGAGCAGGTAAACCGCCAGATTCAGCGCCTGCTCGCATCCGACAGCTTCTACGGGCGCCGCCTGCGGGAGGCCGGCATCACCGGCGTCTCCTCGGTGGAGGACTTCCTCGCCCTGCCCTTCTCCGAGAAGCAGGACCTGCGGGACGCCTATCCGCTGGGACTGTCCGCCGTGCCCGACAGCGAGATCGTGCGCATCCACTCGTCCAGCGGCACCACCGGCACGCCCGTCATCATCCCCTACACCCAGAAGGACGTCGACGACTGGGCCATCCAGTTCGCGCGCTGCTACGAGTATGCCGGCGTGACGCCGCAGGACCGCGTCCAGATCACCCCGGGCTACGGCCTCTGGACCGCGGGCATCGGCTTCCAGGCGGGCTGCGAGCTGCTGGGCGCCATGGCCATTCCCATGGGCCCCGGCAACACCGAGAAGCAGATCCAGTTCATGATCGACATGCAGTCCACGGTGCTCACCGCCACCGCGAGCTACGCGCTGCTGCTGGCCGAGGAGATCGAGCGTCGCGGCGTCCGTGACCAGATCAAGCTGAAGAAGCTCATCACCGGTTCTGAGCGCTCGGGCGAGAAGATCCGCCAGCGCATCATCGATGCCCTGGACGTCGAGTACTACGACATCTATGGCCTGACCGAGGTCTATGGCCCCGGCATCGGCATCAGCTGCCAGCACGGCCACGAGATGCACGTGTGGAGCGACTACGTCTATCTCGAGATCATCGATCCCGAGACTGGTGAGGTCCTGCCCGATGGCGAGTGGGGCGAGATTGTGCTGACGACGCTGGTCAAGGAGGGTGCGCCGCTCATCCGCTTCCGTACCCACGACCTGTCGCGCATCGTCCCGGGCCCGTGCGGTTGCGGCCATGACGAGCATCCGCGCATCGATACCATCACCGGCCGTTCCGACGACATGATGAAGATCCATGGCGTCAACGTCTTCCCCGCCCAGATCGAGGAGATCCTGGCCACCTTCCCCGAGCTCTCCAGCGAGTACCAGATCCGCCTGTCGCACCTGGACGGGCGCGACACCATGCGCATCTACGTGGAGACCAACGGTTCGGTCAACTGGGAGGACCTGCGCGGCCGCGTGGCGCGTCGCGTCAAGCACAAGATCGGATTCACGCCGCTGGTCAAGATCGTCGAGCTGGGCGTCCTGCCGCGCAGCGAGAAGAAGACCAAGCGCGTCTACGACGAGCGCTACGACTAGGCCGAGGCCCAGAGCATCCCAGGGGGCTCCCCATCCGCGTCACAGGCGCGGGTGGGGAGCCTTGGCGTTGCGCGCGGGCGGAGGCTTTCGTCCACGGTGCCTCGCTTCGCCATCTGCTGACACCGTGTATCATAGGGGTCGCACGTGTCGTCGGCAGAGGGGGATCGATGCATTACGACGGAATGACCTTTCGGCCTCCCTACGAGGCGTATTCGCTACTGCTGCAGGTGACGCGCGGTTGCAGCCACAATGCCTGCACCTTCTGCAGCATGTATCGCGACACGTCATTCTGCGTATCTCCGGTGGAGGAAATCGTCGACGACCTGGTCGAGGCGGCGCGCGACTACGCCTATGCCCGGCGCGTCTTCTTGGTCAACGGAGACGCCTTCTGCCTCTCCACGGACGAGCTGGCGACCATCGCGGACATGATTCACGAGTCGCTGCCTCGCGTGGAGTCCATCGGTTGCTATGCGCGTATCCCCAACGTTACGGCGAAGTCAGACGAGGAGCTGGCGTTGCTGGCGACCAAGGGCTATGCCGACATCAACATCGGTGTGGAGTCGGCCCTCGATGACGTGCTCGCCTTCATGAACAAGGGCTACGACGTGGCCCTGGCACGCGAACAGTTCGCGCGCCTGCACAAGGCGGGCCTGCCCTTCAACGTCAACATCATCAACGCGGCGGCTGGTCCCGCGCGCATCGCCGAGCATGCCGCCGCCAACGCCGCGCTGGTCAACGAGGCAAGGCCGACGCTCATCTTCGTATCGCCGCTGCATGTGGACCCGGGTACGCCGCTGGCGTCGCTGCTGGAGGCGGGCAGATTCGAGGAGTGCACGCTGGGTCAGTACCTGGAGGAGGAGATCGCCTTCCTGGAGGGGCTGACGCTGGAGGACTGCGTGTTCTTTGGCCTGCACGTGTCCAACCCCGTGCCGGTGCATGGGCTGCTGCCGCGGGACAAGGACGCGATGCTGGCTCGCCTGCGCGAGGGCATGACGCGCATCCCCCGGGAGGTGCTGGACTCCCATCCTGCCAAGGGCTCCGAAGGTCGTCTGCGCTGACGGACGTTCGGGACGTGGGCTTTCGTCTGACAGGACAGGCTCTTTTCGACCGTGGAGAACCGTCCCAGATGGTCGAACGGCAGGGACAGGCTCTTTTCGACCGTGGAGAACCGTCCCAAATGGTCGAACGGGCTTTCGTCCGTGACGTCTCGCCATCTGCTGATACCGTGTACCATAAGGGGCCGTACGTGTCGTCGGCAGAGGGAGTGCCGTGATCAGTCTGCTGCTAGTCAAGAAGATCGTCGAGCTGTTCATCATCCTGGCAGTGGGCTACGTTGTGGTGAAGGCCGGTGCGGTACGCTCCGAGGACGCGCATGTGCTCTCGGTCATCACGCTCTATCTCGTTGCCCCCGCCCCGCTGCTCACGGCCTTCGAGGTCGACCTGACGCCCGTGCTCGCGCGCTCGCTGGCGCTCGTCTTCGCGGTGGCGCTGGCCGCAAACCTGCTGATGTATGCGCTTGGTGACGTCTTTGCGCGTCTGACCGGCGCGGACGTCGTCGAGCGCGCGAGCGTGACCTACTCCAACGCCGGCAACCTCATCCTGCCCATCGTGACCAGCGTGCTGGGGGAGGACTACGTCATCTACGCGATGGGCTACATGGTGGTGCAGACAGTCATGTTCTGGACGCTGCTCGACAAGCTCTTCAGCGGCGCCACGCACGTGTCGCCGCGCAAGGTGCTCACCAACGTCAACATCATCACGATGATCATCGGCTTCGTCTTCATGCTGACAGGCTTTCGCATGCCGGAGGTGCTGGACTCTGCCGTTCGCTCGCTGGGGGACATGATCGGACCGCTGTCGATGCTCATCGTGGGAATGACGCTTGCGGGGCTCGACCTCTCCGAGCTGTGCCGGCATCGCCTGGCAGGGGCGGTGGTCGTTGCCAAGATGGTCGTCTTCCCGCTGGTCATGATCCCTCTCTTCAAGCTCTGCGGCGTGACGTCGCTCATTCCCGACGGAGAGAGGATCCTGATGGTGCCCATGCTTGCCGTCATGAGCTGCACCGCCACGAGCGTGACCCAGTTCGCCCAGCTGCACGACCAGAACCCCGAGTATGCCAGCGCGCTCTCGGTCATGACGACGCTGGCGAGCGTGGTCACGATGCCATTGATGGTGCAGCTGTACCTGATGTAGCCCCATCACAAATATGGGCTTACTGGTAACCTTTACGCTATCCTATTGCAGAATGCAACCAGTATGGAAGGGGGCGTCCGTGCCGTCACAGGTGCAATGGGCGAGACTGAGTGACTTTCTCCTGCGGGTCGGTGCCTGCGACGAGACGATCCCCTTCTGCGTCACCGCACTGGAGCGCCTGGGTAGGGTGGTGCCCTTCGATCAGGGCCGCGTCTATCTCATGGACGACCGCGGCTTCGTGTACGGCGAATACCTCCTTGGCGTGGGGAGGGATACGGCAAAGGAGTACCGCGAGTTCTATGGCGGCGTCAGTGACAACCGCTATTCGGCGACGCGCCGGGCAAAGTTCGAGGCCAGAAAGCTCCAGATGCGATTCCGCTGCGATCTCGACTCCGGAACGCACGCGCGTAGGCGACCGATTGACGTCATTGACTGGGGCGGGGAGCCACGCAACACGCGGTTCTATCGCGAGTACGTGGCGACCCTCGGCCTGACCTACACCACGGGCTTCCAGCTCTTCGGGTCGACTGGTGCCACCCGTGCGCTCTTCTGCCTGGACCGGACGCGTCCCATCGCGTTCTCGGGGGAGGAGCGGGTGCTGCTCTCGCTCGCTGCGTCGCACATGGATAACATATTCCGCAAGCTCCACGCGAGCATACCTGCGGCACCCGTTGCCAGCGAGCCCTTCTCTGCGGATGGGGTGGTCCTTACCAATCGCGAGAGGCAGCTGTGCGCGATGATCATGCATGGCGACACGCCCCAGCAGATTGCGAAGGCGCTGGGCATCTCTCGCCGCACGGTGTACAAGCACGTCTCGAACATCCACGCGAAGCTGGGCGTCTCCAGCCAGGCGGAGCTGATAGCCCGTCTTAACTCGTCTGTGGTTGCGCAGTAGGGCAGGTTGCCGAGGGGTCGACTGTGCGTTCGCTTGCCTATGGGTTGGATTGGTAGCCATCGGGCAAAGATGCCCAGGGCCGAGTATCACGCTCCTCGCAAGATGGTCGTACCATTGGATAGTCCCGTCCGCAATGGACTGTGCGAAACGAGGGGAGAGCTTGGGGGACGCTTCCGTTGACAGCCGCAAGAGGGGACTGCACCGCCCCATTGACCGCCCCACGTCGCGGAGGAAGGCTCCGTCCCCAACTCCATCGCTAGGTGAGGTCACCCATCTCTGCGGCCCAGTCGATGTCGGTGGGACGCCCCTCCGCATCTGCGGTTCCGGGTGTCCAGTGACAGGCGGCGAGGTCGACGTGGTCATCGTCGAGCAGGGGCACCCCCTCGCGTTCGAGCATGATGCGCTGCACGCTGGGCGATCCGTCCTCCTCGCGTGCCCAGAAGCGGCCGTCCTTGTAGACCACGCGATGGCAGGGGATGGCACCTGGCTCAAGGGAGGAGTGCATGGCATAGCCCACGAAGAGGGCCTTGCGCGGCTGTCCGATGGCACGGGCTATGTCGCCGTAGGTGGTCACATACCCTGCGGGAACCTGCTGGACGACCTCGTAGACCCTGTCGTTGAACGCACCCATGACACGCCTTTCGTCGACTTCACCGTGCGGCCCATTCTAGCGCGACGGATCAGCCTGCGTCCCTGTCTGACACGACCGGACGCGCATGTATGCCGACAAGGGCGACCAGCACGTCCACGAGCCTCTCCAGTTCGGGTACGGGGACGAACTCGCGCACGCCGTGGGCATTGTGGTAGCAGGCGGAGAGGTTGATGCAGGGAAAGCCCCGGAAGGAGAGCTGGGAGCCGTCGGTGCCGCCACGCATGGGCACGAAGAAGGGGTCGACGCCACAGGCTTCGAACGCCGCGCGGGCACGGTCGATGAGGTGGCGGTTCTCGGGCAGGCAGACCACGTCTGCCAGGTTGTGGTACTGGTCGCGGATCTCCAGCTCGATCACCTCGGACCCCATCTGCCTGTTGACGAGCCGTGCCGCGGCGCGCATGAGCTCCTTGCGCCGCTCGACCTTTGCCTGGTCGTGGTCGCGGATGATGTAGTCGGCCTCCGCGTACTCGCAGGACCCCTCGATGCGGTCCAGGAAGTAGAAGCCCTCGTAGCCCTCCGTCAGCTCGGGACGCTCGGCCGGTGGCAGCATCTGGTTGAAGCGCATGAGCGCTTCGCATGCGTTGACCAGCACGCCCTTTGCGGTGCCGGGGTGCACCGAGAGGCCGTGGGCGCGTACGAGCGCCTCCGCGGCGTTGAAGGTCTCGTAGCAGATCTCGCCCAGCGGGCCGCCGTCGATGGTGTAGCCCCAGCGTGCGCCGAAGGAATCCAGGTCGAGCAGGGCGGCTCCATGTCCGATCTCCTCGTCGGGCACGAAGGCGAACGCCAGGCGCGGGTGGGGGAGCGTCGGGTCGTCCCTCAGGCGTTGCAGCAGCGCGATGCAAGCGGCGTCCGCCGCCTTGTCGTCACCACCCAGCAGCGAGGTTCCGTCCGCTGTCACGAGGGTCCATCCCACCATGTGTGCGAGTCGTGGGTTCGTATCTGGCCCGATCGTCACCTCGCGGCCGTCTCGCCCGATGCCGATGACCAGCTCGCCCCCCTCGTAGCGGAGCAGCTGGGGGCGCACGGGGTCGCCGTAGCTCTGGGGCGCGGTATCCAGATGACAGCAGAACCCCAGCGTGGGAAGGTCCTCGCAACCCGGGCTGGCGGGCCAGTGGGCCGTCACGTAGGCATGCTCGTCGAGCGTGACATCCCGCGCGCCGACGGCCAACAGGTCGTCGCGCATGGCGCGCGCGATGTCGAACTGGCTTGCAGACGAGGGCACCTCGCCCGCGTTCCGGGGGTCGGACTGCGAGGGGATGCTGCAGTATTTGATGAAAAGGCTGACGACGTGGCTCATGGTCGCTCCGGATGATGAGGGGTTTGCGAGGCAAGTATACCCCAGGCCATCCAGCGCGCCTGGCACCCCCGTCCAACCTGCCTCTTGTCACCGTCCTACCGCTGGCGGATGCGCGCCGGTGCCGGACCCTACCATCCGTAGGGAGACCCCCTCGCTTGCCGCGACAAACTGTGGATACATCGTCACGCCAGCCGGTGCGAGACTCTCCTTGAAGCCCAGCGCCGCAACCGGCGCTCCCGAAACAAGGAGGAACCATGGCGTATTCCGTCGACGACAAGTGCAGGAAGCTTGCCAAGAACCCCGAGGCCGCGGCCATCATCTCCGAGTACTCGCCCGGGTTCACCACCGATCCGCAGATGAAGATGGTGATGGGTCTGACCCTGCGCAAGCTCGCCAGCTTCCCGCAGGCCAAGGAGCTCGCTGACGCGCTCGACGAGATCGATGCTCGCCTGAAGGCCATCGAGGATTAGTCGTACGTGCGCTCCATGGGCCCGCAACTGCGTGGCGCAGATGCGGGTCACAAGGGAGGGAGGGGACGCCCCGTCTCGGCTCGCAGCCGGAGCGGGGCGGCTCGTCGTTGATGGGCCGACGCGCGCGGCCTTCGCGCCAGGGATCGCTGGCCCCTAGCTCAGGCGGTCGCCCAGCTCCGCGCGGATGGCGCGAGCCTTCAGCAGGATCTGCAGCCGCAGCCGCACGTCGGGGTCGTCGAGGTCTTCGCCCAGCTCGCGCTTGATGCGGTTGACGCGCTCGATGAGCGTGCTGCGGTGGACGTAGAGCTCCCGCGCGGTCTTGGTGATGCTCATCGCGTTGTCCAGCAGCGTCGAGAGGGTCAGCAGGTAGCTCGTCTGCGACTGCTCGTCGTGGCGCTGCAGGCGCCGGAGTCCCTCGGAGAAGAGCATGTCGGGCGGCAGGTCGCCCAAGGCGTTGAACACCATTCCCATCAGCGCGTAGTCCTGGCACAGGTAGACCGAGCGCTCGGGGTTTGCCAGCGACCCGTTCTCGAGGGTCGAGCTCGCCTGCAGGAAGTAGAGCCGGGCGCGTGACAGGTCGCTCATGGGCTCGCTGACGCCGGCACGGGCAGAAAGCGGCTCGATGAGCCCCTCAAGCGTGCTCACGAGCTGGTGCTGGTAGGAGCCCCCTTCGTCCATCAGCGGGCTGATGTCGATGAAGGCCACCACCGAGATGCGATGATGCTCGAAGGCGATGGAGTGGGGGAAGGCGCGCTCGACCATGGTGCACACGTAGCCGATGGGCAGCCGATTGAGCCGATGCCCCAGACGGATGCGCACGCAAACGTAGCGGCACTCCTCGTGCTGGGCGTCCAACAGAGTGCGCTCCATGTTGTCGAGGGGAATCTCGTCCACCAGGTCCATGAGGATGCGTCGGAGGGACGTACTGGTGCTCTCGGGCAGCTGTGACTGGCGCCGGATGGCGCGGACGAGCAGACAGGCGAGGTAGTCTGCCAGCTGGTAGTCGCTCTCGCGCCAGGGACGCCGCTCGTAGTAGACCGTGAAGCAGCCCAGGTACTCCCCGGCGTCGATGAGGTTGGTGTTGAGGGTGGTGGTGCCGAGCAGCTCGAGCAGGAACGGCTCCGCCAGGTCCATCTCGAGCTCGCGATGGGTGAGGTAGCGCTCGAAGTCGTTGGGGTCGAGGATGGCGCTGGCGCCCAGGCCTGCCAGGGCAGACGCATCCGAGGTCTCGTCGCGCTCCCAGCGCCCTAGGTAGCGGAACTGCGAGTCGATGACGGAGAGCGGGTTGTCGAAGATGGGGGCGGAGCATTCCAGCATCGTGTTAATGTCCGCGTCGTCGTTGATGATCTCGCCCAGGACGGTCTCCCACGCGTCGTGGCGGTCGTAGATGCGCTGGATCTCGTTGAACGTCGCATAGATGTCGGAGTTGGGCACCTGTATGACGCAGCACCGCTCCGCGAAATAGCGCAGGCGGGTGCCAGGGCCAATGCTGACGAGGACGGCGCCGGGACGCACTGACAGATGGTGCGGCAGGCGATCCTCGGACACGACGTAGAGGTGGTTGTCACGCAGCTCGCGGCAGCTGCGTTCGAGCAGCTCGGGGCGTTGCAGCGTCAGGCCGTTCCGCGGCGCGCCCAAAAGACGCGCCCCATACGACGAAGGCAGGTTGTCCACGATGACTTGTGCGCTGAGCTTCATGCCCTGACCCCTCATGTGTATGGCTGCCGTGAGTATGGCGTGACACGATGGTGCCATTATCGCGCAGGGTCCGTGTCGCAGCAGGTGCGAGCCGGTGGCGATGGGGCTACCGTTCGCCAGGCGGCAACGTACGGTCCACCCTACAAATTGTGGGGTAATGGTGCCGCGCGCTCGTCAGTTTGCATGCTGGCCCATCGCGTCTCGACATCACAGACTCAACGATGTGAGTGTACCGCGCGCGAGCGCACACATCGGAGAGGGAGGAGCAACCATGGCCCTGCTCAAGCATGTCGCTACCCATCGGGGGGTGGAGACGGCATTCGGCAAGATCATCCCCGAGAAGGAGGCCTACAGCTACTGCCTGAGGACGATTGCGGCGTTCTCGGCAAACGTCTTCCAGGTGATGCGCGTCCTGAACGATGACTGGGAGGATCGCACCGAGCAGATCACCGAGATCGCCAACATGATGAACTGCGCCGCCTGTGCCGGTGGCGAGAACGAGCTGTTCCAGTACCTCAACGCGTTCTATGACGAGTGGAACATTCCCGAGCTCGTGAAGCGCGCCGCATGGATCGGCGCCATCTGGGGCGACTACGGCGACGAAGCCGAGGATATGGCCGGGCGCGTCATCCAGTTCACCGAAAACCGCGTGGAGAAGGAGCTCGACACCTGCCCGTGGGACATCGTCGGCTCCGAGATGTGCAACATGACGACGGGCATGTTCACGGCCAACTTTGACATCGCCGCCGGTGGCGAGCACGGTGCCATCACCAATGACGTGCAGCTCAACATGTGCGAGGCCCGCGGCTGCGGCAACCCGCACTGTCGCGTCGTGGCCGAGCGCCTCGATGCATACGGCCTGGAGCACCAGGGCTGGCTCGACCATCGCGGCGCCGCCCACGCGCCCGTGCACGACACGCCCCTCGAGCGTCGCGTGCGCCATGCCCAGGGCCTGCGCAACGGCCAGTACGTGCAGGCCTTTGGCGAGGAGAACTCGCTCGAGTGGCAGTACAACTGGGTCGCCCAGATGGGCTGGGTCTGGTCCATCAGCTTCCCGCTCATCGCCATCCGCGACATGGCCGAGGACGACGACGAGTTCGAGCGCATCCTTCGCATCGTGTTTGCCACCGCAGGCAAGAACTCCTTCATCGACTTCTTCGCGCGCGAGGGGCTGCGCAGCTGGCTGGACATTCCGCGCGAGATCGGCGACAACGACCCGCGTGTCATGGGCGCCTACATCGATGCCGTGCTGGGCTGCCAGCTGGTGCCGCACGAGTGGGAGGCCTTCGACGCCGAGGGTGTCGAGATCCGCGTGAGCCAGGAGGACTTCGAGGGCCGCTTCGAGATGGCGCCGCTCGAGGAGATTACGATGGGCTACGAGGCGCAGTGGAACGGCGCCTGCCACACGCTCGTCTCGCCCGAATGGTCGGTCTGGATTGCCGAAGACGATGACGACTACATCATCACCGTGGGCCGCAAGGTCGACGATCGCGCGCTCTAGAGGGGAGTGGGAGAAGATGCTGTTCAAAGATGACGAGGTCGCGCGCGCCGAGGCAAAGGCCGTGCGCGAGAACGCAGGCTGGTATCGCTGGACGCACGACCTGGTGCGGGTGAGTGGCGCGGATTCCGAGCGGTTCCTCGACTGGATGCTCGTGAACCGTATTGCGGGCACGCCCGAGGGTCGCGGCAAGTACACCACCATGCTCGACGAGCAGGGCCAGATCATCGACGACCTCGTGGCCTTCAACCGCGGTGGCGGCGTGTGGTGGCTCTCTACGCTGTACGGCCCCCATGCGATGCGCTGGTTTGACGCGCACCGCGAGGGATTTGATGTGGTCTACGAGGATGTCACACAGGCGTGGGACATGTACTCCGTGCAGGGGCCCGCTTCGGCGCAGGTCATGGCTGCGCTGCTCGACGAGCCGGTGGACGGGCTCAAGCGCTTCCAGATCGTGGAGCGCCAGGTGGGGGAGACCCCGGTCGTGGTCGACCGCGGTGGCTTTACGGGCGAGCTGGGCTTCGAGCTCTACTGCGCACGCGAGGATTCCGCGGCTGTGGCCGAGGCCATCGCTGCAGCGGCCGCGCAGTTTGATGCGCCGCGCCTGACGACACTTGAGGTCTACGTGCGCTCGCTGCCCATGGAGAAGGGCATGGCGCTGCGCCAGGACTACTACGGCCTCACACCCTACGAGGCCAACCTCGGCTGGTCCGTGCATCTGGACAAGGACTTCCTTGGCAAGGAGGCGCTGGTGGCAGCCCATGCGGAGGGCGAGCGGCGTGCCTTCGTGGGCGTGGAGATCGAGCGCGAGAGCTATGAGGACATCGCCCAGAAGGAGATCCTGTACAAGCGTGGCGTGCCTCGTGGCTATGTCACCCAAATGATCTATGGCTACACCGTGGACAAGAACATTGGCTTTGCCGTGGTCGACGCCGCAAGGTGCCCGGTGGGCACGCGTGTGACCATCGGCTGCAACGACAGCCCGGCCATCATAGTCGAGCCCAAGTGGCTCTAATTCGACCATCTGGGACGGTTCTCTCCGGTTGAAAAGAGCGTACGGCGGGGAGAGCCGTCCCCATGACCTCATCGGGAAGGATTGAAGACATGTCAACGAACGAAGGCAAGGTCATCCTGGTCGTGGGCGGCGCCTGCGGCATGGGAGCTGCCACCGTCTGCGAGCTCTATCGCCAAGGCGCGCATCTGGTGGTGCTCGACCTCAACGAGGAGGCCTGGGAGGAGCTCGTCGAGGACGAGGAGCTTTCCGACGGCCCCGGTACCATCGATTTTGTCGGTGGCGACGTGTGTGACGCCGCCGTGCGCCAGCAGGCCATCGACATCGTGCGCGAGAAGTACGGCACGCTGGACAGCCTGCTCTACATCGCCGGCGTGCTCGACCTCATGTGCCCCGCGCACAAGACCGACGACGAGCTCTACGACTACGTCATGGATGTCAACGTCAACAGCTGCTTCCGCATGTGCCGCGACTGCCTGCCGCTGCTGTGGGACCACGAGGGGCTGCCGGCCAACATCGTCATCGTGGGCAGCGTGGGCGGCCAGGTGGGCTCGAGCGCCGGTGCGGCCTACATCACTTCCAAGCATGCGGTGCTGGGCCTCGCGCGCAACCTCGCGCACAGCTACCGCTTCCGCAACGTCCGTACCAACGTGGTCAACCCCGGTGCCTGCGTGACC
>CACYWP010000025.1 GCA_902778135.1 uncultured Coriobacteriaceae bacterium
GAGCGCACGGCGCACGTCCGGGTTCTCCCAGTTGAGGTCGGGCTGCTGGGGTGCGAAGGTGTGCAGGTAGTACTGCTGGCGCTCCTCGCACCAGGCCCAGGCGCTGCCGCCAAAGATGGAGCGCCAGTTGGTGGGCTCGGAGCCGTCGGGCTTGGCGTCGCGCCAGATGTACCAGTCGGCATAGTCGTTGTCGCGGCTCTTGCGCGACTCCTGGAACCACGGGCACCGCTCGGAGGTGTGGTTGAAGACCAGGTCCATCACCACGCGCACGCCCTTCTCGCGGCCGCGGGCGATGAGCTCGTCCATGTCGGCCATCGTGCCGAAGGACGGGTCGATCTCGCGATAGTCCTGCACGTCGTAGCCGTTGTCCACCATGGGGCTCTGTAGCAGGGGGTGATCCAGATGGCACCCACGCCCAGCGAGGCGAGGTAGTCGAGCTTTGCGGTGATGCCGGCGATGGTGCCCGTGCCCTGGCCGACGGTGTCGTAGAAGCTCTTGGGGTACACCTCGTAGGCGATGGTCCTCTGCCACCAGGCAAGGACGGACTTTCTGCTCATAACGACTCCTTCTGATGGAGGGCCTGCTTGCTATTGGAGGGCTTGCGTTCTTGCAGCACCGACGCCGGAGGGCGGCTCGAACGGAACCAGCGTCACCTCACTCGGTATAACACACCCCAAGGTCGAATCGCGCAAAGCCGCTGACAAACGGCGGCAAGAGGCTGTGACGGAGTGCATACCTCGGTCACTTCCGTGCCATGACGATCGGCTAGCCGAAACCGTTGGTGTACTACGCCGTCATCATCCCTAATGCTGGAGACGGAGACCGTCGTGGTTTCGTGTCAAGGGCATGGCAAGGCTTCTTACGGCAGCACGGGACACGAAGGAGGAAGGCATGGACATCGAGGGGCTGACCCCGGAGCAGCAGGAGATGCTCAAGGGCTGCAGCACTCCAGAGGAGATGCTGGCTCTCGCGCAGGAGGATGGCTATGAGCTCTCCGACAAGCAGCTCGAAGCCGTGAGCGGCGGCTGGAATGAACCCTGCGCCACTCTCTACTATTGTAACGATGTTCAGCACGTTGTGGTCGAAGAGTAATTACCCGCGTCCGCTCCCAGATAGGCGCAGCAAGGCATATTGCAATAGCCACGCTGGGGAGTACTCCCCAGCGTGCCAGCGCTAACGCGACAACCGAAAACAAGCTACCAACGTCGCACCCAGTCGCCGCTTGTGGCAATTCGCCCTTACTATAATCTCGACAGGCATCTCGGACGCTTGTTCAAATGCAGGGATTGGGAAAAGGGAGGATGACATCATGGCAGACAAGCGCTTTCCCGACGGCTTCTACATCGGCGGCGCCACCTCGGACTGGCAGTTCGAGGGCGGCTTCGGCGAGGGCGGGCGCGGCCTGCTCTCCGTCGACTTCGCGACCGACGGCAACCAGCGGAATCCCCGCCAGGTGACCTGGGTCGACGCCGACGGCAACCGCGGCAAGAGCCACTGGGAGGAGGCGCTGCCCGAGGGCGTCACCCTCACCATGTTCGACGACGAGTACTACCCCAGCCACCGCGCGGTGGACTTCTACCACCACTGGAGGGAGGACATCGCCGACATGGCGGAGATGGGCTTCACCACCTTCCGCTTCGGCACGTGCTGGAGCCGCATCTTCCCCACCGGCCTGGAGGATGAGCCCAACCAGGAGGGCCTGGACTTCTACGAGGCCGTGGTGGACGAGCTCAACGCC
Organism: uncultured Coriobacteriaceae bacterium; assembly: GCA_902778135.1. GTDB lineage: Bacteria > Actinomycetota > Coriobacteriia > Coriobacteriales > Atopobiaceae > UBA1367. Next base: position 1,739 of record CACYWP010000025.1, read on the forward strand.
CATGGCATCGCGCCGCTGATCACCATCTGCCACGACGAGATGCCCATGGGCCTCGTCGACGCCTACAACGGCTGGGGCGGGCGCGAGACCATCGACTGCTACGTGCGCTATGCCAAGGCCCTCTTCGAGCGCCTGGGTGACAAGGTGCCCCTGTGGCTCACGTTCAACGAGCCCAACGCCATCCGCGGCGTCTGCATGATGGGCATCAGGGACCAGTGCTGGCCCACCTACTGGCAGGCAATCCACCACATGGCCGTTGCCAGCGCCAAGGTGGTCAAGATGGGCCACGAGATGTGCCCCGGCGCCAGGTTCTCGACGATGTTCGCCATGAGCGCCTACTATGCCGCCAGCCCGCGCCCCGCTGACGTGTGGGCGCGCTTCGAGCGGCGTCGCGAGCAGTACATGGTCATCGACGCCTTCGCCAGCGGCGGCTACCCCTACTATGCCGACAAGGTCTGGGCGGACTTCGGCGCTGACGTCCACATGGAGCCGGGCGACGAGGAACTGCTGCGCGACTATCCGCTCGACTTCATCAGCTTCAGCTACTACTGTTCCGCGCTCATGGGCGAGGACTCGCCCCAGCGCCTGATTGGTGGCGCCACCAACACGTACTGCGACGAGAAGACCCCCTGGGGCTGGGCCGTCGACCCGCTGGGCCTGCGCTACACCCTGAACGAACTCTACGACCGCTTCCACAAGCCGCTCTTCGTCATCGAGAACGGCATGGGCGCCATCGACGTGATGGAGGAGGACGGCTCGGTGCACGATGGCTACCGCATCGACTACCTGTCCAAGCACCTCTCCGCCATCCGCGACGCCATCTGCATCGACCACGTGGACTGCATCGGTTACACCATGTGGGGCAACATCGACCTGGTCAGCCGCTCCACCGGCGAGATGGCCAAGCGCTACGGCTTCGTCTACGTCGACATGGACGACAAGGGCAACGGCACGCTCAGGCGCAGCCGCAAGGACAGCTTCTATTGGATGAAGAAGGCGTGCGAGAGCATGGGAGCCGACCTGACGGTGTAGCGCGACCAGGGCGACTGGCCCCTGGTCTGCAAGCCATAGCCTTCCTGCGGATTCGAAATCGCGGGCGCACTTGACCGAATGGGGTGCGCCCGCGATCGCATCAAGTCGTGCCACGGTCCCTGACGGACGCGGCAGCACCTCCGCGCACCCATGTCCCGCGTTTATTGCTACATTGGAATGCATGAGCCAGCCCACACGGGCGACGACCACCGAAGGGCGCCGATGAGAAAGCTCCTCGTCCATCTGCATGACTACCGCCGCGAGAGCGTCCTGGCACCGCTGCTCAAGCTGGCGGAGTCGCTCATGGACCTGCTCGTTCCCCTGGTGGTGGCCGCCATCATCGACGAAGGTATCGCCCGCAACGACCAGGGCATCATCTGGGGACGCTTCGCGCTGCTCATCGGCCTGGCGGTGCTGGGCATGGCCTTCTCGTTCGCCGCTCAGTGGATGGCTGCCAAGGCCAGCGTGGGCTTCTCCACCAAGCTGCGCCAGGCGCTCTTCGACCATATCCAGGGCCTCTCCTACCGCGAACTGGACGCCTTGGGCACCGACACGCTCATCACCCGCATGACCAGCGACATCAGCCAGATCCAGAACGGGCTCAACCTTGCGCTGCGCCTGCTGCTGCGCAGCCCCTTCATCGTCTTTGGGGCCATGGTCTGCGCCTTCGCCATCGACGTGCCCAGTGCCCTGCTGTTCGCCGTGGCCATCCCGCTGCTCTCCCTGGTGGTCTTTGGCATCATGCTGGCCAGCATCCCGCTCTTCGCCCGCGTCCAAGAGGCGCTCGACCAGCTGCTGGGCATGACGCGCGAGAACCTCACCGGCGTGCGCGTCATCCGCGCCTTCTGCAAGGAGCGGCAGGAGGTCGACGGGTTCGACCGCGTGAACGAGGCGCTCACCCACATGAACGAGCACGTGGGGCGCCTGTCCGCCCTCATGAACCCCGCCACCTGCCTCATCATCAACATCGCGACCATCCTCCTCATTCGCGAGGGTGCGCTGCGCGTCCAGGCGGGAGCGCTGCAGCAGGGTGACGTGGTGGCGCTCTACAACTACATGGCCCAAATCGTGGTGGAGCTGGTCAAGCTGGCCTCGCTCATCATCACCATCAACCGCTCGCTGGCCTGCGCGCGACGCGTGCAGGACATGCTGGAGATAGCGCCCTCCATGTCCTATCCGGAGGCACTGCCCGACAAGGTTCCCGTCACCGACGAGGCCGTCCGCTTCGACCACGTGTCGTTCTCGTACACCACGACGGGCGATGCCGCACTGTCCGACATCGACTTCGTCGTCCGGCGCGGCCAGACCATTGGCATCATCGGCGGCACGGGCAGTGGCAAGACGTCGGTGGTCAACCTCGTCGCGCGCTTCTACGACGCGACCCTGGGCACCGTGCTGGTGGATGGCATCGACGTGCGCGCGTACCCCGCTGGCGCGCTCGTAGACAAGATCGGCATCGTCCCGCAGAGGGCCGTGCTCTTCGAGGGCAGCGTCCGCTCCAACCTGCTCTGGGGCAACGAGCGGGCCAGCGACGAGGAGCTGTGGGAGGCGCTCGCCACCGCCCAGGCCACCGAGGTGGTGCGTGGCAAGGACGGCCATCTGGATGCCCCCATCGAGCAGGGCGGACGCAACCTCTCTGGTGGCCAGCGCCAACGCCTGACCATCGCACGGGCCCTCGTCAAGCACCCCGAGATCCTCATCCTGGACGACTCGGCCAGCGCGCTCGACTTTGCCACCGACCTTGCCCTGCGTCGCGCCATCGCCAACCTGCCGGGTGACATGACCGTCTTCATCGTCTCGCAGCGCACCTCCAGCGTGCGGCAGGCGGACCAGGTCCTCGTTCTTGACGACGGCCAGCTGGTCGGCACGGGAACTCACGACGAGCTCATGGCAGCCTGCGAGGTCTACCAGGAGATCTACTACTCGCAGTTCCCCGAGGACCGGCCTCGCGTCGGGCACCACGCCACCCTGCAGGAGGTGACCGCATGAGCCAGGGCACCTCCTCGGACGCCACCAGCCGCCAGACCCTCGCCAAGGTCCTCGCCCTCATCGGGCGCTACCGGCTCCTGCTGCTGGCCAGCGTTCTGCTGGCCTCGTTGACCGTGGTGCTGCAGCTTTACGTCCCCATCCTCTTCGGCGACGCCATCGACCAGATCGTCGCACCGGACGACGTCGACCTCAAGGCGCTGGCTGCCATCCTGGTCCAGGCGCTTGCGCTGGTCATCGTCTCGTCGGTGGCCACGTGGGTCATGAACATGGTCAACAACCGTCTGGCCTTCCACACCGTCAAGGACGTCCGCGCCCGCGCCATTCGCCAGATCCAGCGCCTGCCGCTCTCCTACCTCGACGCGCACAGCTCTGGTGACGTGGTGCAACGCATCATCGCCGACACCGACCAGCTATCCGACGGACTGCTCCTGGGATTCACGCAGCTCTTCTCGGGCGTCGTCACCATCGTGGTGACGCTGGCCTTCATGCTCTCCAAGAACGTGGGCGTCACGCTCATGGTGCTGGTGCTCACACCGGTCAGCTTCCTGGTCGCGCGCTTCATCGCGGCGCGGTCCTTCGACATGTTCAGCAGGCAGACGGAGACGCGTGGCCGCCAGACGGCTCTTGTCAACGAGCTGGTGGGCAACCTGAGGGTCGTGAAGGCCTTCGGCCACGAGCGCAAGGCGTCTGCCCAGTTCAAGGCCATCAACGACGAGCTGCAGGGCTACTCCCAGAGTGCCGTCTTCTACAGCTCGCTCACCAACCCCTCCACCCGCGCCGTCAACAACGTGATCTACGCCCTCGTGGCACTGGTCGGCGCACGCCTCATCCTGTCGGGACGGCTGACGGTTGGCGGGCTGACCGTACTGCTCTCCTACGCCAACCAGTACATGAAGCCCTTCAACGACATCTCGTCGGTCATCACGGAGCTGCAGAACGCGCTCGCCTGCGCGGCACGCGTCTTCGAGCTCATCGAAGCCAGCCCGGAACCCGCCGACGCCACGACGGAGCTGGTCAGCCATGGCGGCGAGGTGGACATCCGCGACGTCGCCTTCTCCTATGACAAGAGGGAGAGGCTCATCGAGGGGTTCAGCTTCCATGCCGAGCCGGGCACCAAGACGGCCATCGTTGGCCCCACCGGCTGCGGCAAGACCACCTTCATCAACCTGCTCATGCGCTTCTACGACACCGATGCAGGTAGCATCCACGTGGACGGCCAGGACATCATGGACGTCTCGCGCGCCTCGCTGCGCCGCACCTACGGCATGGTGCTGCAGGAGACCTGGCTGAAGCGTGCCACGGTGCGCGAGAACATCGCCTTCGGCAGGCCCGACGCCACCGACGACGAGATCGTCGCCGCCGCGCGCGAGGCCCACAGCTGGGAGTTCATCCGTCGCCTGCCGCAGGGGCTTGACACGCCCATCACCGACGACAGCCTCAGCCAAGGACAGAGGCAGCTGCTCTGCATCACCCGCGTGATGCTCTGCCTGCCGCCGATGCTCATCCTCGACGAGGCCACCTCCAGCATCGACACCCGCACCGAGATGCAGATCCAGGAGGCGTTCGACAAGCTCATGCGCGGACGCACGAGCTTCGTGGTTGCCCACCGCCTCTCGACGATCCGCGAGGCGGACCAGATCCTGGTCATGCGTGACGGGCGCATCGTCGAGCAGGGCACGCATGCGGAGCTGCTCGCACTACAGGGCTTCTACACCCAGCTGTACAATGCGCAGTTTGCCGGGAGCGCCGACCTGGGTTAGCGACGGGCCTACTTCGCAGACGTGGTCAGCCTCTGCAGCATCAACGCCAGTTCGCCCAGGAAGATCTTCTCATGGTAGTCGGTGATGTGGATGAGATCGGGGATGAGGTCGTCCGGCAGGCTCTTGGACAGTTCCCTGCGCAGGGCATCCATGTCGTCAACCAGGTCGTAGTTGATGTAGATCGCATCGGGCGCGGCAACTGCGATATTGGCCTGCAGCATCGTGGCCAGCATGGGCAGCATGGCCTCGCCGCTCCACGACGCCTGCTCCTCATAGAAGGAGAGCAGCTCCTCGTGAGAGCTCGCGCCTAGGTCCGCATCGGCAAAGTGCTCGGCATTGAGGAACACCTGCCAGTTGAGGCCGCTCAGCTCCCCCGCCATGCCGCGTCGGCCGCGCAGCAGATGCCCGTTGCAGACCGTGCCCTGTCCGCCGATCATGGTCCCGACCTGCTGGGTGTGCAGCGTCACGCTGTCATACTCGCCCTGGCTCACATAGCAGCCCACAGCTCCGGCGTTGGCATTGTTGTCCACGAACACGCGCAGGCCGAACTTCTCCGAAAGGGCTTTCTCGATGTTGATGCCCATGAGCCCGAAGCCCGAGAACGTGACGGTGCCAAAGTCGACCGCCCCTGGGACGGCTACGCCAACCGCATCGATGTCGCGCAGGTCGATGTCCCTCACATGGAGCGTGGCGATGACGTCCTCGATGTCCGCAAGTTCGACCGTCGACTTGCAGACTTCGTCGGACGCCAACAGCTTGAAGCGGTCGAACAGCCTCCAAGAGATGGTGCAGCCATATGGCTTGCGGATGACCGAGATGACCAGCACGGTCTTTGACGGGGCATCCTTGAGCGAACCGCGCAGCACGCGCAGGTCGGTGGGGTCGGAGGCAGCGAGGGAGTCGTCGCCCAGAAGCCCCATCAGCATGCGGAGCGCTCCCGCACCGTCATAGCGCGCAAACACACGTGCCGGAATCTCGAGGACGATGGCCTGGGGGAATGCCTCGGCAACCTCGCGCCGACGGAAGCCAACCTGCGGGGCCAGCATGACGGCGGCATATGACCCTCCCTCGCGCTTGGCATCCTCGAGTGCCTTTGCCTCGAAGGTGTAGTCCAGCGACAGGGTCTTGGCCACCTCGGTCAGCTTGCCCGCGAACATCGTGGTCGTCATGCCCACCGTACAGCACAGCAGAACGCGAGTCGTATCGCTCTCGCAGGCTGCCTCGACCAGGGACGCCATCTCGTCGAACAGCTGCTTTGCGCGGTCGAGGTCCTCGAGTTCGAAGTGCAGGAAGAAGCGGCTCTCGCCCGAGGCGTCCTCGGTCACAGCCAGCTCCACGACCTCGGGCATGTCATCGAAGGCATAGAAGTTGACCTGGCCGGTCATGCATTCGTGCTTGATGACGATGTGGTCGTCATCCTGCACCGTTGTCGTGCAGCCCGTCACCTCGCGCGCAGCAATCCAGTCGCGAAACTCACGTCCCAAAGCGTTCATGTGCCTGCCTCCCAACCGTGCCGTGCCCCCGCGTCACGCCTAGCGTACCACGCGATGGACGAAGTTGCGGATATGCGCGGTTGAAATGCGATTGCCGGAGTAGTCACGGACCGCGACCAGCGGTTTTGATGCGTGACTACTCCGGCAACCCGCTTTGCACCGCGCATATCCGCAACTTCGTCCAAGGCAGAGGGCTCCAGGTATCCGCCGGACATCCGGGACGGAGGGCTTCGTCCAGAGCATTCGGCAGCCTAGGCTTTCGTCCGGCCGGTTTTCGACCGTGGAGAACCGTCCCAGACGGTCGAACCACGGGACGGAAAATCTCATCCGAGGCAGGCATCCGCAGGGCGGCGCCGATGGCACCGCCCCGCTCAGAAGACAGGCTGCTTGCGAAACCTACTCGAGACCTGCCCCGTTGCTCTCGATGATCTCCTTATAGCGATAGTACGACTGCTTGATGGCACGCTCGAGGGTGCCGTGGCCGTCGTTGAAGCGATCCACGTACACGAAGCCGTAGCGCTTCTTCATCTCGCCCGTACCGGCCGAAACCACGTCGATGGGACCCCAGTACAGGTAGCCGCGGCAGTCGACGCCATCGTCAATGGCACGGGACACGTTCTTGATGTGCTCCTCGATGTAGTGCACGCGGAAGTCGTCCTGGATGGTGCCGTTCTCGTCCAGGTTCTCGTCCAAGCCCACGCCGTTCTCCACGATGAGCAGCGGCAGGTGGTAGCGGTCATAGAGGACGTTGAGCGTGTAGCGCAGGCCATCTGGGTCCACCGGCCACTTCCAAGGTTCGGGCGCCTTGTCCACCAAGAACGGGTTATCGATGCCAGTGAGGCCACTCGTGTCACCGCCCAGGTTGACACCCGCGTCCACCACGGTGGAGCGGTAGTAGCTGAAGCTGAAGAAGTCGACGGTGTTCTCCTTGATGAGGAACAGCTCGTCATCGGTGAACTCGACCGTCACACCCTCCTCGCGCCAACGCCTCTTGAGGTAGGTCGGCACGATGCCCAGGCAGAACGGGTCGCCGAAGTAGAAGACGTTGTTGCGTTGGGCCTCCATGGCCACGCGGATGTTGGCCGGGTTGCAATTGTTGGGGTAGGTCGCCACGCCCGAGCACGTGAGCATGCAGCCCACCTTGAGGTCGGGATTGATCTCGTGGGCGAGCTTGACTGTCTGGGCATTGGCTACCAGGAAGTTGTGATAGGCGTCCCACTGGTCCTGCATCGTGGTGGAGCCCACCGGATCGGTCACATCGGCGGGATTGTCGATGGTCAGCACGCCGCCCGCCACGAACGGCATACGGAACAGGGCGTTGACCTCGTTGAACGTCAGCCAGTACTTGACCTTGTCGCCAAAGCGCTCGAAGCAGGTCTTGGCGTAGCGATACCAGAACTCGATGAGCTTGGGGTTGGACCAGCCGCCGTACTCGGTGAGCAGGTGCAGCGGGGTCTCGTAGTGGCTCATCGTGATGACCGGCTCCATGCCCAGCTCGCGCATGCAGGCGAACATGTCGTCGTAGTAGGCCAGACCAGCCTCGTTGGGCTCTTCCTCGTCGCCGTTGGGGAAGATGCGGCCCCAGGCGATGGAGGTGCGGAACGAATTGAAGCCCATGCCTGCCATCAGCTTGAGGTCGTCGCGATAGCGGTGGTAACCGTCGACGGCCGTGTGCGAGAGGTACGCCTTGTTCGGATCAAGCGCCATCTCGTACTTGCCCGTCTCGTCGTTCCATGCGATGCCCAGGTCATGGCTCATGATGCCCACGACGACATCGGTCACGTTGGGCTGCTTGCCGTCCTCCAGCCACGCGCCTTCGTACTGGTTGGCCGCAATGGCGCCGCCCCACAGGAACCCTTCCGGAAATGCCATGTCATGCTCCTTCCCTCGCTGTGCGGAAACCCCTCCAATGAGACAGTGTACGACCCGGTCCAGCGTATTTGTGGGCCCCGCAGTCCCAAAACGGCAGGCGGCGGATGCAACGCCACAGCCCCTGGATCGAAGGGTGGGGCTCGCTACAGGAGACCAAGCCTGTCTTGCAGAAGCGCGGCCAGCCAAGACTGCCCGTAGATGGTTCCAACGATGATGCCCAGGTAGGGCATCAGATAGCCGGGGTTGCCAAAGCGGTCGGCCAAGGGGACGAGGGGCGTCCCCGCGATGGGCCAGTTGACAAAGGCGAAGTTGGTGCCCAGCAGGTGATTGAGCGGAAAGATGGCACACAGGTAGCAGGACAGGACCAGGATCGGCACCCAGGCTCGCCTCGGACGCACGGCGACATCTCCCCCATACGCAAGCGCCAGCGCGAATGAGACCATCGCCGCATGCTCGGCAAAGCCACAGACGCTGGCCCAGGTCAGCAGCGGACAGTAGGACCATCCCGGAAACGCCAGTGCCAAGAGCCCTGACGGCAAGGCCAACCCAAAGACGGCTTGTCCCAGCCCGTCACAAGGCATGAGCACGTAGGCAGCGCACAGCAACTCGCAGAGGTTGCATAGGTGCAACGGCCACCACGACGCCCCGAACGATCCCGCGACGATGCAGAACGCATCGTGGGAGAGGCGCATCAGCAGCATGGCACAGGCAATGGTGGCAAGCGTGCGGCGGCGCTCGCCCCAGGTCCCATCGTCGCGAGGCATCGCTCCATAGGCCTGCACAAGCCCCACCACCGAGATGCCACAGAGGGCGAGCGAGACCAGGTGACCCCGCCCAAACGGCGCAAACCCCGGCCCATCGACCATCAGCGACTCTGCGGTGAAGAACGGGTACGCCATCACACCTCCCCGGCAGGCCTTCCCCTGACCACAGCCCTCCGTGCGGACGAAACGAGGGCAGACGGCTGCACGCGACACCCTCGCGGCATGCAACGACCGCCATGCCCCATCTTACCCGCAAGGCATGCCGCAGCCCCGCGACGCAAGCACATGCGACAACGCCCCATCCCGTGCAAACAGGACAGGCCCCGGTGCGAGACGCCCCACGATGCCTGTCCCAGCTTGGCAGAACGGTCGCGCGAATCCCTCGCTACATCAGGATCCAGGCGTACTCCTTGGATGGCCGGCCGCCCGTCAGGTAGTTGATGCGATACACGACTTCGTTGCAATCGATGAGGTAGTTGAGGTAGCGACGCGCAGTCACCTTCGACATCTTGATCTCCTTGGCAATGTCGTCGCTGGTCAGGTACTCACCGGGATGGCTGCGCAGACAAGTGCGGACCATCTCGAGCGTCTGGGGCAGAATCCCCTTCTTCAGGCGGTTCCCCTCTGGCGCAACGGACACGCGTGACGAGATGACATAGTCGATCTCCTCCTGGGTGAAGGCCTCGTCGCGTTGCATGAGCTCGCGATGCGACAGGTAGCGCTTGACGGCGGACTCGAACCGCTTGTAGCTGAAGGGCTTGATGAGGTAGTCCACAACACCCAGATGCAGCGCCCGCTCGAAATGGGACACGTCGTTGGCCGCGGTGATCATGATCGCGCTGGCGTGGCACCCCCGTTCGCGCAGCTGGTGCAGCAGCTCGACCCCATCCATGTCGGGCAGGTACACATCCAACAGCATCAGGTCGACCGGATTGTCGGCGACATACTCCAACGCATCGGCGCCCTTGCCGAACAAGGCGACTGCCGACAGCTCGGGCAGAGTCTTGAGGTACTTCTCGTTGATGGACGCCACCATGGCGTCATCCTCGACGATAACGGTCCTAATCATTCGTCTCGACACCATCCTTCGGCCCGCCTATCACCAACGAGATCGACGAGCCTATGCCCTGTTCCGACTCTATCTGCACACATCCGCCGGAGCGCCTGGCAATCTCGCGCACCAGCTCCATGCCGTATCCGTGGGTTTCGCCCTTCGTGGAGTACCTCCCGTGGGACAGTGCGGCCACCTGTTCGGGTGACATGCCGCGACCAGTGTCATCGACCGAGATCTCCAGCGATCCTCCGCGGCATACGATGGCCAGCTCGACCTCCCGAGTGCCCTCGACGCAGCTCATCGCCTCGAAGGCGTTCTCCACCAGATTGCCCACCACCGTCACGATGTCGTGCGACGAGAGTGGCGCCCCCGTGGCGGGCAAGGTGCTGTCCGCACGCAGGGCCAGCGCTATCCCCAGCTCGCTGGCGCGGCTCATCTTGCCCAACACGAGCGCTGCCACCGCGCGATCCTCGATCTGGCGCACGACCATCTGGCTGCTTGAGGCGACCTCCTCGGACACGTCCCCAATGAGGCTCATCGCCTGCTCGGTCTCCCCCAGCTGCAACAGCCCGTAGATGACGTGCAGGCGGTTGAGGAACTCGTGAGTCTTTGCCCGCAGCGCATCGACGATGTAATTGGTGCCCATCATCTGCTCGGTAAGGCGGACCATCTCGGTACGGTCTCGCAGGATGAGCATCGCCGTGCGGAACAGGCCCTCGCGAACGACGGCCATACTTTCGACCACGAGGCTCCGATCGTCCAGACCCACCAGCATGCCTTCCCTGACCTCGCCCGTCTCGATGCACGAGCGGACGGCGGGTGCCAGCGGGTGGCCTTCGCCGATGGCGTCCTCCGGTACCATCTTCGTTGCCGCCGCGTTCTTGAACACGATCTCGCCCTGCTCATCCACGGCCATAATCCCCTCTGCCAGACGCGCAAGGATGTCATCGCGCTGCAGATACATCCGCACGAAGGTCTGGGGCTCGTTGCCCAGCAACGTCTTCCGGATGTTGCGCGACATGCCATATGCCAACAGCATGCCAAAACAGAAGGCCGCCGCACACACGCCCAGCATGCGCTGCGTCAAGCTCCTGCGCACCACCTCGATGGACGAGAGGGTCTCGCTGACCATTACGAATCCCAGCATTGCACCATCGTCGTCCCGCACGCCATGAAAGGCCTGCAGCTGCGATATGTCCGGTCCGATCACCCTGCTGATGAAGGGTTCGGAACCCTGCAGCAGGCGCTTCGCCTTGTCGTCGGTGCATCTCTTCCCTATGAGCTCATGGTTGGAATGGTAGAGGCGCACGCCATCACGGTCGGCAACCATCAGATCTCCCGATGCGGCCATGCTGTTGGCGATCTCGTCCATACGGCTCAGGATGATCTCGTCCATCGACTGTTCCCTGCAGGCCTTGATCACACCGGGATTGGTCGACATGACAAGGGCCGCATCGCTCAGCTGTCGCTCCAGATTGCGTTGCAGCTCGTTCAGCTGGTCGGGCAGGAGAAAGGCGAGGGCGAACACCAGAACGCTCCCCAAGAGCATCGCATACGACAGCAACAGCTTCTGTGCCAGAGACAGCCTTTTCAGCATGAGGGAGCGCCTAACAGGAGATGATTCGTTCTTTCGAAACGTTATCCTAATTCGGCGTTTTCATTACTTTCTAAAATATATCTTTAGCGTAAGCCGACAATTGGCCACACTCTGGCACCGCAAGCTTCCCTTGCCTGCGCCTGGGACACGCAGGTGCCCGAAATGAATGGAGCCAATCCGACGGACGCAGGGAGACGTCAGTCGGATTGGCTCAAGCGTCACGGATATTGACGCACTCGGAAAACCCCGATACCTTCCGCTGGAAGACAAACCTACTTCGACACGTGGCACACGCGCCCCCGTCGCCTACCCCTCGAAGGGCACGACGTGCTGCACGGCGTCGGCAACGGCAAGCTCGACCTCGCCGTTGTCCATGTCCAGAAGCTGGTAGCGCCAGTTGCCCATGCCCAGCTCGTGCATGTAGGAGAGCTGGCGCAGGCCATGTCGGGAGGTGATGCGCTCGACCAGGTCGTGGTTGTGCACCAGTCCCGCATCGGTCATCGCCCACACCAGGTCGACGCAGGCAGAGTCGATGGCGCAGATGTCGGTGGAGGCCAGGATGCCCACGTTGGGGGTCACGACCGGAGCGGCAGCGGTGCCCTCGCAGTCGCAGCTGACCGACATGTTGCGCATCACGTTGACATAGACGACCTGATCGCCAAAGTGGTCGATGGTGGCCTTGGTCGACTCGCTGATCTTCTCCATCAGCTCCTCCTGGGCAACCGACCACTGGCTACCCCAGCTGGCCCCATTGTCGGAGGTCTGGGCATGGATCCACTTCTTGCCCTCCTTGCCCGAGGCGCAACCGATGCCGATGTTCTTGTTGGATCCGCCAAAGCCGCCCATCATATGGCCCTTGAAGTGGGTCAGCGTCAGCATGCTGTCATAGTCGGGCAGGTGAGAGCCGACGGCCATCGTGTCGAACCACTTGCCGCCCTCGACCGGCAGCTCGACGTAGCCCTCGTCATCGGTGATATCCACCGGGCAGAAGGTCCATCCGTTGACCTTCAGGGTCTCGAGGTGCTTGGCCGTGGTGTCACGGTCGCCCTCATAGTAGGTGTTGGTCTCGATGATCGTCGCGTCGGGCAGGTCGTTGTCGATGAGCTCCTTCACCCAGGCCGACGGGATGATGTTGGGACCGTGCTGCTCGCCGGTGTGCAGCTTGATGGCGACCTTGCCCTTCAGGGCACCGGACACCTTGGCGACTGCCTTGCGCAGGCCCTCGGGAGAGATGTCGCGCGTGAACCAGACGACGGACTGCTCGCCGTCGCGCTGGTCCATCGGGATGTAGACGTCACCGCCGGACGCTGGGTTTGCAGCATGAATGGCCATGGTTCCCTCCTCGTTCTCGCCCTATGGATGGAAACGATTGTACCGCTGCGAAGAGACAGGTTGGGCATGGGTCGGCAATCGTCACTGCGGGTTTGGCATCTTGCGACAGACGACAAATGCACTCTGGTTGCCCGTCACGCGACGGCAGGCAGGCGTGCCCCGCGGCCGGTCACACGGCGTTGCGGGTGCGAGATGCGCGCCAGCGGGCCAGCAGCTCTCCGCCCGCCTCGCTCGTCACGATGGCAACGAAGATGAGGGCAAACCCCACCAGCAGCCGCACCGTCACCCGCTCGTGAAAGACCAACACGCTGGACAGGACGCCAAACGGCGCCTCCAGCGCGGAGAGGATCGACCCCTCCGCAGGGTCCACGATCGTCATGGCGCGGTTGAGCAGCCCGAAGCACAGGCACGAGCATGCCAGTCCCAGGAAGAGCAGCGTCGCCACATCGCCCACTGCCAGCGGAGGAGGCGCATATCCCGCATCGACGACGACGGAAGTGGCCGCCGACATCAGGGCCATGACGAGGAATTGCCAGGTGGTTGCCACCAATGCGTCCCTGTCCCTGCCCCACTTGTCCAGGATGACGAACTGGAGGGCGTAGGACACCCCGCACAGCAGCGACAGCGCATCGCCCAGCTTCAGCGGAAGACCGCCGTCCACCGCCACCAGCCCGATGCCGCAGACGCAGGTGACAGCCGCAACCACATGACGCAGGCCGGGCCTGCCCTGGCCGAACGCCCATGCGAGGAAGGGCACCATCACGCAGTAGCAGCCGGTGAGGAAGGCGTTCTTTCCCGGCGTCGTCATGGACAGGCCGATGGTCTGGGGAGCATAGGCGCCGTAGCACGTCACGCCCAGTGCGATGCCCAGCGCCACGGTGCCACGGTCCATCTCGCGCAGGAAGCGACCGCGCACCCATGCCAGCATGGCCGCCGTCGCAATCGCATTGCGCAAGGCCAGCAGGTAGAACACGGGCATCTCGGTGACGAGCCCCTTCATGACGGTGAAGGAGTAGCCCCATATCATCGCGACAAGCAGGATGCAGAGCTTGTTGAAGCCGGGCCGGTCGATGAGACGTGGGGGCAGGGAGGGTTCGGTCATGGGCGGAGCCTCCGGTCGGCGCGAAAGGACACCGAAGGAGTCTATCATGCGCCGACAGGGACGAAGGCGCGGACCATTGGCGACCGTCACCAATGGTCCGCGCGTCAGCACCCAGGGAAGGCGACCCTCGTCACGCTATGGCAGCTGATGGCCAGCGCCAAGGTAGACCTCGTACCACTCCTCGCGCGACATGACCCAGTCGCAGGCGGCAGCGCTCTCGCGTATGCGCTCCGGCCTGGTCGTGCCGACCAGCGCCTGCATCTTGGCCGGATAGCGCAGCACCCAGTTGATGGCGACGGCCGTCTTGGTGGTACCATGGTCGGCGGCGATGCGGTCGAGCGCCTCGTTGAGTCCGGCATAGTCCGGGTCGTCCAGGAAGACCCCGCCGAAGTAGCCGTGCTGCAGCACGCTCCATGCCTGGATGGCCATGTCATGGTCGTCACAGTACTCGAGGATCCCCCCGTCGCGCATGACGGCGGCATCGTTCTCCATGTTCGCGTTGAAGAACGCGTCAAACATCGGGGTGAAGGCGGCCGACATCTGGACCTGGTTGGCTGCCAGCGGGAACGGCAGCACACGGGCCAGGCGTCGCATCATCGCAGGGTTCTGGTTGGACACGCCGAAGTCGATGACCTTGCCGGCGTCATGCAGCTCCTCGAAGGCGCGCGCGATCTCGTCGGGCTCCATCAGCGCGTCGGGACGGTGCAGCAGCAGCGAGTCGACGTGGTCGGTCTGCAAGGCGCGCAGGCTGTTGTCCACTGACTCCATGATGTGCTCGTAGGAGAAGTCGAAGTAGTTGGCCTTCACGCGCGGATGGGGGCGAATGCCCAGCTTGGTCTGCAACCAGACGCGGTCGCGCAGCCCCGGTCGCGCGGCGAACGCCGAGCCGATGATGCCCTCGGACGGGCCATAGATCGGTGCGGTGTCGACGGCATTGATGCCGCAGTCCAAACCGCACTCGATGAGGTCTGCCACCTGCTCGCCCGTCTTTCCCCCGATGCGCATCATGCCCAGGACGACCTCGGAAACCTTGGTGCCGTTGACGCCATACTCGATGTAACGCATGCTCCTCCCCTTCCTGCCTGGCGACACCCCCACTCACGTCACCTCAACAATACGTCATAGGATGATGCTCGCTGCCAGGTCTCGGCATACGGTCGTCATGGGAGAGGCGCACCGCGATTCGGGGCAAACGACGGCGTCCAGCGGCAGGCCCCGTGGGCGGCAACCCTCGTCCTTTTCTGTCCGGCGTCCATGCGATACTATCGAACACAGGTTCTATGTCTGGAGGCGAGGCGCATGGGTTTGTACAGACCGCGGGCAGAGGCAAACGACCGCAAGAAGAAGTACGTTGAGGTCATCGCCGACCATTCGGAGGAGGGAACCGTGCGACCCCTCACCATCATCTGGGGCACCGGGGTTCGCTATGAGATAGACAAGGTCCTCGAGGCCCGTCAGGCCCACTCGTTGAAGACGGGGGGCACGGGCATCCGCTTCACCGTCCGCATCAACGGACAGACGACCTACCTGTGGTACGAGGGGCCTCGCTGGTTCGTCGAGGCCAAGACCGTTGCCATGCCCGACTGATGCGCCGCCGTCGTCCCCCGCCTGGTGCAGGGCCCCATGCCCCCGACTGGCACGGGCCCTCGTCCACGCTCAGAACCCACCCTGCCATAGGTCGCAGGCGAAGTAGGTCATCGCCGCCCATGCGACGAGGGGATAGTAGTGTCCGTGGGGATCGCGCCCCTGGGCGAGGATGCGCCGTGCCTGCGCTTTGGTCACCAGCTCGAACCCATCGAAGCGCTCGCTGCCCTCCGCGCCGGCATGCGAGAGCGACGACAGGTCGTCCAGATTGGCCACCGCGCACAGCAGCGCCGTGCTCTCGTCGGTCATGCCCGGCGAGTTGAACAGCAGCGGGTTGACGACGGACACGGTGTCGCCCTCGGTCAGTCGTATGCCCGTCTCCTCGGCAATCTCGCGCACCATCGCCGCGACGCAGGGGTCTCCCTCGTCCTGGTCACGCGCATCGACCAGTCCCGAGGGGATGCCCAGCACGTACTGGCCCGTCGGATAGCGATACTCGTAGGACAGCACCATGCGTGGCTCGTCATCCGGCGTCACCACCACCAGGCAGGCGCTGACCGCATCGGGCAGCACCTGGTCGAGCTGCTCGGGCTCCAGGGAGGCCAGCAGGTCCTCGCCCGTGCGCCTCGATGCCTCGAGGTAGTGGTACCCATCGGGGTACACCAAGTCGTACAGACGCACGAATGGTGTCTGCGTCAAATCCTTGACCTGCGGCTTTCCCGGGTTCTGGCTCTCTGGCATCGTTCCGCTCCGTTCAGTCGGCTGCAATTGGGTCACGCCTTCCCACAGGCATGCGACCATCTCCTCAGACCGCTACTCCGTCCCGATCTGGTTTCCGGTGTACAGCTGATAGTACTTCCCCCTCGCGGCTATCAGCTCGTCGTGCGTGCCACGCTCGATTATCCTCCCCTGCTCCAGGACGATGATGCAGTCGGCATCGCGCACGGTGGACAGGCGATGCGCGATGACGAAGGTCGTGCGGTCGGCCATCAGGGCATCCATGCCTGCCTGCACCAGCTGCTCCGTGCGCGTGTCGATGCTCGAGGTCGCCTCGTCGAGGATCAGCGCGGGCGGGTCGGCAACCGCGGCACGGGCGATGGTCAGCAGCTGGCGCTGCCCCGCCGAGAGGCTGCCGCCATCACCGGTGATCATCGTGTCATATCCGTCGGGCAGGCGCCGGATGAAGTCGTCGGCGCTCACGAGCTTGGCAGCCTGCCTGCACTCCTCGTCGGTGGCATCAAGGCGTCCGTAGCGGATGTTCTCCATGACGGTGCCGGTGAACAGGTGCGGGTCCTGCAGCACCATGCCCAGCGACCGACGCAGGGCCGGCTTCTTTATCTTGGTCACGTTGATGCCGTCGTAGCGGATCTTGCCATCGTCGATGTCGTAGAAGCGGTTGATGAGGTTGGTGATGGTCGTCTTGCCGGCGCCCGTCGCACCGACGAAGGCGATCTTCTGTCCCGGCAGGGCATACAGGCGAACGTCGTGCAGGATCTGCTTGGCGGACGTGTAGCCAAAGTCGACCCCGTCCATCACCAGCTCGCCCATCAGCGGCATGTACGTGGTCTCGCCCGTCGCCTGGTGCGGATGCTTCCACGCCCAGTGGCCGGTGCGCGTCTCGGACTCCACCAGGCGCCCGGACTCGTCCTTGCTCACGTTGACCAGCTCGACATAGCCATTGTCGACCTCGGAGGCCTCGGAGAGGATCTGCAGCACGCGGCCCGCACCGGCACTCGCCTGGGTGATGGCGGAGAGCTGCTGGGATATCTGGGTGATGGGCTGGGTGAAGCTCTTGTTCAGCGTGAGGAACGAAACCAGTGTGCCCAGGCTGATGGATCCCGTGCCCACCGCGATCAGCGATCCGATGATGGCGCACAGCACATAGCTGACGTTGCCCAGGCTCATCACCACGGGCATGAGGATGTTCGACAGGCGGTTGGCCTGCATCGCCGAGTCGCGCAGGGCATGGTTGCGCTCGTGGAAGTCCTCGATGGAACGCTGTTCGTGGCAGAAGACCTTGACGACCTTCTCGCCCTGGATGGTCTCCTCGATGAAGCCGTTGACCTCGCCCAGACGACGCTGCTGGTCGGCGAAGTGCTTTCCCGCCGCGCCGCCGATCCTACCCGCAGCCATCAGCATCAGTGCCACCATGGCCAGCGTCATCACCGTCAGCGGGACCGACAACACGATCATCGACACCAGTGTCATGACGATGGTGACGGCAGAGTTGACGAACTGGGGGATGGTCTGGCTGATCAGCTGGCGCAGCGTGTCGATGTCGTTGGTGTAGATGGACATGATGTCGCCGTGGCTATGGGTGTCGAAGTAGCTGATGGGCAGGCTCTCCATGTGCCGGAAGACGTCCACGCGCAGGTCGCGCAGGGTGCCTTGCGAGACGGTGACCATCGTGCGGTTGTTGAGGTACCCTGCCGCCACGCCCAGCGCCGCCACGACGAGCAGCCTGCCGATGGCACCAGCCAAGGGGCCGTAGTCGGTGGAACCGGTCTCCATCATGGGGGTGATGTAGTCGTCGATGAGCGACTGGGTGAAGAGCGTCGAGCGGAGGGTGGCGAAGGCGCTCACCAGGATGCAGACGATCACGAGGCAGAAGTGCAGCTTGTAGTTGCGCCACACCAGCCTGAAGATCTCCATCACGGGACCGAGGGCCTCACGGTCGACCTTGAAGGACATGGTGCGCGGACCACGCGCGCCGCGGTTGCTGTTGGCCATGTTCTCCACCTACCTCTCTGCGCGGGCCGACGCACGAAGCTCGTCGGCGAAGGCCGGGTCGTTTCGTTGGGACATCGGGTCGAAGGCCGAGGCTCCCCCATCCGGGGCATCGAAGTCCGCATCGCTGCCGGACTTGTTCTGGGCCTCGTAGACGTCGCGGTAGATCTGGTTGGTCTCGAGCAGCTCCGCCTCGGGGGCAAATCCGGACACGCGGCCCGCGTCCAGTACCAGGATGCGGTCGCAGGCACCAAAGCTGCTGACGCGCTGGCTGATGATGAGCTTGGTGGTGTCGGGGATTCGCTCGGCAAAGGCGCGCTGGATGGAGGCGTCGGTCGCCGTGTCGACGGCGCTGGTCGAGTCGTCGAGAATCAGCACGCGCGGGCGCTTCAGCAAGGCGCGGGCGATGCACAGGCGCTGGCGCTGGCCACCAGAGACGTTGGTGCCGCCCTGGTCGATCATCGTGGCGTACCCGTCGGGGAAGCGCTCGATGAACTCGTCGGCACAGGCGGCCTCGCAGGCGGCCTTGCACTCGTCGAGGGTGGCGTGCTCGTTGCCCCAGCGCAGGTTGTCTAGGATGGTGCCGCTGAACAGCGTGTTCTGCTGCAGCACGACCGCGACCGCGTCGCGGAGGGCCTCGGTGTCGTAGGCGCGCACGTCCTGCCCGCCCACGCGCACCATGCCGCCGTCCACGTCGTACAGGCGGCTGATCAGGCTGACCAGGGTCGACTTGCCCGAGCCGGTGCTGCCCAGGATGCCGATGGTCTCGCCGGAGCGAATCGCGAAGTCGATGTCGTCGAGCGTAGCCTCGCCGGTGCCGGCCGCGCGATACGAGAAGGTCACGTGGTCGAAGTCGATCGAGCCGTCGACGACCTCGGTGATGGCGTTCTTTGGGCTGACGATGTCGGGCTGCTCGTCGAGCACCTCGACGATGCGCTGCCCGCTGGCGGCGCTCATCGTGACCATGACGAAGATCATCGTCAGCATCATCAGGCTCATCAGGATGTTCATCACGTAGCCAAGCAGGCTGGTCAGCTCGCCGGTCGTGATCTCGCCCGCCAGGATGGAGTGGGTGCCCAGCCAGGACAGCGAGATGATGCAACCGTACATGGAGCACATCATCACGGGGTTGTTCCAGGCCAGCAGGCTCTCCGCGGATACGAACAGGTCGTGCAGCTCGTTGGCCGCCCGCTCGAACTTGGAGCTCTCGAAGTCCTCGCGCACGAACGCCTTGACCACGCGGATGGCCGTGACGTTCTCCTGCACCGAGGAGTTGAGGTCGTCGTAGCGACGGAAGACGTTGCCGAACATGGGCATGGTCTTCAGCATGATGGTGACGAGCGCCGTACCCAGCAGCACCATCGCCACGAAGAAGATGACCGAGAGGCTGGGCGAGATGATGATGCACATCACGATCGACGCAATCAGCGTGATGGGAGCGCGCGTGGCGATGATGAGCGCCATCTGGAAGGCGTTCTGCACGTTGGTGACGTCGGTGGTCATGCGGGTGACCAGGCCCGCGGTACTGAACTTGTCGATGTTCGAGAAGGAGTAGGTCTGCACCTTCTCGAACAGCGCATCGCGCAGGTTGGAGGCGAGGCCCGTCGACGCCTCGGACCCGAAGATGCCTGAGCTGGCGCCCACCATCAGGGCAAGCACCGCACACAGCAACATGATGATGCCCCACTTGAACACCTGCCCCATGTCGCCCACCGCAATGCCCTGGTCGATGAGCAGGGCCATGACATAGGGGATGAGCACCTCGAGGCCGACGGCCGCAAGGGTGAAGACCGGGGCGAGCAGCGCAGCGGTCTTGTACTGCTTGAGCTGCCCCATCAGCTTGCCGATGATGTTCATGCGCCCTCCTTCGCACTTTAATAGCATCCTATTAATAGCACGCTATGATATGCTCGACAAGAGAGACATCCCTCTCGGGGATGCCAACACCAGAGATTCTGCATCCCACAGGGAGGGGACCGCGCATGGAACCGGGCCAGCGGCATATCGGATGGCTTATAAAGCAGATCAACGACGCGCTGCAGCGACAGGTCAACAACGAGATGCGACCGCGTGGCATCACGCTGTCGCAGATGCGCGTGCTCGTCGAGCTGCACCACGCAGAAGGCGGCGAGCTGGCATCAAAGCAGCTCGAGCGGATTCTGGGCGTGGCACAGTCGACGGTCTGGGGGCTCGTCTCGCGTCTGGAGGACAAGGGGCTTGTGGAGAGCCTGGGCAGCAGGGAGGATGCCCGTGCCAAGGTCGTACACATCACCGCGTCAGGAACGCGCCTTTGCGAGCAGGGCTACGAGGAGATGCTCGCACGCGAGCGACAGCTGGTTGCAGGGCTCACGCCAGAGGAGGCGGTGATGCTGGCCGACCTGCTCGGGCGGGTCCACGCCTCGATCACCTGACCGACCGGAGAAGCACAATGGGGAGGCCGTCCCCCACTGCACCGGGGTCAGGCTTGTACCAACCCCTTTGCCCAGCTCACGACCTCGTCGCGCGCGCCATCGACCGACGTGCCGGCAACCGCATACCCGTCCAGTACCTGCGCATCCGGTAGCGCCGTCTGGAGGTTGGACGGCACCGAGCCCAGGCCTGACCCGCCATGCGTGGTGAAGGGAACGACCGTCTTGCCCGCCAGGTCGACCCCCTCGATGAAGGTCCGCACGATCATCGGCTCCTCGCCCCACCAGATGGGGCACCCGATGAACACCAGGTCATAGCCCGAGATGTCGGGCAGCGCGTTCGCGATGGCGGGTCGCGCGTCGTCATGCTGCTCCTGCAGGGCGACATCGCAGCAGTCGTCATAGCCCTCGGGGTAGGCTTGCGTGGGAACGATCTCGTAGGTGTCGGCTCCCAGCGCCTCGGCTATATAGCCAGCCATGACCTTGGTGTGGCCGACCTCCAGCCACTCCCGTCCCCCATCCGCATAGTTCTCGTCGGCACGCGAGTAGTAGGCCACGAGGGTGCCGCTGGTCGCAGGGGCCGGATCGAGCGTCTCGGCAGTCTCGGTGCCACCCTCGGCAGTGCCATCGTCCACGTCGTCGGGCATGCTGTCAGGCGCAACCACATCCTCGTTGACGAACTCGTTCCTCTGACCGCATCCGGCAAGCGCAAGAGCGCCTGCCGCCACAAAGGCCCTGCGCGTCATCTCCATGCTCTTCATCGTCTCCGTCCCCCTTCGTCGAACATCGATCCCACCATCACGAACGGCGCCGCCAGCGCCAGATGCCATGCCAGCTGCAAGGCGAGAGGCGTCATCCCATCGGGGAAGCTTGGCTGGCCAAACAGCTTGCCCGCGACGCCCAGCCGCACGAAGGCCATCGCGCCCAGCGCCATCGAGAGCGCCAGCTGCATAGGGGCCCTCCACGCAGGTGCGCCTCGTCGCGCACCCCGCCCGCCCGCGTAGGCCCGCATCATGCGCAGGTGCAGCCCCACATGCAAGGCGCAGGTCATGAGGCCCAGGTACGCCAGCGTCCCGTGCAACGGTCGCACCACATGCGAGACGGCCGGCAGGGCCAGTGCCGGCAATGCCGACCGCGACATGAGGACGCCCGTCACGGCCACACCCACGACACAGGCGAGCAGCAGGACATCGCCCGCCAGCACCGCGCGCGAGCGCAGGGATCCCCGCCCGCCCAGCCGGCGCAGCCAACCACGGTTGAGCACATGGTGCAGCGCAAACAGCACCACAAAGCCAATGCCCGCCAGCTCGTGGGTCACGTTGCCCAGCTTGCCTGGCGTCATCTGCAACAGGTAAACCAGCGTCATCGCCGCGTCTACCGCCGGACGCAGCCAACGCGGGGCAGCGTTGCGTCCCTGTCGGCCCTTTGGGGCCGTACCGCCTGACATCATGAGAGGCCCCTGGAAAGACGCTCCTGCAGCCCACCGATGGCATACGGGAAATGGGACCCCTCGAGATGGGCAATCCCCTTGCCGGTCAGCAAGACCCGTGCCGCCATCCCCGAGACGCGAATCCCCATCCCACACCACCTTCACATAGGTTTACCTGCCATGATTATAACTGGCAGCAAAGGGGGGACACCAATTGCCGTCCCTCATGGCTGCCATAAGCGACGGGCATCGGTTGCCACTCGTCGTCCCCCGGAACCAGTCGGCAGGCCGTCGCCACCGCCCACCCCGCCCCTTCTCGCCGATTGCGCCTTGATGCACCGCGCGAGCCCTCTAGCATGGAGTCAACCGCCCCATGCGTCCCTGGAGGTGCGCCATGCTGCTGCTCGAGGCACTCAACCACACCCAAGGCCTCTCGGATGGGCACCGCGCCATCGCCGGCTGGCTTCTGGAGCATCGCAACGAGGCCCATCGCCTCACCACCAAGCAGATAGCCCGTGCGACCTTCACCTCCCCCGCCGCCGTGGTGCGCTTTGCGCAGCGCATGGGCTACGACGGCTTCGAGGACCTGCGTCGCGAGCTGACCCGCGAGACCGTCTACCTCAACCAGAACTTCCGCGGGGTAGACGCAAACCAGCCGCTCAGCGAGGGTGACAGCATGATGACCG
The DNA here is from genome assembly GCA_902778135.1 of uncultured Coriobacteriaceae bacterium. Lineage (GTDB taxonomy): Bacteria > Actinomycetota > Coriobacteriia > Coriobacteriales > Atopobiaceae > UBA1367. Next base: position 24,568 of record CACYWP010000025.1, read on the forward strand.
TGGCCGCGAAGGTCTCCGCCCTCGCGCGCGAGACCGCGACGGACACGCTCTCCCTCATGGACGAGGCCACCCTCGCCCGTGCCGTCGAGCTGATGGAGCGTGCGCGGGCCATACACCTTGCCGCGGTGAGCTTCCCCCTGCTGTATGGCCAGGACTTCCAGCTCAAGATGCGGCGCATCGGCAAGCCGGTCGTGGCCGTGACCCTACCCGGCGAGCAGCTCTTCGCGGAGCAGCTGGCCACGCCGGAAGACTGCGCGCTCGTCGTGTCGTACTCCGGTACCACACCCGACACGCTCGACCTTGCACGGATGTTCCACCGCCGCGGCGTGCCGATCATCGCCGTGACCTCCATGGGCACCAATCCCCTGCGCGAGCTGGCTGACGTGGCGCTCACCCTCACCACACGCGAGCGCCTGTACTCCAAGGTGGCGGGCTTCACCTCCGAGCTCTCCATCAAGCTCACGCTCGACACGCTCTATGCCTGCTACTTCAGCCGCCACCTAGACGAGTTCCAGCAGATGAAGGACGAGGTCAGCAGCCATGCGGAGCCCGGGCGCACGTCAGACTCGGCCATCCTGCGCGAGACGTAGGGCATCTCTGCCACCGCCCGTTCGATACGAGATGGCGCGTTGCCCGCAAGCCACGCAGGGACAAGGCGAAACGCCGTTTCGGGCACACGACGCCTGGATTGGCATCAACCGAAACGCCTCTCCGATGGATGCAACCTCCTCGCACCGGCGTCACGCCCTCCCCTACGATGAGGCCGACCCCGAGGAGAGGAGACCCCATGTCGCACCGGCTACTGCCCGCACGCCACGGCTTCCCCGAGGGCTTCCTCTGGGGAGGCGCCTTCGCCGCGCACCAGATGGAGGGCGCCTGGGATGAGGGCGGCAAGGGGATGTCGGTGACCGACATCTCCGCGCTGCGCAAGGACGTGCCCATCGAGCTCCGCATGCAGGGCGACCTGTCTCGCGACCAGGTGCGCGAGATGCTCTCCCACGAGGGCGACTGGGTCTTCCCCAAGCGCTGGGGCATCGACTTCTACCACACCTACGGGGAGGACCTCGCGCTGCTGGGCAAGGACGGCCTCGGCCTCAACGCCATCCGCACCTCCGTCAACTGGGCACGCATCTTCCCGCGCGGCGACGAGGAGGAGCCCAACGAGGAGGGCCTGGCCTTCTACGACCGCCTCGTGGACGCGATGCTCGCGCAGGGCATGGAGCCCTTCCTCACCGTGTCTCACTACGAGATGCCGCTCGCGCTGGCCATGGAGCACGGCGGCTGGCACGACCGCGCCACCATCGGCCGCTTCGTGCGCCTGTGCCAGGCGCTCTTCGACCGCCTGGGCGACCGCGTGACCCACTGGATCCTGGTGAACCAGATCAACATGGTGGCGCACGAGGGATTCAACCACCTGGGCGTCCCCACCGACGAGACGGCTGACCCGCTCAGCGCCCGCTACCAGGCGCTGCACAACGAGATGGTGGCCTGCGCGCTAGCCACGGCATACGCCCACGAGCACCACCCGCGGCTGCAGATTGGTGTGATGGAGTACGCGAACCTCGCCTACCCGGCCACCACCGCGCCGGAGGACGTGCTGGCCTGCTACCGCCGCAACCAGATGGAGCAGCTGCCCGCCGACGTGCTGGCGCTGGGTGGCTACCCCGGCTACGCGCTGCGCTTCTTCGAGGAGCGCGGCGTCAAGGTGGTCGCGGAGGACGGGGACCTCGAGGCGCTCGCCGCCCACACGGCCGACTTCGTGTGCTTCAGCTACTACCTCACGCAGCTCTGCTCGGCGCAGAGCGTGGCCGCCGGCGAGCAGGGCAACGGCGACACGTTCCAGAACCCGCTGCTCGAGGCCAACCCCTGGGGCTGGGCCATCGACCCGACGGGGCTGCGCTGGACGCTCAACGTGTACCAGGACCGCTACCACAAGCCGCTCTACGTCGTGGAGAACGGCTGCGGCTACCTCGAGGAGCCGGGCGGGGACGGCGTCGTGCACGACCCCTACCGCGTGCGGTTCTTCCGCGACCACATCGCGGCGGCGCGCGAGGCCATCGCCGACGGCGTGGACCTGCGCGGGTTCTTCGCCTGGGGCGCGATGGACATCGTCAGCGCCAGCTCCTGCGAGATGAGCAAGCGCTACGGCTTCATCCACGTGGACCAGGACGACTACGGCCGCGGCACCGGCCGGCGCACTCCTAAGGAGAGCTTCGCCTGGATGCAGCATGTGGTCGCCAGCAACGGGCGCGAGCTGTAACGCGGCGCAACAGACCCTCCACCCCTCCCACAACGGCCCTTCAGGCACTAACTTCGGTCGCAAGGGGCAACCGCTTGGACGAAGTTGCGGATATGCGTGGTCTATTTGGGTGTTGCCGAGTAGTCACACAGGAAAACCCCAGTTGGCGGTCGGCTGATACTCGCTCGATCCACGAAAAACCGCGCATATCTGCAACTTCGTCCATCCACCTCGCCCCTCACAGGGCTCGGCTCGTCTCCGCATTGTCTTCCGGAGCATCGCGCAGCCGTTGTCTGCGCTTTCGCTATTCCCCGCAGGCCTCCTCGAGCTTCTCCACCACGATGCGCAGGGCCTTGACGCGCGCGTAGCGCTTGTCCACCGACTCCAGGATGTGCCAAGGAGCAAACGAGGTACTGGTCTTGCGCAGCATCTCGTCGATGGCCGCCTCGTAGAGGTCCCACTTCTCGCGGTTGCGCCAGTCCTCCTCGGTGATCTTCCATTGCTTCTCAGGGGTATTCTGGCGATCGTTGAAACGCTCGAGCTGCGTGTCGGAATCGATCTGCACCCAGAACTTGATGACCACCACACCTGCATCGACGAGCTCCTTCTCGAACTCGTTCATCTCGTTGTAGGCGCGCTGCCAGTCGTTCTCCGCACAGAATCCCTCCAGGCGCTCGACCATCACCCGCCCATACCAGGTGCGGTCGAAGATGGCGATGTGTCCGCTCTTGGGCAGGCGGTTCCAGAAGCGCCACAGGTAGTGGCGCGCCTTCTCGTGGGGCTCGGGGCTGGCGATGGGATGCACCACATAGCCGCGTGGGTCGAGAGCCGATGTGATGCGCTTGATGTTGCCACCCTTGCCAGCCGCATCCCATCCCTCATAGCAGATGACCACGGGAATCCGCTTGCGGTAGACGGTGTTGTGCAGCTCGCGCAGACGCACGTGCAGCGCCTTGAGCTGCGTGCGGTACTCGTCCTCGGTGATGGTCTTGTCGAGGTCGACCTTGGCCAGCGGGGTGACCTTCTTGAGCGGGAAGACGTTCTGACGCAGCGGCGCGGCAATGCCGCGGTTGTGAATGGCCACGTCGATGCCCGTATTGAGGAACTCCAGCACCTGCAATGTGGCCCAGTTGCGATCCCGCGCGTCGATGATGTACCACGGGGCACTGGAGCGGTTGGTGTCACGCAGGTAGCGGTCGTAGACGTCCAAGCACTCGTCGTAGCAGTCGTTCTCCCAGTAGTCCCCCTCGTCCACACGCCAGCTGGTGTTCTCGTTGGCCGAAAGCGCGTCGAGGCGGCGGCGCTGCTCCTTCTGCCCGATGTGGAAGAAGAACTTCATCACCAGGTAGCCATTGTCCACGAGCTGCCGCTCGCACATGTTGATGGAGTCGATGCGCTGGTCGTAGGTGTCCGCGTCGAGGTTGCCCTTCACGCGCTCGTGGGTGACCTCCTCCATCCAGAAGGTGTCGTAGAACTTGAACTGGCCCTCCTCGGGAATCTCCACCATGTAGCGCCAGAGGAAGGGGTAGCGACGCGCGTCCTCGGTCGGCTCGGCGTCCAAGGTGGACACCTGGAAGAAGCGTGGGTCCATGTCCTTGATGACGCGTGCCAGCACGCTGCCCTTGCCCGATGACCCCCAGCCCTCGAAGATCACCATGACGGGGACCTTGGCCTCCTTGATGCGCATCTGGTTTGCGGCAAGCTTGGCCTGCTCCTCGTCGGTACGTTGCTTGATCTCTGCCTTGTCAGGCTTGCTGGCCCTGGCGAATCCCTTGAGCATGGCTCCTCCCTGCGGGTGTCGTCGTCGCTTGTCAGGATTGTAGGCGCTGGTGGAGCGCACGCGACGCGTTCGTGGGAGGTGGGGTTGGCGAGCGGTGCGGAACCGTGTGTGGCGAGGGCGAGATGGGATGGCAGGTCACTCCATGCACCGAACGCGGCAGTCGCAGGAGAGCAGGTGGTCGTTGACGATGCCCACCGCCTGCAGGAACGAATAGGTGATGACCGGCCCCACGAAGCGCATGCCGCGGCGCCTGAGGTCGGTCGAGACGGCACGCGAGAGCTCGGTCTGGGTGGGAACCTGGTCCATGCTGTCCCAGTGGCCCACCACCTGCCTTCCATCCACGAATCCCCAGAGGTAGGCGTCCAGGCTGCCGAACTCCTGTCGGATGGCCTGGGCGACCCGCGCATTGCCGCGCACCGCCCACACCTTCGCCCGTGCCCGCACGATGCCGGAATCGGCAAGGGCCGCCTCCAGCTGGTCGTCGGTCATGATCGCACAGGCATCGATGTCGAAGTCCCGGAAGACGCGCAGGTACGCGTCGCGCTTGTGCCAGATGGTGCGCCAGGAGAGCCCCACGCTGGCCCCCTCGAGGCAGAGCATCTCGAAGAGCTTCCGGTCGTCGTGGACGGGACAGCCCCATTCGTGGTCGTGATAGGCCAGGAGTTCGGGTGTCACGTACCAGGAGCGACAGTCAAGCGGGTTGGCGATGGCCATGGGCACCTCCCCCCAGGGGCTGGCAGACGCCACGCCCCTGTTGACGGGGCCCGCAGGTGGATGCGACGCACCTGCGGGCCCCTGCTGCCTACCGTCCGCCAGCCTGCGCGTAGAGCAGGCGCGCCTTGATGGGCTCGGGATCGATGCCCAGGGCCTCCATCACCTTGAAGGCAAAGGGATAGGGCGCGCAGGGACCCTGCGAGGTCACGATGTTGGCGTCCCACACGGCCACCTCGTCCGCGACGAACCGCGCGCTCGTCAGCTTGGCGCCATAGCCGGTGTATCCCGTGGCACGCCGTCCGGCCAGCACGCCCGCGGCCTCGAGCACCGTGGTGCCCGAGCACAGGCCACCCACCAGCTTGCCGGCCTCGTTGAAGGAGCGCAGGGTGCCCATGACCTCGTCGCTGGCGATGAGCGGGGCGGCGGCGGTACGTCCCCCCGGCACCACGATGGCGTCGTAGTCGGCGACGGCCTCGGCAGAGAACGCGTAGTCGGCGCGGACGGTCATGCCCTGCATGGTGGGTACCCACTGGCTCTCGCCGGTGTGGAAGCTGTGGCAGGTGAGTCCCGCGCGCATGAGCAGGTCCATGATCTGCACGGTCTCGCTCTCCTCGCAGCCGTCGGGCATGAGGACGGCCACCTTCTCGGCAGAGAGGGTCTGCGGCGTCTCGGCCTCGCCCTCGGGCGCAGGCCAACGGCCAGCCTCGGTCTCCCACGACGGGACGCCACCCTCCACGTCAAAGACGTTGTAGTAGATTGTGCGGTTCTTGACGGTCTGCGAGTCTCCACCCAGCAGGTCTACCAGCGCAAAGGCGAAGGCGTAGGCAAACGCCGGACCCTGGCCCGTGACGATGTTCCCGTCGCGCACCACCGGCGCGTCGACCCAGGTGCCGGGGTTCTCGATCTGGTCCTTGACGCCAGGATAGCAGGTGAACTGCCTGCCCTCGAGCAGGCCTGCACGGCCAAGCGCCTCGGGGGCCGCGCAGATGGCGCAGACCCAGGCACCGCGCTCGTCTGCCGCACGCAGGGCGTCCAGCAGCGCGTCGCTGTCGCGCATGGCGTCGGAGCCGCCATAGCCGCCGGGCAGCACCACCATGTCGTATGCGTCGAGCGAACCGTCGAACACCGTGTCGCAGCGAGCGGTGATGTGATGCGTGCCGGCGATCTCCTGGGCACCGAGGCCCACCATGTCGACCGAAATCTCCGCCCTGCGCATCATGTCGACGATCGTGAGGGTCTCGCCCTCTTCGCACCCCGGCGCCGTGATGACTGCAACCTTTGCCATGTCCTGCTCCCCTCTCGGTTTGTCGTTGTGCCCATAGTAGGCGCCTTCTGCCACATGCGGGAAGCGTTTTCCCGATTCTGGAAACGGCGTGACGGCATGCGGCCGCGTCCCTAGGATGAGGCGCAAGCTCACATGACAGGGAGGGGATGCGGCAATGAAGGTGCAAGGAAGGTATCTGCTGGTGGTGGCAGCCATGTGCGGCCTCTCGGCGGCGACGGTGGGACTCATCACCAACGTGGCGGGACTGTTCTTCTCACCCATGGCGGACGAGTTCGGCGTGCTGAAGGGCGCGGCGAGCATGACGCTCACCATCGCCAACATCTGCGTGGCCCTCGGCGGTCTGGCCACGAGGCGCCTGACCAAGCTCGTGCCGCTGCGCGTGCTGCTGATCGCCGGCGTCGCCGTGATGGCCGGCTCGACCTTCGCCACCGCCCTGGCGCCCAGCATGGGCGTGGTGTACCTGCTGTCTGCGGCCAGGGGCCTCGCGGGTGGCATCATCGGCTTCGTGCTGATCACCTACGTGCTCAACAAGTGGTTCGTCGCACAGCTGGGCCTGGTCACCAGCCTCGCCATGGGCTGCAGCGGCCTGGCGGGGGCCATCTTCACCCCGCTCATCCAACCGGTGGTGTCCGCCATGGGCTGGCGTGCCGGCGAGGTGCTCGTGGCGGCACTGACGGTCGCGCTCTGCCTGCCGGCAATCCTGTTCGTGCCCTCCACCGATCCCGGCGACGTGGGCCTCGTCCCACTGGGCGGCGACGCGCCTGCAGGCCCGACGACCACCAAGGGCCCCAAGCCACCCATCAAGGTCGACCGACTGCTCTTTGCCTGCGTGGTGCTCTATGCGGTGCTCTCCGCGGCAGTCAGCGCAATGCCCCAGCACTTCCCCGACTTCGCCGAGGAGGCGGGCCTCTCCGCAGCCGTTGGCGCCGGCATGATATCCGCCTGCATGGTGGCCAACACGCTCGGCAAGATCGTGATGGGATGGCTCACCGACCACATCGGTGCCCGCGCCTCCATCTTGGCCTACACGGTGCTGGTGGCTGGCTCCATCGTGGCGCTCCTGCTCGTGCACGTACCGGTGGCCTTCCTGGCGGCGGCATTCCTGTTCGGTCTGTGCTACTCGCGGGCGACGGTAGGCCTTTCCATGATGTGCCGCGAGGTGTTTGGCAAGCGCGGCTTTGGCATCGTCTATCCGGTGGCAGCCCTGGGCTGCAGCTTCTCCAACGCGGTGTTCTCGTCGGCCGTGGGATTCGGCTACGACCTCACGGGCGGCTACACGATCTCGCTCGTCGTGTTCCTGGCATTCCTCATTGGGTCGGCCGCCCTGACACAGTGGTGCTATCGCGGCAAGGCAGCATAGGCGAAAGGGACACGGCGGGCCTTCCGTCGACGCTTCCCAAGGGGCGGCCGGCCGCAAGGTTGGCCGCCCCTCTGCCATCACGACAGTCTGGGATATCATGAGGGTTCGACCCCGGCTGCAGGTCTGGGAACATGCGAAGTCGGACGATGGCGGAGGTAGCGGTGGCATCCTTTCTCGAGGCGCTCATGCTGCTGAGCTTCGGGCTCTCGTGGCCCATCAACGCGATGAATGCCTGGAAGGCACGGACGGCACGGGGTACGTCCCCGGCGTTTCTCGCACTCATCACCTTCGGGTACGTCGCGGGCATCGCCGCCAAGTTCGTGGGCCATAACGTCAACTGGGTGTTGGGGGTCTACCTGTTCAACCTCGTGGCCCTTGTCGTCAACGACCTTATCTACGTGCGCAATTGTCGGCTGGATGCCCGCATGGCGGGACAGCGGCCCAAAGCCTGAGGGAGGGACCAACGATGCGCGTCACCTATGACGAGAAGCAGCGCAAGGCCAACGACGAGGCCGTGGGGCACCCCGGCAACGCGCCTCGCTACGACGTGAGCCTGGTCCAGCCCGACCGCACGAGCCCACTGCGGGGCAAGGCGGTCGCCTTTCTGGGCAGCTCGGTCACGGTCGGGGCGTTCTCGCTGGGACAGGCCTGCGCGGACTACCTCGCGCGCAGGGACGGGGTCCTTGCCCTCAAGGAGGCGGTAAGCGGCACGACGCTGGCAGACGACGAGCATGACGGCAGCTCGTACGTGGAGCGCATGCGCACCGTCCCCGCCAGCACGCACCTGGACGCCTTCGTTTGCCAGCTGTCCACCAACGACGCCTGGCAGGGAAAGGCCATGGGCTCCGTGGCCGATCGGGGCCACTACGACACCTCGACGGTCGCCGGTGCCATTCAGGACGAGGTCGCATACGCACGCGAGACCTGGGGCTGCCCGGTGCTGTTCTACACGGGAACGTACTTCGAGAGCGCGGAGTACGCGCAGATGGTGGGGTTGCTCGCACAGGTGAGCGACCTCATGGGCGTGCCGGTGATCGATTTGTACCACGACGAGGGAATGCGCGCCGTCTCGCCCGAGGATTACGCGCTCTACATGCACGACCCCGTGCATCCCACCAAGGCAGGGTACGAGCTGTGGTGGACGCCCAAGTTCGAGGAGGCGCTCATCCGCGCGCTCTCGTAGCGGCGCACCGTCGCCGCACCGACGCAGACGCACCAACCAGCAACGCCAGACAGGGGGACGGGCACTCTGGCATCCGTCCCCCCGAACCGTTCCCCTTGCAGCCGTCTATCGCGGTCGTGCGGTCCCTACTCCTCCCAGAGGCAGGCGCCCCGGGTCTCGATGACCCGCTTCATCCAGCCGTAGCTCTTCTTGGGCACGCGACGCAGCGTGCCGTTGCCCTTGTCGTCCATGTCGACGTAGATGAAGCCGTAGCGCTTGGCCATCTCGCCCGTGGAGAGGGACACCAGGTCCAACGGTCCCCACATGGTGTAGCCGAAGCAGTCGACACCGTCCTCCAGGATGGCCTGCATCATGCACTTGAAGTGGTCGCGCAGGTAGGCGATGCGATAGTCGTCCTCGACATAGCCGTTCTCGTCGGCCTCGTCGATGGCACCCATGCCGTTCTCGACCACGAAGACCGGCTTCTCGTAGCGGTCGGCCAGCTCGTTGAGCACGTAGCGCAGGCCCAGCGGGTCGATGGGCCATCCCCATGGGGTGCTCTCGAGATAGGGGTTGCCCTCGCCACCCATGACCTCCTTGGCACGCGGGGAGTCCGCGGCGATGGTGTTGGAGCGATAGTAGCTGATGCTGACGAAGTCCAGCGGGCCGGCGGCCAGCGTCTCCTCGTCGCCATCCTCCCAGCGCAGCTCGACACCCTTCTCGCGCCACATCTCCTGCGCGAACGCGGGATAGTGGCCACGGGCCATGGTGTCGATGTAGTAGAAGGACTGGCGGCGCTTCTGCATCTGGGCGAAGACGTCCTCGGGCCTGCAGGTGGCGGGATAGAAGGCGCTGAACGCGTACATGGTGCCGAACATCGAGCCCGGCATCATCTCGTGGCCCATCCTGACCGCGCGGGCGCTGCCCATGAACATGTTGTGCACGGCGTTGTAGTGGGTGTTGTTGTCACTCTGGTGCGTGCCGCAGGACGCGTAGCCGCGCACGGCATTGATCTCGTTGAAGGTCAGCCAGTACTTGACCTTGCCCCCAAAGCGCTCGAACAGCGTCTTGCAGTAGCGCACGTAGTGCTCGATGGTCTCGCGGCTCGACCAGCCATCCAGGCGCTCGGCCAGCACGACCGGCAGCTCGTCGTGGTGGATGGTCACCAGCGGCTGCATGCCCAGCTCGAGGCAGGTGTCGATGATCTGCTCGTAGAAGCGCAGGCCCTCCTCGTTGGGCTCCTCCTCGAAGCCGGTCGGGAAGATGCGGCTCCAGCAGATGGAGAAGCGGTAGACGTTCATGCCCATGCCCGCCAGCAGCTCGAGGTCCTCGCGCCAGTGATGGTAGTGGTCGATGGCCTTGAGCGACGGGTAGTACTCCCCCTCCAGGAAGCAGGGCTCGGCCCCCTCGGGCAGCGGGTCGGCGAAGAAGAAGCTGCTGCGCGCACGACCGGTGGTGCCATCGGGCAGGCGGTAGGTGATGCCGCGCGGGTTCTCCTGGTTGCCGTCGGTCTCGTAGTCGTGCGTGGAGAGGCCACGCCCGCCCTCGAACGCACCACCCTCGCATTGGAAGTCCGCCGTCGCGCCACCCCACAGGAAGTCCTTTGACAGCTGCATGCCGTTGCCCCTTTCCCATTCCCCTTGTCTGGATGACAAAACTGCCAACCTCAATATGACAAGAATTGTCAATATTGTCAAGCATTGCCAAAGGATTTGTGGCAATATTGTCAGAGAGAGCTGACCCCTCGGCACGGGTGGACGGCCACTCCCGCGGACTCCCCTCGGGCAAAAGCGTCCGCCCGAACCGAGGGGCCATCAAAGAGCGTCGACACCACGGAGGACCCATGAGCATCCTCGACCGCATACAGGCGGCATCCGGCCAGCTGGCAGACTCCGAGGCGAAGGTTGCCCGGGTCATCCTCGAGAACCCCAAGCTCCTCGAGCACTACACCATCACGACCTTGGCGCAGAGCTCCGAGACGTCGACGTCGGCGGTGCTGCGCTTCTGCCACACGCTGGGCTTTGGCGGGTACAAGGACTTCCGCTATGCCCTGACCTCCGAGTTGCAGGCGCAGGCGACGACAGGCGGAGCGGACAATCCCCTGCGCGAGGCGGCGCGCGGCATGGCAGAGGCGGTCGGCGCGCTGGCAGACCTCCAGGCCGCAGACCTCGAGCTGCTCGCATCGCACATCGCCCAAGCCTCTACGGTCTTCTGCCTGGGAATCCACCGGTCGTCCCTTCCAGCGGAGAAGCTCCGCATGGACCTTGAGGACCTAGGGATCCTCGCCATCTCGGCACGCGACGCGGTGCAGATGACCCACCTCGCCAACCTCGTGGGAGAGCGCAGCTGCACGGTCGTCTTCTCGGTCTCGGGCACGCTGGGCAACTATCGCGCCATGCTCGATGCGGGGTTTGCGTCGTCGGGACACTCGTGGCTGGTCACCTCGAGTGCACGTCCCCAGCTCGCGGGCCAGCTGGGGCACGTCATCACGCTCCCCTCCGCACATCGGGTTGGCGTCGCCGCAGTGGACGAGCACCCGATAGCGATGGCCTTCGTCGAGCTGCTCGTCCAGTGCGTGAGGGAGCGGATGGCCGCTCGCGTATGAGACGGGCGGGCACATGCCCGCCCTGACGCCCTACAGCAGCTGGATGCCCGCAGCCTTGCACGCCTCGGTGGTCTGCGGATCCCACACGCTTGCCTGCACCTCGCCCACGTGGGCCTTGCCCAGCAGCAGCATGCACAGGCGGCTCTGGCCGATGCCGCCGCCGATGGTCGAGGGCAGCTCCCCCGCCAGCAGCATCTTGTGGAATGGCAGCTCGCGACGGTCGTCGCAGCCTGCGATGGTCAGCTGCCGGTCGAGCGATGCGGGACTCACGCGGATGCCCATGCTGGAGGCCTCCAGCGCGCAGTTCATCGGCTCATGCCAGAAGAGCAGGTCGCCGTTGAGGCCCCAATCATCGTAGTCGGGAGAACGGCCGTCATGTGGCTTGCCGGAGCGCAGCGCCCCGCCAATCCCCTCGATGAACGTGGTGTGGTGCACGGAGACAAAGCGCTGCTCGCGCTCCTTGGGGTCGAGCGTGGGATAGAGGTCCTCCAGCTCCTGCGCGCTGACGAACGTGACGTCGCGCACCAGCTCCGTCTCGAGCTGGGGGTAGTACCACTTCAGCTCGTCCAGCGTCCCGCATATGGCGGTGACGATGCGGTTGACCACCTCGTGCAGGTACTCCGGGACACGCTGCTCGTCGGTGATGACCTTCTCCCAGTCCCACTGGTCAACATAGATCGAATGCAGGTTGTCCAGCTCCTCGTCGCGACGGATCGCGTTCATGTCGCAGACGATGCCCTTGCCCACGTTGAAGTCGTAGCGCTTGAGCGCAAAGCGCTTCCACTTGGCGAGCGACTGGACGACCTCGGCGTCGGAGCCGACGGCGGGGACGTCAAAGCCCACCGGCCGCTCGACCCCGTTGAGGTTGTCGTTGATGCCCGTGGCAGGATCGACGACCAGCGGTGCGGTCACGCGCACGAGGTGCAGCGCCGCGCAGAGCTTGGCGAGGAAGACGTGCTTGATGCGCTCGATGGCGCGCTGGGTGTCGTAGAGAGACAGCTGCGACTCGTAACCCTCGGGAATGATGGTCATGGTAGCTCCTTGTCCTGGCCACGATGGGACCCGCGCATCATAGCATGGCATTCGACGCACAGCTCACGGTACCGGCGCATTGACCCTCGCCTCGTAACAAAGCGCAGTCGCCCGCCTGGTGCGAGAGAGGGCCGCCGCGACGGGAATCCCTGTCGCGGCGGCCCGATCAGACCCATGCTTTTCGCAGGTCAGAACCCTAGCCCAGGTCCTCCCCGTTGGTCTCGATCACATGCTTGTACCACCAGAAGCTCTTCTTGCGGCTGCGGGCCAGCGTGCCCTCGCCAGCGTTGTTCTTGTCGACGTAGATGAATCCGTAGCGCTTGTCCATCTCGCCGGACGAGGCGCTGACGATGTCGATGGGCGCCCACATCGTGTAGCCCAGCAGGTCGACGCCGTCCTTCTCCACCGCGTCGATCATGCACTTGATGTGCTCGCGCAGGTAGTCGATGCGGTAGGAGTCGTCCACCACACCGTCCTCGCCCACCTTGTCGTAGGCGCCGAAGCCGTTCTCCACGATCATGAGCGGCTGGTCGTAGCGCTCGGTGAACCAGTTGAGGGCGTAGCGCAGACCCATCGGGTCGATCGGCCAACCCCAGTCGGTCAGCTTGAGGTACTCGTTGGGCACCATGTCGTTGGCCGCGTCGCCAACGCCCGGGATGCCCGCCTCGTAGAAGTTGAAGTCGGGGTTATCGTCGCGCGCGGCAACGGCGAAGCTCATGTAGTACGAGAAGCCGATGTAGTCGACGATGCCGTCCTTGAGCGCCTCGATCTCCTCGTCGGAGAGGTCGATGTCGAAGCCCATGCGCTCCCAGTAGCGGAACATGAACTGCGGGATGCGGCCCTTGGCGTGAACGTCGGCATACCAGTAGCGCTTGTGGTCGGCCCAGGTCTTCTCCATCTGGTCCTTGGGGTCGCAGCTGTGCGCATAGAGCGGGCAGAAGGCGATCATGCAGCCGATCATGGCGTCAGGGTCGATCTCGTGGCAGGCCTTCACGGCCTTGGCGCTGGCGATGAGCTCGTTGACGGAGGCCTGGTACATGAGCTTCTCGGGGCAGTCGCCGATGTCGAGGACCGCACCCTCCTGCAGCATGTGGTGCGCGATGGGGGCGGCGGACTGGTTGTTGATCTCGTTGAAGGTCATCCAATACTTGACCTTGCCCTTGTAGCGCTCGAAGCACACGCGCGCGAAGCGCTCGAAGAAGTCGATGCAGCGCTTGTCGGCGAAGCCGTTGTACTCGGTGGCCAGGTGATAGGGCATCTCGAAGTGCTGCAGCGTGATGACCGGCTCGATGCCGTACTCGTGGCAGGCGTCGAACATGTCGTCGTAGAAGGCCAGGCCCTCCTCGTTGGGCTCGGCGTCGTCACCGTTGGGGAAGATGCGCGTCCAGGCGATGGAGGTGCGGAACGCCTTAAAGCCCATCTCGCCAAAGAGCGCGATGTCCTCGCGGTAGTGGCTGTAGAAGTCGATTGCGTCGTGGTTGGGGTAGTTCTCTCCCTCGATGACGCCATCGGTGATGCGACGCGGAATGCCGTTGCCGCCCGCCGTCATCACGTCCGCGATCGAGGGGCCCTTGCCGCCTTGGTCCCAGCCGCCCTCCAGCTGGTGCGCCGCGACGGCGCCGCCCCACAGGAAGTCCTTCGGAAAGTGTCCCATACGCTCCTCCTTTGTTCCCATGTTCCCTGTGACTCTCTGGAACCATTGTCGGTCGTGTCAATCATTCCGTACACTCCAACGTCAACGGAGTCGGTGAAAGGAGGGTCGTCATTCGTCCATCTGGGACGGTTCTCCGCGGTCGAAACGTCTGATACGACCCGACCATCTGGGACGGTTCTCCCCGGTCGAAAACCCCGTTCACGGGGAGAGCTGGCCACATCGTCCAAGCATGAGCTCAGCGTGAAGCACCCGTCCGTCAATCGACGACCATCTGGGACGGTCGCATTTTCGACCGTGGAGAACCGTCCCAGATGGACGAAACCGGCTCACGGACAGACGCCCTATAATGACTCCCCGTGCACCGACGGACGGAATCGAGGACACTGCCATGTACGAGCTGGTACCGGTTGCCGATCATACCTACTATGTCGAGAGCCCCGCGAAGGTTGGCATCGTGGAAGTCTCACCTGGCGAGGTCGTGCTTGTCGACTCCGGCGGCGACCGCAGCGCTGCCAGGAAGGTGCGCACCCACCTCGACACGCACGGCTGGCACCTGCGCGCCATCTACACCACGCACTCCCACGCCGACCATACCGGCGGTTGTCACTACCTGCAACATGCCACCGGCTGTACCGTCTATGCCCCAGGAGCAGAGCAGGCCCTCACCCGATGGCCATGGCTGGAGCCGACGGTGCTCTACGGTGGCTACCCGCCCAGCGAGCTGCGCCACAAGTTCCTCGTCGCCCAAGGCTGCGACGCACAAGCCCTGACACCCGAAGCCCTGCCCGACGGCTGGCAGGCCATCGACCTACCGGGCACTTCTTCCACATGGTGGGCTATCGCACACCCGATGACGTCGTCTTTCTTGCCGACTGCCTGTCGAGCGAAGCCACGCTGCGCAAGTATCGCCTCAGCTTCCTCTACGACGTGGCGGGCTACCTGCACACGCTCGATGCGGTCGCGCACATGGACGCCCGGATGTTCGTACCCGCGCACGCCGCCGCGACGAGCGACATCTCCGACCTGGCTCGCATCAACATCGAGACCACCCACCAGGCCGCCGACGACATCTGCAACCTCTGCGGCGACCCCATCGGCTTCGACGACCTGCTTGCCGCAGTCTTCGAGCACTACGACCTGCAGATGAACTTCGAGCAGCACGCCCTGGTGGGCAGCACGGTACGCTCGTACCTCTCCTACCTCGCCGTCGAGGGACGCGCACGGGCACGCATCGAGGACAACCGCTGGCTCTGGGCACGCGTGTAGAAAAAGGCGACGCGAGGAGTGGCTGCCCTCCTCGCGTCGCCCCGAGCGTCACGCGTGACGCATCTCGTCCTGTGACCTAGCGAAGCAGGTCATCAGGCAGGCTGGCTGCATACTCGCCCAGCTTGGCGAGGCCTGCCTTGAAGTACTCGACGTCCCCATAGCCATACCCGATGCGGAAGCCATGCTCCATGCCAAAGCACATGCCGTGGCACACCAGCGCACCAGTCTTCTCGAAGAGGTCCTCGCAGAACTCCTTGGTCGGGATGTCCCAGTCGTACGTGAGAAAGCTCGTCGAGCCATGCGACCAGCAGGCAAGGTGGAAGTGCGGCTGGTCCCGCAACCACTCGTCGAGCGCCGCACGCCCCTCCTCGCAGATCTTGTGGTTGCGCGCGAGGAGCGCCTCCTTGTGCTCGATCACGATGGCCGTCAGCAGCTCGGTGATGGGACTCTCGCAGATGGTGTTGAACGAGCGCAGGTTCTTGATGACATGCGTCAGGCCCAAGTCGCGCGTCGCGATCCATCCGGTGCGCAGGCCCGCGCACGAGAAGACCTTCGAGGTTCCGCCGGTGGAGATGCCGCGCTCGTAGACGTCTACGATGCTGGCCATGTACCCTTCGTCGAGACCGCGGTAGATCTCGTCGCAGACCACGTAGGCGCCGACCGGGCGCGCGATGGCCGCAAGCTGTTCGAGCTCCGCACGGTCAAGGGCATAGCCGGTAGGGTTGGAGGGGCTGGTGAGGAAAATGGCCTTGGTGTGGCCGTCGACCAGCTGGGCGAGCTTGCGGAAGTTGATTCCAAAGCCGTCCTCGGGGCCGCACACGTACGGACGCACCTCGCAGCCCAGCGCCTCGGGGATGGAGACGAACTGCTGGTAGGACGGCACGACGACAATGACGTTGTCACCCTTCTCGCAGAGGGCATAGCAGGTCAGCGCATTGGCGCTCGTGCCACCATGCACGACCATGACGTTCTCGGCAGCGATGGCCGGGGTCTCGAACATGGAGGCGAAGGCCTCGCGCAGGCGCGGCATGCCCTCGAAGTAGCCGTAGTGCAGGCTCATGTGGGCCAGCTCGTCGAAGGTCTCCTCCTGCGAGACACCCGTCAACTCGAAGAGTTCCTGCATGTTCATGGGCTTGCAGCAGCTGGAGCCCATGTTGTGGGTCGCGACGGCATCCAGCGGATTGAGCCACCATTCGAGCTCGAACTTCTCAATGTTCATAGGTCTTCCCTTTCAGCGTTCGTCCGGCTGGGACGGTTCTCCACGGTCGAATCCTTGGTCCGTCTGGGACGGTTCTCCTTGGTCGAATCCTTGGTCCGTATGGGACGGTTCTCCTTGGTCGAATCTGTCTTGCGAGCCACGGGGCTCCGCGACGCGGCAAGAGCTCGTGCTAGAGCTCGACCGTCGTGCCGGCCCCCTCCATCGCGGCACGGTCGACGACGCGCGCGATGGTCGCCAGGTCCTGAAGCGACAGGCCGGTGGAATCGAACACGGTGATCTGCTCGTCCGAGGTGCGACCCGCCACATCGCCAGCGATGACGGCACCGATCTCGTCAAGCTCATCGGAGAGCAGCCCCTGCGCGTAGGCCATCTCGCACTCCCCCACCGTGGTCGCCTGGCGCACGTCATCCACGACCACGCGCGCACCAGCCATAAGCGCCGACTCGACCTCCTGCTTGCCAGCCTTGTCGGCACCGACACAGGACAGGTGCGTGCCCGGACGGACCCACTCGGCGCGCAGGTAGGGCTCGTAGCTAGGGGTCGCCGTCATGATGACGTCAGCCTGGCGCACGGCAGGCTCGAGGTCGTTGGTCTCGATTGTGGGAGCCTCGACGCCACTGCCTGCCAGCAGGCCCGCGAGCTCGTCCACGATGGCCGCAAGTCGCTCGGGCTCGGTGGCCCCATGCAGGGGGTTGGTGACGATCACACGCTCTATCTGCGGCAACGCAATGAGGTTTGCTGCGACGAGGTAGGGGCACAGCCCGCCGTCACCGCAGACGACCAGCACGCGCGCATCCCGACGGGAGAGCCACTTGGCACCCACGGCGCCCGCCGCGCCGGTCCTGAAGCGCGTGATGGGCATGGCGTTGAGCACGGCCTTGGGGGCACCGGTCGCATAGTCGAACACCAGCGAGGTGCCATGGTAGACGGGCAGCCCCTGGTCGGGGTTGTCATAGTAGCAGCTGATGGCCTTGAGGCCCCAGATGCCGTCACCGTCAAGGTTGCCGCTCTTCAGGTCCATGTCGCGCACGCCCTCGAGGAAGTCGTGGTAGAGCAACGGCCAGACCGACCCGCTGCCCTCATGCTTCTGCGTGTACGCGCCTTCCACGGCCTCGATGGCCATGGGAATCGTGACGAGGCTGCGGACCTCGTCCGCGTTGAGAATCCTGATGCTGTCCATGTCGCCCTCCACCAGGTCGTCGTACAGGGCCGGGCACGACCCGACAGGGTCGCCCATGCCTGCGCTTGTATCCAGGAAGAGGCCAGGCGGAGACGAAGCGGGGTCACGCGTTGCCCCAGAGCCGTCCCGAGTTCGCCCCTGCTCCACGACCGGTGTAGGAGTGGCTTCTCTTGAGCATACAATACACGCTTTCTAATGACCGTCAAACTGGATAAAGATGACAAGGCCGTCTGGTTTTATTCCTGCTGTTAATCTGCCCGTATCGAGAGAAACGCCAGCAATGCTGCACTATTCCATCTTATATAGAATTGCAGTATATTGCTTATAATCGTTATTCAATGCATTATTCTGTATATTCGATTCACATCCGCTCCACATGGGCGACGGGGTGCCCGAAGGCACCCCGCCCCGTTCGGAAGTCCCGTCGTCCCCGACCCTAGAACCAGCGGCTCCCGCCCAGCTCCTGCCAGTGGCTGGGGACGCCCTGGGGGCCGACCTCGCCGTGGGCCGAGCTCTCCTCGCAGCGCACGACCTGGACCCAGTCCCCGCCCTCGTCGTAGCAGTGGAACGTCCAGCCGCAGCCCG
>CACYWP010000026.1 GCA_902778135.1 uncultured Coriobacteriaceae bacterium
TTCGCCGCGCCACCCGGCGGGGTGTCGCGCGAGGAATAACTATACGCACCCGCGGGCCCCCCGTGGGCGACAATCGGGCGGCTCCACAAGCCCTACACATTTATGGCTCTCGAGCCGGTTTGGCTATGCGCGACCCCCCGATCTGGCAAGGGACACAGCCCAGGACAGGAGCGGTCGAACGGAGCCTGGAGCTGGGACTTCTGCGCAGCATCGGGCCAGTTGACGGGACCTGGACAGGCGCACGAGCGCCCAAGACCCATCCGGCAGCTCGACGCGCAGCCCGCTGGGATGGGTGACGGCCAGCGGAACCTGACCGCACACCTCGGGCGGGTTCAGGCCCGGAAGGACGTTGCGCAGCCGCTGCATCAACGAGAAGTCCAGCCTCACATCTTTACTTACATACTCGAAGGCGCCGACCTGGCGCTCGCACTCGTCGACCATGTCACGGACGCTCTCGCCCGTGCCCGCCATCAGCTCGACGATCATGGTCGCCGCTGCGAGCCCATCGCGCTCGGGGAGGTGCGGCGGAACGCAGATCCCACCATATTCCTCGGTCGCAAGGATGACGTCCCCATCAGAGAACTCACCATATATGGCGTCGAAGCCGACGGGGACCATCGTATGCTCCAGGTCCAGCCTCTCGGCATGCCGGGCGAATCGCACCGAGCTGGCGACCGTGGAGACGACGCGGCCGCGCATGCCCCGCTGGCCGACGACATGCTCCAGCACGAGCGGGGCAAGGTCGTGCTGGGACACGAGGCGGCCCCGTGCATCGATGATGCCCATGCGATCGCCGTCGCCGTCGAACACGATGCCCAGGTCGGCACGATGGCGCATGACGGCCCGCTCGCACTCGTCGACCCATGGCTCCCGCGCATCGGGATGCAGTCCGCGGAAGTCGGGAACGTGCGCCTCGTGAATGTTGATGACCTCGCAGCCCAGGCGCTCGAAGAGTCGGCCGGCATAGCCCGCGGTCGCCCCATACATGCCGTCAACCACCACACGCAGGCCCGACCCGGAGATGAGGGTCGAGTCCGCGAGGATGGCTATGTTGTCGAGATAGGAGCTGACCAGGTCCGCACGCTCGACCGAGGCGCGTGCATCGGTCGGCACTGATGATATGAGCTGCTCCACGCGATCCGCGAAGACCGGGTCGAGAGGACCGCCGTCGTGCTGGCGCACCAGCAGGCCCCCATACTCGCACGACGCCTCGGAGGCCGTGAGCATGACGCCGCCCACGCAGCGGGGGTTGGTCGCAATCGACCACGAGAGCGCGGGCGTGGGGCATACGCGGTCGCTGACGACCACGTCAAGCCCCTGCGCCGCGATGACCTGGCCCGCCACCAGCGCGAGGCGCAGGGAGTCCCGACGCGTGTCATAGCCCACCATCACGGTCGAGCCGACCGCCCGATGCGCCCACGCCTGGCCGAGCGCCGCCGCGATGCGAACGACGCTCGACTCGTCGAAGCCGTCGCCCACGCGGGCGACCCAGCCATTGACACCGAAGCGCAGGGACCTCATGGCATGACTAGACGAGGCCGCGCGCGGCGTCGCCCAGCTCCTCGAGGAATGCGGCACGGTAGGTGTCGCTGGCCAGCGCGAGACGGGCGTTGGTGGCCGCCCAGGCCGCGGGGGTGCCCGTGTCGCAGCCCTCCGCGGGGTCGACGACCAGCGCGTACATTTCCTCGGTCTCCAGCAGGCGCTCCATGGCATCGGTCAGCTGGATCTCGCCGCCGGCACCGGCTCCCTGGGTCGCCAGGAGGTCCATGATAGCCGGTGACAGCAGGTAGCGGCCGACGATGAACAGGTGCGACGGGGCCTCCTCGGGAGCAGGCTTCTCCACCAGCCCGGTCACCTTCCAGACGGCACCCTCCTGCTCGCCGGTGGCGTCGACACCTGGCAGCGAACCGACGCACTCGCCACCGATGATGCCGTAGCGACTGACCTGGTCGGCGGGAACCGGCGCGACCGCGATGACCGATGCGCCCCCGTGCTCGCGCGAGACGCGCTCCATGTTGACGCACATCTGGCGGTCGGGTACGAAGTAGTCGCCCAGCAGGATGAAGAAGGGCTCGTCGCCCACCTCCTCCGCCGCGCAATGGACCGCGTGGCCCAGGCCGAGCGGCTGGTCCTGGTAGACGAAGGAGACTGGCAGGCTGGAGGCCGCATGCACCGCATCGGCCAACGCATCCTTGCCGCTGTCGTGCAGCATGGCCTCGAAGTCCTCGTCCACGCTGAAGTAGCGCTCCATCTCCGGCTTGGCATGCGAGTTGACGATGACGACGCCGTCGACGCCGTCGGGCTCGAGTGCCTCCTCCACCACATATTGGATGACCGGCTTGTCAAGCACCGGCAGGAGCTCCTTTGCGGAGCACTTGGTCGCAGGCAGGAAGCGGGTGCCCAGACCCGCCGCGGGAATGATCGCCTTCATGGCTACCTCCGTCGTGTGACGTCCTCGTTATCGTATAGAGTCCCAAAAAGCATACCCGTCAAAAGCGGTCAGCAGACTCCCCTTCCCGCAGATGGCAAATCTGCGGGACGGACGAGACACGAAAGACGGCACGGACCCGGTGCTTCGGATCCGTGCCGCAAGGCTGGCGGTCTTTTGTCGCGAGGTCAGTCGACCTCGATGCCCTGGCGCTCCAGGTACTCGCACCAGCGCCGCATCGTGTCCTCGGAGAGGTCGTGCTCCATCAGGCAGGCCTCGTCGTCGGCGGTCTGGTCGTCGACGCCCAGCTCCTTGATCAGGAACGAGCGCAGCGTGCGGTGGCGGTGCCACACGTCCTTGGCATACGTGCATCCCTGCGGCGTCAGGGTGACGCGACCGTAGCGGGTCTGCTCGACCATGCCATGCTCCTTGAGCGTGGATATGGCCTTGTTGACGCTGGCCTTCGAGACATCGAGCTGCTCGGCGACGTCAACGGAGCGGATGCCGGTGTCGAATGCGTCCTGCTCCACCATGATGCGGTAGATGGACTCGAGGTAGTCCTCGCTGGCCATGCTGAGGCTGTTGGGTCCATGGGTTTCGGTGCGTGCCACAGCTATACCTCCGATGCGTCAGGTTCGAATGGTTAGTTTGTACCCAAACTAACGATTTCGTGCAAGCTCGCAGCTGGCAGACGGTTGGCTGGGGAGAGTCCGTCCGAAGCAGCCCGGTCGACCTGGCGAAAGGTCCCGTTCCTACAGCACGTTTGCGTCAGGGACGCTCGTGCGCTCGACGTGGGCGCCCAGGGCCTGCAGCTTCTCGACGAAGCGCTCGTAGCCACGGTCGATGTGGTAGATGTCGGAGACCACCGTCGTGCCGTCGGCAACCAGCCCGGCCATCACCAGCGCGGCACCGCCGCGCAGGTCGGGGGACTTGACCTCGGCACCGGAGAATCCGGAGACCCCGTGGACGATGGCGTGATGGCCCTCGATGCGGATGTCGGCACCCATGCGCTGCAGCTCGCTGGCGAACATGAAGCGGTTCTCGAAGACGTTCTCGGTGACGATGCACGAGCCGCTGCCCAGAGCTAGCAGGCACATGGTCTGGGCCTGCATGTCGGTGGGGAAGCCGGGGAACGGCAGGGTCTGGATGTCGACCGACGACAGCGGGCCCTCGCGCCAGACGCGCACGGCTCGGCGCTCGCGCTCGATGGTGATGCCCATCTGCTCGTACTTGCGCAGGACCAGTCCCAGGTGGATGGGCTCGAACCCGCGTACCTCGACGGGGTCGCCGGTGATGCCGGCCATCGCGATGAAGGTGCCGGCCTCGATGCGGTCGCCCACGACCTCGTGGGTGACGGGATGCAGCTCGTCGACGCCCTCGATCTCGATGACGGGAGACCCCGCGCCGCCGATCTTGGCCCCCATCTCGTTGAGGAGGTTGGCCAGGTCGACGATCTCGGGCTCGCGCGCGGCGTTGTAGATCGTCGTCACGCCCTTGGCGCGCACCGACGCCATCATGAGGTTCTCGGTGGCACCGACGCTGGCGAAGTCGAGCGTCACGGTGTCGCCCCGCAGGCCACGGGGGGCCGTGGCGTTGATGTCGCCATGGTCGAGGTCGAACTCGACTCCCAGCGCCTGGAGGCCCAGGATGTGCATGTCGATCTTGCGGGCGCCGATGTTGCAGCCGCCCGGCATGGCGACGGTGGCCTTGCCGAAGCGCCCCAGCAGCGGGCCGAGCACGGCCGTGGAGGCACGCATCTGGGCCACCAGCTGGTACGGCGTCACCCAGCTCGTCACCGTGGAGGTGTCGATGCTGAGCGTATGCTCGTCGACCACCTCGATCTGTGCGCCGAGGCGCTTGAGGACCTTGCCCATCACGTGGACGTCGGCGATGTTAGGGACGTTGGTCAGCGTGTTGACCCCTGGCGCCAGGATTGTGGCTGCCATGAGCTTGAGCGCCGAGTTCTTTGCTCCCTCTACCTTCACCACGCCACTGACGTGGTGACCTCCCTCGATGCGAATGACGTCCAAAGTGGCCCTCCGAGTGTGCTACGCGTCGTGCTCCTGCGGTGCGTTCTGCAGCAGCAGGTCGCACCATGCAATCTTGTTGTCATAGTATGCACGACGCCCGTCACCCTCGGGCAGCTCGTCGCGAGAAGCCACGGCCTTACCACGGGTCGCACGCACCACGTCGGGCTCGATGTCGTCACTGCGCCGCGCGTGGTCGGCAAGGATGATCACCTGTGTGGGCGTAATCTCGGCATAGCCGCCCGAGATGATGACCTTCACCATGTCCCCGCCCTCCTCGGGCAGGCGATGGATGCGCACGATGCCGTTGCCCAACGCGACGATCTCGGGCGCGTGGCCAGGCCACACGCCCAGCTCGCCGGTGGGCGTCACCAGCACCATGCTGGCGATCGGCCCCTCGTACAGCAGGCGGTCGGGACGTACGAACTGGCAGGTAATCTGGGCCATGGATGCCTACTTCTTCTCGCTGGCGGCCATCTTGGCGGCGCGCTCGCGCACGTCGTCGATGGTGCCTGCGTAGCGGAAGGCCTGTTCGGGGATGTCGTCGCACAGGCCGTCGACGATGGCGGCAAAGGAGCGCACGGTGTCCTCGACGCGCACATAGGCGCCCGGGTTGCCGGTGAACTTCTCGGCCACATGGAAGGACTGGGAGAGGAACTGCTGGACCTTGCGGGCACGCGAGACCACCAGCTGCTGCTCCTCGGACAGCTCGTCCATGCCAAGGATGGCGATGATGTCCTGCAGGTCGGAGTACTGCTGGAGGATCTCCTGGGTCTTCTGTGCGACGCGGTAGTGCTCCTCGCCCACGATCTCGGGGTCGAGGGCGCCCGACGAGCTGGCCAGCGGGTCGACCGCCGGATAGATGCCCAGCTCGGTGATGGAGCGCGAGAGGACCGTCGTGGCGTCGAGGTGCGTGAACGTCGTCGCCGGCGCGGGGTCCGTCAGGTCGTCGGCGGGCACGTAGACGGCCTGGACCGACGTGATGGAGCCCTCGCGGGTGGAGGTGATGCGCTCCTGCAGGTCGCCCATCTCGGTGGCCAGCGTGGGCTGGTAGCCGACGGCGGAGGGCATGCGGCCCAGCAGTGCCGAGACCTCGGAGCCCGCCTGGGAGAAGCGGAAGATGTTGTCGATGAACAGCAGCACGTCCTGGCCCTGGTCACGGAAGTACTCGGCCGTGGTGAGTCCGGCCAGACCGACGCGCAGGCGCGCTCCTGGCGGCTCGTTCATCTGGCCGTATACCAGGCAGGTCTTGTTGATGACGCCGGACTCGGTCATCTCGAGGTACAGGTCGGTGCCCTCACGCGTGCGCTCGCCGACGCCGGTGAAGACCGACGTGCCACCGTGCTCCTGCGCGAGGTTGTTGATGAGCTCCTGGATCAGGACCGTCTTGCCGACGCCCGCGCCGCCGAAGAGGCCCGTCTTGCCGCCGCGCACGTAGGGCTCCAGCAGGTCGATGGCCTTGATGCCCGTCTCGAAGATCTCGGTCTGGGTCGTGAGGTCGGAGAAGGAGGGTGCCGGATGGTGGATGGGATAGAACTGGACGTTCTCGGGCATGCCCTTGCCGTCCACGGGCTCTCCCATCACGTTCCACACGCGTCCGAGGGTGGCCTGGCCGACCGGCATCATCATGGGCGAGCCGGTATCCGTCACCTTGAGGCCACGCTGCAGGCCGTCGGTGGAGGACATGGCGACGGTGCGCACCACGTTGCCCGGCAGCTGGGACTCCACCTCGAGGACGGTGTTCACATGCCCGACCGGCGTGTCGACGTCGACCTTGAGCGCGGAGTAGATGGCCGGCACCTCGTCATCGAAGCGCACGTCGACCACCGGGCCCACGATACGGATGATGGTACCCGTGCCAGCGCTCTTCTTGAGCATCTTCAAGGCGATCTGCTCGATGTTGGCGCCCGAGTCCATTGACTGTGTAGCCATTACTTATCCTCCAATGCGGATGCACCGCCGATGATCTCGTTGAGCTCGGTGGTGATCGAGTCCTGCCGACCGCGGTTGTACGTGCGGGAGAGTGACGCTATGACTTCCTTGGCGTTGTCGGTGGCAGACTGCATCGCGCGACGCCGTGCGCCGTGCTCCGCCGCCGCCGAGTCGAGCAGCGCGTGGTAGATGACCGTCCTGATGTAGGCGGGCATGAGGTAGCCCAGCACCTCCCGTGCGGATGGCTCGAACTCATACTCGCTCTGTCGCTCCTGCTCGACCGTCGTGACCGCCTCGTCGGTGCGGGGCTTGTTGGGCAGCGTGAGCTCCTGCGAGGAGAGCGGCAGCAGCTGCTCCACCACCTGCTCCTGGTCCACGCGGTTGCGCGCGTGGCTGTAGTAGATTACCACGCGGTCGATGCTGCCATCGGCGTAGCGGTCCATCAGGTACGAGGCTATGCGGTCGGCCTCGTCCATCGTGGGCTCGGACGAGGTGCCCACGAACGAGAGCACCGGTTCGATCCCGCGATAGGAGAAGTACTCCGTGGGCTTCTTGCCGCAGGTGATCAGCTCCCAGCCGATGCCCTGGGCCTCGAGGTCGGCGATCTCGTGCTGCACCATGCGCTGGGGCACGATGTTGAAGCCGCCCGCCATGCCACGGTCCGACGCCACCAGGATGAAGAGCACGTTATGCACCTCGGTGCGCGCCTGCAGCAGGGGCTGGGACTCATCGAACCCGGCGCTGGCCACGTTGGCCAGCATGCGGGTGATGGCGTCCTTGTACGGCTCGGCCTCCTTGGCCTGGTCGAGGGCCCTGCGGATCTTGGCGGTGGAGATCATCTCCATCGTGCGCGTGACCTGCATGGTGCTCTTGACCGAGTCGATGCGCTCCTTTATCTCGCGAAGGTTGGCCATGCGGCGCCGTCCTTACGCCTGAGCGTCGGCCTCGTCGGCCGCGCCGTCGTCGACAAAGTCATGGCTGAACTCCTCGATGGCCGCCTTGAGCCGGTCGGCCAGCTCGTCGGAGATCTTGCCCTTGCGCACCTCGTCGCGCAGCTCCGGGTAGCGCTCCCTCATGAAGGCCGCCAGGCCGTCACGGAAGGGCACGACCTGGGACAGGTCGAGGTCGTCGGTGTAGTTCTCCTTGGCGGCATAGATCGCAATGACCTGGTCGGCTACGTCGAGGGCCGCGTAGCGCTTCTGCTTGAGCAGCTCCATCATGTGGGCGCCGTGGTTGAGCTGGTACTGCGTGGCCTCGTCGAGGTCGGAGCCGAACTGCGCGAAGGCCTGCTTCTCGCGGTAGCTCGCGAGGTCGAGGCGCAGCGTGCCGGCCACCTGCTTCATGGAGGCGAGCTGGGCGGCACCACCGACGCGCGACACCGAGATACCCACGTCGACTGCCGGGCGCTGGCCCTGGAAGAAGAGGTTCGACTGCAGGTAGATCTGGCCATCGGTGATGGAGATGACGTTGGTCGGGATGTAGGCCGAGACGTCGCCCTCCTGGGTCTCGATGATCGGCAGGGCCGTCATCGAGCCGGCACCGTTCTCGTCGCTCATCTTGACCGCGCGCTCGAGGAGGCGGGAATGCAGGTAGAAGATGTCGCCGGGGAACGCCTCGCGTCCGGGCGGGCGATGCAGCGTCAGGGACATCTGGCGGTAGGCGACGGCCTGCTTGGAGAGGTCGTCGTAGACGATGAGGACGTGGCCGCCAGGATGCTCGGCATCGGCGGGGTTACCGTCCTTGTCGTTGTACATGAAGAACTCGCCGATTGCGGCACCGGCCATCGGGGCGATGTACTGCAGCGGGGCCGAGTCGGCCGCCGTGGCGGAAACGATGATGGTCTTCTCCAGCACGCCGTAGCGCTCGAGCGTCTTGCGGATGGCCGCGACGGTCGACGCCTTCTGGCCGACGGCCACGTAGATGCAGACCATGTCGGTGTCGCGCTGGTTGATGATGGCGTCGATGGCGATGGCGGTCTTGCCCGTCTTGCGGTCGCCGATGACCAGCTCGCGCTGGCCGCGGCCGATGGGCACCATGGCGTCGATGGCCACGAGGCCCGTCTGGACGGGCTCGCACACCGGCTGGCGCTCCATGATGCCGGGCGCCTTGAACTCGATGGGGCGGTAGTGCGTGGCGATGATGGGGCCCCTGCCGTCGATGGGCTGGCCCAGCGGGTTGACCACGCGTCCGAGCATGTCTCGTCCGACCGGGATGCTCATGACCTGGCCGGTCGTCTGACACTCGTCGCCCTCCTTGATGGTGTCGACGTCGCCGAAGAGCACCACGCCGACCTCGTCCTCCTCGAGGTTCTGTGCGAGGCCATAGACGTTCTTGCCCGTCGTCGAGCTGGTGAGCTGCAGCAGCTCGCCCGACATGGCGGTCTTCAGGCCCGCCACGTGCGCGATGCCGTCACCAACCTCGATGACGCGCGCGGCCTCGTGGGTCTCGGGCTTGAGCTCCATGGCGTTCAGGCGCCTCTCGAGCTCGCTGATGATGGAACCTGCCATGACCGAGTCGAATCGGGAATCGTCGCGTGCCATTACTCGTCGTCACCCCCTACGAAACTGGACGAGAGCGTCTTGCGTATGTTGACGAGGTGCGTGCGCACGGAGGCGTCACGCCTGTGGCCACGCGCCTCGATGATGATGCCGCCCAGGATCTTGGGCTCCACGTGCTCGACCAGGTAGACCGGCCGGTCGAAGTCCCTCTCGCACTTCTCCTTGACCTTGGCGCGCAGCTCGTCGCCCATCGGGACGGCCGTGGTGACG
Source organism: uncultured Coriobacteriaceae bacterium (assembly GCA_902778135.1). GTDB lineage: Bacteria > Actinomycetota > Coriobacteriia > Coriobacteriales > Atopobiaceae > UBA1367. The sequence goes on from CACYWP010000026.1 coordinate 9,156, forward strand.
TCGACCGAGATGGTGAGGTCACCGTTGTCGAGGCGCTCCTTGAACTCGCGGTAGACCTGGTCGATGAGGTGGTCCTCGTTGGCGTTGTCCATGCGGGCGATGGTCTCGAGCATCTCGGGCGAGAACTTGATGGCATGGCGGAGCTGCTGGAGGTCGCGCGCGGAGCGGCCCTCGGCCGCCGCGGCATCCATCAGCATGCGCGTGTAGGCCTCGACCTTGTCGGTGTCGGTGCGCTTAGTCGTCATTCAGACTACCCACTTCCGCAAGATACTTGATGGCAAGCTCGCGCTGCTGCTGGACGTCCAGCCCGTCGCCGATCACCTTGCTGGCAATCTGCACGGAAAGGTCGACCACCTGGCCGGAGAGCTCGGCCATGGCCCTGGCGCGCTCGGCGTCGATGACGTCGTGGGCCTTGGCGATGATGGCCTGGGACTCCTCCTGGGCCTTTGCGAGCATGTCGGCACGCAGGACCTCGGCGTCGCGCTTGGCCTCGGCCACGATGGCATCGGCCTTGCGGTCGGCGGCCTCGAGCCGGGCGGCGATCTTGGCCTTGGCCTCGTCGGCCTCGGTGCGCGCGGTCTGGGCGGCATCGAGGTCGCCCTGGATCTTGTTCTCGCGCTCCTCCATCATGCCCAGGACCATGGGCCAGGCGAACTTGGCCATGAGGAACCAGATGATCAGGAAGGCAACGCAGGCCGGGATGAACTCTGCCATGTTCGGCATGAGCAGCTTCATGCCCGTGTTCTCCTCGGCAAGCGCGACTGCGGGCGCACCGAGGTTAAGGATGGCTGCACCCGTCATAGCCTGCAGGATGCGTGTTTGGGTCTGTGTCATTGCTTCTCTCCTACTGCATAGTCGGCTTCGGCGGGACGCCTACATGATGGCGACGACGAAGCCGATCAGGCACAGGGCCTCGATGAAAGCCGAGGCCAGAATGAAGACGGTGAACAGACGGCCTTGCACCTCAGGCTGACGAGCCATGGAGTTAGCCACTGCCGAAGAGGCAAGTCCGATGCCCAATGCAGCGCCGATAACGCACAGACCATAACCGATGACGTTCACAGTTCCTCCTTTGTCATTCGCCAGGACCGCCCTGACGAGTTCCAAGACGCGCTTATGCATCGCGGACCGAACGTGTCCGCGAAAAGCCTAACCTAGTGGCCCTCGGCCTCCGCAAGCTGGATGTAGACCGCCGAGAGCAGGGTGAAGATGTAGGCCTGGATGAAGGCCACCAGCAGCTCCACCACGTAGATGAGAACGAGCAGCACCATCCAGAGGATGGACATGGCTCCCAGCCCCATGGATGCCGGCGTGAGATTGGCCAGCATGTTGTGGATGAACGTGGTCGTCATGATGGCGAAGACGCCCATGGCCACGTGGCCGGCGAACATGTTGCAGAACAGACGGACGGCCAGCGTGATGAGGCGCAGGAATGTCGAGAAGATCTCGATGACCCACACGACGGCCGCAATGGGGGCCGGCAGACCCGTGGGCGCAAGGCTCTTGATGTAGCCGAAGACGCCCTTCTTCTTCATGCCGACCACGATGAAGTAGAGGAAGCTCATGAGTGCGAGCGCACCGGTGATGCCAGTGGTGCCGGTGCCTGCCTTCCACGTGGGCAACATGCCGACGTAGTCGCCGAACATGACCATGAAGAACAGGGTGGCGAGGAAGGGGAAGTGCTCCTTCCACGTGTCGCCGAGATTGCCCTTGCACACATCGTCACGCACGTACTCCACGAGGTACTCGACGCCGTTGGCGAGGAAGCCGTGGGGCACGAGCTGGCCCTCCATGCTCTTCTTGTAGCTGAAGAAGACCGTCAGCATGATGATGCAGGCAATCAGGAACCAGAAGGTGGTCACCGTGAAGCCCACCGTCGAGTTACCAAAGATAGGAGTGGTGAAGAAGCTCTCGATGAGCTCGCCCATCTCCCCAGAGACTTGCTGGAACGCGTCGCCCACGGTACCAACCTTCCCTTCACGATATGACGGACGCCCGTCAACCGCCTGTCGGGCCCATGCCGAGGCCTCGGCACAGCTGACAGGATTCTACTCCGTCCATATAGCGGCGATGTGGAATCGTAGCACTTCCCTACCCCGAACACAAAACACCAAGCGGCTCCGTGGGGGCATTTATCTGCTTTTTATCATCGTGGCTGTCGGCCGGTCTCCCGTCCGGGCCGGGACGGCCGGCCCGCTCGGGCGTTGGGACGGCTAGGAACGCTCCCGGCTGATGACAGCGGCGACCACCAGGGCGAGAAACGTGAGCACCGCCAGGGTGCCGAAGGGGACGACCTCCCCAGGCCAGGCGAGGGCTGCCGCGAGCAGGGCTCCCTGCATCAGCAGGAACGACGCCATGACCGACACGAGGCCCAGCCCCATGCCCGGATCCGCGCGGCGCAGGAAGAGGACGAGCGGGGCCGCCGCAACGACCCCGCTCGCGATGCCCAGAAGCACGTTCACGCAGGTCTCCCGCTACTTGGTGCCGTATATGCGGTCGCCCGCGTCGCCCAGGCCGGGAAGGATGTAGGCATCGTCGTTCAGCTCGCGGTCGACCGAGCAGGTGTAGAGGCGGACGTCGGGGTCGAAGTCCAGGACGGCCCGCACGCCCTCGGGGCAGCTGACGATCGTGAGGCAACGGATGTCCCGCACGCCGGCGTCGCGCAGGAACTGGATGGCGGCCGTGAGCGAGCCACCGGTCGCCAGCATCGGGTCGACGACGAGGCACGTGCGCTCGTCGACCGCCGGCGGGAGCTTGCAGTAATACGCGCGCGGCAGGTGGGTCTCATGGTCGCGCTCGAGCCCCACGTGGCCCACGCGCGCCGTGGGCACCAGCGATAGGATGCCGTCGACCATGCCCAGGCCGGCGCGCAGGACGGGGATGATGGCAATCTTCTTGCCCGCGACCCTCTTGGCCGTCATGACCTCGAGCGGGGTCTCCACCTGCACGTCCTCCAGGGGCAGGTCCCGCAGGGCCTCGTAGCCCTCGAAGATGGCCAGCTCGGTGACCAGCTGGCGGAAGTCCTTGGTGGAGGTGTCCTTGTCGCGCAGGATGGACAGCTTGTGCTGGACCAGCGGGTGGTCGACGACGACGAGGCGTGGGTCGGAGATGGTGGCCATGGGTGCTCCCTTCGGTGGTACGGCAGCGAATCCGCATCAGTTTAGACCCTTCGTGCCTTGTACGCGAACGACGAAGCGGTTGCGGGTGTTGGGAACGACCCCTCGCTTCGGGATCGCACGAAAGAGGCGCCCGGAGCGAACCCCAGGCGCCTCGTCACAGGTCGTTCGGTATCGTGGCTAGCCCAGCTCGGGATAGAGGGGGTGGGCGGCCAGCAGGTCGGCAACCTCGGCCTTCACGGCGGCAAGCGTCGCCTCGTCGCCCAGGTGCGTCACGGTCTCGCCGATCAGCTCGCCGATGCGCTCGGCCTCCGCCTCGTCGAACCCGCGGGTGGTCATGGCGGCAGAGCCCACGCGGATGCCGCTGGTCACGAACGGGCTGCGCTTCTCGCCGGGGATGGTGTTCTTGTTGACCGTGATGCCCACCTCGTCCAGCGCGTTCTCGGCCAGCTTGCCAGTGACGTCCTCGCCTGCGGTGGTCAGGTCCACCAGCAGCAGGTGGTTGTCGGTGCCACCGGTGACCATGCGCAGGCCCTTGGCCTCCATGCCGCGGCCGAGCGCCTTGGCGTTGGCGCAGACGCCCTCGATGTAGGTGGCGAACTCGGGCTGCAGCGCCTCGCCGAAGGCCACCGCCTTGCCGGCGATGATGTGCTCCAGCGGGCCGCCCTGGCTGCCGGGGAAGACGGCGCTGTTCATGCGCTTGGTGAGCTCCTCGTCGTTCCACAGGATGAGGCCGCCGCGCGTGCCGCGCAGGGTCTTGTGCGTGGTGGTGGTCACCACGTCGGCCCAGGGCAGCGGGCTGGGATGGGCGCCCGTCGCCACCAGGCCGGCGATGTGGGCCATGTCGACCATGAGGGCCGCGCCGTTGTCGTGGGCGATCTGCGCGAAGCGCTCGAAGTCGATGACGCGCGGGTACGCGGAGGCGCCGGCGATGATCAGCTTGGGCTGGTACTTCTCGGCCTTTGCCGCCACGTCGTCGTAATCGATGCGCTCCGTCTGCTCGGAGAGGCCATAGCTCACCATGTTGAAGAGCTTGCCGGAGTAGTTGGCGGGGCTGCCGTGCGTGAGATGGCCGCCGTTGGAGAGGTCCATGCCCATGACGGTGTCGCCGGGCTTGGCGAAGACGCTCTCGGCGGCGTAGTTGGCCTGCGCGCCAGAGTGGGGCTGCACGTTTGCGAAGGCGCAGCCAAAGAGCTTCTTGGCACGGTCGCGGGCGATGTTCTCCACGACGTCAACGGCCCAGCAGCCACCGTAGTAGCGATGACCGGGAAGGCCCTCGGCGTACTTGTTGGTGAGGGGGCTGCCCGCAGCCTCCATCACGGCGAGGCTCACGAAATTCTCGGATGCGATCAACTCGATGGACGCCCGCTGGCGCGCGAGCTCGTCGCCGATGGCAGCGGCGATCTCAGGGTCCTGGGTGCGAAGATGCTCGAGGTACATGCAATAACTCCTGTCTGTATCCTGCCCGTCAGGCGCGCGGCAAGGCCGACCAAGGCGGCGGGCGCGTCATGCGTAGGACGTAGCGTAGCGCACGGTCGTTACATGCTGATGAACACACGCCATGCCCACGACTTTGCTGTGAAACGGGATGCGTCGCCCCCTTTTCGTCCGTCGGGGACGGTTGAGGCTAGGCGTGCACGGCGGCCATGACCTCGTCGGCGCCTATGGCTCCCTCGCGATAGACGACTGGTGCGGAGCCCAGGCAGCCCACGATGGTGGAGGCCACGCCAACCGGGGCGGGACCCGCATCGAGCGTCAGGTCGGCCTGCGCCACGATGCGCGCCTCGACACCCGAACCACTGGTCGCAGCCGCCTCGCCGTGGGTGTTTGCGCTGGTCGTGGCCAAGGGCGCGCCGACGCTGCGGGCCAGCGTCCGCACCAGCGGGGAGTCCGGGCAGCGCAGGGCAATGGTGCCGTCCGCCGCGCGATACTCCAGGGGGACCTCGTCGGAGGCCCGCACGACCAGCGTCAGCGCCCCCGGCCAATACGCGACCGCCAACGCAACGGCGTAGTCGGGGACGTCGGCCCCGTAGCGCGCCAGGTCGCCGGCGTCCGCCACCAGCCACGGCAGCGTCTGGCTGCGCTCGCGGCGCTTGATGTCAAAGATGCGGCCATGCGCGGGGTTGTCCGGCGTCGCCGCGCACCCGATGCCATACACCGAGTCCGTGGGCATGACCAACACGCCCCCAAAGGCCAGCGTGGCCACGGCCTCGTCGACCACCGACCGCGCCGGGCGGTACTGGTCCACCCTCACCACAGATCCCATGCCTACTCCTCTCGCACGGCCACAAGCACGCGCGGCCTGTGCGTCAGGTCCTGGCGCACCTCCACGTGCGCCCACCCTCCCTGCGCGCGGCAGAGGTCGGCAGCCTGCTCCACATTGTCCTCCGACAGCTCCACGCAAAGCCAGCCCGCAGGCGCAAGCGCACGGGGAGCCAACCCGAGAATCCGTCGGAAGAGGTCGAGCCCATCCTGCCCGCCGTCCAGCGCCAGGCGCGGCTCGTGATCCCTGACCTCGGGCGGGACGTCGCGTTCCAGCACCGCGGTCGGAATGTAGGGCGGATTGGACACCAGTACCGAGAACGTGCCCATCAGCTCGTCGGGCACGGCAGCCGCGAGGTCGCACTCGTAGACGTCCACCGCATCGGCCAAGCCCAAGGCGTCACGGTTGCACTTGGCCAACCTCACGGCCTGCGGGGAGAGGTCGGTGGCCACCACGGCGGTGCCCGGCCGCTCTCCCGCCATCGAGAGCGCGATGCAGCCGGTACCGGTGCACAGGTCCAGCACCCGCACCCCCAGCGGCACCTCCTCGGCCTCGGCCTCGAGCGCCGCGACCTCCCGCAGGTACTCGTCAACCGCCCGCTCGTCCAGCAGGCCGTCCTCGTTGGGCACCAGCGCGGCCCGCAGCTCGGCGACGCGTGCGCCGCGTTCCGCACGCCTGGAGCCCAGCCGCTCGGCAGACCGACGACGCACGTCATCGTGGGCGACGCCGGCCGCCAGAGCCGCATCCACGCCCTCGAGCGCGGCGTCGACCAGCACCTCGGTCTCGGGACGAGGGATGAGGACCCCCTTCTCGCAGCGTATGACCATGTGGCGGAAGGGCATCTCGCCGGTGACGTACTGCAGCGGCTCGCCCCTGCCGCGTCGGGCGACGGCGTCATGCATGGACGCAAGCTCTTCGGCAGAGAGCGGTCGGTCGAAGTTCATGTACACCTCGACGCGCGAGAGTCCCGTGACGGCGCACAGCAGCCATTCCGCCGACAGGCGCGGACGCTCGTCGCCCTTGCGCTCCAGGTAGCCGACCGTCCAGTCCAGCACCCGCCGCACGGTCCAGGTCTCGGTGGGCACGCAGCCTCCTCCCGTCAGCATTGGGGACGGCCTCCTTCGCCATTCGAACGAAGGGAACCGTCCCCACCGTCTCAAACGGACCGTCGCGGCCCCTATACCGCCTCGGCCAGCTTCTGGGCGCGCTCGGCGGCGGCCAGCGCGTCGATGACCGTAACCAGCTTGTCGCCCAGCAGCACGCCGTTGTAGGTGGCGTTGAAGCCGATGCGGTGGTCGGTCACGCGATCCTGCGGCTGGTTGTACGTGCGGATCTTCTCGGCACGGTCACCGCGGCCGATCTGGCCCATGCGCTCGGCGCCCAGCTCCGCCTGCTGCTTCTCCAGCTCCATCTCGTAGAGGCGGGCGCGCAGCATCTGCATGCAGACCTCGCGGTTCTGGATCTGGGAGCGCTGGTCCTGAGACTGGACCACGGTGTTGGTGGGCAGGTGCGTGATGCGCACGGCGGAGTAGGTCGTGTTGACGCCCTGGCCGCCGGGCCCGCTCGCGCAGTAGGTGTCGATGCGCAGGTCCTCCTGGGCAATCTGGATGTCGATGTCGTCCGCCTCGGGCATGACGACCACGGTGGCGGTGGAGGTCTGGATGCGTCCCTGGCTCTCGGTGACCGGCACGCGCTGGACGCGGTGGACGCCACCCTCGTACTTCATCACGGAATAAACCTTGTCGCCCGTGACCTTGAACTCGATGGTCTTGAAGCCGCCGGCATCCGACGGGCTGGAGGAGAAGACCTCGATCTTCCAGCCGCGGCTTGCCGCGAAGCGCTCGTACATCTTGAAGAGGTCGCCGGCGAAGATGGCCGCCTCGTCACCGCCGGCGGCGCCACGAATCTCGACGATGGTGTCCTTCTCGTCGTTGGGGTCGCCGGGGATGAGCATGATCTTGATCTCGTCCTCCAGGCCGGGCAGCTTGGCCTCGTTGGACGCGATGTCCTCCTGCAGCATCTCCTTCTCGTCCGCGTCGGAGGTCTCGCGCAGCATCTCCTTTGCGACGTCGATGTCATCGAGCGCCGACAGGTACTCGCGCGCCTTGGCCGCCAGAGGCGCCTGGTTCGCATGCTCCTTTGCGATGCGCGCGTACTCCTTCGGGTCCGAGACGACGGCCGGGTCGACCATTCTCTTCTCCAGCTCGGCATAGGCGCCGAGCAGCTTTTCCAGTTTGTCTCGCATGGTGGTGCCCCCTGGGTGATGCCGCACGCGGCGGCCATGGATGTTCAACCTTTAGAGGATACCCCATTGCCTCGCGGTCGTGCGGGACGGACGCACCATCCTCTCTTGCTCCACCGAGCTTCGCCATGCGTTCGGGGCGGTCACCCCTCGCCCCACCCATTTAACGCAGCGCATAACAAACATACCGTTTACGGGTCAAATCGAATTCATTATTGGATATTTTCTATTCGATGACGCATCATCAAAGTTGGAGTTTTACCAGTTAAACAACGTATTTGTATAGAAAGGGTGCGCGTATTCATGATTAATGTATATTCAGAGATTGGCACTCTCAAAACGGTTATGGTCCATCGTCCCGGCAACGAGCTGAAGCAGATTCACCCCTCCATGCTGGAGGAGATGCTCTTCGAGGACACGCCGTTTCTGCCCTCCACCCAGGCCGAGCACGACCTGTTCACCGACATCCTTCGCGAGAAGGGCGTCGAGGTCCTGGACATGCGCGACCTGTTCACCAACGCCATGGCCGACGACTGGGCCCGCCGCAGCTTCACGCGCGATTTCGTCAGCGCGTCGCACCTGCCCTCCGAGGGGCTGGCGGCATCGGTGAGGTCCTACTACGACTCGCTGCCGCTGGAGGACTTCGTAGAGAGCATCTACTGCGGCATCCGCGGCGACAACTCCGCCATCAGCGACGTCACCACCCTGGCGGGCCTCGTGGCCAAGCAGGAGCTGTTCCTAGTCAAGCCGATGACCAACACGCACTTCACGCGTGACAGCTCCATCAACGTCGGTGACTCCTACATCCTCTCGCGCATGCGCATGGAGGCCCGTCGCCGCGAGCCGCTGATGATGAAGTACATCGTCGCCGACGCCCCCGCCTACAAGGGCAAGATCGTGGACAACCTCTATCCCGAGAAGTACCCCTACGTGCTCGAGGGCGGCAACTTCATGGTGCTCAACCGCGACACGGTCTGCATTGGCAGCAGCCAGCGCACCGAGCCCGAGGCCATCGAGATCGTCGCCGAGGAGCTGTTCAAGCACGGCTTCAAGTCCGTCTACGTCTTCGACCTCGAGCAGAATCGCCAGAACATGTACCTGGACGACATGCTCTCCATGGTGGACCACGACACCTTCATCTACAACCCGCTGCTGTCGGGCAACGTTCCGGTGTACAAGCTCAGCTGGAGCAACTACGAGCAGCCGCAGGCCGAGTTCGTCAGCGACGACTGGCGCCGCGCCCTGTGCGAGGCGCTGGACACCGACTGGGTCAACCTCATCCCCTGCGGTGGCGACGACCCCATCGCCAGCGCCTGGGAGACCTGGAACATGGGCTCTAACGTCCTGTGCATCGCACCGGGCGAGGTCATCGGGTTCCTGCGCGCCGAGGTGACGCTGGACCTGCTGGACAAGGCGGGCATCAAGGTGCACGCGTTCGCGGCTCCGGAGCTGTCGCGCGGACGCGGCGGTTGCCGCTGCATGTGCCTGCCCATCGACCGCGCGGACGACTAGGAACGGGTCGGGCACCAATTCGAACGGGCCGGTTGGCCATCATTGCGGGCCGCTCCACCAGGGGCGGCCCGCTTTCCTGTCGCGAGGGGACGACCGCGGGGCGGACAAGCTGGCGGACCGAGGCCCCGGACCGCGCTCGCCCCGCAGCGGCGCAACCATGCTCGCGGGCTATGAAAAGCCATGCAAGAGTGGCTTTGGACATGGATGTCCCGATGCTATTCAATGGTATGCAAGATGGGACACATGCCCTGGGCGACCAGAGACGCCAACCGTCGCGCAGGGCCAGGGAGAGGGGCCTACCATGGCAAGGACACTGGTGGCATACTTCAGCGCGAGCGGGACGACGGAGCGGGCGGCACGCGACCTGGCAGCGGCCATCGGAGCGGACCTGTACGAGATCGCACCCGCGGAGCCCTACACGCGCGCCGACCTCAACTGGAACAACAGGAGCAGCCGCTCGTCCGTGGAGATGGGCGACGAGTCGTGCCGTCCCGCCATCGCAGGCGACGCCCCCGACACTGACGCCTACGACACGGTGTTCGTGGGCTTCCCCGTGTGGTGGTACGTCGAGCCGCGCATCGTCGACACCTTCCTCGAGGCATGCGACCTGGCAGGCAAGACCGTCGTGCCCTTTGCCACGAGCGGCGGCAGCGGCATCGGTCGCGCGGCATCCCACATGCGCAGCCTGGTCCCCGGCGCGACCGTGAGGGAGGGCGGCCTGCTCAACGGACGCCACTCCCAGGCCCAGCTCTCCGCATGGGCGCAGGAGGCGCAGCGATGAGGGTGCTCGTCCTGCAGGCCAGCCCCAATGCGCACGGTTCGACGGCGGTCCTCGTCGACGAGTTCTGCCGCGGCGCGCGCGAGGCGGGCCACGGCGTCGAGCGCGTCGACGTGTGCCGGCTGAACGTGGCGCCATGCACGGGATGCGTGGCCTGCGGATACGAGGGGCCGTGCGTGCAGCATGACGACATGGACGCCCTGCGCGAGAAGATCCTGGCCGCCGACATGCTGGTCCTGGCGACGCCGCTCTACTACTACGGCATGACCGCCCAGCTCAAGACCATCATCGACCGCTTCTGCTCGGCCAACTCGAGCATCACGAGGCGCCGCCTGCGCTCCGCCTTGCTCACGGTCGCCTGGAACGCCGACGACTGGACCTTCGAGGCGTTGGCCGCCCACTACCACACGCTCGTGCGCTACCTGCACTGGCAGGACTGCGGCATGGTCCTGGGATACGGCTGCGGAACGCCGGGCATGACGAAGGCCTCCCGCTATCCACAGGAGGCCTACCAGCTTGGACGCTCCGTCTAGCGGATCCCATACACGGTGAAGGCGCGCGGGCACCCCTGCTCTCCGGACGGCGGGTGCCCGCGTTCGCCTGTTCCTCCTCGCGCGGCCCGTCTGGCCCGTGCACAGCGCCTACCTCGCCGCGAGGCAGGCCTCGATTGCCCGCTCGGCGAACGCGGCGGCCCCTTCGCCCGCAGACGCGTCGATGTTGCGCGTGAAGTCCCCTCCGCAGCCGTAGGCATGCCCAAGCTGCAGGAACACCTCGTCGGTGCAGGTGTAGTAATGCTCGGTGATGAAGTCCTGAATGCGCCTGGCCTGGGCGGCCGCGGCGTCGCTCGCGGGGTCGGCACCCTCTGCCGCCATCCGCCCGAACGGCTCGAACAGCGCCATCAGCTCGGCTCCCATGGCCATCTCGTCCCCCTTCGTGCGGCCCGCGCTCTTTCGCTCGTACTCGCGCCATTCGGGACTCTCGCCCCACGACGCCTTTGCCTGCGCCGCATACTCGTCGATCCTGCTGGTGTCAAACGCATCGAACGCCAACGTCCTCACTCCCATCCTCTTCATGTCCCTTGCCAGGTCTATGAGCCTCTCCAGATGCTCCCGACGCAGCTCGAGCAGCCTGATCTGCTGGTCGAGCGCACGCGACTGGTCGAAGCCGGGGCTGTCGATGATGCCCCTTATGTCCTTTAGCGGAAACTCCAGCTCGCGAAACAGCAGGATCTGCTGCAGGCGCGCAAGGTCCTCGTCCCCGTACAGACGATACCCCGACTCCGTGCGCGCACTCGGCGACAGCAGCCCGATCGCATCGTAGTGATGCAGCGTCCGGACGCTGACACCGGTGATTTCGCTGACCTCGTGAACGGTCCTCATCCTCTCCCCTCCCGCGACGACAGGACCCACGATAAACCATGACGTTACGTGAGGGTCAACAGACAATCCGATGCGACCCCCGCGCGCGTGGGCGTGCAATATCATGAAGCGACAGCCACCAAGCCGCCAGTCCCCAAGGAGCAGCCATGCGCAGCGAATCCGGCATGTCGCCCATCTGGAAGATCCACGGCACCGATGCCCACGCCATGACCCTGCGGCTCCTCGATGCCTGCCAGGCATGCAGGCTGGTCCCAGACGGTGGGTCGGTGGCCCTCAAGCCCAACCTCGTCCTGGCCTCCGCTCCCGAGGATGGTGCCGTGACGCATCCCGGCGTCGCCAGCGGATGCATCGAGTACTTCCGCACGCACGGCATCCATGACATCTCCGTCATCGAAAGCAGCTGGATCGGCGACAAGACCATGCGCGCGCTGCGGGCCTCCGGCATCGGGCAGGCGTGCGAGGAGCACGGCGTCCCCTTCTTCGACCTCAAGCGCGACGAGACGGTCACGGTGAGCACGGCCATCGGCAACATGGCGGTCTGCCGGCGGGCAATCGAGGCCGACCTGCTGGTCGACCTGCCCGTCCTCAAGGGCCACTGCCAGACGCGCATGACCTGCGCCCTCAAGAACCTGAAGGGCTGCATCCCCGACCGCGAGAAGCGCCGGTTCCATGCGCTGGGCCTGGCCGAGCCGATTGCCGCCCTGGGGGCGGCGCTGCGGCCGGGGCTCGTGGTGGTGGACAGCATCTGCGGCGACCTCTGCTTCGAGGAGGGCGGCACGCCGGTGCGCACCAATACGATGCTTGCGGGCTTCGACGCGGTCCAGATGGACGCCTACGCGCGTTCGCTCATGGGGCTCGCCCCGGGCGAGGTTCCCTACATCGAGCTCGCGGAGCGTTACGGGGCAGGCCGTGCGCGATGGGACGAAGGCGACCTCGTGATGCTCAACGAGCCCTTCGAGGCCACGGAGTACGGCCGGCAGGGAGGCACCGTCGCCCGCCTGACGAGCCACGTCCACGAGCGAGAGGCGTGCTCGGCATGCTTCGCCTCGCTCGTCCGCGCGCTCTATGTCACCAGACGGGGCCGTGACCAGGAGATGTTCATCGGCCAGGGCTGGCGCAAGGAGGCGCCCGACGGCCTGGGCATCGGCAACTGCTGCCGCGGGGCCACGAGCTGCGTACCCGGCTGCCCGCCCACCGCAGAGGCCATCGCCCGGAGGCTGAGGTGACCGGCGAGCCGCGCTAGCAGGGCCTTTCGCCGTCGCGCCTAGATGCCCCCAGCGCCGCGCCGAGCGCGACGACACCACAGCAGAGCGCGCCAAGCGGCCACGCCAGCCAGTAGTAGAGCAGCATGATGACGACGATGCTCCCTCGTGCGCCTGCCCGTGCGGCACAGATGCCCACGAGAAGCACCAGCGGCCCGAGGACGCTTGCGGCTGCCATGATGGCCTGACAGAGGGCCACCGCGTCATCGCGGTCACCCTCGCCTGCCATGTGACGCCTTCCCAGGCCTCCCATTGCCAGCCTCCCCTCATCGCGCCCGCTGCCTTCACCAGGCGCGATCGCTCGCCCTGCCATGTCCAAGGATACGTCAGGCGCGGTCAGACCAAGGCGACGTCGACCACCCCACCGTCACGCAAACGGACCCGTGAGCATCCTCGCCTCACTGGTATTGGTATTTTGAAAAAAGAATTCCACTCGACTTGAGACAATGCGGTGCACAGGTGCATATAGTTATCTGTCAATGAGTTTTGCGAGAAAGGAATGACCCATGAATAGCGAGAAGAAGCTTGTCCCAAGCTTTTGGCGCATCGCGGCAATCGCCGCGATGTGCGCCTGCCTGGTGCTTGGCGCGCTGTTCCTCTCCAAGCCTGCCGCAACGCCACAGGATGCCGAGGAGGCCACCGCCACCCAGACCGAGGATGAGGGCACGACCGAGACCGGAGGCGCGGGGCTCTCGCTCGTCGCCGACGCGGAGGACCCCCTGAGCCTCTGGACCGATGACGCGCCGCTGAAGAAGGAGCTCGTGGACTACGTCGAGGCCGTCACCGACGAGTCCTCGCCCGACTTCATCCCCGTCGAGGATCGCGTTGCCACGTTCGACTTCGACGGCACGCTGTTCTGCGAGACCGACCCCAACTACTTCGACTACACGCTGCTGGTGCATCGCGTGCTCGAGGATCCCGACTACAAGGACAAGGCCTCCGACTTCGAGAAGTCCGTCGCCAACAAGATCGTGGACCAGAACGAGAACGGCACCAAGTACGAGGAGCTGCCCGTCGAGCATGGCCAGGCCGTCGCCTCCGCCTTCGAGGGCATGACCGTCGACGAGTTCTATGACTACGTGCACGAGTTCATGAAGCTTGACATGCCCAGCTACGAGGGCATGCAGCGTGGGGGCGGCTTCTATCTGCCCATGGTCCAGGTCGTGCAGTACCTGCAGGCCAACGACTTTGACGTGTACGTCATGTCCGGCACCGACCGCCTCATCACGCGCGGCATCTTCAGCTCCGAGACCTGCCCCATCGACCTCCCGCTCTCCCATATCCTAGGCTCCAACGAGTCCCTCGTCGGCAGCGACCAGGGCGAGGAGGATGGCCTGGACTACACCTTCACCCAGGACGAGGAGCTCGTAACGGGCGGCGAGTTCATCATGAAGACGCTCAAGGAAAACAAGTGCTACATCATCCAGAGCGAGATCGCCAAGCAGCCGGTCCTCTCCTTCGGCAACAGCTCGGGTGACTTCGCCATGGACAACTACGCGCTGACCAACCCCACCTATCGCTCCGCCGCCTTCCAGCTGTGCTGCGACGACCTGGAGCGCGAGAACGGCAACGAGGACAAGGCCGCCGAGATGCTGGCCCAGTGCGAGGAGTTCGGGTACGTGCCCGTCTCGATGAAGAACGACTGGAGCACCATCTACGGCGATGGCGTCACCTACCTGGGCGCCGAGGTGGAGCTCGCCGAGGCCGCATAGGCCAGGCGCCGCGACATCCGCACTGACGCCAGGGCCACCCGCACGGGTGGCCCTTTTTTGCGTCTCGCCTGGCTGGCTGGTGGGAAACGACCACCGATTGCGCCTGTCCAGGGGAGAAATGCGCCTGCGGATGGACGAAGTTGCAGATATGCGCGGTTTTTCGTGAGGCAGGCAAGTAGCGGCTTCGCGCCAGCTGGGCTTTTGCACCTCCGATACTCGGCCTGTCCCGAAAAAACCGCGCATAACCGCAACTTCGTCCATACTGCCGTGATTCCACGCGTCCGAGCGGCCCATCCCCGCCCCACGAGGCGGTGTGGAGGCACGGGCGCGTCGCCGCCACCCGATGGCATGCCCCTACCCCAGCAACCGCCCTCGCAGGTACTCGTAGCGCTGGCGCTTCTCCTGCTTGGCGAAGTGCGTCTCGCGCGACTGCTCCACCACATCCTCGTAATCGAGCGCTCGGTCGCCAAACTGCTCGCTCGTCAGGTCGAAGACGCAGTCCCCCACCACGTTGAAGCAGTGATAGTTGCCATCGCCCAGCGGGATGCCCATCACCTTGCCGCCAAAGAGGTCCTGCATGAGGAAGGCCGTGATGGAGCATTGGCCCACGGTGGGGTTGTCCTCGCTCCAGCGGTCGCGCATGCGCGGCGCACAGGTCTCGGCACACCATATGCCGCAAAGCAGGTCGTACAGGTCGCGCGGGGTCCTGCCCTGCGCGTCGGTCACGTCAGCGGTCTGCCAGCCATAGAAGCGATACATGGAGTTCCCCTCTCACTCACGTGGCCCCATGATACGCGAGGCAGCTGGAACGCCAGACCGGTTTCTCCTACAATGCCCCTACCCGGGAGCTCTGCAAGGGAGTGGCCATGGAACTGCGCGTCCTCAGATACTTTCTCGTCGTGGCCCAGGAGGGCAACATCACCAACGCGGCAGCACTCCTGCACATCGGCCAGCCCACGCTCTCACGCCAGCTCAAGGACCTGGAACAGGAGCTCGGTCAGCCACTCTTCGTAAGGCAGTCACACGGCATCAAGCTCACCGAGGCGGGAGAGCAGCTGCGCACGCATGCCAAGGAGATGGTCACCATCTCCGACAAGATCGAGCGGGACTTTGCCCTCATGGCCAAGCGACCGCTCGGCGACATATACATCGGAGGCATCGAAAGCTACCTTCAGGAAGGCGCCCGGTTCGCACACATCGCCCAAGAGCGAGGCGTCAGCACTGCCGTGCACTATACCTCGTGCAGCTCTGTCGAGGCTCTCACGCTGCTTGACCGCGGGCTCATCGACTTCGCCATCGTCTCGCAGGCCGTACGGGTCGACCGCTATGAGACGATTCGGTTCGCAAAGAAGTGCAAGTGGGTCGCCCTCTTGCGTATCGACAACCCCCTCGCGGCAAAGGAGTGCCTCACCGCCGCAGATCTCGCCAAGGAGCCGTTGCTCATGTACGACCGCGCGCTCAAGGCGCCCTACGAGCTCAATAACCTTGCCCAGTGGTTTGGCGACAAGTTCTCGGAACTCAACGTGATTGCCACCTCCAACCTTACGACCGCCCTTGTTGCCTTCGCCCGCGAGGGGTTGGGCGTCATGCTCTGCTGGGACCGCATCGAACCCATCAGCAATCGGAGTCTGGCGGTTGTCCCCCTCAGTCCCGAGCTATCGGCGCAGGGAGTCCTTGCCTGGCGCAAGGACCGACCCCTCTCCAAGGCTGCCTCGAGCTTCCTCACGCTCATCAAAGAGTGGATGGCCTAATTCATGCAATGCCTGTTGGGCATTTCTCCTTATGTGACATAAGCATTGTCATTGCTCCTCCTTTGCTCCTACAATGTCTATTTGTGGAGGATTCATGGACATTCCCGCTCAGAATGGCCGTAACCCTCTGCAGATAGGGAGCGAACGATGCATGAAAAGGAGGTAGTTGAATGGTAAGCATTGTCCTAGCCAGCCATGGCAGGTTCTCCGAGGGCATCAAGGAGTCTGGGCAGATGATCTTCGGTCCTCAGGAGGACGTCGAAGCCGTCGTCCTGACGCCCGAGATGGGTCCGGACGACTTCCGCGCCAAGGTGCTGGCCGCCATCGACACGTTCAGCCAGAAGGAGCAGGTGCTCTTCCTGGTGGACCTGTGGGGAGGCACGCCGTTCAACCAGATCAGCAAGCTCATCGAGGAGCGCGGCGGCGAGGACTGGGTCGCCGTCACCGGCATGAACCTGCCGATGGTCATCGAGGCTTATGGTGACCGCATGGGCATGGACACCGCCAAGGAGATTGCCCAGGCAATCAAGCCCGAGTCCAAGAGCGGCATCCGCATCAAGCCCGAGTCCTGTGACATCGAGGATGCCGCCTCCGTCGCGGCCGCCCCGGCCAGCGTCCCCATGGGCGCCATCCCCGAGGGCACGGTGCTCGGCGACGGCAAGATCGACATCGCCTTCGCGCGCATCGACACGCGTCTGCTGCACGGCCAGGTGGCAACCACCATCACCAAGATGGTCAATCCCGACCGCATCATCGTGTGCTCCGATGCCGTTGCCCACGACGACCTGCGCAAGTCCATGATCGAGCAGGCAGCCCCTCCCGGAGTCAAGGCCCACGTCGTGCCCATCTGGAAGATCGTCGAGGTCTCCAAGGACCCGCGCTTCGGCGACACCCGCGCCATGCTGCTGTTCGAGACCCCGCAGGACCTGGAGCGTGCACTGGAGGGCGGCGTGGAGATCAAGGATGTCAACCTTGGTTCCATGGCCCACTCGCTCGGCAAGGTCGTCGTGACCAACGCCGTGGCTATGGACCAGGACGACGTCGACTGCCTGGAGCGCATCGCGGCCAGGGGCGTCAACGTCGAGGTCTACAAGGTTCCTGCCGACTCGCATGAGCCACTCGACGCCGTGCTCAAGAAGGCCAAGGCCGAGATCGCGGCCCAGAAGTAGAAGAAGGAGGATAGCGCATGAATCCCATTTCGATGCTGCTCGTCATCGTCGTCGCGTTCTTCGCCGGCATGGAGGGCATTCTCGACGAGTTCCAGTTCCATCAGCCGCTGATCGCTTGTACGCTCATCGGCATCGTGACCGGCCATCCCACCGAGGGCATCATCCTTGGTGGCACCCTGCAGATGATGGCTCTTGGTTGGGCCAACATCGGTGCGGCCGTCGCCCCCGACGCTGCTCTCGCCTCCGTCGCCTCCGCGATCATCATGGTCAAGGGCCTGGGTGGCGCTGACATGCAGACCGCCATCAACACCGCAATCGCACTGGCCGTGCCTCTGTCGGTTGCCGGCCTGTTCCTCACCATGCTCTGCCGTACCATCGCCATCCCGATGGTTCACTTCATGGACGCCGAGGCCGAGAAGGCCAACTTCAGGGGCGTCGAGATGTGGCAGCTCCTGGCCATTGGCCTGCAGGGCATCCGTATCGCCATTCCGGCCGCCATGCTCTGCATGATTCCGGCCGAGGCCGTTACCGCCATGCTGCAGGCGATGCCTGACTGGCTGGCCGGCGGCATGGCCGTGGGCGGCGGCATGGTTGCTGCCGTTGGTTACGCCATGGTCATCAACATGATGGCGACCCCCGAGGTTTGGCCCTTCTTCGCGCTCGGCTTCGTCATTGCGTGCATCAACCAGATCACCCTCATCGGCCTCGGCGTCATCGGCGTTGCCCTCGCCCTCATCTACCTGGGCCTCAAGGACATTGCCAAGCAGGGTGGCGGCGCTGGTGGTGGCTCGGGCGACCCGCTCGGCGACATCCTCAACGACTACTAAGCCTCTACGCCTTTAAGGAGCGTGATAAACAATGGCAGAGAATGAAATCAAGCTTTCTGTTGCTGATCGTCGTTCGGTGTGGTGGCGTCATCAGTTCCTGCAGGGCTCCTGGAACTACGAGCGTATGCAGAACGGTGGCTGGTGCTACGCCATGATTCCGGCCATCAAGGCTCTCTACAAGGACAAGGATGAGCAGGCCGCAGCACTCAAGCGTCACCTCGAGTTCTACAACACCCAGCCCTTCGTGTCCGCCCCGATCATCGGCGTCACCCTCGCACTCGAGGAGGAGCGCGCCAATGGCGTCGAGGTTGAGGACCAGGCCATCCAGGGCGTCAAGGTCGGTATGATGGGCCCGCTCGCCGGCGTCGGCGACCCCGTCTTCTGGTTCACCATCCGCCCGATTCTCGGCGCACTCGGCGCCTCCATGGCCATGGGCGGCAGCATCGTTGGCCCGCTGCTGTTCTTCATCGCCTGGAACATCATCCGCATGGCCTTCCTGTGGTACACGCAGGAGTTTGGCTACAGCGTGGGCACCACCATCGCCAAGGACCTCTCTGGCGGTCTGCTCGGCAAGATCACCGAGGGCGCATCCATACTGGGTATGTTCATCATCGGTGCTCTGGTCCAGCGCTGGGTCTCCATCTCCTTTACCCCGATCGTTTCCAGGATTACCCAGCAGGAAGGCGCCTACATCGATTGGTCGTCGCTTCCCGCAGGTGCCGAGGGCATCAAGAGCGCCCTCGAGCAGTACTCGGCGCTTGGTGCCACCGGCCTCAATGTCGAGAAGGTCACCACGCTCCAGGCCAACCTCGACCAGCTCATCCCGGGCCTGGCCGCCGTGTGCCTGACGCTCCTGTGCTGCAGGCTGCTGAAGAAGAACGTCTCCCCGATCACCATCATCCTGGCGCTCTTCGCCGTGGGTATCATCGGACGCCTTCTTGGCTTCATGTAGGAGAGTCACATTGGTGCCGGGCATCTCTTCTCCCTCCTAGACTGCCCGGCACGTCCCTTCCTCGGTGGCCGCCCAGCCAAGTTGTGATACCGTGACTTGGCCGGGCGGCCACTTTTTGCAGACATCCCGCCCAGAGAGGACCCACGCACATGGCACAGTCGCAGAACAGCTCGGTCGACCTCACCATCAAGGCGACCTCGTTTGCCGGCATGGGGACCTACGGGAACCTCATGGTGGGCAACGCTGCACTCGAGTTCTACAACGAGCGCAACCCCGAGGACTACATCCAAATCCCCTGGAGCGAGATAGACCACATTGCCGCCGAGGTCATCGGCAAGAAGATCACGCGCTTCGCGGTGTTACTCAAGCAGGGTGGCCACTTCTCCTTCTCTACGCGCGACAACAAGGCGACGCTGCGCGCCGTGCGCCCATACGTGGGCGAGGACAAGCTCGTACGTTCGATTTCGTTCGCCGACGTGATCAAGGCCGGCGTGCGCAGGCTGGGACGCAGCGTCACCGGACGCGGCGAGGACTAGGGCCGACCGACGCGTTCCCGAACCCCCTACTCAATCCCCACGCAGTGCCCCCGCACCAGCAGGCGGTGGCTGTTGACGCCATAGGGCGTGCAGGTGATGAGCGTGCAGTAGGCGATGCCCTCCTCGCACCCCAGGGACCCCACGTCATCGGGCTCCACCACGATGATGCGGTCCACCTGATAGGTCGCGGTCTGGTCGAGCACCGTGATCGAGAACGTGTCGCCCTCGACCAGCTGGTCGAGGTCCTTGAAGTAGCTGGCCCCGGGCTCGCCACGGTGGGCCGTGACGGCCGCGTGGGTGGAGGGTTGGCCCACGGGCAGCGCCGTGCCCTCCACATGGCACGCACCCTTTTGCATCTCCTTGTCAGAGGTGCCGTGATAGATGGGCAGCGTGAGCTCGAGGGAGGGAATGCTCACATACCCCATCACGCCGGTCTCGACCGGGTCGAGGGCCGCCTGGTAGGCCGCACGCTCCTCCGCGGAAAGGTTGTAGCGCGCGGCGTTGTCGACAAGGCTGTCGTTGTACGAGATGGCCTCGTCGAAGGCCTCCCGTATCGCAGCCGGTTCCATCTGCGCCACGCACTGGTCGTAGGCCGCGATCTCCCCGGACTGTCTCTGAGCGTGGACCATCGCCTTTGCCGTGGGAAAGGCGATGATGAACGCACCGATGGCTATGGCAGCCACCGCCAGTGGCGTGAGGAAGCGCGCCAGCGAGGCGCGTTTGGCAAGGTGTCGTGTGCCGTCCATGGGCTCCCCCGAATGACGTCTGCAAGCAAGGCGGCGCCACAGCGCCTGATGATGTCACTATACCGATGGTCCGGCACGCGTGGGCGGCTCGGACAAAAACGTGACCAAAGACAGGGGGCGCGACCCTCGTCACATGCGCGTTGCCACCCAGAACAGGCGTGGGAAGCGCAGGACCACGCTGCCATCGGCGCGCGGCGGATAGGCATCGCGCACGCGGGCCAGCACCTGCTCCTCGAAATCGTGCGCGCCTTCCTCGTCCAACGCCTGCAGATAGGGTCGCAGCCCAGAGCCCCGATACCACTCCAGCACCGCCTCGTGCGAGGGCATCTGATGGTAGTAGGTCGTTTCCCACAGGTCGACCGAGGCACCCGCCCCCTCCAGGACGTCCAGGTAGCGTTCGGGCGACAGCGTGTGGAACGACTGCGGAACGCCCAGTCGGCCACGCCATGCGGGCGATTCGGCCAACGGCCACAGGACCTGCTGGTACATGACCTGCTGGTCCGCCAGGGGCATCTGGACAGCCAACATGCCGCCCGGCACCAGCAGCTCCATCAGGCGTGGCAGCAGCGTCTCGTGGTCGGGCACCCAATGCAGGCAGGCATTGGAGAACACGAGGTCGCAGCGATGCGCGTAATCCGAAAGGTCCCCTGTCGCGTCAAGCTCGACAAAGTCCAGGTCGGGATGGTCGGCACGCGCCCGCGCCAGCATCTGGGGCGAGTTGTCCGCCCCGACGACCCGTGCGGATGCGAAGCGCTCGGCCAGTACCGCCGTGCTGTTGCCCGGACCGCACCCCAGGTCAAGGACCAGGCCGCCATCGGCCACCCGCGTTCGCGCGGCCAGGTCGCGCGAGGGTTGGGTCCTCTCGCGCTCGAAGCGCAGGTACTGCTCGGAGTTCCACACGGGCATGATCGTCCCCTTCCCCATCGCGAGGCACGCCTTCGCACCGATCGTGCCTACAGGTCGCACTCCAGCTCCACGAGGTCGGTCAGCAGGCGACCCGCCTCGTAGATCGGATGGTCGTAGGTGCGCAGGAAATAGCCCGGGTCGCGCCGGACCACGTGCAGGCCGCAGCTCTCGTAGAAGGGCACCGTCAGGGGGCTGTCACCGGTGCAGATGCGCAGCCGGCGGAAGCGTCCCGCGTAGGTGCGCCGCACGAAGGCCACCATCTCGCGACCGTACCCCCTGCGTTGGCGTCCCGGTTCGACAGCCAGGTTCTTGACCTCGCACACCCCCGCTCCCTCGTCGGTCACCACGCACTCGGCGCAGACCTCGTCCCCGTCCGTCAGCACCCACATCTCCCCGCGCCACAGGTAGTCCTCGACCAGGCTCCACTGCTCGTCCGCCAGCAGGAGCAGCTCGCGATGGCGCAGCTTGTCGTCGCCACACACCTGCCGGATATGCATGACACCCACCCCTCGAACGCTTGCCTGTGCAAGCCCAGTGTAGCCGCTGTCCCCCGTCATGGGGCATGCCTTGCTATAATCCCCTCACGCTGGCATTGGCCGGACGCGATGAGACGGGGAGGCGACCATGGCGATTGCGGACAGCGACGCCCTGTGGGCGAACGACCCCGCACGCGATGACATGCTGGTGCTGGTCGACGGCCTCGACCGCGAGATTGGGACGGCATCCAAGCTGGATGCGCACGTCAAGGGCCTGCTGCATCGCGCGTTCTCGGTCGTGCTCACGCGTCCCGGCGAGGATGGGCCGCAGCTGCTGCTGGCGCAGAGGGCGTTGGGCAAATACCACTCCGCCGGGCTTTGGGCGAACTCGTGCTGCTCGCATCCCCGCGCGGGCGAGGGCCTCATCGACGCCGCCCGTCGACGCGTACGCGAGGAGCTGGGTTGCGAGGCCATCGGCCTGCGAGAGGTGGGCTCCTTCGCCTATCGCGCCAAGTTCGGCAATGGCCTTTGCGAATACGAGTACGACCACGTGCTGGTGGGTGGCTGCGCAGGCGAACCCTGCCCCAACCCCAGCGAGGTGGGAGAGTTGCGCTGGGTTGGGCTCGAGCAGCTGGCGCAGGACCTGGCGCGCCATCCCGAGCGCTTCGCCGCATGGGCGCCCATGGTGCTGACGACTGCCTGCGCCGAGCTGGGGCGGCCAGAGTAGGGTGTCACGGCAAACTGTCGCGTTGTCTGCGCTTTGATTCGGTTGTTTTGCCCGCGAAAGCCACTTGTCTGCGCTTTTCAAGCCACCCTTCCTCCGCTTTCAGTTGTTTGCGTTCTTGCCTGCGCCGACTACGGCATATTCTGCGTAGCGAGAATCAACGCCCCTCCCAAAACACAGACAACATCACAGAGGGGCGACGTTCAACCAGCCCTTCCGCTTCACTGACCCGCGAAAGGCCACCGGTTGGCCCATCCGCCACGGCACTCCGCTACGCTGGACACGACGGACGACACGAGGAGGAGCCATGCCGCGCAAAAGCGTCTTCGAGATGGAGGCCGGCCGTGTGTACGAGGCGCTGGTCACCAAGGCCGAGCGCAAGGGGCGCACGCGCGCCGAGGTCGATGAGGTCACACGCTGGCTGCTGGGCTATACGCCGGACACCCTGGCCAAGGCGCTGGCGCCGGGGCAGACCTATGGCACCTTCCTCGAAGGCGCGCCTGACCCCAACCCCAAGGCCGAGCTCATCACAGGCACGATCTGCGGGGTGCGCGTGGAGAGCATCGAGGATCCGCTCACACGCCGTATGCGCCAGCTCGACAAGCTGGTCGACGAGCTCGCGCGCGGCAAGGCCATGGAGAAGGTCCTGCGCACGTAGCCGTCAGCAGCGCCTTCGCGCCCGGCAGCAGGGCCGCCCGACATGTCGAGCGGCCCCTGGCACGACCTACCTGACACCCGCGCGGGGCTGTTGCTGCGTGATGCAGTGGATGTTGCCGCCACCAAAGATGATCTCCTTGGTGTAGATGCCGATGACCTCGCGGTCGGGGTAGGCGGCCTGGATGTCCCTGAGCGCCTGGGCGTCGTTCGGGTCGCCGAACTGCGGGACCAGCACAGCCCCATTGATGGGCAGGAAGTTGAGGTAGCTGGGCTCGAAGGCGTCCTCCGGAGTTCGCGGCAGCACGCCCTCGACCGGGTCGATGGTCGAGGCCTCCTCTTCGGTCATGTACACCGACTGGCTCGGCATAATCACCTTGTGCACCTTGAGCTTGCGTCCGCGCGCGTCCGTTGACTCGGAAAGCGTCTTGTACGCCGCTTGGCACTCGGCATAGAACTTGTGGTTGGGATCGTCGGTCCACATGCAGCAGACCTCACCGGGAGCCGAGAAGCATGCCACGTCGTCCACATGGCCGTTGGTCTCGTATGGATCGATGCCATCCTTGATCCAGATGACCTTCTCGCACCCGAGGTACTTCTTGAGCTCGTCCTCGCAGTAGGCGCGCAGCTCCTCGCTCCACGGCTCGAAGTCGGTCACGCTGGCGTTACGTCCCGGCGAGAGCAGGCACATGTCGGTAGTGACGACGGTGCCCTGGCCGTCGCAGTTGAAGGAGCCGCCCTCGAGGATGAAGCCCTCCGGGCGGTAGCGGTTGCACTGCACGATGTTGGCCATCTGCAGGCCCAGCGACTCGTCCTGGTCCCACGGGAAGTAGAGGCCGTCCACGAAGCCGCCGTAGGCATTGAAGTGGAAGTGGCTGAGGGCGAGCTCGCCCCTGTCGTTGACCAGGAACGCCGGACCCGGGTCGCGCAGCCAGGAGTCGTTGTACGCCATGAGCATGACCTGCACGTTCTCCACGCCATCAAAGAGCTGGTTGACGGCTGGCCAATCCTCTGCATTGACGCCCACCGTCACCGGCTGGAACCGCGCGATGGTACGGATGATCTGAGCAAAGACCTTCTGAGCCGGCTTGGCGCCGTTGCGCCACACGTCGGGGCGATGCGGCCACAGGATCCAGGTGCGCTCCTGCGGTTCGTACTCGCCGGGCATGCGGAAGCCGTCGGAAAGCAGTGTGGACTCGGACTCGTAGATGGTGCGCATGGGAAACCTCCTGTAGCTCGATGGTCGTCATTTGGCGCTCGGGCCCAGCCTAACAGGCCCGCAACGCGCGTGCATGACCCTCACCGAGCCTTGGGGGCCGCCCGCGCTCACTCAACCGGAATCAACCATGGTGTGCTTGGGTTGCCAGCGACCGGCGGAATACGGCGCGCATGGCCAACTGTCTGCCCACACTGCGGATCAAGAGTCTGCACCACTACGCCCCCCATGCCAGCACATATAAACCTCTTTCAATCTGGCTCCACTGTCGCACTGCGCTCATGCTGGAGACTGAGACGCACCCCTGCTTCCCTGGAGGTGTAACGTGAGTTTCAACTATCTCAGCAAGAGCTTCTCGCGCGACGCGGTGACCATACTCGTGGGCTCAATCATCTTTGCCGTCGGGCTCGACTGCTTCGAGATTCCCAACGGGCTTGCCGCCGGCGGCGCCTCGGGCCTCGCCACCATCGTGGCTGAGCTCTGTCGGCGCAACGGCCTGCCGGTCCCGCCCGTCGGCATGCAGGTGCTGACGCTCAACGCCGTGCTCATGCTGGCCGTGTTTCGCGAGGGCGGCTTGCGCTATGCGGCGCGCTCGGGCATCGGTATGGTAGCCTCGGCGCTGGCCACCGACCTCCTTGCGGGGTCCCTGCCGGTCCTAGGAAACGGCGACCTCCTGCTCTGCTCGGTCTGGGGCGGCGTGACCTGCGGCTTTGGACTGGGACTCATCTTTCGCTCGGGCGGAAACACCGGCGGCACCGACATCGTGGCGCAGCTCGTGTCCAAACGCACGGGCATACCGCTGGGAACGGCGTCGCTTGCCGCGGACATGAGCGTGGTTGCGCTTTCGGTACCCGTCTTTGGCATCGAGAACGCCCTCTACGCGAGCGTGGCGATGTATTTGGGCACGCGCGTGCTGGATACGGTGCTCGACGGCTTCAACACCAACCGCATCGCCTATGTCATATCCGACCTGCACGAGCCCATCAAGCAGGCCATTCTCTCGGAGCTTGGACGCGGCTGCACCGAGCTGCTCGCCCGCGGGGGCTACACGGGAGTCAATCGCCCCATGCTCTTTGTGGTGCTCACACGCACCGAAATGGCTCACCTGCGTCGCATGGTGCAGGAGATCGATCCGCGCGCCACGGTCGTGGTGGGAAAGATCCACGAGGCCGTCTACAACGACTTTACGTAACGGACACCGGAATTCGGGTACCGACGACACATGCGCGCACGCGCTTTCGAGCTGAATCCCACCTAAGTGGCAAAATAACGGCGTTTTGGCAATCGAGATACGCGGCATCTCGTCCCGTCGCTGCAATTAGCTTTTTTGTCATAATCGGTCAGGCCGTCTACCTGCGACGATGCGCCCCTCTTGGAAAGGCAGCGCGGGGGCTACGCAGGCCCCCGCACAACCGATTGCCATATCTCGATTTTCTTGCCACTTTGGAGGGTTCTCCCTACAAGTCGTGGCATCCGAGCTTCTACGCAGCCTCTTCCTCTGTCGGTTCGTCAAACTGGCTCGGAACGCCACGGCCGATGCCGGGATAATCCCGCTCGCGCCCCTGCTTGGACACGACGCGCACGACCTCGCCGATGGCCAGCAGGATGACCGTACCGACGAGCATGGGCATCTTGGCCATCTCGTCAGCGCTGCCGTTGAGCGGCACGATGGTCGCCATGATGGAAAGCACCAGCTCGATGGCCGGGATGGTCAGCATGACGTCGAGCAGCAGGCCGTCGAACGGGGCACGGTACACGCGCGGACGGTCGCCATCGCGCTTGCGCAGCTGCAGGGCCGCCGGGAACATGGGGATGTAGCTCAGCAGCAGGAAGACCACGTTCATGGAGAAGAAGATCCAGAAGATGGGGGCATCCTCGCCCAGCACCAGCTGCAGCAGGATGACGATGGTCGCCACCACGCCCGTGCAGATGGCCGCGCCGTTGGGCATGTCGTTCTTGGGGTTGCAGTAGGCGAACGGCTTGAGCATGTTGCCCTGCTTGGCGCCGTAGCTCGCCACCACGTTGATGCCGAACGACCAGCTCGTCATGTTGGCGAAGAGCGTCACCAGGAACACGAAGGCCACGATCTGCGTGAGCGGCGCGGAGGTACCGAGCATGGTTGCCACGGCGTCCACGATGCCAGAGTCCAGCGAGAGCTCCTCGGTGGGGATAGCCGCACCGATGCCAAAGCCACAGAACACGTAGACGGCCACGATGGCGATGCCGCCTACCACGAGCGCCTTGGGGATGTCGCGCTGCGGGTTCTGCATGGAGCTGGTGAAGGTGGCAATGACCTCGAAGCCCATGAAGTTGAACAGGATGATGGAGAGGTATGTCAGCGAGTCGAGGCTGTCGAGATGCGGCAGGAACGTGGTGAGGCTCATGTCGTTGGCAAAGCCATGCGTGACGCCGAACCAGATGCCCACGCCACCGATGACGGCGGTAATGAACATCTTGATGGCCGCGCCGCCGTTCATGATCCACTCGGCCTCGGAGACCGGCGAGAAGGCCAGGAACGTGACGATCCACACGAAGGCCAGCTCGATGAGGATGGCCACGGGCAGCGATATCTGGATGCCCCAGATCGAGGTGATGATGGAGGGGAACATGCAGGCGATGCTGGACATCCACAGAGGGAAGTTGACCCAGTACCACCAGCTGACGCGTGCTGCCCACGTGTCGCCCAAACCCTCGCGCACCCAGTCGTAGAGGCCGCCGTCGGAGTCGTAGGTGGTGCCGAGCTCGGCCACCACCAGACCGTACGGCAAAAGGAACGTGATGATCAGGAAGATCCACCAGAAGAACTGCACGTTGCCCATGGCGGCTGCCGGGGCGCAGGCCTCGATGGTGAAGGTGACGCAGATGACGGACAGTACCACGTCTATTAGTCGAAATTTCTTCTCGGCCATGTGCTGGCCCCCTTTCGGGTGGGGAGGGCTCGCGCCGACGGGTAGGCGCGGACCCCTCCATGGGGAACGAAAAGAGGGACGGTTCCCCTTGTCCGGATTCTCGCCGGACGCACGGAACCGTCCCCCGTCGGTCACTTACTTAGCGCACTTGCAGGGCTCCTGCTGGGTGATGCAGTGGATGTTGCCGCCGCCAAAGACGACCTGCTCGGTGGTCTTGACGCCAACGACCTTGAAGGCGCCCTCGCCCCAGGTCTCGTCGTAGATCTTCTGCAGGGTCTCGACGGCGAGGTCGTCGTTCTCGTCACCGTACTGCGGAGTGATGATGCCGCCGTTGGTGACCAGGTAGTTCATGTAGGAGGCGATCAGCGGCTCGTCGGCCACGCGCGGCTCGGCGTTCTCGTCGATGTCGATGGAATCGCAGGACGCCTGGTCCATGAAGACGGGGTTGACCGGCATCGGGAGCTTGTAGACCTTGAGCTTGCGACCCTTGGCGTCGGTGGCGTTGGACAGGGTCTCGTAGGCCTCGTGGCACTGGCGATAGAAGGGATACTCGGGATCATCGGACCAGATGCAGGCCATGACGCCAGGGGCGATGAAGGTCGCGACGTCGTCGATGTGGCCGTTGGTCTCGCTGGGGTCGATGCCCTCTTTGACCCAGATGACCTTCTCGACGCCCAGGTACTCCTTGAGGTGCTCGGTCATGTACTCGCGCAGCTCCTCGGTCCAGGGCTCGAACTTGCGGCCATAGCTCGGCCAGATGTTGTCCTCGTCCTCGTCCTCGAGCACGGCGGAGCAGGTGCGGCCCGGAGAGAGCAGGCACTGGTCGGTGACGACGACGGTGCCCTCGCCGTCGACGGTGATGGAGCCGCCCTCGAGGATCATGTCGTCGGGACGATAGCGCACGACCTCGGAGAGCTCGCACATCTTGAGGGCGATCTGCTCATCCTTGTCCCAGGGGAAGTACAGGCCGTCGACCATGCCGCCGTAGGCGTTGAAGTGCCAATGCACGGCGCGCTTGTCGCCCTCGCCGTTCACGACGTAGGTGGCACCGGTGTCACGGAACCAGGCGTCGTCGGTGGTCATCTCGATGACGTGAACGTTCTCGCAGTCCTCGAAGACGGCCTTGCAGTTGGCGTAGTCGACCTGGTTGGCGCACATGTAGACCGGCGTGAACTCGGCAATGGTGCGGGCGACGTGCTCGTACTGCTTCTGGGCCGGCTTGGCGCCGTGGGCCCAGGTGTCGGTGCGGTGGGGCCAGCCCATCCACACGCGCTTCTGGTCGGCCCACTCTGCGGGCATGTAGAACCCGTCAGCCTTGGGGGTGGACTCGGACTCGGTGATGGTACGCATTGCGAAACCTCCTAAACAATCTGTTTTGCAGCACTGGCAGGTTCTGGGCAGCGACCGGTTTTCGTCCGTCTGGGACGGTTCTCCCCGGTCGAACTTCATCGGGTTCGTCCGTCTGGGACGGTTCTCCCCGGTCGAATTCCATCGGGGACGGTCGGTTTTCGACCAAGGAGAACCGTCCCCGATGGTCGAAGGCTTACTCCTCGGCAGCGGCCTCCTCGGCGAGACGCTGGGCGGCCAGCTCGGGGGTGAGGCCCTTGTACTCCTCCTTGCGATCCTTGGCCGAGACGATGCGGACGACCTCGCCGATAGCCAGGAAGACGACGAGACCGATGATCATCGGGACCTTGTCGGCAACCTCGTCGGCAGACAGGGGGATGACCGTGGCGATGACGGCAGCCACGAGCTCGATCATCGGGACAAACAGCGCGACCTTCATCATGGCGCCCTTGAAGGGGAACTCGTAGATGCGCTTGCGGTTGGGGTCGACCTCACGCAGCTTGAGGAAGGCCGGGAACATGGGGATGTAGGTCAGCAGCAGGAACACGACGGACAGGCCGAAGAGCATCCAGAAGATGTTGTTGGAGATGAACTCGTTGGGGATGAGCTGTAGGCACAGGATGAGCGACGCCACCACGCCGTTGATGATGGCGGCGTTGTCGGGCATGTCGTTCTTGGGGTTGAGCTTGCCGAACGCCTTGGGCATGTTGCCGGTCTGGGCGGCGTAGGCGGCCACGGAGTTGACGCCGAAGGACCAGGAGGCCATGTTGGCGAACATCGTGACGAGGAACAGCACGGCGACCAGCTTGAAGAGGAGGCCGTTGCCGACCATGGTCTCGAAGGCGATGACCATGCCGAAGTCCGGGTCGATCTGGTCGGCGGGAATGGCCGCACCGATGCCGAAGCCGGCGAACAGGTAGATGACGGCGATGGCCGCGCCACCCAGGATGACCGCACGCGGGATGTCGCGCTTGGGGTTCTCCATGTCGCCGGCCATGGTGCAGATGACCTCGAAGCCCATGAAGTTGAAGATGATGACCGACAGATAGCCGAGCGCGTTGCCACCAGAAAGGTCGGGCAGGAAGGTCTGTGGGCTCATGTCGGAAGCAAAGCCGTTCTTGCTCGCGTACCAGATGCCCACGCAGCCCACGAGCACAGCCACCGCCACCTTGATGATGGCGCCACCGTTGAGGACCCACTCGGAGTCGGAGACCGGCGAGAAGGCCATGAAGGTGACGATCCAGGTGAAGGCCAGCTCGATGCCAAGGGTGACCCAGATGTTGGCCTCGAAGTCGTACGTGTAGCCCGTGATCATGGTCATGATGTAGGGGAACAGGGTGGCCAACGAGGCGATCCAGAACGGGTAGTTGACCCAGTAGTAGTACGCGGCACGCGCGGCCCATTTGTCACCGAGGCCGTCACGGATCCAGTCGATGATGCCGCCTTCGCTGTCGTAGGCGGTACCCAGCTCGGCCACGGCCAGGCCGTAGGGGATCAGGAACGTGATGATGAGGAAGATCCACCAGAAGAACTGCTGGTTGCCGATTGCGGCGGCCGGTGCGGCGGCCTCGCACACGAAGACGACGCAGATGACCGTCGAGATGATGGTAAGGAACGAGAGTCCCTTCTTTTCAGCCATGTCGATTTCCTAACTAGCTGTGGGGAACGGAAGGGGCCCGGCGGCATGACACCACCGGGTTGGTCCAACTGGGACGGTTCTCCACGGTCGAATTCGTCCGCAGAGAACCGTCCCAGACGGTCGAAAGTTACGCCTGGAGCTCTTCGATCTTGGTGAGGGCGGCGTGCAGCTCGTCCTTGGCGGAGTAGTCGACGCCCTCGTCGTTGAGCGGGGTGCGATGACCGAAGGTGGCGAGCAGGGCGCGGATGGAGTGCTTGCGGTTCTCGGCCTCGACCCAGCAGAGGGAGCGCTCGGGGTCGTCCATGACCTCGTCCACGACCTCCTCGTTGCGGGTGGCAGGCAGGCAGTGCATGAACTTGGACTCGGGGCCGGCGAAGTTCATCATGTCCATGGTCACCTGATACTTGGGATAGAAGATGTCCATGTAGTTGTCGCCGGAGACCTCCTCGTCGTACAGGCCGTACCACACGTCGGTGTAGACGAAGTCGGCGCCCTTGATGCACTCGATGTCGTCGGAGATGGTGATGGTGCCACCGGACTCCTTGCAGTTGGCCTCGCCGACGGCCATGAGCTGCTTGCCGAACTCGGCACGCTCCTCGGGGGTGCCGACATGCAAGGCGCCGTCGGGGATGGTGTGGCCTTTTGGCCCGAACTGCACGAAGTCCATGCCAATCTTGGAGGCGATGAACATCAGGGAGACGCAGACCTGGGTGGCGTCGCCGATGAAGGCGAGCTTGCAGTCCTGGATCTTCTTGCCCTCGGGGAGGTTCTCGATCATGGTCAGGAGGTCACCGATCTCCTGGGTGGGATGGTTGTACTCGGACATGCCGTTGAGCACGGGAGCGGCGGAGCCGGCGGCCAGGCCGACGACGTCCTTGTGGCGGTCGACACGGGCCATCATGATGTCGAGCAGGTCACCCATGACGCGGGCGGTGTCCTCGAGGGACTCATGGCCGCCGAGCTGGATGGTGCCGGGGCCGTAGAACTGGGCGTGGCCGCCAAGGTCGCACATGGCGGTCTCGAAGGAGAGGCGGGTGCGGGTGGAGACCTGCTGGAAGATCATGCCGAGGCTCTTGTTGCGCAGGAGGTGCGGATAGTAGCCGTCAACCTTGATGGCCTTCTTCATGGCGATGGCGAGGTCCTCGATGGCCAGAATCTGCTCGGCGGTCAGCTCGTTGGTGTCGATGAAGTCCTTGGGCATGCTCATGGTGAGCTCCTTTCTTGTGCCGGGAATGGCCCGGCTCGTGGGGTGGCGGCCGCGCCGCCTGGTCCAAACGCTTGCCGATACTGACTATGGACCCCTCGCGACGCGATTGCAAAAATATGCTGGTTTACCTGCAGGTTGGCGAATTCAACCTCAAATAAACTTGCAGTTTGGCAACCGACGTGGGGCAAAGGGGCGCCCTTTGGCCACGGTCACCCCTCCCCGATTTACACCTTTTGTAATCCGAGCAGTTCAATAGGGAAAACGCTGGGCGATAGGCAAGCACGCCGCGGACCCATACCGCACAAAACAGCTACGATTCTGCATGTCCCATGACCTGAGGCCACCACGGATGGAGCACGATGAACGCGGTAGTTTTCGTCTACACCATCGTTCTGATCCTGATTTGCTTTGCCGCGGCGATGCTCTCCGTCGCCGCATACACCGTCTCGCACAAGCGCGCACTCATCCCACAAGCCGCATTCTTCGTCTTCTACATCATCGACATCTGCGGCATCTTCGGCATCGAGTTCCTCAGCCAGAACATCCCCTTCTCGGTGGACACCTACTACGAGATACCCATTCCCTTGCTGCGCATCCTCTCCGGTGCCGGCGTCATGGCGAGCCTCTGGGTCATGCTGCTGGACATCCTCGACGTGCACGACCGACGCATGCAGGTGGTTCCTGTGGCGGTCTTCGTCGTCGCCTGCTGCCTCGTGATCTGGGGCCTGCCCTACGGCCCCTTCCGCCAATGGCTGTTCTATACGCTGCGCCAGGTTTTCACGGCCTTTGGCCTGGCCTATGCCTACCTGAAATGGCACCGCTCGACCGACATGCCCTACCGCGAACGCCTGGGCAAGCTGCGCAGCCGCTACCTCTTCCTATGGGGGCTGCTTGTCTGCATCCTCGTCGAGGACTGGTGGATCATCCTTGCCTCCCCCATCCCCTCACCCGACAGCAGCTGGATGACGCTCTACCTCTCGGAGCGCAACTTCTCCGAGAACGTGATGATGCTCTTTGTCGCTTACCACGTGATTCGAGGCTCGCTGCAGACGCTGGCACTGCGCTTCCACCAGCCACCGACGGTGTCAGCCGGCAACTTCACGCCCATCCAGGCCTCGCAGGAGCAGCAGACGAACAGGATGGCTGACGATCTGAAGCGTCACATCGCAGATGCCCTGCCCGCCTACGCCAGCGCCCACAACCTGTCCAAGCGCGAGCGCGAGGTGCTGGCCATGGTCATCGAGGGCAAGGATAACCGCACGATCGCGCAGGAGCTGTTCCTCTCCGAGGGCACCATCAAGACCCACGTGCACAACATCATGGTCAAGACCGAGACCAAGAGCCGCAACGAGCTGAAGCAGAGCTTCTGGGCCAGCTAGGAACGACCCGCAAGCGGGCCAGGCGCGCACGACAACGCCTCCCGTAAGCGCCACCCCACAAAAGTGGCAAGAATTGGGCGATTTGGCAATCGGTTTCCCGGCAGCCTTCGAAACGCTTGCTAGCCGTATGGCACGCTCCGGCAAAACCGACGCTCCTATAGATTGTCAAGGCTTTTATTGCGGGCTCTCGACGTCTACGGGCAAGCCATCCATCACCCAGCGCGAATACCTCTCTGCCAG
>CACYWP010000027.1 GCA_902778135.1 uncultured Coriobacteriaceae bacterium
AGCAACTACTAGGCTAGACCGCGACGTGGTCAGCATGTTCGCTATCGAAGTGTCGAGATCAGTCAGATCGAAGTGTCGACTTCCACGTTATCGAATACACGTTCAAGAGTCAGCATTCCTAACCGAAGTGCGATAGCCGTAAAACCACCGGAGTCGCGAGAAGAAGTGCCCCGTCCCCTCTGTCCTAGTCAGTCGCAGCCGTGAGAACGCCACACATGCGTGTTGTTGCACTCGTAAGTGCATGCGTACGTACGGCATTCAGGAGTCATTCCCATCTGGTGACGCGCGTCACCGAGGGCACCGAACTCCACGCCGAACGCAAGCCGTCCGAACGCTCTGTCGCAGGTGTTGGCAGGCAAGCCACGCACCGGCGCGTCTCTGCGGGTCGTACGCATCGTGGCGGGCAGCGGCGCCGTGGGGCGCGGGTCGGGAAGGCCGGGCGGGCAGCGGGTGGCCTCGCGAGTCTCCCGGGTCGGCCTCCAGTCGGGGCATGGCCGCGTTTTTCGCCACGCTTGCTCCGCAGCCCCGCTTCGCGGGTCTGCTGCGCGCAGCGGGCTCAACCGCGGCCATGCCCCTCCTTCCGGCCTCGCGCTGGGGCAAAGGCGGTGGCGGCCGCAGGCGTCTTCGCCCTACGCGGAGCAGCCCGGCTTACGCCGGTTTGCTCCGCGTGCAGGGCTCAGCCGCCGGCGCCCGCCACCGCCTTTGCCCCAGCGCCTTGTGACTCTTTCTGGGCCACCCGCTGCCCGTCCGTCCTTCCCTCCCTCGCGCGCCCCACGGCGCCGCTGCCGCCACTCGCTCCCTCTTCGGCGCGCCGGTGCGTGGCCTGCCTGCCAGCACCTGCGACATCCCCTCGGGCCAGTGCCGTGCTGCGCGATCTGCCGGCTCCCGTCATGTGAAGGGCGGCCTTGCGGCCGCCCTCGCAGTCACCCGTGTGCCGCTGGCCTACTTGTACAGGATCCAGCCGTTGGACATGACGACCTGGTCGCCCGGCTCGCGCATGGCCACGGCGATGCGGGCCAGCTCGGGCTCCTCCCAGGCGCCGAAGGCCCACAGCAGTGCCTCGAAGGTGGAGTCGTCGGGCACCATCTGCGGGTCGATGCCCTCGAGCATCTCCGCCAGCGTGGCGGAGGAGCCGTCCTCCAGGTAGTAGGTGGTTCCCATGTCGGGCATGGTCCAGGCGGTGGCAGCGGTCGTGGTGGTCATGCGGGGCCTCCTTCGTGGGATGGGATCTGTCCGGAACCTTATAGTACATCTGTTCGTATATATTAGCAATAACCAATATCATCCTCCATAGATATTACATATTAGCAATACCATGGGTGAGCTAGACTGGTGGGGAGAGGATCCCGCGTGAGAGGGACTTAGCATGGACGCGACAGGGGCGATCAGGCGCATGTGCGAGGAGAGCGGCCGGGGCGTGGTGGAGGTGTCCCAGGAGCTCGGCAAGTCCAAGATGTACGTGTCGGGCATGATAAGCCGCCACACCGTGCCGCGCACCGACACCCTCGCCCAGATCGCCCAGGCGTGCGGCTACAGGCTCATACTGGAGAGCGACACCGACAAGATCGTTATTAGCACCGAGTAGTTTTAATTGGGAAGGACCAAGCGATGTCAAACGTGCACGACGCCGTGCTGTCGGCCCTGCGATCCAGCGGCACCGACATCCTAAAAGATGCCGATAGGTTCAGGGACCTTATCACCAGCCAGCTCGACAATTCGAAGGAGAGACGGGCCCTGGAGATTGGTTGCGACAGCCAATTCCTCGGAACCCTATCAGGAGCCAGCGACAAAGACGACCTTTCTGCAGCGGCCAAAACAGCAGTTGACCACCTCACGGATGCGTACGTCATGGATTACGAGGTGGCGACATCCGTAACCTACGAGATGGCTAATGCAATTGCAGAGCTCCTTGGTATCGATGCGCCTTCGACAGGTCAGAGGAAGACACGCATGGCAAAGAAGGGTAGCTTCGGCGCTCCAGGTGTCATTGCTCTAGTACTCAGCTTGTGTCTCCTCGCGGCTGGACTCTACGCGGCGCACCTCAACCCCATCTTCGGCTGCACCCTCTTCCCGGAGACAAGCGAATTGAAAAATGTATCCTGCAAGTGGTACGGGATCAAGGATCCGATGGGGTCGGAATACACGCTGCTATTCCTTGAGAACGATGGCGATGAGACCGTACGCATGTACGTGGATGGGAATGGCGCCTTGGAAGGCACATCGTTTCCGAAGCTCGCCAGCGGCGAAAGCGGACTCATGGTCCTGCATGGAAGATCGGGCATGACCGGCGTGAGGACAAGGGGGGTTCCCGAGACAAAGGAAGCGGTGGAATCGAGCGCCGTAAGGCAACTTACTTGGAGCCACAGAACTGACGACAGGGGCACGGTCATAATAACTATCACCAATCCCACAGACGAACGAATCCACACCTACCCGAACAGCATTATGCTCGCCTCGAACGGGATTGCCGCAAAGTGCTGTGCCGTCGGTGATGGCGGCTGGCTCGAGCCGGGCACGACGACGGTCAACATCACAAGGACTGCGCGGCCATTTACATTATCTTCGGCTGACATGACGCCTGGTCATGGCACGGATCTCTATCTCAATGGTGTGAAAGTGCCAATGACCTCAGACTAAGAGGCTAGCCCACAGACCCCGGTACATCCGTGTCCACCTCGGCAGCCATGCGCCGGGCGGTCTTCTCGTCCTCCCCGTACCACTTCTGCCGGAACTCCCAGCGTGCCATGGTGACGCCGACCTCCTTCATGTCCTGCTGCTTCTCTGCGGCCGTGTCGGTGATGATGGAGTCGTCGAAGAGCACGGAGACGCCCCCTCGTCCGTGAGTCCCTCGCCGAAGCCACGGCTCACGTGGAGGAGGGCGTGCGAGATGCCCACGAGCGACCTCTCGAGCACGTGCTCGTGCCTGGCGATGTTGCGCATGAGGGCGGAGTTGTCCGAGCTCACCTCGGTGGCCGTCTTGACGTAGCCGACGTTGTCGAAGTCGAAGTACGTGATGCCGAATCCGGTGAGGTCCCCGAGCATCTGCAGCGCCACGCGGAATGCCTCGGACTGCGCCGCCGTGCGAAGAGCCGGCGCGAACTCCTGGACCATGTCCTCTGTGCTCATGACCTTGCGGAACACGGTGCAGTCCTGCTTGCCGAAGGGGATGGAGACGCGCTTGCCCTTGGAGTCCTCCCTCTGGTCGAGCATCACGTCCGAGAGGAAGATTCTCATCTTGGAGACGTCCACCTCGTTGATGAGCGCGTCGAAGGCCAAATCCACCGCCTGGATTGCGTCGATGGCATCGGCGAAGACCGACTGCCCGTAGGGCGACATGTCCACCCTGGTATTGTCGATGGCGGGCCTGACGAGGGAGAAGGTCGGCCAAGGCGAGCCCGTGTCGTAGCTGTCGATGACCCCCTCGGGCACGATGAGGTTTCCGTCCGCGTCGAAGCACACCGTCCGGATCACGTACGTGCCGGCTGGCCCCAGCATGTGGACCTGCAACTGGTCCACGCCCTTCCCGCGATAGAACACGCGGGTGACGAAGGCGCACTCGGTCACGCCCTCCTCGTCCCAGGTGAGCGGCACCACCATCCGGGCGTCGTACTGGCGGATGCGGACCTTCTTCGCGGATACGTCGAGCCACAGCGCCCAGGTGCCCGTCCCCATGCCGAAGGCGCGGACGGGCGTGGCCTGAGCCGCTGCCATGAACCCGGTCCTCTTGAAGAAGTCGGCGAGCCAGTCCGTGCAGGCCTGGCTCTCGCTGACCACGCAGGTCTTGTCATTGAGGAGGAGAGAGCCCCACTCACGGCACACGCGCATGGCCGGATGGATCGAGCGTCTATGCACCTCATACACGCGACCAAAACCGTCCGTGTCGCGGTAGTTGTAGAAGGACCCGGACGCCTGCATCCACTCGTGCCAGACGCGGATAAACCCCTCCATGGCTTCCAAGGGCAAGACGTACCCCATACTGCGGAGATGCTCCCGCACATGCTCCGGCACCCAATACTCCTGCCCGTCCTCTATCCTGCTCATGGCATCCATCCCTTCCCATCTGCTATAAGATGAACGCCCGACAGCATCGCCCCCTGTCACATGTCGTGGCTGATGCAAATGGCATCTGCATTCAAGGGCGGATCTACGATTTAGGCTTGGCGACGATTGATAATATGTCTTTATCAACGAAACATCTGACGCAGGCATTCAGTGGGCGGTGGAGATGTGCTTGCGGGGAGAGCCCTTCCTAAAGGGGAACACCGATGGCCGAGGATATAGAAGCCATTAAGTATGCACACGAATGGTGCGCATACGGGCAAAGCTCAGATTGCACCGCTTAGATCAATGACGATCTCCCGCAGTCCGGTCAGCTACTCGTAGGAGAGCTACCTCATGCGTACCTTAGCCGTGCATCCCTACAGCCTGAACTCGCTCCTCATTCCCAACAAGCCCTCGCAAGCCATGCATAAGAATCCCCCAGACCTGGTTCCATATCATCTGCTGGCTGTTACTGTACTTGCCGGTCACAAATACCTTGCCGACATGCTAGCTTTCAAGAGAATCACGTAGCGATAGTGACATAATAGAATTCCATGTGGCACTATGCTTTTCGTATCGAGTTCGCTGCGAGAATGGGTCCCCAATGTCTATGACTCGTTGTCCAGAATGTGGTCACAAGGTATCTTCTTACGCGGACATATGCCCCAACTGTGGATACCCGCTGAAAAGAAAAAGAGCAACAGAGTCCGGCACAATCCCAGAAGAAAGGCTGCATCAGAGAGTCGGCGAAACCGTCCATGGTTACACGAAAGTGCAAAACATAACAACTGGGCGGTATTACGTATTCCCTTCCGAAAATGCACGGCCGGGTGGCACATGCCCTTGGTGCGGCTCTCAGCTCGTTAAGCGAAATAGTCCACGCGGAACCTTTTTAGGGTGCAGCGGTTTCCCAGACTGCACTTTCTCGTCAAGGTTAGCAAAGCAAGCAACGGAGCAGGAGCACGAACGGAGCGAGAGGGTTGCAAAACAGGAACGAAAAGAGCGGGCTGCAGAGGAGGAATGGAGAGGGCAGGCTGCAGAACGGGAGCGTGCGTGGAAAGCAGATGAGGAGCGCCGGAAAGCGGCTGCACGTGAGGAAGTCCTCCGCGAGCTTGAACGAGTGCGCCGCGAGGCCGAACAACGCAAGAACAAGGAGATAGAACGCGAGGAGAAGCTTGCCGATGAGAGGCCTGCCGAAGATAGGCTTGCTGAGGAGAAGCGAACGTTCGAGGATGAGAAGGCAAAAGAGCAAAAGCTGCTCAAGCTGGATCTCCTGTCAACCCTGACCATAACGGTTGCTTCAGCGACCAACGCGGTACTATCCTTCCTCAGTGGTGGCATCCTTCTTCTTATCCTCAGTGCCCTCATCAGTGGAGCCGCAACTCTTTCTCTTTGCGGACTGCTAGAGCTACGGACATTAGTAGAAAAGGTGTCTTCTAGAGAAGAAACTGATATCCTCAGTCAAGCTGATCAAATCGGTAAACTGAGTGCTGGTTATTCAGTCCCACTGGCGGTAGTGGCATTTGTGACAAAGTCGCCTGTCTGGGCATGCATTGCGGTATCTCAGCTCACGAGTGGGTTGAGCTGCATGTTCAATGTCAGCAATGGCCAATCTCAGACACCAAAAGTCATACTGGGTTGTGTTTCACTGGTATCCTTGGTTTGCGCTTTTGGCTTCTTGTCCATGAACTGACTTTCCTATTGAGCTTATCGAGTTGCACCGCCCGGTATCATCCTCGAAGCATGTCATCCATCATGGCATATCGTACCGCGTCAATCGAGTGATCGTTGCCGTCTGGAATCTCGTCGATCCAGTTACCTTCTTTGTCCCGCTCAAACTCCTTGAGCGTGAACTCCGAGAAGGTGAGCGGGCACCGCTTCGGGTCGATCACGATCTCCCGCAGCCCCACCAGCCACTCGTAGGAGAGCCGCCTCATCCTGGCCTTGCGCGCCGCATGCACCCGAATTCCCAGCTCGCGCCGCCACGTGGCCATCTGCACCTTGCTGTCCGGCATGTCGTCGCAGTACACGACCTGGTCGTGGAAGTAGGCCTCGCCGCCCCGCTCGTCGGCAAAGGTGAGCGAGTCCACCACGATGCGCCCGGTCTCGGTCGGCATCATGCGGTTGGCCGAGTGCTCCTCAAAGACGAGCAGCCTCCTGGCGTTCGGCTCCCACCCGCAGCGCACGAACCGCCAGGGGTCGGGGAACCATCCCCAGTCAACTCCGTTCCTCACCCTCTCGAACGAACGGATACGGCCATCGACCAGCCGCTCCTCGCGTATGTTGTCGAACACCGCGCCGCCCGTGCCCACGATCTCGCCGAGGTATTCCCACCTCCACGCCTTCTCGTTGGTATCGCGCAGGTATTCGGCCTCCTCCACGAACGGCACGTCCACCCACTCGGGATGGCTCTCGATCACGTCGAGATAAGAGGAGCCGCGTACCAGCGTATTCGCCCTCTGCCTTCTCTCCAGGCACTCGATGTTCACCCAGTTCCACATGGTCTTGGGAGGGTTGTAGCTGTAGAAGATCCAGAACCTGTCGCCGCCGCGCCGCAGCGAGTTGAGGATGGAGCGCACCGCCTCGATCCCCTCGAACTGGTCCAGCTCCTCGAACCACACCGCCGCGCAGTACCCCTTCGTGAACTTCACGCCCTTCAGCTTGAGCGGGTCGTCCGCCCCGCGGAAGACGATCCTCTGCCCAGTCGGCATGTACGTGATCTCCATCAGCGAGAGCCTCGTGCGAAAGACTGACTCCAGCCCCAGCACGCCGATCGCCCAGATCAGCTGCTGGTACACCGAGTCGCGCAGGGTGTTCCCAAACCTTCGCACCACGCACACGTTGCACTCGGGGTTCGCAATGACGAGAAGGACGAGGCACACGGAGATGAACGAGCTCTTCGTGCTGCCTCGACCGCCGTGCATCCAGCAGTGGGTGTGCCCATGAGCCATCACGTCGCCCAGCACGGGATGGAATCTCGGGATGATGTGGTCGGTGACCCTAGTCGTCGCCATCGCACACCCCGACCTCGATGCCCAGGGTGAGCTGCACAGGGCCGGTCGTCTCCTCCTCGAGCTTCCGCTCCGCCTTGCCGTACTCCTGCGGGTACTTGCGCTCGAGCAGCCAGGCGGCCGCCGACCAGAACTGCGGCCGCGAGAGCGCCGCGTCGCGGATCGTGATGAGCAGCTTCTGCTTGTACTCCGCCTCGGCCTTTTAGTCCCTCGCTTAACGCGCGCTTCAGCTCGGTGTCCGGCTCCTTCAGCCAGCGGTAGAAGGGGGACTGGTGTACGTCGAGCGCGTCGATGATGTCGGCGTCGCAGAGGCCGTCCTTCTTGAGCGCGACCGCGCGCTCCACCATCTTCCGCGTGAGCTTCGTCTTCCTCATGGGCCTCGCCCCCAACGGTGCCGTCTTTTCCGGCGCCCATTGTCGGGCGGTGTCACAAACAGGGGCGAGACGGTATCATGGTCGAGGGAGGTGGTCTTGTGAGCAGGGGTCTGAGCGGTCATTGCGACCTCGTCGCTGAGGACGACCACGCCGCCATCTA
This sequence comes from uncultured Coriobacteriaceae bacterium, assembly GCA_902778135.1. GTDB lineage: Bacteria > Actinomycetota > Coriobacteriia > Coriobacteriales > Atopobiaceae > UBA1367. The sequence continues at coordinate 7,587 of CACYWP010000027.1, forward strand.
CACGTACTACGGGCGCGACTACAACCTCCCCGAGGCATTGCAGGAGAGGACCTCCGCCCCGGGCAGCCTCACCATCATGAAGAGGTCCCTGGAGGAGCCTGAGGTCCATGTCAAGAGGGCGCGCAAGTCCAAGAGGCATGTCATGGTCGACAAGGTCATCCTCCATCGGCCCGACGTGACCAAGCATCTGCGGGACGGCGACATCGTCGTGGACGAGCTGTGCGCCCTCGACAGGCACGAGTCCGAAGAACTCGAGGTGGACCTCGACATTCCCCGGACCCTGTTTCTCATCCTTGTCGTCATCTACGAGCACTACATGCGGCACGGCAAGCTGCCAAGGAGCGAGGGCTTCGTCCTGTAGCTAGGCATCTCGCTCCCGCTTCCCGCGCAGCCCGTGCTTCCTGCTCAGCCGGGAGTTCTGCTGCCGCAGCCGGTCTAAATATGCGGCAAAGCGCGCGGACGTCCTCTCGCGTGTCGTGGGCCGTGTCGCTGATGTAGTCGAGCTTGTCGCGCACGGCCTGCGACGTCATGACCTCGCCGCGCCGGTTGCGAAGGAGGCGACGGCGAGCGCGAGTACCGCGACGGCCACCGAGGCCACAGCAACGACCTCTCATGTCGTCATGGTCCTCCGTTATCACAGGTCGAGTAGCAAAAAACGCAGCCGGGGGAGATATTTGGCTACCCGCGATAGCAGCAGGGAGGGTCGATGGGGAGGGGATCCTCCCATATGCCAACACTCCCACCAGCAGTGGCTCGTCGACATGGGTCGCTCGATGACCTGCAGCTGCTCGCTCAGCAGCCTGTTTCCCTTGCGACGGTTGCAGATTGCATGCGTCGCCTGGAGGTTGTCGGGGTCGGTCGGCGAGCCGCCGCGCGAGATGGGCACGATCTCGTCGAGCTCGTACGCCATCGGGTGGCCCATCGGCAGCGTGTAGTCGATGGGCTTGCCGCAGAGCGCGCACGGGTCGCCGCGCCGCATGGTGCGCGTGGCCCGGTGCTTCTTGGGTTTGCGGTACCGTGGATTGCTGCTCGGCATGTGCTTACCTTGCAGGCTGGTCGTCACTCGCGTCGCGGTGCTCGTGGACCGGTGGTCCTGTGCCGGGACATGGAAAGGCCCCGGCATCCTTGTGAATGCCGGGGTCTCGCGCGTGCTTGCGTGCGCGCCTGGAATGCGCACCCTATTCATACCAGAGAAATGGCGTTTGGTGTGGTCCGGCTCAGTCCGATTCAGTCCGCTCCCGTCCGCAGTTATAAGGCTACAGCCTCAACTGCAACGGATCTTCCGTTAGCGGACACTCGTCTCTACGGGATCCAGGAAGAGTATCTGCTGGTTGTCGTTGTACTTCACTACCTCTGCTACGCAATGCAGCTTCAGGTCAGCGGTGATGTTGTCTGGCCTGTTGCCGTTCCAGTGCATGTCGTAGCCAGCATTGACGTCCTCAAACTTGAGGTATGGGCCGCGCGCACCATCACCAGGCATGAGGAGGATGTCAAGTCTTTTGTTCGCTCCGTTGTGGCTCTGCGCGTCCAGCACTATTGCGTCGAACTCGATCTTTCGCCCATCGTACTTCTCAGCAAACTCGCCGATGAAGGGGTCTCCTTGGTCTGATACGCCAAGAAGCTTGGCCAGGTCTTCGCAGTTGTCAACGGTAAGGACCTTGCTCTCCTCTTCTTTCCTCTTGGCTTCGGCCTCGGCTTCTTCCTTCGCCTTAGCTTCAGCTTCCTCTTTTGCCTTCGCTTCTTCCTCGCGGGCCTTCTTCGCCTCGGGGTCCTCGTAGTCGAGCGTGAAGGTCACGTAGTCGCCCAGGAAGTTCGTGACCTCCACTTCCGTAATCTTCGCCTTATGGACGTCGGACTTGTTGCTGGCGTCCTCGACATCGTCCGTCACGTCGACGCCGTCCTTGTCCTCGAAGCTGGCGGAGTAGTTGGCGTCCTTTGCGGCCTTCAGGCCTTCGTCGGCTGTCTTCCCCTTGCAGTCCTCGATTGCCTTCTTGGCCTGCTCGGCTGCCTCCTTCTCCTGCTGTTCCTTCTCCTCGGCGGCCTTCTTCTCTGCCTCCCTCTCGGCATCCTTGCTGGCGTAGCCGTCGGCGACCTCGCCGAGGCCGGAGTTGAGCTCCTTCTCGGCGTCCTCGAGACCCTCCGTGGAGAGCTTGCACGAGAAGGAGAGCGTGGGCAGCGCGTCGTGCGTTATGTCGAACTCATGCTCGTAGCTGATGTCGCAGGTCTCCCCGTCAAGCAGCTTGTCCTGCGAGAGGTCGGCCTTGATCTCCTCGCCGCCGTCACCGGCGGTGATGAGCTTCGGCATGTTGTCCTCATTCACGGGGCTGCCGCTCTTGTTCGTGACCGAGCCTGTCACCGTGAAATTGGCGTATCGTCCCCCGAAGAAGCCGTCGCGGTTCGAGCACTCGACCTTGACGTCGGAGAAGACAAGGTCGGACGTCTCCTCGACGGGCTCATTGCTGTTCGTTCCACATGCGGCTAACAGGCAGACGCAGAAGATAGCTGCGAAAAATAGCGTTAGCAGACGTTTACTCATACAATCCTCCTCGTTTTGGGCCAAGTGCCTTCATCTTATTGATCCGGGAGTAATATCCGCACCCCTAATAGGCAGAGGCGCGGATATCAGGCATCACCGTTGAGCGCACTTTGCAACCAGTGCGTCAATGTCGCCATAGGCGTCACCGTGGGGGCCGGTGTCCTCCGGTTCGACGCCCACGCTCGGGGGAAGCTCGGCAGGCCTCGCCTCGTCGAGGTGGAAGGTGTTCTCGGGGCCGATGAAATCCAGGTACTCCACGAGCACGCTCAGGTCGTCGTAGAGCTTGGAGCGGCCTATGTGGAAGGCGTCCATGATCTCCTTGTCGGTGGCGCCCAGGCGGTACCTCATCTCGGCGACGTCGAGGCCGTCGAGGAGTGCGCCCCTGAAGCACTGCCTGTTGAGCGTGACCATGAGGTCGAACAGTGCCAGCGTGTCGCGAGCCCAGCCGTATGACGCGTCCTCTGCCTCGCCGTCGATCATCTCGTCGACCCTTCCCATGGGGTTGCTTACGCCGCCCTTGCCGCGTAGGCCGGTGTTGCCCAGCGGGCTCGGTATCGCGTAGGCCCTCGCCCTGCGCGTCTCGGCGATCCGCTCGGCCCGGTCGAGCGCCTTGCGGGCCTCTTCGACCTCGGCGAGCCATGACTGTCTGACGTAGCCTGAAATTCCCCATTGTCACAAAACGGATTTCCCCACGCTCACATGGGGAAATCCCCGCTCTCACGAAGGTGCGGCATGCCCGTCGCCCGAGACGTCGTAGCTTCCTTGGCAAGGGTGTCCAAGCTCTTGCATCGGAAGGACGACAGAAAGGATGGCTCTAGACATGCCGCAAATCGATGATATACGCAGACTGTGGTCGGAGGGGCGGGACGTCTCCGAGATCGCCCGCATGACCGGCCACGACAGAAAGACCGTGAGGAAGTACCTGCAGATGGAGGACTTCTCTCCCGAGGCGCCGACACCCAGGCGGAAGGGCCCATCGAAGCTCGACCCGTTCAAGGGCTACATCGACCGCACGCTCGAGGCCGACCTGCACGAGTGGCGCAAGCAGCGCCACACCGCCACCAGGATCTACGCCGAGATACTGGAGATGGGCTACGACGGCAGGTACTCGCTGGTGCAGTGCTACGTGAGGGAGAGGAAAAGGGCGATGCGGCAGGCGTCGTCGGCGTTCCTGGACCTGGTCTGGGCGCCCGGCACCGCCCAGTGCGACTTCGGCGAGGCCGACTTCTGGTGGAGGGGCGAGAGGAGGAGGCTGTACTACCTCGTGCTCGCGTTCCCGCACTCGAACATGGGCTGGTTCCAGGTGTTCGGCGGCACCGCCGCCGAGTGCGTGTGCGAGGGGCTCATGGCCATCTTCCTCCACATAGGCGGGGTGCCGCACCGGATCGTGTTCGACAACGCCACCGGGATAGGCAGGAGGGTGGCCGGCGAGGTGCGCGAGAGCAGGCTCTTCCGCCGCTTCAGGCTGCACTTCGGGTTCGAGGCGACCTTCTGCAACCCGCACGCCGGCCACGAGAAGGGCTCCGTCGAGTCCAAGGTGGGCTTCGTCCGCCGCAACGCGTTCGTGCCGGTGCCGGACGTGGGCGACCTCGCGGGGTACAACGAGTCGCTGCTGGGCGTCGCGGACTCGTGGGCGGCGCGCGCCCACTACAGGCGCGGCGCCACATGGGGCGAGCTCTTCGAGGCCGACCGCGCCGCGCTGGTCGCGCTTCCCGCCAGGCCGTTCTCCGCGACGACGTGGCTCACGATGGGAACGGACAAGTGGGGCGAGGTCACGCTTGCCGGCGGGCACCGCTACCTGGCGTCGGCCGACCTGCCGCTCTCCGACGTGCACGTCGGGCTCTCCGCCCTCTCCGTCACGTTCGTCGACCCGTCCACCGGAGAGGTGACGGCGGCCTACGACCGCGAGTTCGGCTCCGCCCCCACCACCAGTGCCGACCCGGTGGCGACGCTGTCGCTGCTGAGGTCGCGCCCCGGAGCGTGGCGCGAGAGCGACGTGAGGGCGAAGCTGCCCGGCGAGGTCGTCGGCTACCTCGACGCGCTCCCCAGGGACGGCCTGCGCGCGAAGCTCGCGGCCCTGCACGACGCGAGCGCCACGGAGGGCTTCGACGCCGCCGCCGAGGCGGTCCGCAGGCTCGTCGCCCGCGGCGGGGACTTCTCCGCCAGCGACCTGGCCGTCATGTCCGTCCGCGTGGCCGGCGGCGACGGCGAGCCGGACCCGGGCCCCGACCTTCGCACCTACGACCGCGCCCTCATGGGAAGGGAGGCGGTGTAGGTGGGCGACTCCGCGTACGACGCGCGCCTGCGCGCCAACGGGAGGGCGGTCATGCTCTCCAACCACATAATGGGCGAGGTCGTCGGCTCCTACAGCGACGCCGAGAAGGCCGCGATCATGCGCATGCTCGAGGAGGAGCTCGCCTTCCGCGAGCGCAACCGCAAGCGCCGCCTGCTCAAGAGGGCCGGCTTCCCCACGCCCAAGACCTTCGCCAACTACGACTGGACCCAGGCGAGGCTGCCCGGCGGCCTCTCGCGCGAGGACATCGTCACCTGCGCCTTCGCCAGGGACGCGCGCAACCTCGTGCTCTACGGGCCCGTGGGCACCGGCAAGACCCACATGTGCGTGGCGATAGGGACGGCTGCCTGCGAGATGGGCATGCCCGTGCGCTACTTCACCACCACCGAGCTGGTGATGCTGCTCAGCCGCTCCAAGGAGGACGGCTCGCTGGCCAAGCTCCTCCGGCAGCTCGCGCGCGCCGACATCCTCATCCTCGACGAGTTCGGCTACGTGCCGGTCGACCGCGACGGCGCGCGCCTGCTCTTCCAGGTGATATCGGAGGCCTACGAGCGACAGTCGCTGGTGATCACCACCAACCTGGACTTCTCCCGCTGGGGGACCGTCCTCACCGACGACCAGATGGCCGCCGCGATCATAGACCGCGTCGCCCACCACGGCCACCTCGTCGTCTTCGAGGGCGAGTCCTACCGCCTGCGCCACGCCCTCATGAGGCCGGGAGGGGGTGGCCAGCGATGACCGTCGCCGACCTCGTCGAGTACCTGTCCCTCTTCGACGCGCGCGAGGAGGTGATGGTGGAGGTGCGCTTCCCGGACCTGGACTTCGAGGTCAGCGACTGGGCCTTCTCCCACCCGGAGGAGTCGGGCTGCCCGACGCTCGTCACGAGCGTGCACGGCTCGAGCTTCGACTTCCCGGACGTGGTCGCAAGGCTGAAGGCCCTCGTCGACAGGGCCGCGTACTACAACTTCGTCGACTAGCTAGGAACTGACGGCGGGCTTGGACACCCTGTCGTGAGGATGGGGAATTCCCCACCACGAGAGTGGGGAACGACCATCGTGAATCTGGGGAAATAACGGTTGACAAAAACAGCCATGACCTTGCCCACAACGGGGGACCGGGACTTCGCCGGGGTAGACGCGGGAAAGCCCGCCGTGTTGACACCGGTCGACTACGTGCGCGCCCTCTGCCTGTAGGACGTCACTCCCACCTGTCCCTCGAGGTCGGCATGGGGTCCACTGGTGCGACATGCCCGTGAGACTTCAGGCTTACCTGCTGGAGGAGCTTTCCCCGGTCGCCCACAGCAGCACCCCAATCGTGGGGCTTCCCTAGACGGCATCCGCCAGGAGCGGGGCAGGAGGCTCTGCCTCCGGAGGCATCACCTCATGCCCACGAGCGACGTCCTCGAAGACGCCGCAGACACGTTCGGCGAGGCAATCCAGATATGGAATCGGCCACCTGGCGTATATCAAAAGTTTGCCGTCTTACAATTTCCTACAGACTCGAAAATCGGCAAATAAAAACTGGTAGGAAACGATGCTTCCTACCAGCGAAGATTTGGTGGGGCACATACTCGCTTGTACGAACTCGCCCCTCAGGAACCTGTCAACCGATAATGCTACTCGCCGCGATAGAACCCCTCGTCACTCAGCTGAGACCACGTGCGATACATGTCCTTGTAGTTCTTCTGAATGAATGCCTGGATCTTCCTTAGCTCCCGATCAGTAAGAACGCCTCGCTTCTGCACGACGCTTGTACCATCCTCCTTTACGAAGAACTTAGCGGACCCCTCTTCTGTCAGCCTGGTGTCGCTCGCATGGACATGCATTGCCTCGACGATGCACTTTGCCGTGAAGTAAAGGAAGTAGCCACAAATCTTGTACTCGTAGTACTTAGGCATCCTGGTCCTCCAGAATGTCCTTATTCCGGGCGAGATAGTCCCCCACAATGGCCAGCTCGATGTCATCCATACTGGTCTCGATGACCGTGCCATCAGGCGACAAGAACGAGGCCCGCGAAGGGTGCTTGAGATTGAGAACTGAGATTCCATCTTCGCGCAGAATGAAGGCATAGCCATCAACAATCATGTCGGCAGCGTTTGCCACATCAATGACATTAGGCATAGCTCAGACGCACCCCCTTAATCGGAGCCAGAAACTCTTTGGGGTCAAAGAAGAGATTCCGCAACACGGGGACGAGATCGATATACTCTTCGACCTTGCCGAGCGTGTCGTAGTCTGCCGTGACCACCAGATACCCATTGTCCCACTCCTTGATGTCGGTGTAGCGACGGAGGTGTCGGGACGTGCGGAACCGGATGGTGTGCGGTCCAAATGCGAAGGACGTCATATCCCCTTGGCTGCTAAGCTCTGCGATTCCTTCTGTGGGCATCTTGATCCACCTATAGCAAAAACGCGAACCAATGAAACCATTAGTTCGCGCGTGTCGTATTTGGTGGGCGTTACAAGATTTGAACTTGTGACCTCTTCCGTGTCAGGGAAGCGCTCTCCCCCTGAGCTAAACGCCCTTAGCTGTGGGTGCCGCTCGCGCAGCAAGGAACACTATAGCCGAACCCTCCTCGTGATGCAACGAGTATTTTCGCCAATTTGCAAATCGCTCGCGCGACGTGCTCCCGGCGACGCCACAACGGGGGAGGGTTCGGCCAAAGGCGCTGCTACTCGCCCTGCTCCACGTAGACGTTGGCGTAATGGTCGTCGGCGATGTAGGGTGCGGGCGTGCCCTCCCAGATGACGGCGCCGTCGACGATCAGCTTCTCCAGGCCGTCGACCATGCTGCACACGACCGGGATCGAGGGGCGCGAGCCATGGGGATAGCTGGAGCTGAACTGCACCGTGCAGAGGCGACGGAGGGTGGGCTGCTCATGCGAGTGCGTGTGGATGATGGGGACCAGGTCGATGCCGGTGATGAAGCGGCCCTCTTCCTCCTCGACCTCCTCGACGAAGGTCATCAGTTGGGCGTGGGCGTATTCCTGGTCGGGGTCGTAGATGGTGTCGAACGAGTCGATGAGGCCATCGTTGTAAACGAGTAGAACGCGCATGGTTTCTCCTTGTCGTGGTCCCGTGAGATGCGTCGCGTGGCGCGACCGTTTGACTCACTATTGCACGTAAGACGGGTCGTGTGCGCGTGCATGCCAAACTTTGGGGACTCTTTCGGCGAACTGCGGAAAAGGGGACAGAACTAGGCATAAAGTGCCACATGCGTTCATAAAATTGTGACGGTTTCTGGACGGCTGGGGCCGAAGCCGGGCCGGGGCGGTGAGCCCGGCGCTACGCCAGCATGTTGCGCAGCACCAGCTCCGCCTGGACGGTGCGCAGCATGAGGAACACGTCGTCCAGCCCCAGATGGCGCTCCTTCTCGTCCGGACGCAGGGTCCCGCGCCTGCGGGCCCAGTTCTCCAGGGTGTTGGGGAACGCCTCGCGTGGCAGCGACCTGCCGTCGACGTCGATGCGCCGGCAGATGTCGCGCGAGTCGATGATGGTGACCTTTCCCGCCTTGCGCGCCTCTGCGTACCCGTCCAGGTGCAGCATCAACCACGAGTCCTCGAAGGCGGCGTTGTGGGCCATGTACGGCATCTTGCAGAAGGCCTTGAGCAGCGCCTTCTGGACGCGCTTGTCCTCGCGGAAGGGCGTCTTTCCGTCCAGGTCCGCCCAGCTGATGTGGTGGATGTCGGACAGGGGTACGCCCTGCTCGCGGTAGATCTCGGGTATGCCGAAGTAGGCGGCGTGGCCCTCGCGCGGGATGTCGTCGGCCTTCAGCTCCATGAAGGCCATGCCGAGGTTGATGATGTAGCCGCGGTCGGGGTTGCGGTCGGTCGTCTCGATGTCGAAGCCCATGACGGCGCCCTTGAAGGGGGCCTCGGCCATCGCGATGCCCAGGTCGTGCGCGCCTGCGCCTGCGCTGCGGGCCACCTGGGTGTCGCGGCGCCGCTGCAGCTTGGCCACGGCGTGGATCAGGTCCTTGTCCGGCAGGCGGCGCTGGAGGTTGATGCCATTCGAGTCGCGCAGGCGGTCGGCCCCGTAGGCGTCGCAGGTGGTGCGGTTGCGGTCCGCCAGGGCCCTCACCAGGTCGAACGAGAAGGTCTCCTGGCCAGCGGGAGCCTCGAACCACGCCGCCATCAGCAGCCCGATGGCCTCCTCGTTGCGCCGCCGCTCCTCGGTGAGGGTGGCGTCGTCCGAGAAGAACCCCGGTAGTGAGAATGCGTTTGCCAGCTCGATTGCCTCTGCTAGGACCATGGCCGTCCGTTCCATCGGTTGCGACGAACGAAAAGCCTAGCACAAGCGCCATCCCACGCGGGTGGCGTAACCGCGCCTGCGCCAAACCGATAACCGTCCCGCCGAGGGCTGGCGGCGGGCGAGGGTTGTGCGACTGATAGTATGGAGGCGTACGTGACGCATTTCGCCGAGGCGGGACCGCTGGCTGGGGCTGCCGCAGAAGGGGACGAGGAAATGGCACTAGAACAGCTGAGGCAGACGTTTTCCGAACGCTATGGCAGCGAGCCCGTGCTGCAGGTCATCTCTCCCGGTCGTACCGAGATTGCCGGCAACCACACCGACCACGAGGGCGGCCACGTGATCGCGGCGGCCGTCGACCGCGCGGTGACGGGCCTCTTCCGGGCAAACGGGACCGACCAGATCCACCTGCTGTCCGAGGGCTTTGGCGAGGTGACGGTGGACCTGGGCGACCTCGACCCGCGTGAGGACGAGCGTGCGACCACCGCATCGCTCGTGCGGGGGATGGCGGCGCTCTTCGCCCAGCGTGGGTTCGTCCCCGCCGGCTTTGACGCGGCATGCGTCTCCGAGGTGTTGGGTGGCTCCGGCCTCTCGTCCTCCGCGGCCTTCGAGCTGCTGCTGGCCCAGGCGATGAACGCCCTCTGGGCGGATGGCGCGCTGGCGGACGACGAGCTGGCCATGATGGCCCAGCGCTGCGAGCGCGAGTGGTTCGGCAAGCCCTGCGGCCTGATGGACCAGGCGGCCGTCGCGCTCGGCGGTGTGCAGCACATGGACTTCTCGAAGTCGGGCGTGCTGGCGGCCGACGGGCTCGACTTCGACTTCGGCGAGGCGGGCTATGCCGTCTGCATCGTCGCCGTCGGCGCCGACCACGCAGCCAACACCGACGACTACGCGGCCGTGCCCGCCGAGATGCAAGACGTTGCGCGCGAGCTGGGGGCAGAGGTCCTCAGCCAGGTCGGCGAGGATGACGTCATCGCCGCGCTGCCCGCACTGCGTGCGTCGGTGGGCGACCGGGCCGTCCTGCGCGCCCTGCACTACTTCCGCGAGGAGCGCCTCGTGGCCGGACGCGCCGACGCCCTGCGCGCGGGAGACGTGGACCGCTTCCTGGAGCTCACGCGCCTGTCGGGTGCCAGCTCGGCCATGTACCTGCAGAACGTCAGCATCGGCGGCTCGTCCGAGCAGCCCTCCATGGTGGCCATCGCGCTCGCGGAGGAGCTGCTGGGAGGCCGTGGGGCCGTGCGCGTGCACGGCGGCGGCTTCGGCGGCACCATCCAGGCCTTCGTGCCGCTCGACGCGGTGGAGGGCTTCTGCGCGGGTATGGACGCCGCCTTTGGCGCCGGTGCCTGCGGCGTGTACGGCGTCGACCACGAGGGGGCGAGGTTCTCATGGTTGTAGGGGCTGGCGAGCTGGGACTGGCTGCGTCGCGGCTGGTGGCGTATGCGGTCGCACGGGGGATTGTCGACCTGACGGACCGTGCGTGGGCCTACAACCGCCTGCTGGAGTGCTGCGGGGCGACGGGGCCCGCGCCGGCCGAGGCTGGGCTCCCCGATAGCTATGACTTCGAGGACGACCTGTCGCTGCTCGCCGAGGCGGGCGTCGCGTCGGGCCAGGCGGAGGACACCGCCTCGGGCCGCGACCGCCTGATGATGCGCCTCATGGGCGCCATCATGTGCCGTCCGTCCGAGGTGGCCGAGCGCTTCGACACGCTCGCGCAGGCGGTCGGCCCCAAGGCGGCGACCGACTGGTTCTACCGCCTGTGCGTGGACGTCGACTACGTGCGCGCCTCGGCCATCGCACGCAACATTGCCTGGACCACGGCGACGCGCTGGGGCGACCTGGAGATCACCATCAACAAGTCCAAGCCCGAGAAGGACCCGCGCGACATCGCCGCCGCCGGGGCCGCGCCGGCAGGGGAGGCCTACCCGGCTTGCCAGCTGTGCGTGGAGAACGAGGGCTATGCGGGCCGGCCGGCAGCCCTGGGCGAGCACCCCGCCCGCCAGAACCTGCGCATCGTGCCCATCGAGCTGGGCGGCGAGCGCTGGGGCTTCCAGTACAGCCCCTACGCCTACTTCGAGGAGCACTGCATCGCCATGAGCGCGGAGCACCGCCCGATGCATGTCGACCGCAAGGCCATCGGCTGCCTGCTGGACTTCGTGGACCTCTTCCCGCACTACTTCATCGGGTCCAACGCCGACCTGCCCATCGTGGGCGGCTCGATCCTCTCGCACGACCATTTCCAGGGAGGTCTGCACGAGTTCCCCATGACCAGGGCCCGCGTGGTGCGCGACGTACGCCTGGCCGCCTTCCCGGGGGTGCAGGCGGGCGTGCTCGAATGGCCTCTGACGGTCCTGCGCCTGGCGTGCGAGGACCGGGGCAGCCTGCTGGAGGCCGCGGTCTACGTCTTGGATGGCTGGCGCGCCTGGTCCGACCCGTCGGTGGGCGTGCTGGCGGTGGGGGAGGACGGCGTGCCGCACAACACGGTGACGCCCATCTGCCGGCGACGCGACGGCCGCTATGAGCTCGACCTGGCCCTGCGCTGCAACGTCACCACCGCCGAGCACCCGCTGGGCGTCTTCCATCCCCACGAGGACAAGTGGCACGTCAAGAAGGAGAACATCGGGCTGATCGAGGTGATGGGCCTGGCCATCCTGCCACCGCGCCTGGAGGCCGAACTCGATGCGGGGCGCCTGTCCCGGGACGAGATCGGGCAGGTCTTCGGTGCCGTGCTCGAGGACGCCGGGGTCTTCAAGTGGGACGAGGGGGGTCGCGCCGCGCTGGACCGGTTCCTGGGCAGCCTCTGACCCGGCGGCTTCCGCCCCATGATGTGTGCCTGGCGTCAACGAACTGTATCGAAAGCTTGCTGTTTGTGAGAGTTTGCCTTCATTGACGTAGAATCGCTTGTGCAGGCCCTTCGGGCGTTGGCGTCTCGTGCGCCTCGGACCATGACCATCTGACCGCGCATCCTACGAGAGGTGACATCATGGCAGTTCGCATCATCACCGATTCCGGCTCGGACATCCTCCCGGGCGAGATGGAGGGACTGACGGTCCTTCCCCTGACCATAGCGTTTGGAAATGACGTCTACCATGACGGTGTCGACCTGAGCCACGAGCACTTCTTCGAGCTGCTCGTCGAGGGCAAGGAGCTGCCGACGACCGGCCAGGTGCCCCCGTTCCGCTTCTCGCAGGCGTTCGAGCAGATCGTGGCCGATGGCGACGAGGCCGTGGTCGTCACCATCTCCTCCGAGGTCTCGGGGACGTGGGAGAGCGCCTGCAGCGCGGCCGCCGACTTTGGCGACCAGATCCACGTGGTCGACAGCCTCGAGGTCAGCGTGGGCGAGCGCATCCTGGTGCAGATCGCCCTGCAGCTGGCCGAGGAGGGAAAGTCCGCCGACGAGATTGCGGCCCACCTGGACGAGTGCAAGCACGACATCCACTTCCTCGCGCTGCTCGACACGCTGGAGTACCTGCGCCGCGGCGGTCGCATCTCCAACGTCAGCGCAGCCCTGGGCACCCTTTTGGCCATCAAGCCCGTCGTCACCTGCACCGAGGGCAAGATCGTGGTGCTGGACAAGCCGCGCGGCCTGAAGAACGGTCGGGCCATCATCGCCGACATCATCAAGAAGGAGGGCGGCATCGACTTCGACCGTCCCTGCTCTATCGCCTACACCGGCCTCTCCGACAAGCCCGCGCGCCAGTTCCTGGACAGCTGCACGGACCTCTGGGAGGGCAAGGGCACCGTGCCCGTCTCGTCGACCGGCGGTACCATCGGCACGCATGCCGGTCCTGGCGGCTTCATCCTCGCCTACTTCGGCAACGACTCGAGATAGGCAGACGCTGACAGGTCTGATGGGAGAGCATGCGCGAGGCGGCAGGGGTCTGTCGCCTCGCGTCATATGGGGGAGGTGAAGAGGCGATGAGGCTGTTCGTGGCGGCACGGCTGCCCCAGGCCCTGATGGAGGCGCTGGGCGAGACGTCGGCGCTGCTGCGCGACACGGTGCGTGGTCGCTATGTCGCGCCGGACAGCTTCCACCTGACGCTCGCCTTCCTTGGTGACGTGTCGGGCACGCGCGTGTCCGACGCCTGCGCCGCGGTCGAGGAGGCGTGCGAGGGGCAGCCGCCCATCAGGGTGACGCTGGGACCCCTGGGCTCCTTCGGGCGACGCAGGCGTGCGACGCTGTGGCAGGGCTTCTCCCAGGGGGTGGACGAGATGGCCGGCCTGGCGGGAGACGTGCGCGAGAGCCTCGCCGACCGCGGCCTGTCCTACGACGCCACCGCCTTTGCGCCACACGTCACGCTGATGCGGGCGGCCGACCTGACGGCGGGTCTGCTGCCGATGCCGGTGGTGGAGCGGGGCGTGCTGGATACCGTCACGCTGTTTCGCTCGGACCTCTCGGGAGACCGCCCTCGCTACGAGCCCCTGTACGACGTGACGCTGCGTCAGCCCGAGGGAGATGGTCCCGAGGGCTTCTCGTTTCTGGTGTGAGGCGCAAGAGGAAGGAACTGGCCATGCATGACGCGACCGTGGACTACGAGCTGCTGGCTGCCCAGGTGACGGCGCTGGGGGAGGGGGAGTCCCTGCGCCTGCCGGTGCTGGCCAACGTGTCGGCGCTGATCGACGAGGCGCTGCCCGACGTCAGCTGGGTGGGGTTCTACCTGTCCGACGGGGCGGGCCAGCTGGTGCTGGGCCCGTTCCAGGGCAAGGTCGCCTGCATGCGGATCGACTGGGGCAAGGGCGTGTGCGGGACGGCGGCGCAGCTCGACGAGACCCAGCTGGTGCCGGACGTGCACGCGTTCCCCGGGCACATTGCCTGCGACAGCGCCTCGCGCAGCGAGGTCGTCGTTCCCATCCACGAGAACGGGCGCGTGACGGGCGTGCTCGACCTGGACAGCACCTCGCCGGCACGGTTCGCCCAGCAGGATGCCGATGGGTTGGAGCTGGTCGTTGGCGCGCTGGAGCGGATGCTGCCGGTCCTGGCGTGACGAGAGGTCGTGCGCGGTCGTCCCAACAGCTGTCCCTGTGCCCTACGCCCAGCGGCGGTCGAGCCAGAGGTAGTCGAGGAAGCGGCCGTTCTGCCGCTCCCAGTCCGCCTCGCAGTGACGGCCGCCCGGCTGGCAATAGAGGTAGGTGTCCACGCCGGCGCGCTGCAGGCGGCGTTGGAAGGTCTGCTCGGCCTTGGACTCGGGACTGTCCGTGATGGGGTCGGCGCCAGCGCGCGTGCGGCCCGACTCCTGGGTCCCCCACGACAGGTAGATGCGCGTGTCCGGGTCGAGGCTGGCATCGCGCAGGTCGCGGCCCAGGTCGCGACCCCAGAAGCGGAGGCCCGTCGAGACGCAGGCGGCCTTGGAGAACACGTCGTTGTGGACGATGGCGCCATACAGGCTCATCAGGCCGCCCATGCTGGAGCCACCGATGCCCGTCGCCTCGCGGTGGGCCCACGTGCGCAGGTTCGCGTCCGCCCAGGGCTTGACCTCGTCGATCAGCCACCGGAAGGTCTGCTCCCCGATGCCGTCCATCCTGTGGCCGAAGTGGTTCCCCTTGTAGGGGCAATACTCGTCCAGGCGCGCCTCGCCCTCGTGGCTGCACTCCGCACCGACGATGATGAGCGGCTTCTCCCACCGGTCGAGGAAGTCCTTCAATCCCCAGCTCTTGCCGTAGGTGGCGCACTCGTCGAAGAAGAGGTTGTGCCCGTCGAAGAAGTACATGACCGGATAGCGCTCGTCGCCGTCGTCGTAGCCGTTGGGCAGGTAGACGTGCAGCGTGCGGCTCTGCCCCGCCGGCGCGTACCACATCTCATGCGTGAAGACCGAACCCATCTGCTACCTCCTCGTCCTCGATTGCACCGCACCACTCTAGTCCAGAGCCCCCGGATTCGCCAGTCCCAAACGGGTGGCGTGGGTTCGTGGAGGGGCGCGATGCCCGGGCCGCGTCCGTCCCGGGACCGTGCGACGCCACGCGTGCACTAGAATTGGGATGCCAGACATCCCAACGATTGGAGCAACCATGCCCTTTGTTGACGCGCGCATCACCGTGACCCTGACCGACGAGCAGAAGGAGACCCTCAAGGCCGAGCTGGGACAGGCCGTCTCGGCCTTCGGCAAGGGGGAGAGCTTCCTGATGGTGGGCATCGCCGACGGCTATGACCTGTGGCTGGGCGGACGCAAGCTGGACCAGGGCGCCTATGTCGCCCTCAGCCTGGTGGGCGACACCCCCGATGCGGGCTGCAAGGCGTTCTCCGCGTCGCTCGCCGACATCCTCGGGCGCGTGGCGGGCATCCCTGCCACCAATGTCTACGTGACCTTCCACCCGATGGCCGGGGCGCGCTGGGGCTGGAACGGCTCGACGTTCTAGGATCCACCCGGGCGTGGCCGGGACGCGTCGATGGCGTGACGAAAAGGCGGGGCTGCTCATCGGAGCAGTCCCGCCCTTGCGTTACGTGCAGGTGAGGGGTCCAACTACTTCTTGGGCTTCTCCTTCCTGGGGCGCAGGATCGGGTTGATGGCACCCTCGACGCCCTCGTCGCCGAAGGAGATGCCCATGAGCTTGGCCTCCTGGACCAGCTGGCATGCGGGGTCGACCGTCTTCAGGCGGCCGGCGACGATGTCCAGCGGCACGCGGACGATCTGGCGGTCCTTGTCGGCGACCATGAAGCCGTACTCGCCGGCCAGGATGCCGCGGGCGGCCTCGACGCCCACCTGGGTCGCGAAGACGCGGTCGTAGGCGCAGGGGGCGCCACCGCGCTGGGTGTGACCGGGCACGGCCACGCGGACCTCGCGGTTGGTGCGGTTGATGATCTCGGCTGCGATGTCGTAGGCGATGGAGGGGGAGGTGCGGGCTGCGATGCGCTCCTTGTAGTGCTTGCGCTTGAGGCTGGCCTCCTCGATGGAGATGGCGCCCTCGGCGACGGCGACGATGGTGAAGCGGCTGCCGGCCTGGTCGCGCTTCTCGATGACCTTGATGACGTTGTTGATGTCATAGGGGATCTCGGGCAGCAGGATGACGTCGGCGCCACCGGCGATGCCGGCGTACAGGGGGATCCAGCCGACCTTGTGGCCCATGATCTCGATCACGAAGACGCGGCCGTGGCTCGAGGCGGTGGTGTGGATGTCGTCGATGCACTTGGTGGCGATCTCGATGGCGCTGTGGAAGCCGAAGGTCATGTCGGTGCCCCAGGTGTCGTTGTCGATCGTCTTGGGCAGCGCGATGACGTTCAGGCCCTCCTCATGCAGGCGGTTGGCCGTCTTGGTGGAGCCGTTGCCGCCGCCCATGACCAGGCAGTCCAGGCCGAGCTTGTTGTAGTTGTCCTTCATGGCCTCGACCTTGTTGATGCCCTCGGGGGTGGGCTCGTCGAGCAGCTTGAAGGGCGTGCGGCTGGTGCCGAGCATGGTGCCGCCGCGGGTGAGGATGCCCTGGAAGTCCTTGCCGGTGAGCTGGCGGTACTTGCCATAGATCATGCCCTGGTAGCCGTTCTCGAAGCCGTAGAACTCCACCGGCTCGTCGCTGCTGTGGACAAGAGCCTTGACCACGCCGCGCATCGCGGCGTTGAGCGCCTGGCAGTCGCCACCACTCGTGAGCATTCCGACCCTAAGCATAAAAACCCCTCTCATTTTGGGCGCACAGTGATACCTCAGTTTGCCACAACTGGCGGGCGAATGGCCTCTGCCATCCGCATACGGTAAAACTTGATTTTGGGGAAGCCGTCGCCTGCGGCTCCCTGCGGTTGCTGACGCGGGAGGCCGCTCTGGTGCGTCATGGTCATGCTATGGTGTGGACCAAGAGAATCCACCCGAGAGGAGCGACCATGTCCTTTGCCACCCTGGCGCACGAGCGCTATTCCTGCCGTGCCTTCGATCCCGACCTTCCCGTTGCGGCCGACGAGCTGGCGGCGCTGCTCGACGTGGTCCGTGCCGCCCCGACGGCCAAGAACCTCCAGCCCTTCCACGCGTGGGTGTTCCAGGACCCGGAGGACCTGGAGAAGATCCGCTCGTGCACACCGTGCCACTATGGCGCGCCGCTGCTGGTGCTCTTCGGCGCCGACGAGGGCCAGGCCTTCGTCCGCTCCGACGACGGCCTCAACTTCGCCCAGGTGGATGCCGCCATCGTGGCGACGCACTACATGCTGGCTGCCACAGACCTGGGCCTGGACACCTGCTGGGTGGGGCTGATCGACGTCGCGCGCGTGCATGAGCTGTTCCCCCAGACGGCCGGTCACACGCTGGTGGGCCTCTTCCCGACGGGCCATGCCCTGGAAGGCAAGGGCGGCCCCTCCGAGCGTCACACGCTGCGTAAGCCGCTGGACGAGATCGTCTCGCAATAGCGGCACGTTGTGGCACGCGTGGGAGGCGATGTCATGGGAAAGGACCTGATTAGGTTTTCGGTGGCGGTGCCCGAGGGGCTGCTGGAGCGGTTCGACGAGCACGTGGCGCGCCGCGGAATGCAGGCCAACCGCTCGGAGGCGATTCGCGACCTCATGCGCGAGCAGATGGCCGAGCAGGACATGGATGACCCCGACACCGAGGTCGTCGGCTCCATCACGATGGTCTACGACCATCACGTTGTGGGGCTCTCGGGGTCGCTTGACGAGATCCAGCACGACCACATGCGCGAGATTGTCTCGACGATGCACGTCCACCTGGACCACCACAGCTGCCTGGAGGTGCTTGCGGTGCGCGGCCAGAGCGGCCGCATCCACCAGCTGGCCGATCTGCTGCTGGGGACCAAGGGCGTGCGCTTCGGGCGCCTGGCCTGCGTCGCCTCGACATCAGCCATCGAGGCCGGCCACTAGCGCAAGGCCGCACCGCCAACATGTGATGGTCCGACGGGACCCATGAGGGGTCCCGTGGCCATGCGCATGCGGACGCGTGCCGCAGCTACTTGCTAGAATGGACACGTACACCCTTGGCTCACGTCTCTAGGAGGAGATCCCATGAGCAACCCCCTCGCCAACGACCTCAACACCATGCGCAAGGTCGTGGAGAACAGCGCCAACCCCGGGCGTTTCGCCCAGACCTTCCACCTTGTCCCGCCCGTCGGCTGGCTCAACGACCCCAACGGCCTCTGCCAGCTGGGCGACACCTACCATGCCTTCTTCCAGTACTCTCCCTTCTCCGCCGAGGGTGGCATCAAGATGTGGGGCCACTCCACCAGCAAGGACCTCGTGCGCTGGACCTACGAGGGCACGGCGCTCTATCCCGACCAGCCGGTCGACGTCGGCGGCGTCTATTCGGGCAGCGCCTACGTGGAGGATGGCGTGATGCACATCTTCTACACCGGCAACGTCAAGCGCGAGGACGAGTCCGGCTACGACTACGTCAACACCGGCCGCGAGGCCAACACCGTCTACGTCACCTCCCGCGACGGGGTCAACTTCGGTCCCAAGCGCCTGGTCATGGCCAACTCCGACTATCCCGGCGACGACACCGAGCACGTGCGCGACCCGAAGGTCTGGCGCGACGGCGACACCTACTACATGGTGCAGGGTGCGCGCAAGAAGGACGACACCGGCGAGGTGCTGGTGTTCTCCTCGCCCGACCTGAGCAGGTGGACGCTGGTCAACCGCATTACCTCCAACACGCGCTTCGGCTATATGTGGGAGTGCCCGGACTACTTCGAGGTGCACGACACGGGCGAGTTCTCCGGGGGTGCCATCGTCAAGGTCCTGTCGGTGTCGCCCCAGGGGCTGCACGGTGGCGACTGGGACCGCCGCAACGTCTACCAGTCGGGCTACTTCGTGCTGCTCGGCGACGTGGCCAGCACCTGCACGCTGCTGCCCTTCGCCCTGTGGGACGCCGGATTCGACTTCTATGCGCCCCAGACCTTCCAGGCCGACGACGGCCGGCGCATCCTCATCGGCTGGATGGGCATGCCCGACGAGAAGACCTACACCAACCTGACGCTGCGTGACGGATGGCAGCACTGCTTCACCATCCCGCGCGAGGTCTATGCCTGCAACGGCCGCGTGCTGCAGTGGCCCGTGAAGGAGCTGGAGGCGCTGCGCACCAACGAGCGCGTGACGACCGGCGCGCTGTCCGCGCAGGACACGCGGGCGTTCGACCTGTTCATCGAGAAGGTCGACTCCGACCAGCCCATGACGGTGACCCTTGCCGACCAGCTGCAGCTGACCTGGCGCGACCGGCGTTTCGAGATGCGCTTCCTCGATGAGGACATGGAGTCGGTCGGCGCGGGCCGTCGCACGCGCTTCGAGTACCTTGACGAGCTGCGCAACGTGCGCGTGGTGGGCGACGTGTCCAGCATCGAGGTCTTCGTCAACGACGGCGAGCTGACCTTCTCGTCCCGCTACTATCCTGGCGCCTACAGCGTGGGCGTGGACGCCCCGGACGCTCGCATCAGCCTCTGGGACATCGAGGCGTAGAGGGGCTTCGCACAGGCAAGGAAGGGACCCCGGCGATTCGCTGCGGAATCGCCGGGGTCCTCGCATCCGGGACGGGTATGTGCTGCCACGCGCATGGCGGGCGAGGGTGGGGCGCTAGTCCTCCTCGATGGAGACGAAGCGACGCTGGCCCTCGTCGTCGATGGTCAGGGTGATGGTCCCGTCGCTGTAGCGACGCGTGTAGCTGACGTCGTACAGGACGCTGTCGATGCAGATGTAGCTGCGGTTGAAGATCTGCTCGTTGCCCCAATGGACGACCTGCGGGGCGGACTTCTTCGCCTTGGGGTCGACAAGGGTGCCCGTGCCGCCGTTGTCCAGCTCCAGCTGGGTGACGTCGGTGCTCTTGACGGTCTTCAGCTGGTAGGAGCCGGCCAGAAGGTTGTTGGTCTGGCGCGTGCCCGAGGTGACGCCGTCCATCGTGAAGATGAGGCTCTCGTCCCCGTAGGCCAGCGCGAAGCGGCCATCCTTGACGAACAGCTCGGCGCGCTGGCCGTCGATGTGGACGCTGTCCTTGTCGTAGGTCACCCCGTGCAGGGTGCGTCCCATGTAGAGGAGGCCGCCGCCGTCATCGTAGAGCGTCAGCTGGAAGGGGGCGTCGGTATAGCCGCTGTACAGGTACTCGAGCGTGAGCGCCTCGCAGTCCTCGCCGTTGTGGCTGATCATCGGGTAGGTGAGCGGGGAGAGCTTGAAGTCCTCGTCGGCGATGACCTCCTTCTTGGCGGGCTCCGTCTCGTCTGCCGTCGTGGTGGCGGGGGAGTTTGCGCTGCCGCAGGCGGAAAGGCTGAACGCCAGCAGCAGGCTTGTTGCGATCTGTGCGCATCGGATGCGGCTTGTCATGACCCTCCCACCATCGTCGGACCCGGTAGGGCAAGTGTATCAGTTAGCGGGCCTCGCGGCATGGCTGCGTCGGATATGCTCGAAATGTCGGTCCCTTCGTCGAGCCTCACCGACCGGTGCCCGCCTTCCACCCGGTGGGACCACTTGCTGTCGACTCCCTAGAAAAGCTGTCGAGGATGGTTGGCGTCGGGACGAGTTGCCTACAATCGATACAGAGTCGCCTAAATGCCACCGGGAGGACACATGGGCTTCTTTGACAGGATTCGTGCGGCCCTCTTCTGGTCGGACGCCGCCGGCGCAGGCCCGCTGGAGGAGGCGCGCAAGCTGGACGTCCCGTCAGGGGAGAACTTCCGCGACCTCGGTGGCTACGACACCCCGGCTGGTCCCACGGCCTACCGGCGGTTCATACGGTCGGGGTCGACGGCCTACCTCACCGACGCGGACCTCACCAGGCTGGAGATCTATGGGGTGCGTCGCGTCCTTGACCTGCGCAGCAGGTTCGAGGAGCCCCGGTCCAGCGACCGGTTCGCACGCCGACGCGACGTCGAGTGGCTCAATGTCCCGCTCTTCGACTACGACCTGTCCGACCCCGCCCTGACGGCCACGGAGGTGCCACGGGGCAACTACCTCATCGACGGCTATGTGACGATGCTCTCCAACCGAGAGGCCATCCGTCAGATATTTGAGTTCTTTGCGCAGACCCCTCCCGGCGGGGGCGTGCTGTTCCATTGCGCGGCGGGGATGGACCGCACGGGCATCACGGCGATGCTGCTGCTGGGACTGGCCGAGGTGCCCCGCGCCCAGATCGTGGCGGACTACCTCTATTCCTTTGCCCCGATTGCCGAGGTAGACCGCATCGTCTTTGGCGGAGAGCGACCCTGGGCGCGCACGGACGTATGGAGTCCGATGCCCTCCCGCAAGGAGGCGGTCGAGTTCTGTCTGGACCGCATCGAGGAGGGGTACGGCACGACCCGACACTACCTCCACGAATGTGGCATCGACGACGCATGCCTGCAGACCGTACGGGGTATGCTTCTGGGGTCCGATGCGGACGGAGGCCAGACGGCAGGGCCCGGGTCCGCGCGGCAGGAAAACGAACGGGAGTGATGCCCGATGACGAATAGACAACACAGCGAGCAGCTCAACGGCACGATGCTGCAGGGCTTCTCGTGGAACCTGCCCGCCGACGGCCAGCACTGGCGCCGGCTGGGCCAGATGGCAGACCGACTGGTCTCGGAAGGGATCACGTCGGTGTGGATGCCGCCTGCCTGCAAGGGCCAGGCCGGCAGGGGAGACGTGGGCTATGGGGTCTACGACCTCTGGGACCTGGGCGAGTTCGACCAGAAGGGCAGCGTCCCCACCAAGTACGGGACGCGCCGCGAGTACGCCTCGGCGGTGGTCGCGCTGCAGCAGGCTGGCATCGACGTGCTGGGTGACATCGTCCTCAACCACAAGATGGGCGGCGACGAGCCGGAGGAGATCCAGGCCCGCCCGGTCGCCTCGGACAACCGCCTGTACGACATGGGACCGCTCGAGCCCATCACAGCCTGGACGCGCTTCGAGTTCCCGGGCCGCGACGGCGAGCTGGACGACTTCACGTGGGACTGGACCTGCTTCAAGGGGGTCGACTACGACTCCGCGACCGACCGGAACGGCGTGTGGCTCTTCGAGGGCAAGGGCTGGGACGACGACGTCAGCCACGAGATGGGCAACTATGACTATCTGATGGGCGTTGACGTCGACCTGCACAACCAGGCCGTCTACGACCAGCTGCTGAAGTGGGGCGTGTGGTATCTGGACGCGTCGGGCGTCGACGGGTTCCGCCTGGACGCCATCAAGCACATGAGCCGCTCGTTCTACCTTCGCTGGCTGTCCGACCTGCGCCAGGCGACGGGACGCGAGCTGTTCTGCGTGGGGGAGTACTGGTCCCCGTACGCTGGCGACCTGTCGGCCTACCTGGGTGGCGAGCACACGATGAGCCTCTTCGACGTGCCGCTGCACTTCGCGTTCTACCATGCCTCGGTCGACCGCGAGCACATCGACTTCGCCCACATGCTGGACGGGGCCTTCGTCACGGCCGACCCGGTGCATGCGGTCACGTTCGTCGACAACCACGACACCCAGCCCAACCAGGCCCTGGAGTCGACCGTCCAGCCGTGGTTCAAGCCGGTGGCTTACGCCATCGTCCTGCTGCGCGAGGCGGGGTATCCCTGCGTCTTCTTCGCCGACCTGTTCGGGCTGC
This sequence comes from uncultured Coriobacteriaceae bacterium, assembly GCA_902778135.1. Taxonomy (GTDB): domain Bacteria; phylum Actinomycetota; class Coriobacteriia; order Coriobacteriales; family Atopobiaceae; genus UBA1367. Next base: position 30,132 of record CACYWP010000027.1, read on the forward strand.
CCAACGACGCCATTCCCGCGGTGGCCGAGCTGCCGCTGCTGATGGAGGTGCGCAGGCGATTCGCCTATGGCACCCAGCACGACTACCTCGACGAGGCGGACCTTGCGGGCTGGACCCGCGAGGGCGACGAGTCGCGGCCCGGCAGTGGCGTCGCGGTCGTGCTGTGCAACCGCCCGCTGCCCCAGGACGCGGACGATGAGGAGGGGGACGTCCCGGCCGAGGACGGCGCGGAGGCCGATGAGGCCGAGGTGGCCGCGGAGGAGCCGCAGGAGCAGCCCGTCTGGCCGACCAAGCGGCTCTACGTGGGGTCGTCCCATGCGGGCGAGGCCTGGTACTGCGTGCTGGGCGACGAGGTGAAGGTGACGATTGACGAGACGGGCACGGGGGAGTTCCCTGCGGCCTCGTCGTCGATGGTCGCGGTGTACCTGCCCGAGGATGCCGCCAGCCGCCTGGACCACATCCCCATCGTGATGCCCCGCTAGGGTTCCATCCCCGGACATCGGTCGGGTCGTCATCCGGATTGCAGCCTGCAGGGAGGAGCCTCCTGTGCAGGCTGCGAGGTTTTTTACCCCAATGGAGCCGCCTGCAGATTGATGGCCTGCTTGTGCGGCGGATGGGGTAGAATACCCCTCGTGGCAAAAACGCCACATGTATCGCGCGCAAGCGCAGCACTATGCCTTCGGGCAAGAAAGAAAGGCACGTCATGGCACAGGGTACTGTTAAGTGGTTCAACCCCGACAAGGGCTACGGCTTCATCTCCCGCGAGGATGGCGACGACCTGTTCGTCCATTACAGCGAGATCCAGATGGACGGCTTCAAGACCCTCGACGAGGGCCAGGCCGTCGAGTTCGAGATCACCACGGGCCAGAACGGCAAGCTCCAGGCTTCCGCCGTCCGCAAGATCTAGAAGTAGCCTAATCCCATAGGATGCGAGAGGAGGGTCGCCGCGGCGGCCCTCCTTTTCTATGGGCACATGACGTGGGGGCGGATCGTGGCGTGCGAGGCGGTGGGGTGGCACAGAGGTGCTGCCCGCCACGCCGTCCCCGGTACGTCTCTCCGGGATCGGACGGGCGCGGAACCCGTCGCGACCTTGCGCCGCCGGTGGTGCCTTGCGTATAGAATGGGGTGCGACGTACACATTCCGCAGCGGCGGACAAGGAGGCAGCCATGGTAGACGAGCAGCTGAAGGCGCAGGTAGACGCCTATGTCGATGAGGTCTGGGAGGATGTCGTCTCAGACATCCGCAGCCTCGTGCGGATCGAGTCGGTGGAGGACCTCGAGGCTGCCGAGCCGGGCAAGCCATGGGGCCCCGCGTCCTACGAGGCCCTGGCCAAGGGTCTGGAGATCGCCGCGCGCCTGGGCCTGGACGCCCACGACTGCGAGGGTTACATCGGCTATGCGGACCTGCCCGGGGCGAGTGACACCCAGATTGCCACGATCGCGCACACCGACATCGTCCCGTGCGGGACGGGTTGGACCGTGCCCGCCCTGGATGTCACGCGTCGCGACGGCTACCTGCTGGGACGTGGCGTGCTGGACGACAAGGGGCCCTTCGTGCTCTCGCTCTATGCTGCCCACTACTTCGTGCGCGAGGTCCGGCGCAGCGGCCAGCCATTGCCCTACACCCTGCGCTGCCTCGTCGGCAACGACGAGGAGACCTCGATGGCGGACGTCGAGTGGTACCTCGAGCACTTCGAGGCACCGGCCTTCTGCTTTACCCCGGACGCCGACTTCCCCCTCATCTGCGGGGAGAAGGGCATCCTCCATGGGCTGATGACGACCAACCATCCCATCGTCGGCGCGGCCTCGCCTCTTGCCAGGCTGGACGCGGGCACGGTGCCCAACGCGATTCCCGGCGTGGCCACCGCGACGCTGGGACCGGTGGGCTGCGAGCTCGCAGCCCAGACCGGTCTGCCCGACGACCTGCGCCTGGACGAGGACGGGCTGCTGACGGCGCGGGGCATCGGCGGCCATGCGGCCTTCCCCGAGAGCACCGACCACGCCATCGGCAAGCTGGTGCGCTTCCTGCTGGCGGCCGGGGCCTATGGCACGGGCGGGGACCAGGGTCCCGACCAGGCCCCCTTCCTGCACCTCGTGGAGCGGTTGACGCGCACGAGCGACGGAAGCGCCGTCGGCCTGGCCAGCTCGGACGAGGTCTTCGGTGCACTGACGCTCAACGCCGGCGTGGCGCGCACCCTGGACGACGGCCGCATGAGCATCACGATCGACGTGCGCTATCCGACCTCCATCACATCCGACGAGCTGGTCGCGACCCTGCAGGCGCTGGCCGAGCAGGCGGATTGCAGCTTCGAGGCCGGAAATGCCAAGGAGCCCTTCTACATGGACCCGTCGCTGCCTGCCATCCAGACGCTGCTGGGCACCTACAACGAGTACATGGGCACCGACAAGGAGGCCTTCGTCATCGGTGGTGGCACCTATGCGCGCCACTTCCCGCGTGCCTGCGCCTTTGGCCCGCACGACCCGAGCGTCGTCGACCCCGACTGGGTTGGCATCGAGCACGGTCCTGACGAGGGCGTGTCCGAGGAGGTCCTGCGCCGTGCGCTGAAGGTCTACATCGTGTCCATCGCGCGCCTGATGGAGCTGGACCTGGGTTAGGGCCCGCGCCATTCGCCGCGCCAAGGGGGAACGCGTCGCATAGAGAGCGCCCAATCCTGCATCTGCCAGGGTTGGGCGCCTTGCGCTTGCGGGCGTGGGCGACGGTGTCAGGGGGCGGTGGGCAGGTCGATGTCGTCCCAGTCGTGCAGGTAGAGCTCCGCGGCGTCGCGCACGTCGTCCAGCAGCTGGCCGGGGTCGCCCGAGCGGACCGCGCAGGTGAGGAAGCCCGCGCCCCTTGCGGCGACGAGCCCTGGCGCGATGTCCTCGAACACGATGCAGCGCTCGGGCGCGACGCCCATCCGACTGGCCGCGGCGAGGTAGATGTCGGGCTGGTCCTTGGTCGTGCCCACGTCGCGCCCATGGACGCACACGTCGAAGAGGCCTGCGACGTCGACGTGCTCCATCGACCCGATGAGCTCGGGCTCGTTCGCGGTGGCCAGGGCGGTCGGTACGCCGTTGGCGCGCAGGGCCCGGATGTAGCGCTGGGCCCCGTCGACGAGGCGCACGCGCGTGCGGTAGAGCGCATGGCTGAGGCGCGTCCATTCGGCGCATATGTCATCGGGGTTCTCATGGAGGCCATAGGTCTCGATGGTGTAGATGGCACCTGACGCAAAGCCCAGCACCGACAGCACGCGGGCATACTCGCGCGTGTAGGGGATGCCGCGCGCGCCCAGGAAGGTTCGGTCGACCTCCTCCCATATCCAGGCGGTGTCGGCGATGGTGCCGTCGAAGTCGAAGATCGCGGCGTCGAAGGCGGGGGGCCAGAGCTGTGGGGGAGCGGTGTGCACGGAAGGTCCTTTCTCACAGCCATCGAGTGTAGCAGAGGCGGTCCGCCGCTGCGGTATCCCTGGCGTGGCGAGTGGTGTGGCGGCTGGCGGCAGAGCCTTGTTGCGGGCTGTGGTCGCATGGGAGCGCTACACTGATGGGGTATGCAAAACGAAGCCCAGATTATGCGCGCGGCTAACTTCTGGTGGGAGCCTTGCCGGTCGCATGCGGGCCCGGTCACGCAATGGAGGACGCAGATGGCAGACGAGCAGCTGAAGCGCGAGGCGCAGGCCTACGTGGACCGCATCTGGGAGGACGCGGTCGCTGACATCGGGACGCTGGTGGCAATCAGGTCGGTGGAGGACCTGGAGCACGCCGAGCCGGGCAAGCCCTATGGGCCGGCCCCCTTCGAGGCCCTGCAGGCTGCCGTCGACATCGCGGCACGCATGGGCATGGACGCCCACAACTGCGACGGCAACATCGGCTATGCCGACATCGCCGGCGCCTCCCCGCGCCAGATCGCGATGATCGGCCACACCGACATCGTCCCCGAGGGAACGGGCTGGTCCTTCGACCCGTTCTCCGTGACGCGCAAGGACGGCTACCTCATCGGTCGTGGCGTGCTGGACGACAAGGGCCCGACCGTGCTTGCGCTCTACGCGGCGCGCTTCTTCGCCGAGCGGGCGGAGCGCACGGGCCAGCCCAACCCCTACACCATTCGCGTCATCATCGGCAACAACGAGGAGACCGAGATGCGTGACGTCGACTGGTACCTGGAGCACTTCGACCAGCCCGCCTTCCTGTTCACGCCCGACGCAGACTTCCCCCTCATCTGTGGCGAGAAGGGCGGCTATTCCGCGACGGTGCGTTCGGGCGCCATCTCCGACGTCATCGTGGACTTCGATGGGGGCACGGTGGGCAATGCGGTGGCCGGTGAGGCGACCGTGCTCGTGCGGGCAGACGCCTCCGCGCTGCCCCCGGCCGAGCGTATCGACGTCGAGGACGCCGGGGAGGGCCGTGCACGCCTGACCGCGCATGGCATCGGCTGCCACGCCGCCTTCCCCGAGGGGTCGATCAACGCCATCGGCCTGCTGGTCGACTACCTGCTCGAGCACGACCTCTGCTCTGCCGACGAGCGTCGCTTCCTCCAGTTCGAGCAGCTGCTGTTCGCCTCTACCGATGGTTCCACGCTGGGCATCAAGTGCGCTGACGAGCGCCTCGGCGCCCTCACCTGCATCGGCGGCACCATCCGCACCAAGGATGGCGAGTTCGAGCAGACCATCGACTCGCGCTATCCCGAGTCGATCACGGGCGAGCGCATCACCCAGGTCGTCGGCGAGCTGGCCGCCAGCCACGGCGCCACGCTGACCTGCGACCTGGACATGGTTCCCTCGTACCAGGCTCCCGACTCCGCGCCCATCCGCACGCTGGTGGACACCTACAACGAGTTCACCGGGCGCCACGACGAGGCCTACTGCATCGGTGGCGGCACCTATGCGCGCCACTTCGCCTGCTCGGGGGCCTTTGGCCCCAACGACCCGTCCGATCCGATGCCGGACTGGGTCGGCGCCGAGCACTCGCCCGACGAGGGCTTCTCCGAGGAGCAGTTCAAGCGCGCGCTGCAGATCTACATCGTCTCGATTGACCGCCTGATGCGTCTCGAGCTGTAGGCCTGGGCCGACAGGGACGAATGGGGCGGGTGCCATGGGGACGTATCCCCTGGCACCCGCCTTCCGTTGCAGGCGGCGGGGAGACGTCCCCATGGCATCGTGGGCGTACCGGTGCGTCAGGCGTTGATGTGCACGTGAGGCCTGTCCTCGTAGCCGTGGAACTCGCCCATGTACACGAAGTAGTCGGCCACCTCGTCGGCCAGGGACTGGTCGTGCGTGGCCACCACCAACGTCTTTCCCGCGGACTTCAGCTGTCCCAGGAAGCCCAGCAGCCAAGTGCGCGTCCGGGCGTCGAGCCCGGCCAGGGGCTCGTCGAAGCAGTAGACGTCGGGGTTCATCGAGAGGATGCAGGCGATGGCGACGCGCTTCTTCTCTCCACCCGACAGGGCGTAGGGCGGCCGCAGGCGCAGTCCCCCGATGTCCAGCAGCCGACAGGCGTCGTCCACCCGGCGCATGACCTCGCCCTCGTCCAGTCCCATCTGTCGGGGTCCGAAGGCGATCTCGTCCTCGACGCTGCCGCAGAAGAGCTGCGCGTCGCTGTCCTGGAAGATGAAGCCCACCCTCTGGTGCAGCCGCTTGGCGAAGGCCGCGTCGCGCATGCTGCGCTCGCTGACCTCCCGCCCGTCGAACCGATAGGTTCCCCGCTGGGCAAAGACCAGGCCACAGAGGGCCTTCAGCAGCGTCGATTTGCCCGAGCCGTTGTCGCCCATCAGCACGACGCTGTCGCCGGCATGGATGCGCAGGTCGATGTGGCGCAACGTGGGCACCTCGTCATAGGCGAAGCAGAAGTCGTCCAGCTCGACGAGTGCCTTGCCGGTGGCGGTGCGGGGCTGGTGCAAGGTGGGACGCTCGTGGGTGTGCGCCATGTCAGACCACTCCCTGAAGGTAGAGGAACAGAGCGAGGACCAGGGCAAACCCCGCAGCCCAGAGCGCGTCCGCGCCTCTAGGCCGCCAGGATGCCCCCGTACGATAGCTGCCGTCGAACCCGCGACAGCGCATGGCGTCGTAACTGTCCTGAGCCAATCGGCTGGCCTTGACCAGCACGACGCCCCCGACGCCGCCCATCGTGGCCCCCTTGGCACGGTTGGTCCCGACGCTGCGCAGGCGCAGCGCGACCAGGACCTCCTGGGCCGTCTGGCCGAGGCGGACGATGCCGTGCAACGCAAGGTCGACGGTGAGGATGACCACCGCGGGCATCCCCAGCTGGCGCAAGGCACTGGTCAGGTGGGCCTTGGGCGTGGTGAGGGCAACCGTCAGCGTGATGCCCACGGTGACGAGCGACTTGGTGGCCAGGAACAGCGCGGAGCGAGGCTGGCCGATCAGGGCGGCGGGCAGCATCAGGACGAGTGTGAGGCCTGCTGCTGCCAGGGATCCGCCTGTGACGCGCGCGAGGGCGGCGCGGGGCAGCATCGCCGCCCGCACCAGCACGACGGCGAGCATCGCCAGCACGAAGAGGTAGTTGCGCGAGAGGGACGTCAGCAGTATGGCGCCCAAGGCCAGCAGCAGCTTGACGGGTGGGGATGGCGAGAGGGGGCCGTCGCGACCGTCGTCGAGCCTGAGCTGCGCGAGGACCGATGCGAGCGAGAGGAGGTTCCGCATGATGAAACCGTCCCGGTCTGGACCGGGACGGTAGTCCTGCGAGCTTGTGAGCCAATCAGGAAGGTCGCCGATGGGGTTGTCGCTTTCCTCAGGCATCAAAGTCCACGGTGGGTCGGGCGAGGTTGGCCGCAAGGCGGAAGATGATGACAAGCAGGGCCACGCCAATGACCGCCGAGAGGATGTAGCCCACCCATTCCGGCAATGCGCCGACCGAGTAGTCTGGCATCAGCGAGCTCCATTCCCAGCCCCCTTCGAGGCCGGCGGGAGTGTAGCCGACCATCTCTGCGAGGTCCTCGGCGGCCCACTCGCCCCAAGCGTCGCCTGTGGCGAGCAGTCCCAGCGGGGTGGCAGCGACAAGAGCCACGACCAGGCCGATCACCGGTGCCAACCCGGAGGTGCCGGCTGCGTGGGTCTCGATGCCGAAGGAGGGGACGGCGCTGTGCAGGAAGGCGAGGATGCCCACCGTGAAGCCTGCTTCCGCAAGACCCGCGACGGTCAGATGCCCCAGCATCATCGCGGGAACCGACACCCAGACGGGGTAGGGGCAATAGAGCGCGGCGCCGTCGGCGGTGGTGAACAGCAGCGGCTGGATGCCGAACTCGATGGCACACAGCAGCGCCGCGACGTTCAGGCCGACATAGGAGCCGATGGCCGCACCAAGCAGCTCACCACGCTCGCCCTCTACGCGGCTGCGTATCAGCGAGTAGATGGCGTAGCCGACGAAGGGCAGGACGAAGGCCATGTTGAAGCAGTTTGCCCCAAAGGCGAGGATGCCACCGTCCCCGAAGAGGACGGCCTGGATCGCCAATGCGATGCTGACGGCCAGGACCGCCGACCAAGGGCCGAACAGGATCGCGATCAGGGTCCCGCAGACGGCATGTCCGGTCGTGCCGCCGGGCAGCGGGATGTTGAACATCATGGCCAGGAAGCAGAAGGCGGCCGCAATGCCGATGAGCGGCATCTTCTCGCGGGGTACCTCCTCGCGCACGTGGTGTACCGCGCAGTACCAGACGGGAGCCATGGCGACGGTCGCGACGGCACAGGTTGAAGGGCTGAGGTAGTTCTCGGGAATGTGCATGCGTCTCCTCTCCTCGTGGTGCCCTGCAACTGTAACACGAATACTAAATAAGTGTTACGCAAGAGAGTAAATATGGGGAAGGATGCGTAGCTGTGTCATCTCGGCCCGTTCGATACCACGCTCGCCACCAGATACGGCTCGCGGGAGGGCTGAGTACGTCGAATCTCATCTAGGATGGCCGTGTCGCAAGCCACACCCTCCTGATGGTGCGCCTGCCGTCACTACGCCATCCACCGAAATCGCGCCGAAAAAGCGAGTGGGGGAATCCCGTCAGATTGACGGAGAACTGCCCGAGACATGCCATCGGTTCCCCACCGTCAGCCTCGCGTCGATGCATCAATCGTGGCAAATGAACGGAAAAAAGGTGTCTTATGCGCGAATATGGGTGGGAAAAAGGTGTGAAATCGTTCTCACGTTGGTGGGCGATTCTACTCGATTTGTAACAAGAAAGCAACAACTATTAGGTCAAAGATTAGTATTTGCATTCGTCATAAAAACGTGTAGATTATTTGGAGCATTCACCGTAAACGGGCGATTTGTCCCTGTTATCGGTGCCTGCATCGGCAATCGAGGGAAAGGAACCCGCCATGCTCACCATCCGTCTGTTCTGCGCCGCCGGCATGTCCACCAGCCTCCTGGTCCGCAAGATGATCGAGGCCGCCGAGGCCGAGGGCACCGAGGTCGA
>CACYWP010000028.1 GCA_902778135.1 uncultured Coriobacteriaceae bacterium
CATTCCCTCGGGCGTGTGCCGCAGCAGGGCAACCGCGTAGCCGTCCTTGGCCTTCTCGTCGATGAGCACGGAGAGCCCGCCGACCGCCTGTGCCACCGAACGCAGCTCACCCTTCGATATCTCCTTCTGGTTGAGGTCGATGTACTGGAACTTGATGCGGCGCTCCTTGAACCAGCGCTCCGCCTTGCGTGCATCGCTGCTCTTCTTCGTCCCGAATATCTGGATGTTCACGATCGAACCCCCTGTTCCTGGTCTTCGGTGCCGGGCTTGCCGAATGCGTTGAACCAAGCGCGCTGAGCAGGCGGCAGCTTCTTGGCGACGCCCCGCACCTCGCGGTCGGGACGTCCTACGGGCAGGTAGCACACAAGGTCATGGCCTTCGGGCACCCCCAGTATCGCGGACATCTTGTCGCAGATGCGGTCGTCATCGGTGATGTGGCCCTCGTACCAGCAGCTGGCGTATCCCAGGGCCGTGATGGCCAACAGCATGTTCTCGATGGCGGCGGAGTAGTCCTGCACCGCGAAGCACTTGTCGCGGTAGGCGGGCTCGCGGCGGGTGATGACGCAGATGGCCGCCGGGGCGTTCTCGCGCTTGAGCGGCGGGTCGATGGTCGCGCGCAACCGGGCCAGGACCTGCGCATCGTCCACGGCCACGAGACTGGTGGTCTGCTTGTTGCAGCCCGAGGGGGCTGCCAGCCCCGCCTCCATGATGCGCGTGAGGTCCGCGCGTGGCACGGGGTCCGGCAGGTAGGGGCCGCGGTAGCTGTGCCGTGCCGCGATGGCGTCGAAGGTGTCCATGGGCCTCCCCTCGTGTGGTACCGTAACGAGGTTCATATTACCTGCGAAAGGTGCCCCATGAAGACGCCGCTGCGCTATCAGGTCACGCACTACGACTGCGGGACGGCCTCGTTCGTCAATGCGCTCATGTACCTCTTCGAGCGCGACGAGATTCCCTTCGAGGTGGTGGAGTACGTCACTTCCGTCACCGGCGATCGCAACCTCGGTCTTGGTGGCGGGAGGAAGGGCACGTCGGGCAAGGCGTTTGCCTTCTTGGCCGCCTGGTGCAACGACTACGTGGCGTCGAGCGGCATGCCGATTCGCTGCAAGGCCCTGCTGGGATCCGAGGAGGTCTCGATGCGTGAGGGGTCGCCGCTGGTGGAGGGGTTGCGCCGCGGTGCGGTGGCGGTGTGCGGCTGCTGCCTCGGGGCTGATCACTACGTGCTCATCACCGGCATCGACGACGAGCACGTCTACCTCTTCGACCCGTACTACGACACGTGGCCGCTGCACGAGCTGTCGGTTCCGGTGGTGGGCGTGCGGATGGACTGGGACCATCCCCATGCCTACAACCGCATCGTCGAGCGCTGGGTGCTCGAGGAGCCCGCGGGCACGCCCTACTCCCTCGAGGCCAAGGTGGGGCGCGACGCGACGCTCATGTGGCGCACGGACCAGTAGCTGACACCCTCGCCGCCGCAGCAAGCCATCTCTCTGCGCGGGGCCGCTAGTTGCCAATTTGGCATAGCGTGCGTTGGGCCGTGCCTGCGCCTATGAACCACAATTGACATACGTTTCTGTCGAGCTGTCGGGTGCCGTATGGGGTGGACGTGAGAGTGAGCCTTGAGCATAGGTTTCCCCCGTACCTCGGATCGGACTCTTATGTCCACCTGTGCTTCTCTGATGACGATGCCGATGCGGTGCGTCCGCTGCTCTGGCGCGCCTGCATGGGCAGGGCGTGCGCCTGTGGTATGCGATGGGCGAGTCGGCGTGTGCCGACGAGCTGTCGAGGTGCGTGCCGCTTCCTCGCTGGGCAAGCCCGTCATCTGCCTGCGCCTGCTCGAGTTGCCTGGCGTGGGCGTCACCAACACCCAGGGCATACGGAACCTCGGCGAGCTCGAGGAGGTCATGCTCTCGTGGAACGATGGGCTCAGGGACCTGACCCCACCGCTGGAACTTCCCAACTTGCGTCACGTGAAGGTATCCGACAACATGGAGGAGGCACTGCGGAGCATCGACGGGGCGGACGTTGGCTTCGAGCTCGAGATAGAGGAATCGCACGACGAAAACGACTGATGGTGCGGGACGTCAGCCCCGCACGGGGAAGGAGACAGGGATGAGCAACTTGGCACCGTTCGTCGAGCGGTTCTTCGACGGGCTGGAGATGTACGAGGACGTGGCGCGCGGCCACAACTACAAGGCCTACGTGCGCGGCGCGGTCGCGGCGTTCCTCGCCGACGAGACGCCCGAGACCGCATTTGACGTGTACCAGGCGTTCTTTGACGTGTACCGCATCACGCTGCAGGGGGACGGGAACCCGTTCATCGACCTGGTGGACATGCTGCGCGCCTACGAGGAGACGGCGGCCACCCTCATCGACAAGCAGCGCGACCACTTCGTCCACGCGGTCAACGTCTTCTGCACGGGCTTGTCCATATGGGTGTCAAACCCGCACATGAGGGATGCGTTCGGGAAGACCATCCCCGAGCCGGACTTTACCGGTGCCTATCCTACCTCGAGCGAGGAGTTCTTCTATCGCTGGGGCATCGCGTCGCTGTTCCATGACGTGGGCTATCCGGTGGAGATCGTGGGCAACCAGATCAACCGGTTCGTCCGCATGGTCGCCGACGCGGACGGCGTCGACGTGCGCGTGAGGGCGCAGATACGCTACGAGAACTTCGGCGAGCTCAACCACATCCGCGAGGTGGTGCCCAAGCGCAGCTTCACCAAGGCCTACTACGACGCCTACGAGAGCTGCAGCTACATCGACCTGCTGACCCCACTGGACCTGCTGGCCCACCGCATCCACCTCTGCTTCGGGACCGACCTGGAGCAGACCAAGGCGGCGCTGGACGGCTTCGTGGAGCAGATGGCGGCCTCGGGCTTCATCGACCACGGCTACTACAGCGCGCTGATCGTGCTCAAGTGGTACGGCTATGCCATCCAGGAGGCCGGGTACCGGCCGGACTACTTCTTCTGGTCGATCCTCGACTCCGCCTGCGCCATCTTCCTGCACAACTGGTACCGCAACGGCCTCACGCACGAGCCCTTCAACCTGGGGCCGATGCACGCCAGCGACAATCCCATCGCCTGGATGCTCATCCTGTGCGACGAGCTGCAGGAATGGAACCGCGAGGCGCGCGGCATCGTCACGCGCACGTTCACGCTGGCCGAGGAGGTCAACCTCTCCCTGACCGACGACTACCTCTCCGCGACCTACGTCACGGGGTCAGGCTTGCTGCCTGAGGGCTTCTGCGCCGAGAAGGTCGAGCTGCTGCGCTCGCTGCTGGCGATCGACGAGGTGTTTCCCGCGGGCTTCGACATCGACAACGAGTCCAGGGGGCGCCTCGCGTCCCTGCGCCAGCGCCTGGCCGAGGCGAGCACCCGTCCGCTGCTGCGCGACATCGAGATGATGGCCATCGCCGTGCATGCCCGCTACAACGAGCACCAGCTGGAGGCCAACCCCGGGGAGCCGCTGCTGTACCCCAACTTCTCCGACCTGCCCGACGACCTCAAGTACTCCAACATGCGCCAGGCGCAGGGCATCTTCGACCGACTGCTCCGCGTTGGCTACACCCTGGGTCCCATCGGTAGGAAGGATGCGCTCACGGAGCTGCCCGAAGAGCTGGTGGAGGTGCTTGCCCGCATCGAGCACGAGGACTGGGTGGCCGAGCGCAAGTCGAGTGGCTGGCGGCTGGGCTCACGCGACGCGGAGAAGCGGACCACACCCTACCTGGTGGCCTATGACGAGCTGCCCGAGGATGTGAAGGAGCTCGACCGCGACGCCGTGCGCAACATCCCGGCTCTGGCGGAGCGCATCGGCATGGTCGTCTGCCCACGATGAGATGACGTGCCGGGGCATCCGACTGCCCCGGCACGCCGAGGGCTAGGCGCTATATCTGACGGGCCAGGGTGACCATGGTGCGGCGTCCCTCGCCGCTGCGCTCTCCGGTCGGGGAGAAGCCCTGCGCCTGCCAGAAGGCGATGCCCTCGCCGTCGCGCTCTGGCAGCTGGAGCGAGATGCTCCGGTAGCCCTGCGCCTCGAGGGTGGCGCGCAGGTCGGCCACCAGCTGCGATCCGATGCCCTGGCGCTGCATGTCCGCGGCAACCATGAACCATCCCACGAAGGCGTCGGTCTCGCTCGGCCACCCGCAGACGAGGTCCATGACCGCGACCAGGTAGCCGTCCTCGTCGTAGAAGCCGACGAAGTGCTTTCCCTGCGGCTGGGCTCCCTCGGGAAGGGTGGTGATGAGCGCGGTGAGGCTCGCCTTGCTCGGGCGTTCTCCCAGGTAGCGGTAGTAGACGCGGTTCGAGCGCGCCAGCGCGAACACCTCGGGGATCTGCTCGCTGGCGATCGGGCGCACCTCGAACATGGACGACAGCGTCTGGACGTCGAATCTCTCACGTCCCTCCACCTGTTCGTTCTCGATGACCTGGCGGAACTGCGTCTCGTACAGCTCGCGGTAGACGCCGCCCGCGGCCAGCAGCTCGGCATGGGTGCCCTGCTCGGCGATGACGCCACCCTTCACCACCAGGATCTGGTCGGCCTTGAGGATGGTGGACAGGCGATGGGCGATGACGATGCTCGTGCGGCCGACCATCAGCTGCTCGAGCGCCTCCTGGATGGCGTTCTCGCTGATGGAGTCCAGGGCGCTGGTCGCCTCGTCCAGGATGAGGATCTTGGGGTCCTTCAGCACGACGCGAGCCAGCGACAGGCGCTGCTTCTCGCCTCCGGAGAGCTTCAGGCCGCGGTTGCCCACCTCGGTGCCGTAACCGTCGGGCTGGGCGGCGATGAACTCGTGGATGTTGGCGATGCGGCAGGCGGTCTCGATCTCCTCCATGGTCGCCTCGGGCTTGGCATAGCGCAGGTTGTCCAGGATCGTCCCGTTGAACAGGTAGGCCTCCTGGGTCACGACGCCCACGCATTCGCGCAGGTAGGTCAGGTCGAAGTCGCGCACGTCCACGCCGGCGACGCTGACCGAGCCGCGCCGCACGTCATGGAGGCGGGGGATGAGGTTGACGACGGTCGACTTGCCCGAGCCGCTGGGGCCCACGATGGCGTACATCTTGCCGCCGGGCACGGTGAAGCTGACGTCGGTCAGCACCAGGTCGTCGGTGTCGTCGTAGCCGAAGGCCACGTGGTCGTAGACGATCTCGGCCATCTCGCAGTCGGGCCTTGCCCCGTTGTCGGGACTCACGATCGTGCTCTTGCGGTCCAGGTAGTCGAAGATGCGGCTGAACATGGCCAGCGACCGCGTGAAGGAGACCTGCAGGTTCAGCAGGCTCTCCACCGGGCGATACAGGCGGTTGACCAGCGTGACGGTGGCGGTGATGGTGCCCACCGACAGCGTCGGGTCCAGGCCGCGGATGATGAGGAACCCGCCCGCGAAGTAGATGAGCAGCGGCCCCAGCTGGGTGAACATGCCCATGACCACGCGGAACCACGAGCCCGAGCGCTGCTCCCTCAGCGACAGGGCCGTGACCTCCTCGTTGACCCCGACGAAGCGCTGGTACTCGCGCTCCTCCGAGGTGAACATCTTCATCAGCAGCGACCCCGATACCGAGAGCGTCTCGTTGATGAGCTGGTTCATCTCGTCATTCTTTGCCTGGGACTCCTGTACCAGCCTCAGGCGCACCCTGCCGGCGCTGCGCGTGGGCAGGATGAGCAGCGGCAGCACGAGCAGGCCCACGACGGCCAGCTTGGGGCTCATGGAGAACAGGGCCACGAGCGTCGTGACGACGGTGGCGATGTTGCTGACGATCTGCGTGAGGGTGCCCGAGATGACCGAGCTGACACCGGAGATGTCGGTGTTCATGCGGGTGACGATGTCACCCTGCTTCTCGGTGGTGAAGAAGGCGTGCGGCATGTGCTGGAGATGCTGGTACATCTCGTTCTTCATGTCGAAGATGATGCGCTGGGAGATCCACGAGTTGATGTAGTTCTCCAGCACGCCCACGAGCTGGCTGGCCAGCATCGCGGCCAGCGCCGTCAGCAGCAGCCGCACGAGCAGGCCCAGGTCGTCGCCCACGAGCGCCTGGTCGACGATGCGTCCGGTGATGATGGAGGGGAGCAGCCCCACGACGCTCGACACCAGGATGGCGACGAAGACCAGCAGGAACTGCAACCAATAGGGCCGCAGGTAGCCGAGGATGCGGCCCAGCAGCTCGGGTGTCACCTTTGGTGCGTTGGCCTTCTCCTCCTCGGTCAGGAAGTTGCGTGCGGCGTATCCGCCTCCCGGTCCAGGCATGGCTCGCTCCTTGGTCGTGGGTTCTCGCCCCACTTTATCAGCGCATTGCTCGGCAAACGGCGCACAAATATCGCAAAGGTCTTAAGTTGTTACCAGCCAAAGTCGGTGAGACAGCGCTCGACGTCGGACTCGAAGGCGCCGAGCTCGAGGCCTGCCGCGCGTGCCTTGCCTGCGTCCAATCGGAAGTCGCGGAAGCGGTCCGCATAGCGTTCTGTGTCGGGCAGGATGAGCTGCGAGACCTCGCGCTCAGACGCGCCAAAGCGCCTTGCCACGAGGCGTGCGGCCTCGTAGGTGGTCAGGTCGTTATCGCTGGCAACGTGGTACAGGCCGCTCGGGAGGTTGCAGATTCGCCCAAACTCATCGGCCAGGTGCTGGGCATACGTCATGCAGCGACGCTCGTTGCAGGTGAAGTGCGTGGGCGTGGCCGTGCGCAGAGCCTGCAGCACGTTGCCCACGATGCCGGGCGAGGGCTTGACGCGGGGGAGGGGTAGGCCAAACATCCACGAGAGGCGTATGGTCACATAGTCCTCCAGATTGTCGCGCATCCAGGCGTCGACGGCGGCCTTCTGCCGGCCATAGCGGGTGACGCTGCAGGGCTCGTCGTCCTCGCCAAACGGCCCCGGCACGTCCTTACCGTTGAAGACCTGCTCGGTCGAGATGAACATCATCCGTTTGCCCGTGCTGGCGCAGGCTCGCGCAATGGCGATGGCGGAGTCGCGGTTGACGAGGTCGGTGCCTGCGGGGTCGCTCTCGCAGGCGGCTGTGGTGGCGTTGGCTGCCGTGTGAAAGACGAGGTCGCAGTTGAGCTGGGCAAAGAAGTGCTCCACCTCGTCGGGATGGGTGTAGTCCACCTGACCCCTGCTGACGGGGATGAACGAGAAGCGGTCCTGGTTGTAGAGCCTCACGAGGCTGGCAAGATAGCCCGTGGCTCCGGTGATGGCGATGCGTTGCATGTCATGCCTCCTCTGGCGTGCGGATACTGCGCAGGATGCGGCCGGTGCCACATACGGTGTAGCTGCCTGCCGATGCGGGCACGAGGCACGACTCCGTCCGTCCGAGCTGCACTGCCCCTTCTGGCGTGGTCACCTCGACCGATCCGCTTACGCACGTGAGCACGGCATAGCGACCTGCGCAGGGGTAGCTGCGCCGTTCGTTTGCCATGTCGACTACGTAGCTTCTAAAAAAGCCGGCATCGACACCCAGACGCTCGGAGCCTTCGCTTTGTGGGTTGGGTGCCCCAAAGTGCGCGACGAGGGGCCGCCGCTCGGCTCGCAACACGTCGAAGGCCTTGTCTACGTGCAGTTCGCGGCCGCGGCCCCAGTCGCAGACCCTATAGGTGGTGTTGCCGAGGCTGGACACCTCGACGGCAAGGATACCCGCGCCGAGGGCGTGCATCGTTCCTGGCTGTATGAGGACGAAGTCTCCCTCGCGCACGGGAATGTGCCGCCCGTAGAGGTCGCCTACGGTGTCGTCGGCTGAGGCGCGACGCAAGATGCCGACGTCGCTGGTGGTGCAGCCGCCGATGATCGCGGCGTCTGGCTCGGCACTCACGATGTACCACGCCTCCACCTTGCCGTGGTCCCCCTCAGTGGCCTGGGCGTACGCCTCGTCGGGGTGTACCTGCACCGACAACGTCTGAGCGGCATCCATGAAGGTCACCTGCAGCGGAGCGTCGTCGGGCACGTCGCCCAGGATTTCGTCGCGGTACGCGGCAATAGCTTCGGCCAGCGTGCGGCCCGCGCAGGGGCCGTTGCGCACGACGCCCATGGTGGTGGGGTGCGCCGAGACGTCAAAGGCCTCGCCATGGCGGTCGTCATCGCTCCAGGGGATGCCGCGTGCTTCAGCGATGCGCGGGCCGCCCCAGATGGGGGAGAGGTAGAAGGACTGCAGCAGCAGGGGCTCCATGGCCTGCCCCCTACAGTTCGATAGCGTCGACGCCCTCGGCCTCCATGCGCGCGGCGAGTTCCTCGATGATGGCCACGCCGGCCGAGGTGCCGATGCGTCGGGCGCCGGCGCGCACCATGTCCAGGAAGCTGTCGGCGTCTCGGATGCCTCCGGCTGCCTTGACGAGCACCTCGTCGCCCACATGCTCGTGCATGAGCGCCACGTCCTCCACCGTCGCCCCGCCGGGGCCGAAGCCGGTCGAGGTCTTCACGAAGGTGGGGCGCACCTCGCGGGCGATCTCGCAGAGGCGGACCTTCTCCTCGCGCGTGAGGTAGCAGTTCTCGAAGATGACCTTGGACGGGACGCCCGCCTCGTCGCAGACGGCCACGATCTGGCGCATCTCGTCGGCCACGTAGTCCCAGTTGCCCTGCTTGACCTCGGTGACGTTGACCACGTAGTCGATCTCGTTGGCCCCATTGGCCAGGGCGTCGCGCGTCTCGAAGACCTTGGCGGCGATCGAGGTCTGCCCGAGGGGGAAGGCGATGGCGGCCCCGGTGTCGATGTCGGTGCCCGCGAGCTGTGCGGCGCAGAGGCGGGATTGCACCTGGTTGATGGCCACCATCCTGAAGTGGTGGCGCTTTGCCTCGTCGCAGAGCCTGACCATGTCGGCCTCGGTGGCGTCGGCATGGAGGTTGGTGTGGTCGATGAGACGGGCAAGGTCGTCGAGGGTCCAGGTGCTCATGGGTGCTCCTTCGGAGTGTGGTGGCATGTCCTGTGGCGCGCCGGTGCCGTCCGCTAGATCTCGCGGATCTCGCGGGTGCGCCACTCGCGTGGGGTCAGGCCCGTCATCGCCTTGAAGGCGGTCTGCAGGTGGCTCTGGGACGAGAAGCCCGTCTGGTACGCGACCTGTGCGATGTCATAGTCGGTCGTGTCCAGCAGGCGCCTGGCGCGCTCGACGCGGACGCGTCGCACGTAGGCGGCGAAGGTCTCGCCCGTCTCGTTCTTGAAGCGCGTGCACAGGGTCTTGCGGCTGACGCCGAGCACGTCGGCCACCGACTCGCCGTCGAGCTGGTTGGTCAGATGGCTGCGCACATAGTTCATAGCCTGGTGCGAGAGCGGGTGCGCGCGGGCCTCGCCGTCCTCGCGCACCGCCTTGGTCAGCTCCAGCATCATGGGCAGCATGAGGTAGTGGGCCAGCTCCTCGTTGCTGGTCTCGTTGGCCAGACGCATGTAGTGCTGGGTGATCGCGTACGACCGTGCGGCGGGCAGACCACCCTTGCGGGCGGCCTCGATGCAGGTGCTGGAAAGGAAGGCCACCGCCGAGCGGCCCTGCAGCAGGGGGTCGTCGGAGGTCTTGGGCTCCATCAGGGGCATGTCCGTTCGTATGAAGCGCAGCAGCCCCTCGGTGTCGCCGTTGGAGATGTAGGAGGCGAAGCCCTCGTACTGCTCTGCGATCTCGCGGGCGGAGAAGTCCGTGTTGACGGCGAGGAACTGCATGTTCTTGGAGTAGGTGACCACGAGGCTGAGATCGTCCTCGACCTTGGCCTCGTTGACGTACCTGACCGCGTCGACGATCTCCTGGGTGGTCAGAAGGGTGGGCATCTCCTGGGTGGGCACGTCGGCTGGCAATGTGGCCTCCTGGTGCGTAGTCATGGGGTCCGAAACCGCGTCCTTGTTCATGGCTCTCATTGTATCATGCTGAATGCTCAAAAACAATCAAATTCAGTCAAAACAAATCAATTCAGTTATTTATTATCAGTGCTGATAAGACCTGATCCGTACCACGCTAGGCACGATTCTCAGATATGAACAAAGTGGTTACAAGACTGGTATCTCGCAGTTCAGGGTCCATTCATAATTTCTTCACAGTGAGTGTTCTACCGGGCAACGTATGGGGCCATCTTTCTGATGGGTCGGTGTTGTCGTGTGGAACTGAATGATTTTGACCGATTAACGTTCTTGAACGGTCAAAGCGAACAAGAGGGGAGTTCTGCCTATGAAGTACCTGCTTCTGGTCAGCCACGGCACGATGGCTCCGGGCGTGCACAGCGTCATCAAGATGCTGCTGGGAGACCGCGACAACGTGCTCAGCTACTCAATGGAGGATGGCGTCTCGGCCGACGCGTTCGTCGAGGCCCTGCGCGGAGTCATCGCCCCCATCGGTGCGGATGACTCCGTCGTCGTTCTGGGCGACATCGTGGGCGGTTCGCCTCTCACCAACACCCTCAACACCCTCACCGAGGCTGGCCTTCTGGCCAGCACCGTCGCCTTCGGCGGCCTCAACCTGCCCATGGCCATCAGCGCCCTCATGGCGATCGAGGACGGCCTCGATGACGCGGCGCTGATCAGCAATGTCATTGACGAGGG
This sequence comes from uncultured Coriobacteriaceae bacterium, assembly GCA_902778135.1. GTDB lineage: Bacteria > Actinomycetota > Coriobacteriia > Coriobacteriales > Atopobiaceae > UBA1367. The sequence continues at coordinate 10,493 of CACYWP010000028.1, forward strand.
CCGAGAGGGGGTGCGTCAGGTCGAGCTCGCACTCGATGACGAGGACGAGGACGAAGAGGACCTGTAGGTCCACCAAGAGCAGCGTGTCCCATAGCAAACCAGGAGGGAAACATGATTTCGTTCGTTCGTATCGATGACCGCATGATTCACGGTCAGACCGTCACGCGCTGGAGCATCGAGTATCCCTGCGACGGCATCATCGCCGTCAACAACGTTGCCGCCAGCAATCCGGTCCTGAAGGCCGCCTACAAGGGCGCCGCTCCCGACAAGAAGATCTTCGTCTGGACGATGGACCACTTCAAGGAGAGCGCCGAGAAGGTGCTCGCCAGCAAGACCAAGTACTTCCTCATCACCAAGAACCCGCTCGACATGAAGGAGATCCTCGTCGACTTCGGCTTCAAGCCCTCCGATGTCAAGCGCGTCATCGTCGGTCCCTGCAACGATCGTCCCGGCACCGTCAAGCTGGGCAACAACCAGTCGATCACGGCCGAGGAGGCCCAGGCCTTCGAGGACATGACCAAGGCCGGCTACACCGTCGAGTTCGCACTGGTCAAGGAGACCTCGATCGGCGAGTGGCCCAAGTTCCGTGGACAGTTCAACGTCAAGTAAGCACTAAGGAGGATTACCATGGGTATCTCTATGGTTCAGGCCATCCTGCTGGGCCTGTTCGCATGCCTCGCATCCCTGCCGGGCATGGGCGGCACCACGGTTGGTAACTACACGCTCGGACGCCCGCTGGTCGGCGGCCTGATCGTCGGCCTCATCCTGGGCGACATCCAGACCGGCATCATCGTCGGCGCTGCCATCCAGCTCGTCTACATCGCACTGGTCACCCCCGGCGGCACCGTCTCCGCCGACGTGCGTGCCGTCACCTACATCGGCATCCCGCTGGCCATCCTGGCCATCCGCGCACAGGGTCTCGACCCCAGCTCCGAGGCCGCTTCCGGCCTGGCCGCCTCCCTCGGCGCCGCAGTCGGCACCCTGGGCACGGTCCTGTTCTATGGCACCGCAACCCTCAACCTCGTGTGGCAGGGCATCGGCTGGAAGGCCATGGACGGTGGCAACTGGGCAACCATCAAGAAGACCATCCCCATGGTCGACTTCGTGCTGCCCTGGATCTCCCACATCGCATTCTCCTTCATCCCCACGGTCGTCATCTGCCTCGCCGGCGAGTCCATGGTCGGTCTCATGAAGGACTACCTGCCCATGGACGGCGTTGCCATGAAGACGCTGTTCACCGTTGGCTCGCTGCTTCCCGCCGTCGGTATCGCAATTCTGTGCAAGCAGGTCGTCCAGAAGCCGCTCGACTGGGTCACCTTCGCCTTCGGCTTCATTCTGGCTGCGGTCATGGGCTGCAACCTCATCTGCTCGGCCGTCATCGCCGTGTTCTTCGCACTGATCAACTTCAAGATCGAGCAGCTCAAGCTCATGCGTCCGGCCGCTGCCGCCGCTGGTGACGCTGACTTCGACGACGAGGAAGAGGAGGACATCTAATCATGGCTGACCTCAAGAAAGTCTCCCAGGGCGCGCGCAACAGTGCGTTCCTCCGCTGGATCTATGGCAACCTGACCTGCTTCTCCCAGGAGCACATGCAGACGTTCGGCTACCTTGCCGCCATGCTGCCCGTCGTGGACGAGCTCTACGACACCGACGCCGAGAAGGTTCAGGCCCTCTCCACCTACCGCACGTTCTTCAACACCGAGCCCCAGATCGGCACCATGGTCGTGGGCCTCACCGTCGGCCTCGAGGAGGCGCGCGCCAACGGCGAGCCGCTCGACGACGACACCATCAACGGCATCCGCGCCGGTCTGATGGGCCCGCTCGCCGGCCTCGGCGACTCCATCATCGTCGGCACCTTCATCCCCATCCTGCTCATCGCCCTCGGCCTCTCCACCGGCGGCAGCGTGCTCGGCCCGCTGTTCTATGTCATCGCCTGGAACGTGGCCATGTACTTCGGCATGAAGTTCGCCTTCGACCAGGGCTATGAGCTCGGTGGCTCCGCCGTCGAGGCCCTCGTCGGCCCGCAGTCCGCGGCCCTGCGCGACTCCATCGTGCTGGTCGGCACCATGGTCATCGGCGCCGTTGCGGCTACCTGGATCAACATCACCACGGCCCTGAGCTTCCAGTTCTCCGCTGACAGCGGCCTGGTGCTGCAGGACACGCTCGACTCCATCTTCCCGAAGTTCCTCAACATCTTCTTCGTGTGGCTGTGCTGGTATCTCATGACCAAGCGCAAGATGTCGCCGACCGTCGTCATGGGCCTGCTCGTGATCGTCGCCCTGGTGGGCGTGCTGCTGGGCTTCTTCGATCCGGGCCTGTCCTACTAGTAGTTGCTCCGCTGTGGGGGTGGGCGTCATGGGTATGCGCGAATGGGCGCGCAAGAGCTCCGAGGGACCGGTCCTGTACCGCAGGGCCTGGTCGGAGACGGACAATCCGCTGGTGGCGGAGGCCCGTGCCCAGACGCTCGCCCTCCAACGGCTGCAAACCTGGCTGCGCCTGGCCTATGCCATCCTGGCGATGGGAGCACTGCTGGGGTACTGGGGCCTCTATGAGGGGCACTCCACGGCAGTCGGTGTCGTCGGCATAGTGCTGGGAGCCGTGACCCTTGCCTTCGTGATGGTGCTGCGACGCGGCATCGCGCATGGCCGACAGAACGTCAATGCGATGCTCGACGTGCTGCAGGCCGGTACGGGTGGCTCCGATCCGGGCGCATGATCGTACTGACTACATACCTCCTTCCTTTTCCCTCTGCCCCGCGTGGAACCCTCCCCACGCGGGGCGCCCTGTAATGTGCGGGCGCGGTGGGACGGACGGTCTCGCAACGCCCGCGCCCGGTGAGAGGAGTCTCTGATGGATGAGTCATCTGCTGTGAGCATCGTGTTCACCGACGTGGACGGCACGCTGGTCGACAACGATCATCACCCCATGGCGGAGAGTGCGGCGACCATCGCGCGCGTGGCACGACGCGTGCCGCTGTGCCTCGTGTCGGCCCGTTCCCCCGAGGGGCTCTATCCCATCCAGCAGCAGCTGGGCTTCGAGGGGCCGCTGGCGTGCTTCTCTGGCGCCTACGTGCTCGACCATGAGGGGAACGAGCTGTATAGCAGCGTCATCGATCTGGACGACGCGCTGACGATCAAGGCGTTCGTGGAGCGCGAGCTGCCTGACGTCCTGGCGGCGACCTATGGGTTCCACGATTGGATCGTCGACGACCGCAGCGACCCGCGCATCGTGCGCGAGGAGTTCTTCGTCCAGGCGACCAGTCGCGAGAGTCGCGACCTGGCGGGGACCTTTGCGGGGCGGGGCGTGCACAAGTTCCTGCTGATGGGCGAGCCGGCCTCCATCACGCGCGCCCAGCGGGTGGTGGCCGAGCGCTTCCCGCATCTGACGGCGGTGCGTTCCAACGACATCCTGTGCGAGGTCATGAGCAACAAGGCCAGCAAGAGTCACGCGATCGAGGTGCTGTGCGAGCACTATGGGGCGGACCGTGCGCGGGCGGTGTCGTTCGGGGACGGCCCGAACGACATCGACATGCTCAAGGCGGTGCAGCGGTCGTTTGCGATGGCCAACGCCGAGGACATCGTCAAGCAAGCAGCGTCGGAGACGATTCCCTGGACCAACGAGGAGTCGGGCGTCGCACGAATGCTGGATCTGCTGGTGCCCTAGGGGCCTGCCGGGCGATGCCCTCGTCTGCGAGTGGCGTCCGACCGGTTCCGCTGCTTCGTAAAACGCGCACTACCCGTACACAAGAAAGCCTCCCATTTCTCGTTTCCAAGAAATGGGAGGCGGTTCGGTTTGGGTGGGTTCGTCTGCTGGGCGGCAGGCGCTGGCATCTGACTACTCCTCGGCCTCTTCGACCTCGGGCTCGGCCTCGACGACCTCGGCTTCCTCGGCAGTCTCGACCTCGGCGGCGACCTCCTCCGCGACTTCCTCGACGGCCTCTGCCTCGGCCTCGACGACGGGCTCCTCTACGGCCTCGGTGACTTCCTCGACAGCCTCGGCCTCGGCCTCTGCCTGCGGCTCCTCGGCCTTCTCATCCTCGGCCTTCTTGCCGCGACGACGCAGGCTCTTGAACCGCTGGCCCAACTCGGCCTCCAGCAGCCAGCGCTGGACCTTGCCGGTTGCGGTGCGCGGGAGCTCATGGCCCAGCTCGACGACATCGGCAAGGCGCTGGTCGTTCTGCCAGGTCTCCATGACGTCCTTGAGCTTGCCCATGACGGCCTCGCGAGTGTCGTCCGCCAGGTCGTCGAGCACCAGCACCGGCATGCCGCGACGCAGCACGACGGCAATCTCGGTGGTGCCCAGCTGCTCGGAGATCTCGCGCTCGTACTCGGGCAGGTAGATCTTGGTGCCACCAGGCAGCACCAGCATCTCCTTCTTGCGGCCCTGCAGGCGCAGGCGTCCCTGCTCGTCGAAGCTGCCCAGGTCGCCGGTGTGCAGCACGCCGTCCACGAGGACCTCGGCGGTGTCGTCGGGCAGCTTGTAGTATCCCAGCATCATGGCGCCCGGCGTCTGGATGAGCACCTCGCCGTCCTCGGCAAGCGTGATGGTGGAGCCGGGGCAGACCTCCAACGCGCGCGGGTCCTGGCCCTCGGCGCTGATGGCGACGCCCGAGCTGGTCTCGGTCAGGCCATAGCCGAAAGCGAGGCGGATGCCGCGGTCGCGGACCTCCTGCAGACGCTCGTCGGGGCAGTCGCCCGCACCGACCAGGATGGCCTGCAGCTCGGGGTTGATGATGTTGCGGCGCAGCAGATGCTCGAGCAGGATGGGCACGACGCTGGTCGCCGTGGGATGGAAGTAGGTCCAGTCGTCGAAGATGTGGCGGCCACCGCGTCCCAAGGCGACGGTCGCGCCGCACAGCCACGGCCAGAGCAGGCCGCAGACGAAGCCGAACACGTGGGCCAGGGGCAGGACGCAGAGCAGCACGTCACCGGCGGTCAGCGGGAACGTGGCGCTGCCACCGAAGGCGCTGTTCATCAGGGTCTCGTCGGTGAGCGTGACCGCCTTGGAGCGAGAGGTGGTGCCGCTGGTGAAGAAGAGGATGCGGCGCTCGGGCTCGGCCGCGGGGCCTGCCAGGTAGGCAGACAGCTCCTGCGCGCGGGCCTCGTTGGGGCACCACAGCATGTCGGCGTCGACGTAGGGCAGCAGCTGGGTCAGCATCTTGTCGGGAATGGCGGTGTCCATCATGGCCACCTGAAGGCCGGCGATGTTGGCGGCAAACAGCTCGACGACGCAGGCGTAGCTGCCGTCGGCCAGGATGGCGACGCAGGTCTTGCCGCCTTCGCGCAGCTGCTCGGCGCGCTCGTTGACGTCTTGGGCAAAGGCGGTCCAGGTGACGCGGTTGTAGTGGTCGTTCGCGCCATGCAGGAAGGCGATGGCGTCGCCGCGCTCGGCGGACATGCGGTCCAGTAGATCCTTGAAGCCGGTGTAGTGCACGATCTTTGAGGTCATGGTGGGCGCCCCCTCGCTCGATGTTGCCATGCATAACAAAAGTTTGCCAGATGAATGGCCAAATACTGTGGTGACGCGGTGCTTTTTCGCAACTGGCAACCTCCGGCGGCCGGCCGTGGGCAGCTGGGCCGCGAGGTGATACCCATGCTGGTATAGTTGACGAAGTGGCACGACAGGGGAGGTAGCATGCCGAAGATCGTCATCACCGGAGGGCCCTGCGCGGGCAAGACCACGCTGATGGGGCTGCTCGCCGCAGCGTTCGTTGGGCGGGGGCGCGAGGTCGTCCTGGTCAACGAGTGCGCGACGGAGCTTCTGGCCCAGGGCATCACGCCCGACAGCTGCGGCAGCGTGCTGGCCTTCCAACGCCACGTGTTCGACCTGCAGCTGGAGAAGGAGGACCACCTCGCCCAGCTTTCCGGCGCGGCGGTGGTCCTTCTGGACCGCGGGCTGATGGACAACGCGGGCTACCTGCCCGACGACCAGCTGGACATGCTGCTGGCCGAGCGCGGGATGACGCGTGAGGACGCCTACAGGCGCTATGACGCGGTCGTGCACCTGGTGACGGCCGCCATCGGGGCGGAGCGCTTCTTCTCGCACGAGACCAACGAGCATCGCCTGGAGGGCGTCGAGGAGGCCGTGCGGGTCGACGAGGCGCTGCGTGCTGGCTGGTCGGGCCATCCCAACCTGCGGGTCATCGACAACGAGGGCACCTTCAAGGAAAAGCTCGACCGGGCCGTCGCCGCGGTCCTCTCGGCGGTGGGCGAGAGCTGACCCAAGGCAGAGTCGCGTCAATGGGACGGGCACCGATGGGTTCTGCCCACTGGTGCCCGTCCCCGCTCGTGCCTGTCGCCAGGATGCTATGCCTGCAGCATCAGCCAGTCGATGATGTCCATCTCGACCTCGAACTTCAGGTCGGCGTAGTTGTGGATCTCATGGCGGTAGCCGCTGTACAGCTGGGTCGTCACGTCATGGCCGGTTGCATGCAGCCAGTTGGCGCACTGGTACACGCCCTCGCCGAAGTTGCCCACGGGGTCCTGGTCGCCGGCGATCAGCAGGATGGGCAGCTCCGTCGGAACCTTCTCGGCCCACTCGGTTCCCTCGATGAACAGCATCATGTCGATGAAGTCGCGCATGCTGATGTTGTGCGTGGGATGGGTGAACGCGTCGAACGGGTCCTCCGCATGGTCCTTCTGCACCCACGGGTCATGGCAGATCCACTCGTTGCCCAGCTTGGCGCCCTCCTCGCAGCGGGCGAACATCCAGCCGAACAGCGCTGCGGTGACGGTCGGGTCGGACTCGTGGGCCTTGCCTGCCTGGACCAGGTCGTCAGCCATCTTGCGCGCCTCCGCGGTGGACTCGAACACGCCGGTCGTGCCGCAGTAGATGACGCCGTCCAGCTCCTCGCCGTACTTGGCGCTGAAGTCGCGGGCGATCATCGAGCCCATGGAATGGCCGAACATGAAGTACGGCAGGTCGGGATACTTCTCGGTGACCACGTCCTTGAAGCGCTTCTCGTCCTCCATCATGGTGTGCGGGCCGGCATCGCCCCAGTCTCCCCAGGTGTCGTTGGCGATGGCGGTGGCGCCATGGCCCACATGGTCGTCGGCGGCCACGATGTAGCCCGCATCCATCAGGGCGACGATGAGGTGGAAGTAGCGACGCGAATGCTCGCCGAAGCCATGCACCAGCTGGACGATGCCCGCGGGCTCGCAAGCCGGAACGTAGATCCAGCCCGTCACCTGGTCGCGTCCGTTGTACGAGGGGAACGTGATTTCGTGCAGCATGGGAGCCTCCTTCTTCAGCGTCTCTACCTGTACCGATTATGAGACCGGACGGACCCGCCCTCCATGCGTCGTCGGTGACGGTGGCGAGGCGTCCGCAAATGGGAGGGCTCCGTGCCCACGTCCCAGCCATGTTACGGGCCGGGTGGATGCGGACAGGTCTGATGCCGTTTGTGCTAGGGTTCTCTCGTCCGCCAACCCACCCCATCCCCGCAAGGAACCGTCATGAAGTCTCCCCTCTGCTATCAGGCGACGTGCAGCGACTGCGGCAAGGCATCTGCGATCAACGCCTTCATGTACCTGTACGAGCGTGAGGACATTCCTCCCATGGTCATCGACTACCTTGCCCGGGTGACGGGGGATGGCAACCTGGCGGTCAATGGGATGCTGCGCGGCACGTCGGGGTCTGCCTTGGCGTTTGTGGCGGCGTGGTGCAACAACTACCTCGTGAAGACGGGCTTTCCCATCCGCTGCCAGGCGCTTGCGGGCGATGGCGAGGTGTCCATGGCCGAGGGGTCGCCGCTGCTGGAGGGGCTGCGCGACGGTGCGGTGGCAATCTGCGGCTGCCGCCTGTTCACCGACCACTACGTGCTGATCACGGGATTGGAGGGCGAGCGGGGCAGCGAGCGCGTGCGCGTCTTCGACCCCTACTACGACACGTGGCCGCTGCAGGAGATGCCTGCCGACGTCGAGGGCATCGACATGGTCTGGGACCAGCCCTTCACCCACAACCGCCTCATCGATCGCGCCGTGTTCGATGCGCCGCGCGGCGTGCCCTACTCCCTGTCGACGGTCTGCGGGCGCGATGCCGTCCTGCTCTGGAACACGGCGGGCAAGGACGGCGGGGGCTGCGCATGAGACAGCTGGTCGTCGGCATAGTCGCGCATGTCGATGCCGGGAAGACGACGCTGGCGGAGGCGTTGCTGCATGCGACGGGAGCCATCCGCACCGCCGGCCGCGTCGACCACGGCGATGCCCACATGGACGACGACGAGATGGAGCGCCGACGTGGCATCACGATCTTCTCCAGCCAGGCGTCGGTGGTCCACCGCGACACCTGCATCACGCTGGTGGACGCGCCGGGGCACGTGGACTTCTCCGCCGAGGCGGAGCGCACGCTGCAGGTCCTGGACTGCGCGGTGCTGGTGGTGGGGGCAAACGATGGGGTGCAACCGCACACGCGGACGATGTGGCGGCTGCTGGAGGAGCGGGGCATCCCGACCTTCGTCTTCGTGAACAAGATGGACCTGGCAGATACGGACCGCGACCTGCTGATGGCCCAGCTGCACGACCGGCTCTCGGCGGGCTGCGTCGACATCTCCCGCAGCGACGAGCCCGACGTGCTCGAGGCGATGGCCATGGCCAGCGAGGAGGCGCTCGACGAGCTGCTGGGCACCGGCGGCCTCTCGCCAGAGACGGTGCGTTCGCTGGTCGCCGAACGCCAGGTGGTGCCATGCGTCTTCGGGTCCGCGCTGCGCGGGACGGGCATCGACGAGCTGCTGGACGCCCTGGTAGACCTGACCTGCGAGCAATCGTGGCGAGGGGAGTTCTCCGCACGTGTCTACAAGGTCAGCCACAACGGGCGTGGGGAGCGCATCGCCTGGTTGAAGGTGACTGGCGGCGCACTGCATCCGCGCGACACGCTGCAGGGGACGGATCGTGGCGGGACGTGGGTCGAGAAGGTCGCCCAGCTGCGCGTGAGCGTGGGGGCACGCCTGGAGCCTGCGGCGGAGGTGCGGGCAGGGCAGCTGTGTGCCGTGTGGGGCCTGTCCCACGTCATGCCCGGGGATGGCCTGGGAGCCGAGCCGGAGGGGATGCGTCCCCGCATCGAGCCCGTGCTGGCCTATCGCGTGGAGCCTGGGACCTGTGACGTGCATGCGGTGCTGGAGGCATTGCGCCAGCTGGCCGAGGAGGACCCGATGCTGGGCGTCGCCTGGGACGAGCGCCTGCAGGAGGTGCGCCTGCGCTGCATGGGGGCCATCCAGTTGGAGGTGGTCCGCGAGGTCCTGGCGACGCGGCATGGGCTGGACGTGGGCTTCGGTCCCGGCAGCATCAGCTATCGGGAGACCATCAGCCAGCCGGCAATGGGAGTCGGGCACTTCGAGCCGCTGCGGCACTACGCCGAGGCCCACCTGCTGTTGGAGCCGATGGGACGCGGTGAGGGGATGGCCTTTGGCAGTTGCTGCCCCGAGGACGACCTTGACCGCAACTGGCAGCGCCTGATCCTGACGAATGCGATGGAGCGTGAGCATCTGGGCGTGCTGGTGGGGGCGCCTCTGGCGGATGTGCGCGTCACGCTGGTGGCGGGCAGGGCCCATCCCAAGCACACCGAGGGCGGAGACTTTCGGCAGGCGACCTACCGGGCCATCCGTCAGGCCCTGATGCTGGCGCGCGAGGAGGGTGCATGCGTGCTGCTGGAACCGTGGTACCGCTTCGTCTTGGAGGTGCCGGCGGGCCGCGTGGGCCGTGCGCTATCGGACCTGCAACGCATGGGTGCGGAGTTCGGCACGCCTGCCATGGTGGGGGACATGGCTGTGATGGAAGGCGCGGTGCCCGTGTCCGAGGTGCGCGAGTATGCGCTGGAAGTGGGCGCCTACACAGGTGGAACGGGCAGCCTGCAGTGCACCTTCGATGGTTACCGCCCCTGTCATGACGCCGAAGAGATCGTAGCCGTGGCGGCCTACGATCCCGAGGCGGACCTCCCCAACACGCCCGATTCGGTCTTCTGCAGCCATGGTGCCGGCTATACCGTCAAGTGGCATGAGGTTCGCGAGCACATGCACGTTGCCGACGAGGGGGTGCGACGCACGCCCTGGCGCGAGGCCAATGCCGCCTTCTTTGGCATCTGAGCAGGTAGCGATGCGTTTGTGCAGCTCGGCCCGTCGTCTGGGCCTTTCGGTGGTGCATCGGTTTCTCGGTGGATAGGCCATGGTGGTGCGTTATAGTTCAGAGCATGACTCTGTGCGAGACACGAACCTTACGATTCTGGGCATGTGCACAATCAATGCGCTGACCTGCGGGTTGGCGTTCGAATGGGGGCGATGGTGATGAGAGGGCGATTCGACCTGACGCGGCGTGTTCTTGCGGGCCTTCTGTCAGGCCTGCTGGTGTTCGACTTTCCCTATGTGGCCATAGCGCGGCAGGGCAATGCCGGCAAGACCCTGTGCCTGATGCTTGCCCAGCTGGATGAGGGCGGCATCGGCCTGGGGCCGGATGACGACTCGATCGAGGAGCTGCTGGCGCTGGGCATCGGCGACGACACGACCGGTGGGGACACCACAGGCGGAGACAACACCGGTGGAGATGACACGACCGGCGGCAACAACACCGGTGGCGACGACAACACGGGCGGAGACAACACCGGTGGCGACAACACGGGTGGAGACAACACCGGTGGCGACGACAACACTGGTGGCGACGACAACACCGGTGGCGACGACAACACCGGAGGCGACAACACCGGCGGAGACAACACGGGCGGCGATGACAACACCGGTGGCGACAATACCGGCGGCAACAACACCGGCGGCGACGACAACACGGGCGGAGACAACACCGGCGGCGACGACAACACGGGCGGCGACGACAACACGGGTGGAGACAACACCGGTGGTGACGACAACACGGGCGGCGACAACACTGGCGGAGACGACACCGGCGGCGACGACAACACGGGCGGAGACAACACCGGCGGCGACGACAACACCGGTGGCGAAACGGACGACGCTGACGTCTCGGGCGAGTGGGGCGAAGTCACGTGGAGCATCAAGGACGGCGTCCTCACCATCAAGCCGACCAACGGTGAGAGCGGTACGCTTGATGAGCCTGCCACGGGCGACACCACCTTCCCGTGGTGCGCATACTTCACCGCGACTGACGATGTGACCCCGCCGACCAAGCTGGTCGTAGAGTCTGGCGTCAAGGCCGGCGCTTCCATCAAGGGTATGTTCAAGGGCAGCAGCTTCAGCGCCGGGATGGATCTGTCCGGCCTGGACACCTCCGCGACGACCGACATGAGCGAGCTGTTCCAGGGTGCCGCGTTTGGCAGCACGGCGTGTGCCCTCACTTTCGACACGACCAACGTGACCAACATGAGCCACATGTTCGACGGCGCGGGCGGTGCCTCGGTCGACCTCAGCGGCATCAACACCTCGAAGCTCGAGGATGCCAGCTACCTGTTTGCCAACGCACGCTTCCGTAGCTACAAGTGGTTGCGCCAGTGGACGTCGCTGAAGAGCGTCGACCATATGTTCTCGGGTTCCGGCCTCATCTCCGCCAGCTTCCAGGCGTCGCGTGCGGTCGCCGACATGGATGGCCTGTTCGCGGACTGCGCCAGCCTGACCTCCATCGACATCAGCGGCTTCGACAACAGCGAGTCCACCACCACCGGCCTGTTCGATGGCTGCTCCAAGCTTGAGAAGGTCGTCGTCGGCGCCAAGTGGGACACGAGCCTCGAGGGCGCCTGGCCCACGGCCTCCGCGGAGCGCTGGTGGTCCCTCAACGATCAGAAGTGGTACAGCAACGAGCAAATCGTGGCCGAGCGAGCCAACATCGCGGACAGCTACACCACGACGCGCGTGGCCGACGCGGTCTCCATCTACCGCATGTACAACACCAAGACCTCCGAGCATCTCTACACCAAGACCAAGGCCGAGTATGACGCGTGCGGCAGCGGTGCCTACGCGGACTGGCGTCAGGAGGGTGTTGCCTGGCAGGCGCCGCGGAAGAGCGACAGGCCGGTCTATCGCCTGTACAACAAGAAGTCGGGCGACCATCACTACACGACCAGCGACGGGGAGAAGGCAGCCCTGCTGGCCATGGGCGACTGGCGCGACGAGGGCATCGCCTTCTACTCGGCGCTGCGCGACCAGGAGGGATCGGTGCCCCTGTACCGCCTGTACAACTATCGCCTGAAGCGCGGACAGCACCATTACACCAAGAGCGAGAACGAGCGCAACGCGCTGGTGGCCAACCACGGCTGGCGCGACGAGGGAGTCGGCTTCTACGGCATCCAGTAGCCAGCCGCAAGGGTGCAAGGTACGTTCGACGGGGTCGGAACCGCATGTTCCGGCCCCGTTTCTGCGTCCACGGCCACCCTCGCCCGAGGCGGGTCAGCCCCGGCGATTCCGCTTCCTCTGCCTGTCCCGGCCACCACGACCGTCGGTCCCACGTCCCTTGCCCTGCCGTTGGACAGAACCCTTGCCCTGCTTGCCGCCTCCGCGCGCCGTACCGTCGCCCTCGGGACGCACCAGGCACTTCGGCCCATAGCCGATGAGGTCCTCGCGCCCCGCCTTGTGCAGCGCCTCCAGCACCAGCGCCCGGTTCTTGGGGTTGCGGTATTGGATGAGCGCGCGCTGCATGGCCTTCTCGTGCGGGTTGGTGGGGCAGTACACATGCTTCATCGTGCGCGGGTCGAGGCCGGTGTAGTAGATGCAGGTGGAGACGGTCGAGGGGGTGGGGTAGAAGTCGCTCACCTGCTCCGGGTTGTATCCCAGGTCGCGGCAGAACTCGGCAAGCTCGACCGCCACCTTCATCGTCGAGCCAGGGTGGCTGCTCATGAGGTAGGGCAGGACGTACTGCTCCTTGCCGGCCTCTGCGGACAGGCGCTCGAACTCGCGACAGAAGCGCAGGTAGACGTCGTTTGACGGCTTGCCCATCACGCTGAGCACCTCTTCGGAGACATGCTCGGGCGCCAGGCGCAGCTGTCCCGAGGTGTGATGCTCGGCCAGCTCCCGGATGAAGGTGTGGTCGCTGTCCAGAAGGGCGTAGTCGAAGCGGATGCCGCTGCGCACGAAGACCCTCTTCACCCCTGGTAGGGCCCGCAACTTGCGCAGAAGCTTGACGTAGCTCTTGTGCGTGACGGTGAGGTTCTTGCAGGGCTCGGGCGAGAGGCACCGCCGCCCGACGCAGGCCCCACGCGAGAGCTGCTTCTGGCAGGCGGGCACGCGGAAGTTGGCGGTCGGCCCGCCCACGTCGTGGATGTAGCCCTTGAAGTCGGGGTCGTGGGTCATCTGCTCCGCCTCGGCCAGAAGGCTCTCGTCGCTGCGGGTCTGGATGATGCGTCCCTGGTGGAAGTTGAGCGCGCAGAACGCGCACTCGCCCAGACAGCCCCGGTTGCTGGTGAGGGAGAACTTGATCTCGGAGATGGCGGGGATGCCTCCCGCTGCCTCGTAGCTGGGGTGATACGCCCGTGCATAGGGCAGCTCGTAGACCGCGTCGAACTCCTCGGTCGTAAGCGGCGTCGCGGGGGGATTCTGGATGACATAGACCCCGTGGGGATACTCCTCCACGAGGGTGCGCCCCAGGAAGGGGTTGAGCTGCCGGTACTGCAGGCCGAAGCTGCGTGCGTACTCGCGCCTGTCGGCGCGCATCTGCTCGTAGGTGGGCAGCACAACCGGACGGTCGCACTGCTCGTAGCTGCGTGCTCGATAGACGGTGCCCGGGATGAAGCTCAGGTCCTGCACCGACAGGCCCGCGTCCAGCGCCTCGGCGATCTCGATGATGGAATGCTCGCCCATGCCATAGCTGATGAGGTCTGCCCCCGCATCCAGCAGGACCGAGCGTTTCAGGCTGTCGGACCAGTAGTCGTAGTGCGCCAGCCGCCGCAGGGAGGCCTCGATGCCACCCAGGATGATGGGCGTCTTCTTGTAGGTACGCCTGATGAGGTTGCCGTAGACAACGCAGGCATGGTCGGGTCGCAGCCCCATCTGGCCACCGGGGGAATAGAAGTCCCGTGACCTGCGGTGCTTCGCGACGGTGTAGTGATTGACCATCGAGTCCATGTTGCCGGAGGACACCATGAACCCCAGGCGTGGCTCGCCGAAGACGTCGATGCTGGCAGGGTCGCGCCAGTCGGGCTGGGCGATGATGCCCACGCGAAAGCCGTGGGCCTCCAGCAGGCGCGTGATGATGGCACAGCCAAACGACGGGTGGTCGACATAGGCGTCGCCACACACGTAAACGAAGTCGACCTGGTCCCACCCGCGCCTTCGCATCTCGCGACGCGTGGTGGGCAGGAAGGCGGCCTCCCCGACGAGCCCGTTCGCGTATGTCTGTCGTTCGTTGCTCATGCGCTCCATTATGGCACCGCGATGCGGGCGTTGCCGTGGCCGCGTCGTTGTCTGCGCTCGAATCGGCCCAGTCGCCTCGTGTGAGGCCGTTGTTTGCGCTTTGGGCTGGTTCCATCGAGCGTCTTGCGTTGTCTGCGCTTTGGGCAACGCAAACAACAGCATATTCTGCGTACCTACTCAACGCGATTGAAAACAAACGCAAACAAATCGAGGCTCCGAGAGGGGCATACGTTACGATTGCTGCATCCGCCCAGGGAGAGGAGTCCCCATGAGTCAGATCAGCGATGTTGCCGCACGCATGAAGCTCGAGAGCCCCGTCATGGCCGCCACGCCGGTCGAGCAGCGCAACGACGCCCTAGCACGCATCAAGGAAGCCCTGCTCGCGCATGCTGATGAGATCTTTGCCGCCAACGCGGCCGATCTGGAGGCGGCCCAGCGCGACGGCGTCGCCCCCGCCGTCGTGGGACGCCTGCGCTTTGACGAGCACAAGCTGGCCGACGTCGCCGCAGGCATCGACGGCCTCATCGGCCTGCCAGATCCCGTGGGCCGAACCCTGCTGCGCCGCGAGATGGACGAGGGCCTGGTGCTGGAGCGCGTCAGCGTGCCCATCGGCGTCATCGGCGTGATCTTCGAGGCGCGTCCCGACGCGCTCGTCCAGATCTCGACCCTCTGCCTGAAGAGCGGCAACTGCGCCATCCTCAAGGGTGGCAGCGAGACGATGCGCACCAACAAGGCCATCTTCGAGGTCATCCACGCGGCGGCCATCGAGGCGGGCCTGCCCGAGGGGTGCCTGTTCCAGGCGGAGGCGCGCGAGGAGATCAGCGAGCTGCTGGGCTGCTACGGCTCCGTCGACCTGCTCATCCCTCGCGGCTCGAACGCGTTCGTGCGCTACATCATGGACAACACCAAGATTCCCGTGATGGGCCATGCCGACGGCATCTGCCACATCTACGTGGACAAGGCGGCAGACATCGATCTGGCGGTGCGCGTCTGCGTCGATGCCAAGATCCAGTACACCGCAGCCTGCAACGCGGTGGAGACGCTGCTGGTCGACCGTGCCATCGCGGCGGACTTCCTGCCCCAGGCCGTCGAGGCGCTCGAGGCCGAGGGCGTGGAGGTGCGTGGCGACGAGGAGGTCCGTGCCATCGTGGACGTCAAGCCTGCCACCGACGAGGACTGGGACACCGAGTACCTGGCGCTGATCGTGTCCATCAAGGTGGTCGACGGGGTCGACGAGGCCATCGAGCACATAAACCGCCACGGCTCGCACCACACCGACGCGATCATGACCGACGACGCCCAGGCCGCCGAGCGCTTCATGCGCCTGGTCGACTCGGCGGGGGTCTACCAGAACTGCTCGACGCGCTTCGCCGACGGCTTCCGGTATGGGTTCGGTGCCGAGGTGGGCATATCCACCAGCAAGCTGCATGCGCGCGGTCCCGTCGGCTTGGAGGGTCTGGTCACCTACAAGTACAAGATCTATGGCTCCGGCCAGATCGTGGGCGACTACGCCACCGGCAAGTCCAGCTTCCACTTCCGCGACCTGTCATAGCGTCGGTACAGAGGGACACACCCGCTGCGGGACGCGTCTGCCGTCAGACGCGTCCCGCATGCGTATGGATAGAGGGACGATTGGCCTTGCGCCATCGGCCGCCCAAGCCTGTGCGTCGGGCTCCTACGACTTGGGCGTCTCCGCCAGGAGGCGACGCAGGTTTGCCACGAAGCGCTCCCGGTCCTCGTCGGTGAAGGCGGCGGGGCCCTTGGTGCGTCCGCCCGCCCGGCGCACCTTCTTCTCCTCGTGGCGGATGAACATCATGGAGTCGATAGTCAGCGGGCTGTAGACGTGGCCGCGCACGCCGATGGCGCGCGCCCCGCGGCCCAGCACCATCGAGGCCAGGCCGATGTCCTGCGTGACCACCACGTCGTCGGGTCCCAGCTCCTCGACGATGGCGAAGTCCGCGGAGTCGGCGCCAACCCCCACCTGCACCGTCCGCACCCAGAAGCCCTCGTGCGGCGTGGTGGGGTCGCTGCGCCGCAAGTGGCGGCTGAGGTTCTGGGTGGCGTTGCCGGCGATGACGCAGGGGACCCGCGCCCGACGAGCTTCGGCGAGGGCCTCGCGCGTCACCGGGCAGGCGTCGGCGTCTATGAAGAGCGTGGTCATGGGCGCCCGCTAGGCCTGCTCGGTCCAGGTGTGGCCGCACTTGTTGCAGTAGTAGACCTTGATGATGCCGCCGAACCCGTCGGGATAGGAGTCGGTGCACACGACATCCTCGCTGCCGCACTGGGGACAGTCGGGCATGGACAGGTAGGCATCCAGCTCGTCGTCACTGATCTCGTTGATGGCCATGGCTCCTCCTGGTGGGTGGCGGGACACGATGGGACCATTATGTGACAATTCGTGGGCCACGACGCCAAGATGACGAGATGCGGCATTGCGTGGCATTGCGTGTGGGCTGTGCGCATTGTCAGCGTACCGTGGGCGTTGGCGGGAGAAGCGGGTATAATGCACAGACTGTGATGTTATGCCCTTCCCTCGAATGAGGCAAAAGGCTGGAACGTACTCGAAAGGAAACGCTGTCATGGGACTTCGCGCACCTGAGCTTCTCATCATCCTCATCGTCGCACTGCTGATCTTCGGGCCCAAGAACCTCCCCAAGCTGGGCAAGAGCCTGGGCCAGACCGTGAAGAACGTCCGCGAGGGCATGGAGGGCGACGAGAACGAGCCCAAGGCCGAGAAGGCCATCGCCGACCAGACCCAGTCCGAGCCGGTCGAGGCTGCCCCGGTCGAGGACGCGGCTGCCGAGGCCGTGGTCGAGGAGGACGTGGTCTTCTGCTCGCACTGCGGTGCCAAGAACGCCGCGGACGCCGCCTTCTGCAGCAAGTGCGGCGAGAAGCTCGCCTAGGCTTCCACCACCCCTAGACCCACCCACCCCACCACCAAAGAAAGGCCAGCATGGACACGAAGGAAATCATCCTTACCCGTGAGGGCTTCGAGCAGCTGGAGACCGAGCTTGCCGAGCGCAAGGGCGAACGACGCGACGAGATTGTCGAGCGCCTGAAGGAGGCCCGTGGCTTCGGTGACCTCTCCGAGAACGCCGAGTACGACGCCGCGCGCGAGGAGCAGTCGCGCAACGAGTCTCGCATCAACGAGATCGAGCAGATCCTTGCGGTCGCCCGTATCGCCAACGCCTCCGACGCCATGTCGGTCTCCATCGGCAGTACCGTCGAGATCGAGGACGCCCGTGGCAAGAAGACGTCCTTCCGCATCGTCGGCACCACCCAGACCGACTCGCTCAACCACCTCATCTCCAACGAGAGCCCCGCTGGCGCGGCCATGATCGGCCATGTCGTGGGCGATCGCGTGTCGTTCACCACGCCGGCCGGCAGGGTGTGCGAGTACACCATCACCAACATCGAGATCTAGCGCACCTGGCGCGCCAGTCGCGCCCAGTGGCGTTCGGACGACCCCTTAGCCCTGTGCCTACGCATTCTTGGTGGGCGCGGGGCTTTCTTGCCAGCCTTGGCATCGCAGACCATAAGCTAGTTCAGAACACGGGAGCCACCAGCTGCGCCGGACGAGCGCAGCGACCCGAGCAAGGAGCATACGAGCATGTCCAGCCAGACCCCTGAGACCAACGTCCATGTGGACGAGCGCACCGCGCGCCGTGACCGGCGCCAGGCCCTGATCGACGCCGGCATCAATCCCTACCCCATCAAGTCGCAGGTGGATGCCCACGCCGCCGAACTCGAGGAGCGCTATGGCTCTTTGGAGGCGGGGCAGGACACCGAGGACGTCTACTCGGTGGCCGGCCGCATCCGCGCCCTGCGCAACCAGGGCAAGGTCGCCTTCATCGTGCTCGAGGACTGCACGGGCCAGCTGCAGCTGTTCTGCCGCATCAACAACCTGCCCGAGGCCGACTGGACGCTGCTCAGTCAGCTCGACCTGGGAGACATCCTCGGGGCCACCGGCACCATCATGCGCACCCGTCGTGGCCAGCTCTCGCTTGCTCCGACGAGCCTTACCCTGCTGTCGAAGTCGTGCCGTCCGCTGCCGGAGAAGTTCCACGGTCTCACGGACAAGGAGGTGCGCTATCGCCAGCGCTACGTGGACCTCATCATGAACCCCGAGGTCAAGGAGACCTTCGTCAAGCGCTCCAAGCTCATCTCGGGCATGCGCCGCTTCATGGAGGGCCAGGGCTACCTCGAGGTCGAGACGCCCATCCTGCAGGAGACGCTCGGCGGTGCCAACGCGCGCCCCTTCACCACGCACTTCAACGCGCTCGACCAGGACTGCTACCTGCGCATCGCCACCGAGCTGCACCTCAAGCGCTGCATCGTGGGCGGTATGGAGCGCGTCTTCGAGCTGGGGCGCCAGTTCCGCAACGAGGGCATGGACCTCACCCACAACCCCGAGTTCACCAGCATGGAGGCCTACTGCGCATACAGCGACCTCGAGGGCATGAAGCGCCTCACCGAGGGCCTCTTCACCGCGTGCCGCGAGGCCGTGGGCCTGGGCGAGCAGATCACCTACCAGGGGCAGACCGTCAGTCTCGCCACGCCCTTCCGCTCAGCATCGATGGCCGAGCTCGTCTCCGAGCGCGTTGGCCAGCAGGTGGGCATGGAGACCTCCGTGGAGGAGGCCCGTGCGATCCTCGACCGCTTCGAGCTGCCCTGGGACGAGAGCTGGGGCATCGGCAAGCTGATCTTCACCCTATATGACGAGCTGTGCGAGCAGACGCTCGTCGACCCCACCTTCGTGTGCGACTATCCCGTGGAGGTCTCGCCGCTCGCCAAGCGCAAGGACGACGACCCGCGCCTGACCGACCGCTTCGAGCTGGTGGTGGCAGGTCACGAGTATGCCAACGCGTTCTCCGAGCTCAACGACCCCGTCGACCAGGAGGGCCGCTTCCAGGCGCAGGTCGAGGCCAAGGCTGCCGGTGACGACGAGGCCATGGAGTACGACTACGACTACGTGCGCGCGCTCGAGTACGGCATGCCGCCCGCAGGTGGCATCGGCTGGGGCATCGACCGCATGATCATGCTCTTCACCGACAGCGCATCCATCCGCGACGTGCTGCTGTTCCCGCACATGCGTCCGGAGCGCCGCGCCGTGGCGGCTCCCGCGGACGGGCGGCTGGAGACGGGCCTGACGCGAGAGCAGGCCCATGACCTGCTGGTCAAGTACAACGAGGACTGGTTCCACGTGGCGCACGGCGAGACGCTCGAGGGGCTCATGCGCCATCTTGCGGCCAAGGAGGACCCGGACAACGTCGAGTTCTGGGGCCAGGTGGGCCTGCTGCACGACCTCGACTGGGAGAAGTGGCCCGACGCCGTCCAGCACACCGTGAAGACCGCCGAGCTGTTGGCCGAGGCCGGCGCCAATCCCGCGCTGGCGCACAGCATCCAGACGCACAACTGCGACCAGAACCCCGAGCTGCCCAAGCCCGAGCACGTGATGGAGAAGTGGCTCTATGCGGTGGACGAGCTCTCGGGCCTGATCCAGGCCTGCGCCAAGATGCGCCCGTCCAAGAGCGTCACCGACATGGAGCTCAAGTCGCTCAAGAAGAAGTTCAAGACCAAGAGCTTTGCCGCCGGGTGCAACCGCGACATCATCCGCCAGGGCGCCGAGCTGCTGGGCATCGAGCTCGACGAGCTGTTCGTCAGCACGCTGGACGCGATGAAGGCCATCGCACCGGTCGGTGACATCTATGCCCAGCCCGCAGAGGAGCAGCCGGTCGCTCCCGAGATCCCGACCGAGGGCATCTACATCGAGCCGCTGTTCGCTGACGAGGTCGACTTCGGCACCTTCAGCAAGTCGGACTTCCGCGTCGTCAAGGTCAAGGAGTGCACGGAGGTGCCCAAGAGCAAGAAGCTGCTGCATTTCGTGCTCGACGACGGCACCGGCACCGACCGCATCATCCTCAGCGGCATCAAGGAGTTCTACGCCCCCGAGGAGCTGGTCGGCAAGACCTGCGTCGCCATCCTCAACCTGCCCCCGCGCAAGATGATGGGCATCGACAGTTGCGGCATGCTCATCTCCGCGGTCCATACCGAGGACGGCCGCGAGGCCCTGCACCTGCTGATGCTCGACGACGCCATCCCCGCAGGAGCCAAGCTGTACTAGCGTGCGAGCGGCACGACGCGGCCGGGGTCGAGGCGCACCCATTGTGTCGACGTCCCGACTTGCGTGGCTTGAGCGCATATCGCACCTTGGTTCTGGGTAAAAGCTACATCAGCTGACCTGACTGCCGCCGGTGGAGGGTGCTCCACCGGCGGCGGCACTTTCAAGAGGGGGTGTTTAACCCGCATGTTCGAGAAGTTCACCGACAAGGCGCGCAAGGTCATGAGCCTTGCGCAGGAGGAGGCGCGTAGCCTCGGCAAGATGTACGTGGGCACCGAGCACCTGCTGCTCGCCCTCATCAAGGAGGGGGAGGGTATCGCGGCGCAGGCGCTGGCCAAGCTGGACGTGACCTACGAGGAGACCATCGCCACCGTGCGCGAGATCTCGTCCGAGGTCACCGAGCCGGTTCCCGGCGGCCACATCCCGTTCACGCCGCGCGCCAAGCGCGTGCTGGAGGACGCGTACCGCGAGACCATGACCCACGGCCAGACCTACATCGCCACCGAGCACCTGCTGCTGGGCATCGTCGCGGAGGGCGACGGGCGTGCGATGACGGCGCTGTCCCGCATGGGAGTGTCTGGTGACGCGATTCGCAACGCCGTCAGCGAGATGATTGCCAGCAATTCGGACGGCCCGACGCGCGAGCGCCCCATGGCCTCACAGGCGGCCTTCGACCCGCGCATGATGGGTGCGGTGCCCGGTGGGCAGGTCTCCGACGAGGACTCGATGCTCGAGAACTACGGAAAGAACCTGACCCGTCTGGCCACCGAGAACAAGCTGGACCCGGTCATCGGGCGCGACCGCGAGGTCGAGCGCGTGATGCAGGTGCTGGCCCGTCGCCAGAAGAACAACCCGCTCATCCTGGGCGACCCCGGCGTCGGCAAGACCGCCGTCGTGGAGGGCCTGGCCCAGCTCATCGCCGGGGGCAACGTCCCCGACATCCTGCGCGGGCGCCAGATCTGGACGCTGGACGTGGCGGCGCTGGTCGCCGGCTCCAAGTATCGCGGCGAGTTCGAGGAGCGCCTGAAGAAGGTCATCAACGAGGTCGAGGCCGCCGGCGACGCCATCCTGTTCATCGACGAGATCCACACCATCATCGGCGCGGGGTCGGCCGAGGGCTCGATCGACGCCGCCTCCATCCTCAAGCCGCCCCTGTCGCGTGGCGAGATCCAGGTCATCGGCGCCACGACGTCGGAGGAGTACCGCAAGCACATCGAGAAGGACTCCGCCTTCGAGCGTCGCTTCCAGCCCGTCAACATCGACGAGCCCAGCGTCGCCGACACCATCGAGATCCTCCATGGCCTGCAGGACCGCTACGAGAGCCACCATCACGTGCGCTACACGGAGGAGGCCCTGATGGCGGCGGTGACCCTGTCCAACCGCTATGTCCAGGACCGCTACCTGCCCGACAAGGCGATCGACATCATCGACGAGGCCGGTGCGCGCACGCGCGTCCACAAGATGGCGCTGCCGCCCGAGCTGGCCCAGGTCGACGAGGAACTGGCACGCGTCCGCGAGGACAAGGCCCATGCGGCCGAGGTCCAGGAGTTCGAGGAGGCGGCCCGCCTGCGCGACAAGGAGAAGGAGCTGACCGCGCGTCGCACCGAGCTGGAGCAGGCCTGGCGCGATCGCATGGACGCCAACGTCGTGACCGTCGGGGAGCAGGACATCGCCGACGTCGTGTCCGACATCACCGGCGTGCCCGTCTCCAACCTCACCGAGGCCGAGGCCTCCAAGCTGCTGCGCTGCGAGGATGCCCTGCACCAGCGCGTCGTGGGCCAGGACGAGGCCATCAGCGCCGTCAGCCGCGCCATCCGCCGCAGCCGCTCGCCGCTGAAGGACCCGCGCCGTCCCGGTGGCTCGTTCATCTTCCTGGGCCCGTCGGGCGTGGGCAAGACCGAGTTGGCCAAGTCGCTCGCCGAGTTCCTCTTCGGCAGCGAGGACGCGCTCATCAGCTTCGACATGTCCGAGTTCATGGAGAAGCACGCGGTATCCAAGCTCGTCGGTGCCCCTCCCGGATACGTGGGCTATGACGAGGGCGGCGAGCTGACCAAGGCCGTGCGCCGCAGGCCCTATTCGGTCGTCCTGTTTGACGAGATCGAGAAGGCCCATCCGGACGTCTTCAACATCCTGCTGCAGATCTTGGACGAGGGTCGCCTGACCGACGGCCAGGGCCGTACCGTCGACTTCGCCAACACGGTGGTCATCATGACCTCCAACGTCGGCGCCCGCGAGATCGCACAGACCGCGCCGATGGGCTTCTCGTCCTCCGGCAACGGCGGCCTGTCCGACCGCGAGATCAACAGCCGCGTCCAGACCGAGCTGAAGCACCTGTTCCGACCGGAGTTCCTGAACCGCGTGGACGAGATCGTGGTGTTCAAGTCGCTGAAGAGCGAGCAGCTGCGCCGCATCGTCGACCTGATGATCGCCGACCTGCGCAACCGCCTCATCGCGCAGGGCATGTCCATCGAGCTGACCGACGCCGCCCGCGACCTGGTGGCCAAGGAGGGGACCGACCCCGTCTATGGCGCCCGTCCGCTGCGTCGCGCCATCCAGACCCTCATCGAGGACCCGCTGGCAGAGGAGCTGCTGGCTGGCGGCTGGCGCGCCGGTGACGTCATCCAGGTCGACGCGCAGGATGGCAAGCTGACGTTCACCCGTGGCGAGGGTGCCATCCCCGCACCGTCGGAGCGCATCCACATGTCGCTGCCCAAGGCACGCACGCATTGGGCGCCCGAGCCGCGTCCCGCCGCATCGGGGGACCTGGCCGGCGCAAGCGACTAGGCAAGAAACCTGGCAATGGGGTGAGGTTTGGCCCCATTGTCAGGTTAGGTTGCATCACAAGCTCGCGTATACTGAGAACCGCCAGCTTCGGCCGACCCGCAACCACGTGGGTCGGCCTGCATGCATGAGGGGGAGCCATGGACACCACCATCCGCGAATCCGTCCTGTCGGAGCGCCTGACCAACGCCATCAGGCAGACGGCGCCTGGCACGGCCCTGCGCCACGCGTTGGACATGATCATTGCCGGCAACCTGGGCGCGCTCATCTGCATCGGTGACACCGACAACGTGCTGGCGGCCGGCAACGATGGCTTCAAGCTGGACATCTCGTTCACGGCCAACCGCCTGTTCGAGCTGTCCAAGATGGATGGCGCGATCGTCATCGACAAGGACATCACCCAGATCCTGCGCGCCAACTACCACCTCAATCCCGACCCGTCGCTGCCGACCTCCGAGACGGGCATGCGCCATCGCACGGCTGCCCGCATGAGCCTGCTGACCCGCGCCATCGTCATCTCGGTGTCCGAGCGCCGCCAGGTCATCACCCTCTACGTCGACGGACGCGGGCATCAGATCCGCACGGTTCCCGAGCTGATGAACTCGGTCAACCAGCTGCTGGTCTCGATGCAGAACACGCGCCAGCAGCTGGACCGCAGCCTGCTGCGCCTGACCACGCTGGAGCTGGACAACTACGTGACCTTCGACGACGTGGCCGACACGCTCTACCTCTTCGAGGTGCTGATGACCGAGGGCGAGGAGCTGGACCGCGTCATCCTGCAGCTGGGGCACGAGGGGCGCACCATCCGCATGCAGCGCGACGAGTTCATCGGTGACATGGACGACAAGTACACGCTGATGATCCGCGACTACGCGCGCAACTCCTCGCAGGAGAGCGCCCAGGCCATCCGCCGTGCCTTCCATGACACCAACAACACCAAGCTCCGCTCGGCATCGCGCGTCGCGGAGCTGCTGGGCTACGAGGGCAAGACCGAGGACTCCACGATCACGCCGCTGGGTCTGCGCACGCTCTCCAACGTCTCGGTCGTGCGCAAGGGCATGGCCGACAAGATCGTCGACGAGTATGGATCGCTGCCCCAGCTGATGGACGACATCGAGCAGAACCCCGACCGCCTCGACGACCTGGGCGTCGACAACCCGTCCATCCTCGCCGACAGCCTCTATCGCATGTGGGGCAAGCGCGCATGAGCCGCCTGACGCCATGCGCATGCGCCCGTGCCGAGCTCTTGGGCAATGCCACGGAGGGACCGGATACCTGTGCCATCATCGTGGCGGGAGGCTCTGGCGAGCGCTTTGGCAATCCGCGGGGAAAGCAGTTCGTCGACCTGTGCGGCCTGCCCATCATGGCGTGGTCCATCCTGGCGTTCGACCGCTCCCCGTCGGTGGGCCACATCGTCGTGGTGTGCCCGCACGGGCGGCTGGACGAGGTGCGCCGCAGCGTGCTCGCCGATCTGGTGCTGCGCTGCGACGTCACGCTGGCGCTGGCCGGGGCGACCCGACAGGACTCGGTCTTCTCCGGTCTGGTGGCCATGCCGCCCGACTTCGAGCTCGTGGCGATTCATGACGGGGCACGTCCCTTGGTCGAGGTGGACGCCATAGAGCGCTGCATCGAGACGGTGCGCGCCGACGCGTCCCTTTCGGGTGCGATACTGGCGTCGCGCGAGACCGACACGCTCAAGCTGACCGACGCGTCGGGCAAGATCCTGGCGACGCCCAACCGTGCCAACTACTGGTGTGCCCAGACGCCCCAGGTCTTTCGTGCGCGTCAGGTGATGGCGGCGCACAAGGCGGCCGTCTGGGACGACTTCGCCGGTACCGACGACGCCTCGCTGGTGGAGCATCACGGAGGCACCGTGCGCGTGGTCGAGGCGCCGCGCGACAACATCAAGATCACCGTGCCCGAGGACCTGGCCATCGCGGAGGCGACCCTGGCCCGGCGCCTCGAGCAGGGAAGGTAGACAATCATGTTGCATATCGGACACGGCTATGACGTGCACGCCTTCGCCGAGGGGCGACGGCTGGTGCTGGGCGGGGTGGACATCCCGTACGCGCGCGGCCTGGACGGGCACTCGGACGCCGACGTGCTGGCGCACGCGCTGATGGACGCCCTGCTGGGGGCCATGCGTGCCGAGGACATCGGCCAGCTCTTCCCCGACACCGACCCCGCCTACGAAGGCGCGGACTCGTGCCTGCTGCTGGGGCGGGTGGCACGGCTGGCCCGCGAGCGGGGCTATCGCATCCTGGACGTGGACTGCACGGTGGCCGCCCAGGCTCCCAAGCTGGCGCCCCATCGCCAGGCCATGCGCGAGAACCTCGCATCCGCCATGGGCGTCGACGTGGCCGCCGTGGGCGTCAAGGCGACTACGACCGAGCGCCTGGGATTCGTGGGCCGCGAGGAGGGCATTGCCGCCTGGGCGGTGGCACTGCTCGAGGAGGTGCGCTGATGGCACGCATCAAGCTGGACAACGCCAACGAGCGCGAGCTGTTCCACGCCAAGGAGTCATGGGTGCCGGTCATCCTCGGCGTCATCCCGGTGGCGCTGGTCTGCGCACTGATCAGCGTCGTCGTGACCTATTTCGCCGACAGCGGGCTGGCGGTCATCTGCGTCCTTGCCAGCATCGTGGTGTGCGTCCTGTCGCGCATCCCCCACATCATCGACAACTGGCGCACCGACGTGGTCGTCTCCAACCGGCGCCTGTACTACCGCAGCGGCATCCTTGACATCAAGGACCACGTAACCGACCTGGGCAGCATCACCGACGTTACCGTCGATCCCACCATCATGGGGCGGCTGTTCAACTACGCCGACGTGCGCATCCAGACCAAGGCTGGTGACGACGACTTCGTCCTGAAGGAGATTCGCGACGCCTACGAGATGCGGCGCATCATCAACGTCGGTCGCGACGCGCTGGGCCAAGTGTCCACACAGCCCGTCTCGCGGCCGCGTCGGGGCCGGTAGCAGGTAGGGGACACATGGGCACATCGGTCATGGGGTGCCTTCCCATCGTGGAGGGCGTGCGATGTTGGCGCGGCGAGCGTGCCGCTCGGCGCGCAACCCCATAGTCACGCTAGAATCGTTCACGCACCATCGCACGACAAGAAGGAGAGCCACATGCTCGTCTACAACAGCCAGAAGCACCGCAAGCAGGAGCTTGAGACCATAGAGCCCGGCAAGATCCGCATGTACGTGTGCGGTCCGACGGTCTATGACCAGATCCACATCGGCAACGCGCGCACGTTCCTGTCCTTTGACGTCATCCGCCGATACCTGATGTACAAGGGCTATGACGTCACGTTCGCCCAGAACCTCACCGACGTGGACGACAAGATCATCAACCGCGCCAACGAGGAGGGTCGCAGCGCCGCCGAGGTCGCCGAGGAGTACTCCAACGCCTTCATCGAGCAGATGCACCGCTTCGGCATCCTCGACCCCGACATCCGCCCGCGTGCCACACGCGAGATCGAGGCCATGCAGGACATGATTTCGACGCTCATCGAGCATGACCATGCGTATGCCGCGAGCAATGGCGACGTCTACTTCTCGGTGCGCTCGGATGACGCCTATGGCATCCTGTCGGGTCGCGACGTCGACCAGCTGCGTGCCGGCGAGCGCGTCGAGGTCAACGACGAGAAGCGCGACCCGCTCGACTTCGCCCTGTGGAAGGCCGCGAAGCCCGGCGAGCCCAGCTGGCCGAGCCCCTGGGGCGACGGGCGTCCTGGCTGGCACACCGAGTGCTGCGCGATGATTCGCCGCTATCTGGGCACCCCCATTGACATCCATGGTGGCGGCCAGGACCTGATCTTCCCGCATCACGAGAACGAGACCGCCCAGTGCATGTGCGCCTGGGACCATTCCCTGGCCAACTACTGGATGCACACGGGCATGCTGCGCGTCAACGGCGACAAGATGTCCAAGAGCCTGGGCAACTTCTTCACGCTGAAGGAGATTCTGGACAAGTACCCGGCCGACGCGGTGCGCCTGCTGATGCTGCAGACGCACTACCGCTCGGCGCTGGATTTCCAGACCGACCAGCTGGACGGTGCGGTGGGCACGCTCGAGCGTCTGCGCACCTGCGTCAAGAACCTGCGCTGGGCTGCCAACAATGCTCGCGAGGATGGCAACCTGACCGAGGGCGACCGCGCCCTGTCTGCCGCCGCCAGCGATGCCCAGGCCGAGTTCGTGCGTCAGATGGACGACGACTTCAACACCGCTGGCGGCCTCGCCGCCATCTTCGAGCTGGTGACCGCTGCCAACAAGTACCTGGCCGAGGCGGGCGACACCATCGCCACCGCCGCATGCCTGCGTGCTGCCGACACGCTCTCCGAGCTGGCGGGCGTGCTGGGCGTGGAGCTGGAGGCTGCCCAGAGCAGCCTGCCGGCCGAGCTTGTCGACCTGGCGCGCGAGCGCGCCGGTTACGAGGGCAACGACCCCGAGGAGGCTGCCGAGGTGCTGCTGGCCGCCCGCCAGGAGGCTCGCAAGGCCAAGGACTGGGGCACTGCCGACGCCATCCGTGACGGCATCACCGCCCTGGGCCTGGTGGTCGAGGACACCCCCGCAGGTGCGCGCCTGAGCAGGGCCTAACGTACGTTCGACCGTCGGGGACGGTTCTCCTCGGTCGAAACGCCTCAGACGTTTCGACCGAGGAGAACCGTCCCCGACGGTCAAGATGGGCAAGGGAACGAGCATGGCAAAGAACCAATCGCAGAGACCCGGCCGCGACGTGCGCGGAGGCAAGGGCAAGTCGTCCTCTCGTCCCGCGTCTGCTGGCCGCAAGGCCCAGGGATACGGGAAGGGCAAGCCCTCGCGTGACTCCTACCAGCGCAATCCCCAGCGACGCGGCGGAGGCGCACCGGGAGCCGGCGGGTCCGGTTCGTGGATCGAGGGCCGGCGTGCGGTGGTCGAGGCGCTGGATGCGTGCATGCCGCTGCGCCGTGCCTTGGTGGCGGACGCCGACG
Source organism: uncultured Coriobacteriaceae bacterium (assembly GCA_902778135.1). GTDB lineage: Bacteria > Actinomycetota > Coriobacteriia > Coriobacteriales > Atopobiaceae > UBA1367. The sequence continues at coordinate 38,670 of CACYWP010000028.1, forward strand.
GATCGCTGGCCGACATCGTCCGCCAGCTGGAGGAGGCAGGGGTCCCCATCGAACGAGTCCCTCGCTCTCGCCTCGATTCCATCTCCTCGCACGGCGCCCACCAAGGCGTCGTGGTTCAGGCCGCACCGTTCCGCTATGCGGACCTGTCCGACATCATCGATCGGGCGGGAGAGGGCAGCGCGCTGGTCGTGTTGCTCGACCATGTGACCGACCAGGGCAACTTGGGGGCCATCGTTCGTTCGGCCGAGGTCGTTGGCGCGGCGGGTGTCATCATCGCAAAGGCACGCGCGGCAGGTGTCGGCGTCGGCGCGTTCAAGACCTCCGCCGGCGCGGTGCTGCATCTTCCCATCGCCCAGGTGCCCAACCTCGCGACGGCAATCGAGACGTTGAAGGAGCATGGCTTCTGGGTCGGCGGCGCGACCGAGCACGCGCATGACGACGTGTGGAGCGCGCCGATGGGCGGGCGCCTGTGCCTGGTCATGGGGTCCGAAGGAGATGGCATCAGCCGTCTGGTGCGCGACCGGTGCGACTTCGAGTGTCGCCTGCCCCAGCGCGGGCGGGTCGAGAGCCTCAATGTCGCCCAGGCCGCGACGGTCATGTGCTACGAGTGGCTGCGGCGCGAGAGCATGGTCGATGCTGGCTGGCAGCATGACCTCCCAACATCTGCGGATGACGCCGATGTTTGGGCTGCCGAACCGACGGACGACGACTCGTTCATGACCGATGCCGCGGCGTCGTTCGACATCGATTGGGACCTGTAGGATGGCAGGCGCGCGAACCCAGCCCCTTCTGGTGGTGGACGGGTACAACGTCATCCACGGGACGACCCGCTACGAGGCGCTCATCGACGAGCATGCCGGGGCGGGTGCCTTGGCCGACGTGGCGCACCTGTCACGCGACCCATACGGTCACGATCCCTTCGAGCGGGCCCGCGAGGCGCTGATCACGGACGTGGCGGCCTACGCCCAAGGGTCTTACGAGCCGGTCGTCGTGTTCGATGCGGCGGGCAACCTCTCGGACGAGAGGCCCGACTTCTCGCGTGCCGGGGTGCGCGTGGTGTTCTCACGCACGGGGGAGAGCGCCGACTCGGTCATCGAGCGCCTGGTGACGCGCGCGCGGCACAAGATGCGCGACGTGCTGCTGGTCACTTCGGACAACACGATCAAGTTCACCGTGGGCGGCGTTCCGGTGACGACGGTGTCCAGCCAGCTGCTGGCGCGCAACATCGAACACACTGTGGTTGACATCGAGACCGCCCGCGTGGAGCGTTCCTACGGGCACATGACGCTGGAGGACCGCCTGAGTCCCGAGCAACGCGAGAAGCTGCGCAGGTTGTTGGGGCAGTAGACACCGAGCCCGCGACTGTCGTCCCGAAGTCGTGCGTCGCGTGGTACCATAGTCATCCATGCCAGCGTGGCTCAATGGTAGAGCACCGGCCTTGTAATCCGGTGGTTATGGGTTCGATTCCCATCGCTGGCTCCATGTATGTGCGCGCCCCCGGCCATGGGGGCGCTTCCCGTTGGGGCGAGGCGCAGGGAATCGAACCCGTGAGGGCGCGACGCCCCGGTGGGGCGTCGCGGGGTGAGCCGGAGGCGAACCCGACGAGCGCCGCCGCGAGGCGGCGCGGCGATTCCCATCGCTGGCTCCATGTATGTGCGCGCCCCCGGCCATGGGGGCGCTTGTTTTGCACATGTTCTCGGATGGCCGGTTGACAGCTCAAAGGAGTTGAACAATCCAACCTTCGGCTCGTAGACAGCCATCGTCATGCCAATCGGTCTTGTTGCGAGGGCTGTTAATGCCGGTTCAGCTGCCGACACCCATCCATCTTTGTCGAGAGAAATGTTGAGGCTCCCAAACAAATATGCTATGTTCTTTCAAAACTGTGTCAAAATGTCAAGTTTCATATAAGAATTACAAATTTATATGAAGCCATCTCAGACATCAGGTTCACAGCTTCTTTGGCGGGTGGCATTTGTGAGGGGGACTCATGAAAAGCGGCAAGAGGATGAAGTGGCGTCAGCGGCGTATGGCGTTCGATCATTTCATGAGCATGCTCGTTACGTTCTCCATGGTGATGAGCCTGATGCCCAGTCAGGGCGTCGCGTGGGCTCAGGAGCAGATTGCTCCGGAGCAGTTCACCAAGGAGCAGGTCGCTCAGGAGCAGGTTGCTCCGGAGCATGCGATCGCAACGCCCGATTGGCAACAATCACAGGTCGTAGGTGACGAAAGCGACGCGCTAGCTGCCGAATCGCAAGATGCGCAGACAGATGCTGTTCCAGATGGTGGGTCTTCCACGACTGCCGTCCCCACGCCAGAACGTGTGACGGAGACCGGTTCGGTTGTGGCCCAAGATGCTGTCGAGTACGGAAATGCCAAGGTGTCCCTCAACCTTACCATCGACACGACTGGGTATGAGGCCAAGGCGTACTACGTCACCGTCAAGAACGCTTCAGGCCATTACCTCACCAACAAGGGCGAGTGGACCGAGGTCGTCTTCCCCGAAGGCACCAAAGAGGAGGAAAAGGACGGTCTGCTGCCAGACTCGGTGAAGTTCGCCGTCTCTCAGGCCAACGTGCTTAACGTGTGGAACCTCCCCGTGGGCAGCTACACCATCACCGAGGTCATGGATGCCACCGTCAACATCGACGGCTACCAGTTCGATGGGCCTGCATCTGTCATCGGCATGAAGAACATCCAGGTGCTGAAGGGTCAGACGACCGAGGTCAAGCTGCAGAACGTCTATCAGAGGATCGTCGTGCCCGAGCAGACCGAGCCGGTAGTCGAGCAGCAGCTTGTACAGCCTGTCGAAGAGGCGCGGCCAGTAGAGGAGGTGCAGCCTGCTGTGGAAACCCCCGCCGAGGCAGAGCCTGCCACCCCCAAGACCGATGCCACCCAGGTCGACAAGCAAGAGGCTGACGAGGAGAAGGCCTCCGACGAAGAGGCTAACGCCGAGGAGGAGAAGGATTCCAAGAAGGGCGATAGCTCCGACAAGGGCGAGGAAGCAAACAAGGACGAGAGCTCCAACAAGGACGAAGAATCCAAGAAGGAAGAGAAGAAGAACACGCAGAAGGTCTTTATATATGAAGGCCTCGACGTGAGCGTGACCGCAGAGCTCGACGATCCCGCCGTGCTGCCCGCGGATGTTTCGTTCGTCGTCAAACCCGTCGGCGATTCCGATGCGTATCTCAACGCGTTAAACGGCACGGTCAAGGGTGACAACCCCTACAACGATCACAATACCCTTCTGTATGACGTGTCCTTCGTGACGGCCGACGAGGACGGAAACACCACCGTCGTCGAGCCCGCCGAAGGAACCGTCAAGGTGAGCTTCAAGTTCAAGAAAAACCAGCTGGTCGATGACCTTGGGGCAAAGAAGGCCTCCAAGGTCGACGTCGCCCATCTGCCTGAGTCCGATGGCGGCATTGCGGTTGAGGCCGTCGACGCGATAGCCAAGGGTGCCGACTTCATCCAAATGACAGTCGACAGCTTCTCGGTATACGCATTCAGCTACACGGTGGACTTTACGTATGACGGCTTCACCTACAGCATCGCCGGCGAGAGCGAGATTACCCTCTCGAAGCTGTTCGAGGCTCTGGAGATCGACGAGAGCATCGACAAGGTCGAGAATGTGACCTTCAGCAACCCCGAGCTCGTGTCAGTGAAGCAGGTCGAGGGCGACTGGCTGCTCACGAGCCTCGCACCGTTCACAAGCAAAGAGACGCTGACGGTCGAGCTGTTCAGTGGAGCGAAGTACGTCATTGACGTCACGGATGCGCAGGAATTGATATACAGGCTCGAGTACCGCGACCAAGACGGCAACCCCGTAGGCAGCATGCCCGATGATGTGAAGAGCAGGAATCCTCATGTCTTTGCATATCTCGAGGACAAAGACGGAAACATTGTCGGATGGGCATGCAAGCCGTTCGATCAATCGACGAGCAGGGCAACGATAACGAATGGCATGTTTAACAAGGATCCATACAATGCCGACTCTTCAATTGCGTATGACCCAGCGGTGCATACTGTCAAAGCACGTGTGGTTAAAGGCAACTGTAGTGGCGGCAGCATCCTCGGACTTTCGTGGGGGGCAAACGGAGCCAGTTACACCGGGACGGTAAACTGGAACGGAAACGACCTGTTCGACGGCTACAAGTTCCTCAAACAAACAGATCCGTATCTGTTCACGATGCAGAAGGACTGGATGAAGCATCTAACGGTAGACCTCTCGTATACAGGAGGAGACAGCGGCGAGTCTGCACCGGCCACCATCATCATTCGTGGCAGGGGTTCGACAACCGGTTGGCACTACTACAAGCTTCCAACCAGTAACGTCAGTTGGAATAATGGCGTAGGGGAATACACGATTCAGGAATGGTATCGGAAAGACGGCAGCTCGTTTGGCGCCGATGACTATTCCGATGCTTGGCAGGACGTCGAGGCGGTCCTGTTTGCGGGCAATGTCACCATACAGCAGGCGGCACAGCAGCTTGAGGACCAAGGCAAACAGGGCCTTCCTGGTTTGGCGGGGTACATCATCCGTAGCGGGGAGAGGGTCGAGGGCGACATCGATTACGAAGCCGGTACCCAGACAATGATCCTTCCCGTTGTCTTCGATGGCACACCGCTTGAGGATGCCTTGAAGCCAGAAGAGGTGTTGGGTGACGCGTACGAGTTCGGTATCGTTGCCGATACCTATAAGCAGAACGGCCACACCGAAACGAACTTCGCCGTAAAGCATTACGATCACGGTTCGAACTTCGATATCGAAGGGACTAATGGCCCATACAGCGATGTACCGTTCTATGCCGGAGAGATCCTAAACGGCTTTATTGTTGGCCAAGGCACGAATGCCGATGTTTACCTCTATGCACCACCAGAAGAGCTTGCCAAAGGCGGCATCAGCCAGTCAAATGGGGGTCAAGCTAGGCATGGAGTGATAACTACGGCGACGCCAGTCGAGGAAATCAACGATTATGTTGATGGCATGATTGACGATGTGCGCCAGAAGTCCGCCGACATGGCGCAGAAAACGACAATAAGACCAGCCAAGGTGACCAATGGCAAAGTGGTCATCGATACACGGACGATATCCGATAACACAACGATTTACGTTGATTGCAGCAATATAGTTGACAAGATTGCTGCTGGCGGTGATCTGCAGATTCATAAGAAGGACGGTCAGACGATCGTCTTTAACATGCCAGGTACGGGTCATGTGAAAATTGGCGAATTCCATGTGTGGACCGATAAGTATGGTCATGATGGGGAGCCGATCAAATCGACGACAGTGGCGAAAAACCGTGACAACGAGCATAACCTGCAAGTCGATGAGGTCATCTTCGAGCACATCATCTTCAATATGCCTGACGCCTCTTCGGTACATACCGATAACGCGTCTGCCATGTTCCTGGCACCCAATGCGTCAAAGTTTACGCAGTCCAATGGTGCTGGTTGGATTGTGTGCGGCGGCACTGTTGACAGTGGGGCAGAGTGGCACTTCTACCGCCATAACCGCCACTTCAGCTCTGCGGTTGGGTCACTGCAAATCAACAAGAAGCTGAACAGCGACGCGCCAGATGAGGCAAAGACGAAAACGTACAAGTTCTACGTGCGTGAGTTGGTCGGTAATCAATACGTCTATTACTTCCAGAATCCAAAAGAGCCGGTGGCGGGAGAGCCTTATAATCCAGTGAACTCGTCACCCGATCCGATCAAGCTCGAAATCACCGGGTCAGGTAGCTATAAGCTCAAAAACCTTGAACCGCCGAAGACCTTGGAGATCATCGAGCTCGACGACGGGCGAGAGATTTCTGGCTACACACTCGAGGTAACAAATGAAAACGCGAGTGCCTCGATAGCGGGTGGTAGGACCAAGTACGTCAACGTCACGAATACCTACGCGGAGAGGCAGGCCGAGACCGGCGACCTGAGGATCACCAAGACCTTCGGCGGCGACGTCACCAAGGAGGAGGTCGCCGAGGGCGCGATCACCTTCGAGGTCCGAGGTCAAGACCGCCGACGGCAAGTGGCTGGACAAGGACGGCAAGGTCTCCGACACCAAGGTCGAGCTCACCCTGGGCGCCTCCGACGGGTTCGTGGCCTCCGAGGACGGCCTGACCTGGACCAAGGAGTTCGAGGGCGTCCCCGCCGGCTCCTACACCGTCACCGAGTCCAACGCCGCCATCCCCGGCCACGAGCTGGTCGAGGCCGAGTCCACCGTCAGCGCCGAGGGCGTCGAGGTCAACAAGTCCACC
>CACYWP010000029.1 GCA_902778135.1 uncultured Coriobacteriaceae bacterium
CAGTTCGTCCTGAACCCCAGCCCATCGCGGTAGAAGGCGACCGACCTCGCCATGTCCCTCACGCCCAGGCAGATACACGTGATCTTGTTCATCGCTCACTCCCCGTTCCGCTCTGAAAGGCCCCCTGATTCGTGCGTCCGAAGGAGTGCCGTAGAACGCGGCGAACACGTCCACCGTCAAGCTCGTCTCGTCAACCCTGTAGAAGAGCGAGTAGCCATGCACGTTCATGCGACGGACTCCTGACGAGAGAAGCGGCTCTACCCGTACTATGCGGAACCTGTTTGGCATGCTCGAGAGGCTTCCGACCGCTTCCTCGATCTCGTTCATCAGCCTGGCTGCCGCCTGCGGCATACAGAGCTCGTCCCGAACGTAGCGGACGGCATCCCGTATCTGTGCCATAGCCGAGGGAGTGACGCGAACCTCGTAGCTACGCACCGATAAGCTCCTCCCTCATGCGCGAGAACGCAACGGACGCCTCCACTCCCCCGCCCTCCTCGGCCTCCTGGAGGCCGCGCGACAGAGCCTCGAACAACTGCCTGTCCGTCATCGAATCTACGTCGATAGAGCGTGGGGCCTCGGGGAGGGCGACCCTGAAGGGAATCCCTCCCGTGAGGGACACCTGACGGAGGAACATGTCGACGGCAGTCGACATGGAGAGCCCGAGCTGCGACAGAACGGACTCGGCCGATTGCTTGACCTCGGGATCGACCCTCAGATTGAGCGTTGCTGACTTCTGCATGATAATCACCTCAAGAAGAAGATAACGCATTTGTAGGTACTTTTACAATACATACGAGGCAATCTGACTGCACTCGTATCAGTCGTTACGCAATGCATGCGTTAGGCTAACAGGCACACGAGTCCCCAAGACGCACCAAAAAGGCGCCCCGGAACCACGTCCGGAGCGCCTGGAGAATCGCACAATTTTGTAGCGGTCTTACTCCCACTCGATTGTCGCGGGGCTTGAGCGTGATGTCGTAGACCACGCGGTTGACGCCGGCAACCTCGCCGACGATGCAACCCGAGATGCATCTGCTCAGCTTTTCCTAATCATCCTCGAAACACGCCGGCTCCATGATGACAACTGAGAGCACGCCCTCGAAATAGCCGGTGCCACCAGCCACCTTCTCAAGCTCGTCCTCCGACAGCTCCTTTCCGTCCTCGACCAATGCGCGCGCATAGGCGAGCAGCTCTTCCTCAGTGGCATCGACGCCCTGCTTGGCCATCCACTCGGAGAGTTTCCCCGCTTTTGCAGCTTCTGCGAGCTGTGCCTTAAGCCCCTCATCCGCCAGCACCTTGCCGTAAAGCTCCTCGATAGTCATACGTAGTGCCTCCTTCTGTTGTTCGCCAGCTCCCTTGCTCATCCTATAGCTTATACGCTCGATTGGCTCATTCTATCCCACAATCGCTACGTTGGCCGAACCGTGAAGAGCTCCAAGCGCCGATACTGCCCCATCCCTCGATAAAGAGACCTTCTCCCGTCACCGTATAATAGTCACGCGTACACAACCCTGTCCAAGAAGAGGAAGGCGCGCGCACCATGACCGTCTGCAGGCCACGTAGAAAGGCATTGATAGACGACGGAGGCAAGGCAAACCCCACCGCTGTTGCCAAGAGCAATGCGAGTGTTACTCAAGCATGGCAGTGCATATGGATGTAACAACCGCAATGGAACAACAGATGGCTCCACTGTACTCGCGAGTGGTTGCGCCGTACCTGGATCAGGCGACTCGCTCACTCGCAGGTACGCGCTTCGAACTGCTGCTTTCGCCCTCATGTCAAAAAGCGCAGCTGATGAGACTCTCGGACACGCTGTGTGCGTATGCACGGGATGTGCTTGCCCATCTTGTTGCCACGCAGCTCTCGCAAGAGAACCCTCTCTGGAGCATAGACGTCACGCTCGCGCCAGTTGCAGAGTTTGCACGTGCAGCAGAGAAGGTAGCCGAGGACCTGAGGGACTCCGATGCGGCCGTGCTGGACGATGTGGCACCCCTCCTTCGCTCCAAGCTTGCGCGGCAGACGAGGCGCTTTGTCTCTGTAAGCTTGGAATCATGCGAGCGAATCTGGCGCGACCGGAACGTACTATCCACTGAGCTCCTCGGTAAGAGCTTTGGCCTTGTGACGGATTTGGCCACCGAACAGAGCGACTGCCATAACGGCGGACGGCACACCACCGTGGTGACCTGCGAGGGCGGGCGCTTCGTGTACAAGCCACGCGACTGTCGCATCGACGTGTGGTTCAAGCAGATCTGTCACAAGTACTTACCCGGCGTGCTCTTGCAGCCGAAGACGATTCTGCGCGAAGACGATACGGGTTCTTGGGCCTATCAGGAGTTCATGACACGCGATCCCGTGGACGATGAAGGGGGAGTTGCCCTCTACTGGCGCAACATGGGTCGCGCGTTCGCGATCTTTCACATGCTGGGGTCAGAGGATCTTCACGCCGAGAACTTCGTGGCGGTCGGAGAGCAGCCATCTCTCATCGATTGCGAGACGGTGATTACGGGTGAGCCCGCCATGCGCGGCGACCCGCTTGTAAGCCCCAACATGAGCCACGTCTCCAAAGGCTTTGGGCGCAACCTTGCTGCAACACTTGTCATGAGCGGTCTACTTCCCTCCCCCAAATGGCCGCAAGCTTTCGGGGGCACGCAACGCCTCGCCCCTTCGGGCGACACGAGTCCGCTCCTCGCCCACGGCAAGAGCTGCCTGCCCATGCTGGCAGGCAGCGAGTACGACGTGCTTGGATACGAGGACGAGCTCTTTGGCGGATTCGAGGAGAGTCTGGCAGCACTCTCCTCCGTCTCTGATGCGCTCTGCGACGATCTGCAATCGGCATCGGGCATTCCGGTACGCCGTCTCATGCGAGACACAAGCGTCTACGGGCACGTACTCGCACGATTGCAACGCACCGATGCCTATGATCCAACTGTTCGCGAGAAACTCCTTGAGGCCCTACATCGACCGTTCGTGCGTGGTCAAGAGTCCGCGAGGTCGCCCCTCGCGCAGAGCGAGGCAGCGTCCCTGCTCGTGGGCGACATACCATACTTCTACGCTGACGCACAGTCGCGTACCATCATGGGTTCCGATGGCACAGCTGACGACCTCCTTCTGGAGTCCAGTGCCATAGAGCGGGCAGGTACGCGCATAACATCTCTGGATGCGCAGCAGAGCATCTTTGCACGCGCAGTGGTAAGGGCCAATGTGCGTCGCGCGCTCGTGCCAGACCAGTCGGATGCCCCTGCATGCGTGGCCGCAAGGGAGCCGCTCACTGTCGAGGAGGCTCTCACAGAGGCGGGACATGTGTTTGACACGCTCGAAGGAATGGCTTTGATGTCACCATCGGGAGAGGAATCGTGGCTCTTCCGCGGCGAACACAAGGGCACGCTTGGCCAATCCACGATAGCTTTCGCAAACGGGTTGGGAGGCGTAGCAGTGTTCTTGGCTGCGTTCGCGGCGAGAGCGACGACCGATACGGCGCGCAGCCGTGCATTCGAGCTGCTCGATGGCTGTCTCTCTCGTGTGGATGAGGTGCTCGAGGTCTTGGAGAACACTCGAACCATACCGGAGCGTTCGGTAGGGCTGGGCATCGCCAACGGACTCGGAGGCGTCGTCCGCTCGCTTGATCTTGTAGTGCGAGCGCTCGGCACCAGTGACACATGCGAGAAGCCTGCAGCATGTGCCACCCAGCTCCTTCTGCGTAGCATTCCAGTGCTCGAGAAGGCAGATATAGAGGGCGCTGTACATCTGGATGTCTACTCAGGAGCTGCGGGAATGCTTCTCGCGCTCTCACAGTGCGATCTCGCGAGGAGGAGCTCTCGGGCAAAGGGGGTTGCAAAACGCTTGGCCCTGCAGCTTCTCAATGCGCGGACCCTTGTGACGAAGGATGGGGCCAGGCTGTGTGACACGATGGGCACAAACTGGCCTGCAAGCGGTTTTGGCCATGGCCAAGCAGGCATAGGCGTGGCGTTCTCGGCGGCATCGAAGGCGTATGGAATTGATGCAAACGACGCCTGCCAAGACAGCCTTGCCTGGGAGCTCGCGGCCCACAGCGAAAGACTCGGCACCTGGCCCGACCTGCGCAGGCTCCCCCTCTCGAGCAGGCACATGCACGGTGTCTGTTCAGGTGCACCCGGCGTAGGCCTTTGCGCCCTCTCCGTGCGTGATGAGACAGCAGACGATGCGGCATGTCTGCTTGCCAACAGGCTGCTCGTGCGCGCTGACAAGGCATGTCGAACGCTTCCCCCCAACTATCGCGACACACTCTGTTGTGGCAATGGCTCCCTCATCGAGTATCTGGTGTCAGCAGGACGCACAGACGACGCAGGGTGCCTGCTTGCGGGCATAGTCAAGAGACAGCGGTTGCTTGGCCACTATGTGTTCATGCCCAAAGGCGTGCGCCCCACTGACGATCCAAGTCTCCTGTATGGCCTCGCCGGCATTGGCTATGAGCTGCTTCGCTACGCCGACCCCGCTCTCGTTGGCATCTTTGTAGGTTGACCGGCCGGTCACAAGGGAGGTCACTCAAGATGAGAGACATGCTGTTCTCTGTTCTGTGCGGAATGCTGGCCGCAAGAGGCAGAGACGAGTCGCTGCTCGGTGATGATAGAGCGGAGGCGCAATCGGCTTTCGCCCGCATGATGCCAGAACTTGGCAGAATCCATGCATACTTTGAGGTTCCGCTTACGGGTGAGCGAGGTCTCGACGTGCACTGTTGTGTGGACGATGCGGTGCCTGCAAGCTGTGTGCCGGACTCTGCTGACCCTGCATGGAAAGACGCCCTCGCGTGGTTTAGCGGCATTGCCCCCGTGCAAGCCAAGAGCGGTAGGGTGCTGCTTATGGCCGAGGCGGATACGAGCATGAACCCTTGCGCTCGTCCCGGCACCTACCTGATTCAACGCGAACGACACGATCTTGTGGAGCCCTACCTTGCGGCTGTCAAAGAGGACGGCAGGCTTTCCGGATGGCAGGATTATTGCGCTCATCTTCCAAGGGGATGGAAGACGAGCTACGTTGGCCTCTTTCCTGGACGAGCGGGTGGCCATCTGCGCGTGAACGCACACCCATCTGTCGAGGCCTTGTGTCTTGATGAGGTGCTTGCGGAGCTCGGGCTATCAGTGGACAAGGAGTCGCTCGACCTCTGCCAAGAGCTGGTGACCGATGCATTGGGCTATGACATACAGTTGGACATAGACGACTGGGGAGTACCCTTACCGGACTTTGCATTGGAGGTCTTCCTCGAAGGCACCGTGCTGCCCCGAGCCCCCGGGAACGATGGTCGTGTTGAGCGCGTCTTCGCACGCATGGAAGCAAGTGGCGCTGCCGACGCTCGTTGGCACCACCTCATGGGTGCGGATGTCTCCAAGCGTGTGACGTTGCCCCATTCAGGTGCGATGATCCCTTGCGCCGTGAGTCTGCGCACGTTTTCTGCAAAGGTGAGGTTCTCGGGCGGCAAGCCGTCTCTCTCTAAGGCCTACCTACGTGGTGACGCATGCGCCTTCTAACAAGGTTCGCGTTGCAACGAGGAGACTGGCCCTGGGCCGTAACGCGGATCTTGCCAGAAGAAACTGACTCCTCCCTTCCGGTGTGAATCATCCCAAGAGGAGCCTTTTCTAGTGAAGTAAAGTGGTGCGCCGATTTCTCGTACGCACCACTTCTGACCTGCGGTTTTGTTGTCTTTTGGGGCGGAGCGTGAAAGACCGTTGCGACCCTATTTTTACTCCCACTCGACCGTTGCGATTGGCTTGGGGCTCAGCTCGTAGGCCACGCGACAGATGCCAGGCACCTCGTCAAGGATGCGGCTGGTCATCTTCTTGAGCAGTGCCCAATCGAGCTCCGGCACCTCGGCGGTCATGACGTCGACGGTGTTGATGCAGCGGATGATGCAAGGCCAGTCAAAGGCGCGCTTGCCGTCGCGCACGCCAGTCGCACGGTAGTCGGGCACGACGCAGAAGTACTGCCAGGGACGATCCATCTGGCCAGCAGCCGACGCCGCATCGATCTCCTCGCGCACGATGGCGTCGGCCTCGCGCAGCGCGTTCAGACGGTCACGGGTGATGGCGCCGGTGCAGCGAACGCCCAGACCGGGACCGGGGAACGGCTGACGGTCAACCATGCTGTCGGGCAGGCCAAGCTGGCGACCGACGACGCGGACCTCGTCCTTGAAGAGCAGCTTGACGGGCTCGACGAGCTCCCAGTTGAGTTCCTCGGGCAGGCCACCCACGTTGTGATGGGCCTTGACGCCCGCCTCGGACTCCAGGATGTCGGGATAGATGGTGCCCTGCCCAAGGAAGCCGATACCCTCGAGCTTGGCAGCCTCCTCGTCGAAGACCTTGATGAACTCCTCGCCGATGATGTGACGCTTGGCCTCGGGATCGGCCTCGCCGGCCAACAGGTCGAGGAAGCGGTCAGTGGCGTCCACATAGATGAGCTCGGCACCCAGCTGGTTGCGGAACACGTCGATGACCTGCTCGGACTCGCCCTTGCGCATGAGACCGTGGTTCACGTGCACGCATACGAGCTGCTTGCCGATGGCCTTGATGAGCAGCGCCGCAACGACGCTGGAGTCCACGCCGCCCGACAGGGCCAGCAGGACCTTGCCATCCCCCACCTGGGCGCGAATCGCTTCGACGACCTCGGCGATATAGGCGTCCGCGAGCTCGGGAGTCGTAATGCGGGTCATGTCATCAGGACGATGGTTCGAGGAAAAGTCCATGGGGTCTCCTTTGAGCGGCAGCAAATGGCACGCAAACGAGTATAGCGAAGCGCATTGTCCGACCCTGCACCAACCGCAGGATGCCCACGAGATGTTAACAGCGCAGATAGGCGCGCACTCTCCGAAGGCGAATCCGTCCAGACTTCCCGCCGCGACCGACGCAGCCATCGCCATGAGAGGAGCCCTCGTGAGTCTGCTTTCGAACAATTTGCGATTCAGGGTTGATTTGCACCCAACTTGTGGTATGTTCCCTGCTTACATACACAATGTTTTGCATATCAAGATGTTGTTATGCAACTGAAGGAGCTTTTTATGCGGTTCGAGATTCGCATGGCGCCACAGGAGGCAAACGGTCGCACTCGTGCGACCTACGAGCGCCCGACGCACTGCATGCAGTGCTTGCGCCCGTTGTACCAGCGATAGCTTCGCCCGCTCCTCTCAGACGTTATCCCCTAACGGGCATTTCCCTCCCGACGAGTGCGACGGTCCTACCGCCCGCCCCGTCACGAAGGCGCGCAAGAGGCGCCTCTCCCACCAACGTGCATGCCGGGTTGATTCCGTCATCGATCCGGCCGTCCGAATCGAGGCCTTCATGTCCCAACAGGATCTCATCAGCGTTCCGCCCTCAATCACCGAACCCGCCTCCTTTGGCTTCTCCCCCTGCGAGGGAGGCATCTGTGCTGCCATGGGCATTCGTGCCGCAGGCATCCATGCGGGGTTTAGGCCCGACCCCAACCGCAAGGACATGGCCCTCGTCGTCGCCGACCAGACCTGCACCTGTGCGGCAACCTTCACGACCAATCGCTTCTGCGCCGCCCCTGTGCAGGTCTCGCGTTCGCGCGCCGCATCGGGTCATGCGCGCGCGGTCATCCTCAACTCCGGGAATGCCAACGCCTCCACCGGCGAGCCGGGAGTCCAGGTTGCAAAGGCATCTACCGCCCTCGTTGCCCAGGCGCTCGGCTGTGACGAGGAAGACGTCCTCGTCGCCTCGACTGGCGTCATCGGCCAGCAGCTGCCACTTGGACCCTATGAGACGGGCGTTCCCGTCGCCGTAGAGAGGCTCGACCACTCCACCGATGCCGCGCACGACGCCGCACGCGCCGTCATGACCACCGACACCGTACCCAAGGAGGTGTCGCTTGTCGGACCGGTCGCATGTGGCATGGATGACGACGAGGTCATGGTCCACGTCGGTGGCTTCGTCAAGGGTTCGGGCATGATCATGCCCAACATGGCCACCATGCTCTGCGTGCTGGCAACCGACGCCCCGCTGACCCACGAGGCCGCGCAGGCCGCGCTATCGGCAGCCGTCAGCGTCACCTTCAACAAGGTCACCGTCGATTCCGACACATCGACCAACGACACCTGCATCCTGCTGGCCACCGGAGCTACCGGCGGCAACCCCATCGAGCTGGGCACGGATGCCTACGACGTCATCGCCGCCGCCATCCGCTGCGCCTGCGAGAACCTCGCACGCAAGATCGCCGCAGATGGCGAAGGCGCTACCAAACTGGTCACCGTCGACGTGCTCGGTGCGGCCAACGAGTCCGATGCGGACACGGTCGCGAGGGCCATCGCCAACTCCCCGCTGGTGAAGACAGCCATCTTCGGTCATGACGCCAACTGGGGGCGTATCGCCGGGGCGGCGGGAAAGTGCGGCGTCGCCTTCGACCAGTACGACGTGGACATCGACTTCCTGGGCGTGCCGGTGCTACGCGCTGGATTGCCCCTGCCCATGGACGAGGAGGATATGCTGCAGCGCTTCGAGAGCCCCGAGGTCACCATTGCCATCGACCTGGGCGTGGGCGACTCTCACGCCCGCATATGGACCTGCGACCTGACCCACGACTACGTGACCATAAACGGGGACTACCGCACCTAGTCGGTGGGTCTCGCACACCCGCCATTACGGCCAGCGGAACCGTTCCCGCAGCAGGCCCACTCACCCCCCTCTCCCGAAAGGAGCCACCATGCGCAAGCGTGATGCACAGGAGCGTGCGAAGGCGCTCGACAAGGCAAAGATCCTGGCCGAGGCAATGCCCTGGATACACCGGCACAACGGCCAGACCATCGTCGTCAAGTACGGCGGTGCCGCCATGGAGGACGAGGAGCTGATGCGACAGGTCGTGGGCGACCTCGAGCTGCTGAAGCTGATGGGCATACGCGTCGTGCTGGTGCACGGTGGCGGCAAGGCCATCAACAGGCTGCTTGACGCCCTGCAGCTGCCCACCCAGTTCAAGGGCGGCCTGCGCGTGACCGACGAGGCCACCATGGAGGCCGTGCAGATGGTGCTGGTCGGCAAGGTCAACCAGCAGCTCGTGTGGGCGCTCAACGAGTTCGGCGACAACGCAGTGGGCATCAGCGGCGCCGACGGGAAGACCTTCAAGTGCCAGCCGGTCGACCCCGAGCTGGGACGGGTCGGCAAGATCGTGCACGTCAACACCAACCTCATCGAGTCGATCCTCGACGATGGGTACGTGCCCGTCATCGCCACCGTCGGCAGCGGTGCTGACGGCTTCTACAACATCAACGCCGACGTCGCCGCCAGTCAGGTCGCGCAGGCTCTCGGCGCCGACACGCTGATCTACCTCACCGACGTCGACGGGTTCTACCGCAACGTCGACGACCCGGACAGCCTCATCGCCGGCATGACCAAGGAGGAGGCCCACGAGCTGCTCTTCAGCGGGACGCTCTCCTCGGGCATGATTCCCAAGATCCGCTCGATCGTCGAGGCCCTTGACGCAGGCGTGCAGGACGTGCGCATCCTCAACGGCACCTTCCCTCACTCGCTGCTGCTCGAGATCTTCACCGATGCAGGCATCGGCACCATGTTCACCCAGGGAGAGGAGTCATAGCCATGACGAAGAACACGAAGGACGACGCTTTCGAGCAGGCCAGGCAGCTCGACGACACCTATGTCATGCATACCTATGGCAGACTCCCGGTCGAGTTCGTCGACGGCCACGGCGCCGAGCTCGTCGATTCGTCCGGCACCATCTACCTCGACTTCCTCGCGGGCATTGGCTGCGCGAGCCTCGGTCACGCCGATCCGGTGGTCGCCGAGGCCATCAAGGCGCAGGTCGACCGCGTCTGGCAGGTGGGCAACTACTACTATGTAGAAAACCGCGGCGAGCTTGCCAAGCTCCTGTCCCAGCTGCTCTCCACCACGACCGACGAGGTGGGCCACGTCACCGGTTCCACCGGCTCGACTTGGAAGACCTTCTTCGCCAACTCTGGCGCGGAGGCCAACGAGGGCGCCCTCAAGGTGGCCCGTCGCTGGGGCGAGAAGACCCTCGGCGGCGCGTCCGGCATCATCAGCGCACGCCAGAGCTTCCACGGTCGCACGCTGGCAACGCTCGCCGCAACCGGCCAGGACATCTTCCACAAGAGCTTCGGCCCCTACCCGAGCGGCTTCTCGTATGTGCCCCTCAACGACCTCGACGCGTTGAAGGCGGCCGTCGACGCCACCGATCCCTGCGCAATCATGCTCGAGTGCGTACAGGGCGAGGGAGGCGTGTGGCCTGCCGACCTCGACTACCTGCGCAACGTGCGCGCGCTCTGCGACGAGCGCGGTCTGGCCCTCGTGATCGACGAGGTGCAGACGGGCTTCTTCCGCTGCGGCGCACCATTCTCCTTCCAGCTTGCCGGCATCGAGGCCGATGTCGTCAGCATGGCCAAGGGCATCGCCTCGGGATTCCCGACGGGTGCCGTCGCCGCACGCGGCGCATTTGGCGACCT
Source organism: uncultured Coriobacteriaceae bacterium (assembly GCA_902778135.1). GTDB lineage: Bacteria > Actinomycetota > Coriobacteriia > Coriobacteriales > Atopobiaceae > UBA1367. The sequence continues at coordinate 10,451 of CACYWP010000029.1, forward strand.
GCTGGTGCCAGGAGACCACGGCTCCACCTTCGGTGGCAACGCCCTCGCGGCTGCAGCGGGCCGAGCGACGGTCGAGCAGCTGGTGGAACGCAACATGGGCGAGCACGTCATCGCCACGGGCGCTCACCTTGCCCAGCGTCTGGCCGCCCTGCCGCATGTCACCGAGGTGCGCGGACGCGGCCTCATGCGCGGCGCCCAGTTTGACGTGCCCATCGCCACCAAGCTGGTGGACGAGGGCCTTGGGGCCGGGCTCGTCCTCAACCACATCGGGGACTCGATCCTGCGCTTCCTTCCACCGCTGGTGGTGACCGACGAGCAGGTCGATGCCATGGCCGAGCGACTCGAGGCGCTCATCAACCGAATCGCGTAGGCTGTCCCGACAGGGACGGCGGAAAGACATGGCTCCGGACGCCGATGGGGGCGCTTCCTCTCGTTTGATCTCATCGCGAAAGGTAGCGCCCCCATCGCCTGTCATCCCATGACACTACCTGCCTACGTGATAGAGCTGGGGAGGACGTCACGGTTCCACGCATCGTCTACACCGTTGTGAGATACTGTCAAGTTGCATGAAAACCACTGGCTTCTTAAGGAGAGGCTTGATGTCCAACACGATCGACAACCGTCCCGCCTTCCCCGCGCGCGCCGTCATCACCGGCGGCATGCCCTATGGCAACAAGAACCTGCACTTCGGGCACATCGGCGGCGTCTTCGTCCCGGCTGACTTCTTCGCCCGCTTCCTGCGCGACCGCATCGGCGAGGAGAACGTCGTCTTCGTCTCGGGCACCGACTGCTACGGCTCGCCCATCATGGAGGGCTTCCGCAAGAAGGTCGCCGACGAGGGCTACGAGGGCACCATCATCGACTACGTGCGCGGCAACCACGAGGACCAGAAGCGTGCGCTCGACCGTTACGGCATCTCGCTGGACATATACTCGGGCTCGGGCCTCGAACCGGCGGCCCCCTTCCATGCGGCCCTCTCCGACGAGCTCATCCGTCGCCTGCACGAGCGCGGCAAGCTGCTCAAGCTGTCGACGCGCCAGTTCTATGACACCGAGGCACAGCAGTTCCTCAACGGCCGCCAGGTCATCGGCCGCTGCCCCGTGCGCGGCTGCAAGTCCGAGAAGGCCTATGCCGACGAATGCGACCTGGGCCACCAGTTCGACCCCGAGGAGCTGATCTCCCCCGTCTCCCAGCTCACGGGCACCACCCCGGAGCTGCGTCCGGTCGACAACTGGTACTTCGACCTACCTGCCTATCGCGACACCCTCGATACCCTGATGGACGAGTGGGACGCCGACCCGCAGGTGCGCGACGTCGTCACCAAGACGGTCCGCGAGTCGCTGGTCGAGCCGGTCATCTACATCCAGAACAAGTTCCGCCCCGACTTCGATGCGGTCGCTGACCGCCTGCCCGTCCACGAGCTGCGCGAGGCGGAGGGCAACCAGCAGTCCTTCTCGGTCGCCTTCGCCGACTGGCAGGCTCGCGACGAGGCCCGCGAGATCCTGGAGACCTCCGGCGTGCGCTTCCGCACTGGCAAGACCCTGCTGCCTTTCCGCATCACCGGCAACATCGACTGGGGCGTCGCCGCTCCCGACCTCGAAGGCACCCATGACCTGACCGTCTGGTGCTGGCCGGAGAGCCTATGGGCCCCCATCTCCTTCGTCCAGACCGTCTTGGCAACCTCGCCCGAGGGTCGCTACAGCTCGACCGACTGGCACGACTGGTGGTGTGCCGACGATGCCAAGGTCTTCCAGTTCATCGGCCAGGACAACATCTACTTCTACTGCGTGGCCCAACCCGCCCTGTGGGAGGCACTGGACTGGGGCCTGTTCCAGGACACCCCCATCGCCAACTACCACATCCTGTTCATGAACAAGAAGGCGTCCAGCTCAGGCGTCATCAAGCCTCCCATGGCCGAGGAGCTGCTGGACTTCTACACCCCCGAGCAGCTGCGCTGTCACTGGCTGTCGCTGGGGCTGGACCAGAAGGCCGTGAGCTTCGCGCCGAAGGCCTTCGATACGAGCGTCAGCCACAAGGACAAGAAGACCGGCATGGACGTCCTGGTCAAGGATGACCCGCGCGTCGTCGACCCGGCTCTCAAGGAGAGCGCCTTCTTGACCAACATCTTCAACCGCCTGGCGCGCAGCTGCCTCTATGGGGCGGCCAACGTCTGTGGTGGGCATCTGCCTTCCGTCGACGCGGACCCCGACGTCATCGAGGCATGCACCCAGGCGACGCTGGACTTCGAGCAGGCAGCTCACGCCTTCGACGCACACGGGGCGCTGGCCATCGTGGATGCGTTCTGCCGTGCCGCCAACAAGCGCTGGGGTGACGAGAGCAAGGCGGCCAAGGGTGACGACGCCGCCTACGAACACGCCCTGGCCAACGCCTTCGCGGCGCTGCGCACCACCACGCTGCTGATGCATCCCGCGGCACCGATGGGCTGTGAGCTCATCTGCCAGTACCTGGGCTTCGCCGCACGAGAGTTCTTCTCCTGGGAGCATGCCTTCGAAACCCCGTCCCAGCTGGCCGTCGCCCTGGGCGAGCAGCCTGGCGAGCACGAGCTGGTCGCCCTACCGCCGCGTTTCGACTTCTTCGAGAAGCATCCCAGCCAGGGAAGGAAGTAGCCATGGCCGAGCTGCTCCGCACGCCCGTCCCCTACCGCACCACCGCCTACGCACTCCCCTCGGTCCCGCTGCACTATGCGCAGGCCACCCCGATGGCCGATGGGGCCCGCATCGCGACCTTCGTGTATGGTCCCAGCGGCGTCGAGCTCGACGAGCTGCTTGGGGCTCACCCCGTGCTGGCCCTCCATGGCAACGGGGGCACCCACGCGACCTTCACCAAGGTCATCGAGCGTCTCGTGGCTGCCGGCAAGGGCGTCATCGCATTCGACGCACGAGCGCAGGGCAGGTCGACCCGCGGTTCCCTGCCGCTTACCTACGAGCAGCTCGCCGATGACGCCATCGTTGTGCTTCGCGCCCTGGGCGCCAGTCGCGTCCATGTCGTCGGGCATTCGGATGGCGGCATCGTGGCACTGCTCCTAGCGCGCGACCACGGCGATGAGGTGCTGTCGATCGTGGCCGGAGGGGCAAACCTGACTCCCGAGGGCGTCATCGACGACCCCGCCTGGGACACCCCCGGCTCGGCTGCCACCAACCGCTCGTGGGCCGCATTCATGGACGGCGCTTCCCTGCCCGATGCCATCGACCCCACGCTGCTGCCCGCAGCGGAGGATGCGAGGCTCACGGCAGAGCTGTTGCAGCTGATGCTCGACGAGCCGCACATCGAGGCCTCCTCCCTTGCCAGCATCGTTTGCCCGACCTGCGTGCTGGTGGGCGAGCACGACTGCATCACGACGGAGCAGACCCGAGCCATTGCCGAAGCCATCCCCACGGCGCGCCTCGTAGTCGTGCCCGGCGTTGGCCACAGCCTGCCACGCCTGGCACCCGATTCGGTCGCGCTGCAGGTGTTGACCAACATCATGCTTGCGGGCTAGGGACGGACGCAGCCCCATGTTGTCACGTCGACCATTCCGCTATGTGGTGGAGGCACGCCAGGCAAGGGCGCGAAGGCGTCGCACCGCCGCCCAGGAGCAGCCGCAATCTGGCGGCAGGCCACGCTTCCTGCGCTTCATGGCAGCCTCGGCCAGCTGCTCCACGCTGGACCAGTTGTTGGCCTGGGCGCTCTTCACGCTGCTGCGCGAACCCATGGCTGGTGCCGGGTTCCTGCGCATCATGGCGTCCAACGTCACGGCGAGATGCGTTTCGCTCACACTGAACTACATCCTCAACCACCGCCTCGTCTTCACGATGGACGTTGACGACCCCGAGTGGCAGCGCAGCGCCCGGCGCGAGAGCCTTCCCCGCTTCATCGCGCTATCGGCAGGCGTCCTCGCCCTCTCCACCTTGGGCGTCTACCTCGCGCACACCTTCCTTGGTGCCCCGGAATGGCAGGCCAAGATCGTGGTCGATGTCGCCCTGTTCTTCCTGAACTACAACGTGCAGCGCAAATGGGTCTTCCGCAACGAGGTCAGCGTGAAGCCGAAGAGGACTCGCCGCTAGCGCGACGCTCCAGCAGGGGTTGGGCGACTGGCTGCGGGAAGCTGACCGTCACCGTGGTGCCCTCGTCCTGCCTGCTCTCCAGCGTGACGTCCGCCCCGTGCAATGTCGCCGCATGCTTGACGATGGCCAGGCCCAGCCCCGTACCGCCGCTCGCGCGGGACCGCGACGTCTCCACGCGGTAGAAGCGCTCGAACACCTTGGCTTGGGCATCCTCGGGAATCCCGATGCCGGTGTCGGACACGCTCACCGTCGGGCGCCCGTCCGCCTCCCCTACCCAGATGCGCACGTCACCGCCTGGCCGGTTGTAGCGGATCGCGTTGCTGCAGAGGTTGGCCACCAGCTCGTCCACGATGCGCGGAAAGCCCTCCACCAGACAAGGCTCTCCCTCGATGGCTAGGTTCACCTCGGCACGGTCGGCGCGCCCCGCCATGCGCTCGACCACGTCCTTTGCCACCGCCATCAGGTTGACCGGCTCGGCGACCCCAAAGGTCTCCTGGCTGCGCAGGCGCTCCGACTCGTCCAGCCGCGAGAGTGTCAGGATGTCGTTGACCAGCGCGAAGAGGCGTTGGGACTCGTCGTTGATGCGCGCGGCAAAGCCGGGGACGTCCTCTTCCAGGACGAACCCGTCTCGCAGGAGCTCCGAGGCGCCCATGATGGTGGCAATGGGGGTCTTCAGCTCGTGGGTCACGTTGGCTGTGAACTCGCGGCGCACCGAGTCCGCTGCACGCAGCTCCTCCATCTGGGAGACCAGCTCGGCCTGTTGTGCCCCCAGTCGGTTGGTCAGCGGCTGCAGCTCCTCGTAGGGGGCGTCCTGCGCCAGATGCGTCGTGTCTATCTCCAAGATGGGCTTGACGAGGAGCGCGGAGAGTTCCCTCGAGGCGATGTAGCAGACCACCACCAGCGCGATCAGGACCCCCACCAGCGTCCGCAGGTATCCGAAGAGGATGGCCTGCACGCCTGTGCGGTCGACCGATACGCGGATGACGTTTCCCGAGGTCAGCAGGCGTGCCCGATAGAGGCTGACGCTGCCGGACGTCGCGCTGGAACGAATCGACTGGCCCGAGCCGTCGCGCAGGGCGGCCGCGACCTCGGGCCTGCTCTCATGCCCTGCCAGCGCGCCAGGGGCCACGAGGCTGTCGAAGAGCACCTCTCCCTCCGGAGTGATGAGCGTCGCGCGCATCTCGCCCAGGTCGAGGCTGGAGAGCTCCGCAACCTCGTCGGATGCGACGTTGAGCGTCGAGGCCAGCACGTCGCACTCGGAGCCAAGCTCCATCGAGGCCTCCTTCAGCAGCGAGGCCTGATGCAGGTAGGCAGACACGACCGTGGTGATGGTGGCCGACAGCGCAGAGATGGCAAGCAGCGCGGCGAAGACCCTGCCCGCAAGCGTCACCCTGCGTTGTCCCTGCGCCATGCGCTAGCCCCTCACCCGATAGCCCACGCCACGCACCGTCTGGATCAGGCCGGCATGCTCGCCCAGCTTGGAACGTATCGTCTGCACGTGCACGTCGACGGTACGCGACCCTCCGTCGAAGTCCCATCCCCACACCCGACGCAGCAGCGCCTCGCGCGAGAAGACCTCGCCCGGAGAGCGCATGAGGAAGGCCAACAGGTCGAACTCGCGCATCGTCAGGGACAGCGGCTCGCCTTCCAGCGTCACCGTGCGCCTGCTGGGCCAGAGCTCGACTGGTCCCACGACGAGGCTGGACGACGGCTCTGACATCGCGCGGCTGGAGCGGCGCAACAGGGCACGCACGCGGCTGACCATCTCCATCATGCCGAAGGGCTTGGCCAGGTAGTCGTCCGCGCCACCATCGAGCGCCCGCACCGTGTCGAGCTCGCTGTCCTTTGCGGTCAGCATCATCACCGGCACGTCGGACAGGCCCCTCGTGCGACGGATGCGCGCGAGGATGCGCAGGCCGTCGGTGTCGGGCAGCATGATGTCAAGCAGCACGGCGCTGGGCAGCTGCTCCTCGCAGGCCTGCCGGAACTCGGCGTCGTCCGCGCACCCCTTTGCCTCGATGCCCGCCTGGGTCAGCGCGTAGACCGTCAGCTCGCGAATGTTCGTGTCGTCTTCGACGTAATAGACCATGAGAGACCTCCCCTATCGGTCACGCCTCCACCGCGGGGCAAGCCGCAGCTTCTGCGCACCTTGCACCCATGGCGGACCGGCATGACGTTGGGGCCATTCTACCGCGCTGGTGTAGGCAAGGGATACCCCTTACAGTCCCCTAACACGCATACGCCGCAAATCACTTGGCACCGAGCTGCTCGGTACCGCGAAAATTTTGCATGGTACCTTGACATATGCAGAGGGGGGCGTATCGTTAAGCTCATACGACTCTGCGAAGGGAGGACAGGATGACCGACACCCCGGCGACAGAGATGCCGACAGCGCGCCATGTGCTGCACGACCTGGGTTTCTTCGGCCACTACCTGCATGTCAACGCGGGCGGTCGCAGCGGCCAGCAGCATATCCTGGTCAAGCTACGCCAGAACGGCGACCACATGACCCAGCGCGACCTGCAGGAGATCTCGCACATCAGCTCGGGATCGCTCTCCGAGGTGCTTGCCAAGCTTGAAGGCGCTGGGCTGATACGACGCACGCGCTCGGACGAGGACCGACGGCAGCTGGACATCGTCCTCACCGACGAGGGGCGCCTGCAAGCTGACGAGCGCATCGAGTGGCGACGCGACTTCGAGTCGCGAGCGCTCTCCTGCCTGTCCGAGACGGAGCAGGAGCAGCTCACAGACATGCTCGACCGGCTGGTCGATCACTGGAAAGGTTTCGAGGGAAGGGGGGAATGCGCATGAGTCAGGCAGACGGCAAGACCATGCAGCGCCTGTCAGTAGGCGAGATCTTCAAGACCCTAGGCGGCAGCATCCGCGAGAACAAGCGCAACTCCATCATTGCGCCCGTGTTCGTGCTCGGAGAGGTCATCATCGAATGCGCGATTCCGTTCATCACCGCACGCCTCATCAACGAGATGAGTGCCGGGTGTGGCATCGACGTCATCGCACGCTACGGCATCGTGCTCACCATCATGGCCATCATCAGCCTGGCTTGCGGCACCATCGCCGGCATCGCCGCATCCATTGCCTCCACCGGGTTCGCCCGCAACCTGCGTCACGACATGTTCGAGAGCATCCAGCGCTTCAGCTTCTCCAACATCGACCGCTTCTCCACCAACTCGCTGGTCACGCGCCTCACCACCGACACCCAGAACGTCCAGATGGCCTACATGCAGATCATCCGCTCCGCCGTGCGCAGCCCCATGATGATCATCTTCGCCGCGACGATGGCGTTCGTCACCGGTGGCAGCATGGCAATCGTGTACGTCATCGTCGGCTTCCTCCTGGGCTTTGCCCTCATCAGCATTGCCCGCACCGTCATGCCCATCTTCCGGCGCATCTTCAAGAAGTATGACGCCCTCAACGAAAGCGTCGAGGAGAACGTCACCGGCATCCGCGTGGTCAAGAGCTTCGTGCGCGAGGAGTACGAGAACAAGAAGTTCCAGAAGGCGTCGGGAGAGGTCTTCCAGGACTTCTGGGGCGCAGAGCGCATCCTCGCCTGGAACCAGCCCATCATGACCTTCGCCGTCGACACCATCTATGCCTTCGTCGTCTACTTCGGAAGCAAGACCATCGTGAGCACCGCCGGAGCAGCCATGAACGTCGGCCAGATGTCGGCACTCATCACCTACGGCTTCTCGATGCTCATGAGCCTCAACATGCTGTCGATGATCTTCGTCATGATCACGATGGCCGAGGAGAGCTCGCGCCGCATCTGCGAGGTGATTCTCGAGCAGCCCGACCTGGCCAACCCCGCCAACCCGGTGTACGAGGTTGCGGACGGCTCCATCGACTTCGACAACGTCAGCTTCGCCTATCATCCCGAGAGCGGCCGCTATGCGTTGCACGACATCGACCTGCACATCAAGAGCGGCGAGGTCATCGGCATCATCGGTGGCACGGGCTCGTCCAAGTCGTCCCTCATCCAGCTCGTCAGCCGTCTCTACGACGCCACCCAGGGCACCGTCCGCGTGGGCGGGCTGGACGTGCGTGACTACGACATGGACACGCTGCGCAACGAGGTGGCCGTCGTGCTGCAGCGCAACGTCCTGTTCTCCGGCACCATCAAGGACAACCTGCGCTGGGGCAACGAGCACGCCACCGACGAGGAGCTCGTCGAGGCATGCAAGCTGGCCCAGGCCGACGAGTTCGTCCAGCAGTTCCCCGACGGCTACGACACCTACATCGAACAGGGTGGCACCAACGTCTCCGGTGGCCAGAAGCAGCGTCTGTGCATCGCCCGTGCCCTGCTCAAGAAGCCCAAGATCCTGATCCTCGACGACTCCACCAGCGCCGTCGACACCAAGACCGACAAGCTCATCCGCGAGGGCTTCCGCAGCTTCATCCCTGAGACCACCAAGCTCATCATCGCGCAGCGCACGGGGTCGGTGGAGGACGCCGATCGCATCATCGTGATGGACGACGGCGGCATCAGCGCCATCGGCACCCACGATGAGCTGCTGCGCACGAGCGAAATCTACCGCGAGGTCTACCTCACGCAGAACAAGGCGAGCCACGACAAGAACGCCCTCGCGCAAGACGACAACGCGACGAAGGGAGGTGAGGCAGATGCCTAAGAGCAAGCTCACCGCTGCCGAGCGCAGCATCATCGACGATCCCGCCCGCCTCAAGGACGCACCTGCCCCCGGCAGGAAGGACGAGCCCGCCAGCCAGGGCGTGCCCGGCAAGGGCAGCCGCGGCAGACGTGCCTCCAACCCCATGCAGGTCTTCCGGGGCACCATCAAGCTCGTCTTCTCGTTCTATCCCCTGCAGTTCTCGGCCATCATCCTGTGCATCGTCCTGGGGGCAGCCCTCTCCACGCTGCCGTCGGTCTTCCTGCAACGCACGATCGAGGTCGTCACCCGCACCTGGCAGACCGGGGACTGGTCCGTCGCACAGCCCGAGGTAGCCCACATCGTGCTCACCCTCATCTGCGTGTACGTCGTGGTCCTGCTCGCCCAGATCGTCCAGGCACAGCTCTCCGCCTTCGTGGTCCAGGGCACGCTCATGAACATACGCAACAAGATGTTCGAGCACATGGAGAAGCTGCCCATCCGCTTCTTCGACCAGAACAAGCGCGGCGACGTCATGAGCTATTACACCAACGACGTCGACGCCCTGCGCCAGCTCGTTGGCGTGGCACTTCCCAACCTCCTCAACATGGTCATCGCGATGGTGTCCATCGTGGGCATCATGCTGTGGTACTCCATTCCCATGACCTGCGTCGTGCTGACCATGGTCGCCTTCATGGGCTGGCTCACCCGCTACATGGGCGGTATGTCGGCCAAGTACTTCCTAGCCCAGCAGCACGCCATCGGCCGCGCCGAGGGCTTTGCCGAGGAGGCCATGAACGGCGAGAAGGTCATCAAGGTCTTCACGCACGAGCGCCAGATGCAGGCACAGTTCGACGAGGTCAACGACGAGCTCTTCGATGCCGCCAAGAAGGCCAACATCTACTCCAACATCCTGGGTCCCATCCTGATGAACCTGGGCAACCTCGCCTATGTCGTGGTCGCGCTGGCCGGTGGCATCTTCCTGGCAACGGGCATCCCGAACCCATCCATCTCGGGCATGGTCCTGACCATCGACATCGTCATCCCCTTCCTCAACCTCACCAAGCGCTTCGCCGGCTCCATCGGCCAGATATCCCACCAGATCAACTTCGTGGTCATGGGCCTGGCTGGCGCCGAGCGCATCTTCCAGCTGCTGGACGAGCTGCCCGAGGAGGACGAGGGCTATGTCGAGCTGGTGCGCATCCGCTACGACGAGAACATGGAGAACGTGCTCGGCGAGGTCGACCGCCACGACCGCACGGGCGTGTGGGCATGGAAGCACCCGCACCAGGCAACCGGCGAGGTGGACTACATGCCGGTCATGGGCGACATCGTGCTCGATGACGTTGACTTCGGCTATGTGCCCGAGCACATCGTCCTGCACAACATCTCGCTCGACGCCTTCCCCGGCCAGAAGGTCGCCTTCGTCGGTGCAACCGGTGCGGGCAAGACTACCATCACCAACCTCATCAACCGCTTCTACGACATCGCGGATGGCAAGATCCGCTACGACGGCATCAATATCAACAAGATCAAGAAGAGCGATCTGCGCAAGTCTCTGGGCATCGTCCTGCAGGACGTCAACCTCTTCACCGGCACTGTCATGGACAACATCCGCTACGGCCACTTGGAGGCGACCGACGAGGAGTGCATCAAGGCGGCGAAGCTGGTCGGCGCAGACAGCTTCATCGAGCGCCTGCCCGAGGGCTATGACACGATGCTGACGGACAACGCCGAGAGCCTGTCCCAGGGCCAACGCCAGCTGCTCTCCATCGCGCGTGCCGCCGTCGCCGATCCCCCGGCGATGATCCTCGACGAGGCGACGAGCTCCATCGACACCCGCACCGAGCAGATCGTCAGCCAAGGCATGGATGCCCTGATGGAGGGTCGCACGACCTTCGTCATCGCACACCGCCTGTCCACGGTCCGCAACTCCGACGTGATCATCGTCCTCGACCACGGCCGGATCATCGAGAGGGGCACGCACGACGAGCTGATCGCGCAGAAGGGAACGTACTACCAGCTGTACACCGGCGCATTCGAGCTGGAGTAGGGACGACGGCAGCTCGCCGGGCGCGCCCCGAGCGCCCGCGCGCCCCCTGCGCGGCTAGCCCAGCACGCACGACGAGCTGATCGCGCAGAAGGGAACGTACTACCAGCTGTACACCGGCGCCTTCGAGCTGGAGTAGGGACGACGGCAGCTCGCCGGGCGAAGTGCCTCCCCGGAATACCGGGGAGGCGCTTTCTGTCGTCCTGCTTCTGCTGGCCAGGTGGCTATAGTTCAATTACTTTTGAACGTCCCGGCTCTCAGAAGTTTTGGAACAATCCTAGGTGAATCTGCATTTGCGCAGGTAGACTGGCCGAAGTCCTCTCGCGAAGAGATAATTAAAAAACTTTTGAATGTCCTAGCTCTCATAAGTTCGAGTCCGTTCGAGAAGCAGCTGCCCTTCCACCGTCCCTCACAGACTCGTCACTTCCGTACGCAGCCAAGACCGATAGCCCGCTCAATCTCCGCCGCCCGCCAAACCTCTCCAAACCTTTACATTTCCAAATTGTTGCATGGGTACTCTTATGCAAAGGAACATAAATTGCAGCAGATGGAGTCACCATGCCCTCCCCCTTCACCCGTCGCACCTTCCTTGGCACGTCCATGGGCGTCCTCGCCTCGCTGGCCCTGTATGGCTGCGGCGGAACCAACACCATCCCCGCCGCCTCAGAGGAGGAGCCGGCGTCCGAGGAGACAACCGAGACCACGGCGGAGGAGTCCGCCACAAGCACCGAGGTCACTGACACGGGCACCGGCACGATCATGGCGCCGCTCGACAACGGCTATGGCAGTGGCACGCACCATGCGACCATCGAGGTCGAGGGCTTCGGCACCATCAAGCTCGAGCTGAATGCGGACAACTCCCCCATCACGGTCAGCAACTTCGCGCAGCTCGCAAGCGACGGCTTCTATGACGGACTGACCTTCCATCGCATCATCGAGGGCTTCATGATCCAGGGCGGCGACCCCCTCGGAAACGGCACCGGTGGCTCCTCTCGCACCATCAAGGGAGAGTTCATCGAGAACGGCGTGGTCAACGCCATCCAACACAAGCGCGGTGTCATCTCGATGGCCCGCTCCAGCAGCTACGACTCGGCCAGTTCCCAGTTCTTCATCATGCATGCCGACGCGTCGCACCTGGATGGTAAATACGCGGCGTTCGGCAAGGTCACCGAGGGCATGGACGTCGTCGACGCCATCGCCACCCAGGTGCAGGTCGAGGACAAGAACGGCACGGTCCTTCCCGAGAACCAGCCGGTCATCACCAGCATCCGCATGGACGACTGACGAGCGATACGCCCGTCACGACACATCGCCCTGGCCCTCCGGATGGGAGAGGTCGGGGCGATTTCCTTGCCGTGATGCAACCAGGTCCGCTTGCGACAGCGGCAGCCTCTCCCTATCGCTCCTTGTCCACGAACACCGCGAGCGCACGGTCGAAGGCCAGCCGCTGCATGTCGTCCCAGGCCCCCACGTCGTCCGAGGTGAGGAACATCCCGCCCAGCGCCGCGTCAGCGCCGACGAGGTCCCTGCGCTGCCCTTCGGTCAGCTTCACGTCGCGACGCAGAAAGAAGACGTCGGGGTCGTTGCGGAACACCCGCCCGTCCAGATGGGAACGGCCACGCGTGTTGCCCAGGCTCCGCTTGGTGCTGACGCGCTCTCGATGCAGCAGGCGCATGTAGGGTACGTCATCCCAGTCGAGGCTCACGTCGGGACCGATGCGGCAGTACTCCGTTCGACCAAAGGCGGAGACCAAGGGAACGCCACAAAGGTCGAATGAGACGCCTTCCGGCACCGAGTCGCGCAGCAGGTCCAGCGCATCGGCCATCAGCTGCCCGCGATTGAGCCCGCCATGGGGGACCATGCACGCCGCGAAGAGGAAGTCCAGCTTGAGCATGCGGAACCCCCACGAGCGCGTGACCATCGACAGCGCCAGACGGATGTAGGCGCGTGCGTCGGGGTTGAGGGTGTCCAAGGGGTAGTAGCCGCTCCAGTTGCTGCCCGCCTTTACGAGCTCGCCCGTCTCGTCGCGCAGTATCCAATCGGGATGCTCTGAGAATAGCCGCGAGTCGGTCTCGCACACGAGGGGTGCCATCCACAGTCCCGGCACCATACCCTTGTCCGCGATCTTGCGCGCAAAGGCGCCCATGCCGTCGGGGAAGCGGTCCGTGTGTGGGCTGGTCCAGTCCCCTATCGCCGCATAGCCGTCATCCACTTGGAAGACAGGCAGGCACGGACCCAGGTCACGTGTCTCGAGCAGGGCCGAGACGGCCGCGAGGTCGTCCTCGAGCTTCTCCTGCGTGATGTCCTGATAGTAACGGTACCAGCTGGAGAAGCCGACCAGCGGCGATGCGGGACGGGCCTTGAGGCCCGCAAGCTCGCACCAACGGGCAACCGCATCGTCGAGTGCCGCCTCGCACAACGCGAATCCCATCAGCTCGACAGACTCACCAGCCTCCAGCTCGCACTCGGGCATCTCCTTGCACAGGCGCAGGCACCCTTCCTCGAGTCCCTCCCAGATCGTGGTGAAGCCATTGGCCTCGTTCAGCGACCCCACAAACAGGACGGTCTCGCCGAAGCGCAGGTAGCCATAGCCGAAGCCGTGCTGGTGGCCGGGCCGCTCGTCCTCGGGCGTGAAGCGGTAGTCACCACTGCCGTCCAGCACCCACTTTTCGACCACCGCTCGCGGCACGCGAGCCAGTCCGCGCATGCGCGCCTTCGGAGCACGCTCCCAGGTATCGGTCCACGAGTTGTATCCCGACAGGAATATGGCATCGGCACCTGCGACGTCGCAGGCAACCCGTGCCTCGCAGCATGTGACACGCAGTGCAGTCGTCGGGCATACGGACACCCTGCGCACATCCGCGCCACGCACCGTAGTCAGCCCCAGCTCGAGCGCCGCCTCGGCGGGCCAGGCCACGCCGTCGGCCCCCACGCGCACCTCGCGCTCCTTCGTGCCAACCCCATACCTCAGCAGGTAGGTGACCTCCGTCTGCATGGCTACTCCCCCTCGGACACACCAGTCAGGGCCTTGGTGTGCGCTTCGATGACCTCGATCACGCCATGCTCGTTGTAGCGCAGGAACACCAGACCGCCCAGCAGGCAGAACGCGGTCGCCACCACGGCTGTGATGCGGTAGCCCATGCCACCGACACCAATCGTCGCAATCGACGAGAACAGGATCATGGCCAGCGATTGGCCCAGCGTCATCGAGAAGGTGCGTGCCGCATAGAACATGCCCTCGCGATTCTCGCCGGTCTTGACGGCATCGAACTCGGCGATGTCGGCGAGGACGGCCTGGGGCAGGATGCCCAGCACGGCCATCGGGATGGCGGCCAGGACCGCCACCGCCCCGCCCCAAGCCAGCGCAGGAATGCCAAACTTGCCGCAGACGCTGGTCACGCCAAAGGCGACGCAGAAGAAGAAGAACGCGAAGGCCACCAGGCGCTTCTTGCCCATCCTCTTGGCCAGAACGTTGACCGGCGCGTAGAAGACGAGGCTCACCACGGTCATACCGGCGAACAGGACGAAGTTCATGGACTCGTCGAGGCCCATGAGGCTGGTCACGTAGAAGGGCATGCCCGTCTGGAACATCGTGATGGCGACCCAATAGAGGATGTCGGAGAGCTCGAAGACCTGGAACTCCTTGTTTGCGAAGGTCTTCATGACCGAGGCTCCCATCGGTGTGGTGGAGGGCTCGGTCTCGGCGTAGAGGTTCTCATCGATCGTGTAGGCCGGCACGAGCATGCACACGACGGCAATCGCCGCCAAGATGGCAACCGTCACGCGATAGGAGTTGGCGATGCCGAACGCGCCCTCGAACACGCCGGCAATCGTCGGCACCAGATAGGCGAACGCGGTACCCAGGAAGTAGGTGACCGAGATGAAGGTGGAGAGGTTGACGCGCAGCTCCTGCGTGCGACCGAGCTCGGGGATCAGCGCGTTGAACGGGGTGCAGTAGAGCGAGAGGCTGACGTAGAAGCCCACGAGGCAGACCAGCAGCGCTACGTCGTTGAAGACCTCGCCGCCCATGCCTGGCACGGTGAACACGACGACCGTCATGATGCCAAAGGGGATGGCAAACCAGCGCAGGAAGGGGATGCGGCGGCCCAGCGGGTGGTTGAGCGAGTCCGACTTGCTGGCGATGAAGGGATCGATGAAGCCGTCGACGAGGCGGCAGAAGGCGGTGATGAGACCGATGATCGTCATGCCCGCGAAGACAATGCCCTGGGTGATGAACAGGGGCATGCCCGCCGCGATGGTCTCCTCGCTGGGCATGTAGAAGTACAGCAGCCAGTTGCTGACCACACCCGACAGCAGCGCCCAACCGAGCTGTCCGATGGCGAAGTTGCGCAAGATCCTGCCATCCGCCAGTTGCTTTTCCATGGTCTCCCCCTGTTGTGTCCCGTCGCCTGCGACACGCCGCCTCCTGCGGCAATGTCTGCGCCATCTATGGTATGCCCCAGCGATTATACCGACATCGACGCAGGTGGTAGAGCTCGTAGCGCGTGGCGTGAACCAACTGGCCCCTATGCGGAAGGATGCCTGCAGACACGGGTCGATCCCAACCGTCGGTCAGCCTGCCTATGGACAGCCGATGCCGACGACGGTCCCTGCCCGGCAACCCCCAATGACTACCTCACCGAATAGAGACCCTTGCGACGGGCTGCAAATGCATCAGGTACGGTACCATCCAGACGATGGCACGACGGAAGGGATCCCATGCAGACCAACGAGAGCGACCGCGCCAAGAGCGCATTCGGCAACCCCCAGGACGAGCGCGTGTGGCGCAAGGCGGAACGCGGCAAGGAGAAGTTCCTCAAGAGGTTCGGCGACGACTCCAACGCCATCTACCATCTGGCATCGTCGGACGTACCTGTCATCGGAGAGGCCCTCGGGGTGCGCAACCTCGTGATGGCCACCGACGACAAGTCGCTCGACCTGGCCGCCGATGCCGCATCGATGCCCCTGCCCCCAGCGACCCCTCGCACGGTGGAAGGCGCCGGCGGCGCACCGGTCATCGTGGGTAACATCCGGATGGGATTCGGCCATTATCGCATCTCCATGGCCATGGCCAGCGCCGCCCACGCGATGGGCTACACGCCCTACTGGCTGGACCTGGCATCCTTCGACCAGACCACGGGCAGCAAGGTCATCGCCTACCAGAACGACCTGTATTCCCTGGGCTCCCGCCTCTCGCAGAAGGTCGGCCTGTTCAACCGCCTGTACTGGGAGCCGCTGAACTCCGAGGGCTTCCGCAAGCTCTCCTACAACGCCGGAGACCAGAAGAACGCAGAGCTGTGCGTACCCCTCTTCACCGACATCCCGACCGACACGCCCTACGTGGGCACGCACGTCTGGCCCGCCCAAGCGGCCGTGCACGCGGGGATGACCCACGTGGTCAACGCCATCCCAGACAACTGGCCCATGGCGCTGCACCTCGCCGAGGGAGCCATCCACACGGTGCAGACCCCCAGCGCCTACCTCGGCTACCACCAGCTGCGCGGCATGGACCCCAAACGTCAGCTGAATCCCATGCCACTGGACAGCCTCGTCTACACGGGCCACTACATCGACCACGAGCTCGTGGCCAACATCTCGCACGACTGTGACGCGCGCAGGGGGCGTCTCATGGGTGGTGGCCCCATCCGCTATCTCATCAGCGTGGGAGGCGCAGGCGCTCAACAGGATCTGTTCGCCGCCATCATCGAACGCCTGATGCCCTATGTCCGCACCGAGCAGGCAACCCTGCTGATCAACGTCGGCGACCATCGTGGCGTGTGGGAGGGTCTGCTGCGCGACGTGAGGGAGCTTGACGATGTCACGAGTACGCACTTCGACAACTTCGCCGAGGTTGCCGAGCTGGCCAACGACGCCCTCGACGGCGACCTGACCGGCGTGCACGCCTTCTGCGACAGCGACATCTTCAGCGCCGTCTACTCGTCGAACCTGCTGATGCGCTGCTGTGACGTGCTGGTGACCAAGCCCAGCGAGTTCAGCTTCTATCCCGTGCCAAAGCTTATGATCCACCGCGTCGGTGGACACGAGGCCTGGGGTGCCATCCGCGCCGCGGAAGTCGGGGACGGCACCTATGAGATCGACGACACCGATGAGGTCCTCGCCATGATCGACTCGTTCCAGCTCGACCGCGAGCTGGTCGCCTTCATGTGCGACAACATCGAAGCGGCCGACCACATCGGCATCTACGACGGAGCCTACAAGGTCATAGACCTCGCCGTGAACGGCTTGGGGAACGCCTGACGGTAGGAATGCGCGCGTTGTCTGCGCTTCAATCCGCCGTTTGACGAGCTGACAGCGCATTGTCTGCGCTTTGGGCGCAGCGAATCGGACGGTTTGCATTGTCTGCTCTTTTGGCTGCGCAAACTATGGCATTGTTTGCGCAGCCACATCGTCCCCACGCCACAGAACGCAGACAGCAGCAAAGCGACTTCTATCCCCCACAGATGCCACAGGGATGGCGCCCCATGTCCTCGGCCTCCGACACCGTCACCCATCGCATCGAACGCGCGTTGGCCAGTCCCCTGCAGGTCTCGTCGTGGTGATAGGCCTTGCCTGAGCCCGTGACGATGACCTTTCGCTCCCCGTCCTCCGCCTCGGGCGACCCTTCGGCCACCACGGCGTTCGGTTCCACGGCGGAGGATTCGCCTTCCCGCTCGCCCACCTGCTGCACGTTCGCGGACAACTGCCCGCGAATCTGGCGCGCCGCCTCCTCTGCCTGCTCGGTCACCTCGAACGCACCGGTCGCATAGTCGATTGCAAACCCTCGTGCCGCGTTATAGACCTCCACGCGCTGGTCGACCGTCCCATCGCTCGACCGCACGTCAACTATGACGCTGCGCGCCACCGGCTCGTCCCCTTCGTACGCAGGTGTGGCGGCGTAGTAGACCGTGCCATCGGGGTGGGCATACAACCAGTTGCGCGCCAGGCCCTCCGCATACGCCATGCCACCGTCCTCGCCGCCCACGTTGGCTCCCACGTTCTGGGTGCGCGTGCCCATGACGAGGTTGTGAGGCTCGTCATCCCCACCCAGCGACTTCGCCACCAGATGCGACCGGTTGAACAACAACCCGTGATAGACGCTGCCATCCGGCATCGCGATGTCGACCTCCCGGTTGTGACCCCAGCCGGACGGGGTCACGTCGCTCAGGTTGCCCCGCGCCCGGTCACGTCCCGCCTCCATCGACTCGTAGGTGACCAAGGCCACCGCGCCCGTCGTGCGTCCCAGGCCATCAAGCGAGCCATACCAGACCGTCCCCGCCTCTGGCATGTCGCCAACCTGGGCCGGTCCGACCACGCGATAGTAGTTTGGGCTCTCAACCTCGTCCCAGGGTGTATAGGTCGCATGCTGCGTCGGCGAGACCACAGGCTGGGCGTTGGATACCGGTACGCCAGCCGTCTGCTCCCCAGCCTCTTCCGGCATCGTCTCGGACGGCATCCCACCTGCAGTCGGCCGCGAGCCAAACAGGCCGCTGTCCGTCGAGAGCCAGGCGATGCCACTGCCAGCCGCAAAGCCAATGGCCAGCACGAGCAGCAGGGACAGCATCATGCCGGCGAGCCGGCGAGCCATGGAAATGCCGTTCCTCATCGGTCTCCTCCCGACCGCAGACGATACTTCCATGGTACCCGTCGTACGCGACTTTGAGCCATGCGCGGCAGTCGACTTCGCGAGTTACGTGCGCGGTTCCATCACTGCCCTTCGATCGCGAGATCGCCTGATAACTGCAGCGTTCCCTCGAAGTCCTGAATCTGCCGCTTGAGACGACTGACGTAGTCGGCGGCCAGTGGACCCAGCTGGCGCTGCCCGTGGGTGATGTAGCCGACGTCCATCACCTCGTCGGTCTCGATGGGCACGGCAACGATTCCCTCGAACATCTCATCGGAACGCACGCCCGTTGAAACCAGGAACCCATCCATGTGACGCAGGAGACCCGTCAGCGTCGCGCGGTCGCTGGCAATGATGCGACGGGCGTGAGGCAGCGCCGAGAATGGCTCCTCCGAGTAGTAGAGGGAGCTCTGTGGCCCCTGTTCGAACGTGAAGCGCGGATAGGGGGCCAGGTCGTCCGTCCGGACGCTCGCGCAGCTCGCCAACGGATGCCCCTCGCGCACGAAGACGTGCGGGTGGGCGCGGAACAGGCTGGTGAACGACAGGCCCTCGTCCTCGAGGCGCTTGCCCACGACGCGCTCGTTGTAGGTGCTGAGGTACAGGACGCCCAGATCGCTGCGGAAGGTGCGCACGTCATCTATGACCTCCGCCGTACGCGTCTCGCGCAGAGTGAACTCGTAGCCCTCCTCCTTGCGCGCATTGGCAAACTCGATGAAGGCGCGGACCACAAAGGCATAGTGCTGGGACGATATTGCCAGACGACCATGCGTGGCACCCGAGTTCGACCCATAGCGCTCCAGCATCAAATCCGCCTGCTCGACCACCTGACGTGCATACCCCAGCAACTCGATGCCATCGTTGGTCAGGGTGATGCCGCGGCTGGTGCGCGTGAAGATGATGACGCCGAGCTCCTCCTCGAGGTCCCTGACGGCAACCGAGAGGCTGGATTGGCTGATGTAGAGGTCGCGCGCGGCCGAGTTGATGGATTCGCGCTCTGCGATGGCTATGAGGTATCTGAGTTGCTGCAGCGTCAAGGAGATGCGCCTCCGCTCCTACCAGGATGGTTCGTTTCCACCAGTACCGAGTAAAGCGACAGGCAGCCGTTTTGTCAAAAGGGGCACGGACGGGCGTGCGCGGTGCGTAGGTTGTGGCAGCAGTCCGTCTACCTGCAGGTTTTCGACGGACTGTCACCCATTCGACAGTCGGGAGGCTGATGTATGAATTCTCTAGCTTTTAACTAGGAGTTTGTGTTTCGCGGGCACTGCCATTGCGTGGGCCCGCACCTCCCACAAATCAGAACCACCCGCATAGCGGGTGGTTTGCTCTAAGGGTGTAACCCTAAGGGCCCCGGGCCAGGGACTCAAGTCCCTGGCCCTCACTTCGTTCAGGCC
>CACYWP010000030.1 GCA_902778135.1 uncultured Coriobacteriaceae bacterium
AAGAAGGGCCAGCACCACTTCACCCGCAGCGTCGCCGAGCGCGACTTCCTGACCACCAAGGCCGGCTGGCGCTACGAGAAGGAGGCCTTCTACGGCTACCTCCCGCAGTAGCGCTCGACCGCCTGGGACGGCTCTCCACGGTCGAAAGCCAAGGACGGCCCCTCGCCCGAACCGGCGGGGGGCCGTCCCCCTCTCCCGGATCCGACCGCCTGGGACGGTTCTCCTTGGTCGAAAATTGGGGGCCGCCCCTTCTCGTGGCCCTATCCCTCCCGCGTCACCCCTCCGTAGAGGGCGAGCAGCTCGAGGCGGTTCTTGCAGCCGGTCTTCTTCAACAGGTTGCGCACGTGGAACTTGATGGTCGACTCGGAGACGAACAGCGCCGCAGCAATCTCGGAGTTGCTCTGCTCGGCCAGCAGGAGCCGCAGCACGTCACGCTCGCGCGCCGAGAGGTCATGGCGCGCCGCGAAGCGCTCGAACAGCTCGCGCTCGCTGGGCTCGGACGCGGCGGGCAGCTCGTAGCACTGCTGGAAGAGCGCAAAGAACAGCGCAACGGTGCAGGCAAACAGCACCGATGTCACGGTGATCAGCGCAAGGGGAGTGGCCGCGAGCGCAACGGACAGGATGGTGCCCACAGCGTCGCCGACGCGCCCGAAGAGCAGGCCTAGCCCGGCCATGCGATGGTTGCCGCGCGCCGCAGCAAGGTCGGCGAGCAGCACCACGCGAAAGACGGAGAAGAATCCGTTGAGCAGGTATGCCAGCGCCCAGACAATCGTCGCGGGTGCCGACGCGCTGGCCAGGGCAAGCATGAGGAAGGGCATCACCAGCGCTGCGGCGCAGCAGATCGCCCCGTACCGCCGGTCGCGGTCGCTGGCCAGGCCGGCGACGAACAGCCCGACGCCGTAGAGCACGCGCGACAGCTCGAGGCTGACGCCTCCCTGCAGGTCCGTGGTGGGGAAGCTGAAGCCGGCCCCCTTGGTCAGGCTCATGAGTGTCACGACCACGCAGGCGAGGATGATGGTCTTGCCGTCAATGCCAGAGAGGGCCTTCTCCCGCTCCACGCCTTCTGCCTCGTCCATCTGCCGCACCGACAGGACTGCGGCAACTGCAAGCAGCCCGCATACGCAGAGCCCGGTGACGCCACGCACGAGCGTCCCTCCCGCGAGGGCGGACAAGACCCAGCTGAGGACGGTCGACACGGCATACGACGCGCCGAACACGACCCCTCGGCGGGTTCCCTCCACGTACCGTGATAGGCAGGAGAGGTAGAAGCCCTGCGCATAGCCGAAGAGAAGGCTGGCCAGATAGCCGAACGCCAGTGTGGAGACGAGGTCAGGTGCCAGTGTTGCGGGTATGAGGCAGACCACGGAGGCTGCGATGGAGGCTTGGGTCGTGTGCAGCACGCGACGGCCCGACCGCTTCGGCTCGTAGAGGATGAACGCGCAGATGCCCAGTGCCTGCATGGGATAGCCGATGCCCATGGTGAGGATGCCGACGGACTGCGGTTCCACCAGGGTTGTCAGGTGGTAGAGCCACAGCAGCCATCCCGTCGATGCGAGGAAGAAGCACGCCAGGATGAGCAGCGCGACGTGCCGGAGGTTGCCTCCTGTGTCGGGCGTGTTCGTCATGCGGCCATCCTTCGTCGGCATGGGGTCGTCGTGCGGCACTTATGATAGGTCAACGGCAGACGGCGGCGACGTTCGTGACGGCGGGACAAGTGCGAGGCATCTGTCAGTATCCTTTTTGCCGTCGACTTTTCATTGGTCGTGAAACCGTGGGAATGGGCCCACCTCACCCACTTCACAGCCAGCGTGGCCGAGCGCGACTTCCTGGTGGCGAACGCCGGCTGGCGCTACGAGAAGGAGGCCTTCTACGGCTACCCGCCCGCGTAGGCGTCTTCGACCGTCTGGGACGGTTCTCCACGGTCGAAAACCAGGGGCGGCCCCTTGTCCAAGCCGGCGTGAGGCCGTCCCCCTCCGCTTGAGTCCGACCGTCTGGGACGGTTCTCCACGGTCGAGTCGTCTATAACGTCTCGACCAGGGAGAACCGTCCCTGATGGTCGCGTCCGGAGCCGCTTTCGACCAGGGAGAACCGTCCCAGATGGTCGAAACGCCCCTACCACCAGTGAAGACTTTGTGAAAACCACGCGTCCGGGCGTATCTCCCGTTCTCGCAAGTAAACTAGAAAAGCTGCTGAATTGTGGGATTGTTCTGTCTCGTCTGCATGCCCCAACCTGTGTAGGGGTACCTGCTCGCAGGCGAGATACCAACAAAACCCAAGGTAGCAGCACACGTCGGATGCGGTCCGCTGGGGAAGGGCGCAGGGTGCGCTCGTACAAGGTCCCATGACCGCCGAAGGAAAGGACCAGGAATGGTCAACACGATTCTCGGCCGCAAGATCGGGATGACGCAGGTTTGGGACGAGAACGACAACGTCGTGCCCGTCACCGTCATCCAGGCAGGCCCCTGCACGGTGTCGCAGGTCAAGACCAAGGCCACTGACGGCTACGAGGCCGTCCAGATCGGTTTTGGCGACATCAAGCCGAAGCACGTCAACAAGCCGCTTGCCGGCCACTTCGCGGCTCAGGGCGTCGAGCCCATGCGCTATCTGCGCGAGGTCCGCGTCGACGACGCCAGCCAGTACTCCACTGGCGACCAGGTGACCGTTGCCGACTTTGCCGAGGTCAAGGCAGTCGACGTCACCGGCACCTCCAAGGGCAAGGGCTTCCAGGGCACCATCAAGCGCTGGAACTTCCACCGCGGGCCCATGACCCACGGCTCCCGCAACCAGCGCAAGCCGGGCTCCATCGGCCAGTGCGCCTACCCTGCGCGCGTCCGCAAGGGCCTGCACATGGCCGGCCACATGGGCGACGAGCGCGTCACGGTCAAGAACCTCAAGCTTGTCCGCATCGACGCTGAGCAGAACCTCATGCTCGTCAAGGGTGCCGTCCCCGGCGGCAAGAATGCCCTCGTCCAGATCCGCATGGCCTAAGGGCCGCACGTCACAGCCTTTAGGCACACAAGGAGGACAAGATGTCCAACATCGAAGTCAAGAACGTCGAGGGGCAGGCGGCCGGTACCGTCGAGCTCTCCTCTGACGTGTTCGGCATCGAGCCGAACATTTCCGTGGTGCATCAGGTCGTCGTGGCCTTCGAGGCCAGCCTGCGCCAGGGTACCCACTCCGTCAAGAACCGTCACGACGTCTCCGGTGGCGGCCGCAAGCCGTACCGTCAGAAGGGCACCGGCCGTGCGCGCCAGGGCTCGACCCGTGCGGGCCAGTGGACCGGCGGCGGCGTCATCTTCGGGCCCACCCCCCGCAGCCACGCCAAGCGCGCCAACAACAAGGAGAAGAAGCTCGCCATGCGCTCCGTGCTCTCCGGTAAGCTTGCTGACAACGAGCTCATCCTGCTCGACCAGCTCTCCTTCGACGAGCCCAACACCAAGCAGGCCGCGGCCATCCTCAAGGCCCTGGGCATCGAGGGCAAGCGCGTGACCATCGTCGTTCCCGACGACGACGTCATCACCTACCTCTCGTTCCGCAACATCCCCAAGGTCGAGGTCATCGGCATCTCCGAGGCCAACACCCGCTATCTCATCGACAATGCCGTGCTGGTCATGACCACCGCCATTGCCAAGCAGCTCGAGGAGGTGCTCGCGTAAATGCAGTCCGCATACGAAGTCATCATTCGCCCGATCGTCACCGAGCGTTCGTTCGACCTCATGGAGCAGGGCAAGTACACCTTCGAGGTTGCTCGCAAGGCCCCCAAGGAGGAGATTGCCGCCGCCGTCGAGAAGCTGTTCGGCGTCCACGTGGCCAAGGTCAACACCCTCTGGGTCAAGCCCAAGAACAAGCGCGTTCGCTATCAGGTCGGCAAGACCCGCACCTGGAAGAAGGCCGTCGTCACCCTCGTCCCCGGCGAGCAGATCGAGGTCTTTGCCCCCCAGTCCGCAGCTGAGGAGTAAGTGGTAATCCGCCTTGGTCCCACAAGGGGGCCAAGGCTCGTATGCCGTGTGTAATGGATACGCGCGGTACCGTGGTAATCCGGTGTCGACCCGCCAATCCCTGAGCGAGTCGGCCAACGGACGAAGAAGGGAAAGGTAATGGCAGTCAAGCACCTCAAGCCTACCAGCGCAGGGCGCCGCTTCCAGACGGTCTCCGACTTTGCGGAGATCACGACGGACAAGCCCGAGAAGTCGCTTCTCGAGCCCCTGCCCAAGAAGGCTGGCCGCAACAACAACGGCCGCATCACCACCCGTCACCAGGGTGGCGGCAACAAGCGCAAGTACCGCAAGATCGACTTCAAGCGCAACAAGGACGACGTGCCGGCCAAGGTCGCTACCATCGAGTACGACCCCAACCGCTCCGCCCGCATCGCGCTGCTGCACTACGTTGACGGCGCCAAGGCCTACATCCTGGCTCCCCAGGGCCTGAAGGTCGGCGACACCGTCATCTCCGGCACCAAGGACATCGACATCAAGCCGGGCAACGCCATGCCCCTGTCTGAGATTCCCGTCGGCACGCTCGTGCACGCCGTCGAGTTCCAGCCGGGCAAGGGTGCCGCCATGGCTCGTGCCGCTGGCACCTCGATCCAGCTGATGGGCAAGGACAACGGCTACGCCGTCCTGCGCATGCCCTCCTCCGAGCTGCGCCGCGTCCTGCTCACCTGCCGCGCCACCATCGGTGTCGTGGGCAACGCCGACCACTCCAACATCGTCATCGGCAAGGCCGGCCGCAATCGCTGGGCTGGCGTCCGTCCGACCGTCCGCGGTACGGTCATGAACCCGGTCGACCACCCGCACGGCGGCGGCGAGGGCAAGAACCACACCTCCGGCCGTCCGTCCGTCACCCCGTGGGGCAAGCCGACCAAGGGCAAGAAGACCCGCGACCCGAAGAAGGCCAGCAACCGCCTCATCATCCGTCGCCGCAAGACGAAGAACAAGTAGTCGGAACACGAGTAGTAGGAGATCGAAAGAATGAGCAGAAGTCTCAAGAAGGGCCCGTTCGTGGAGACTCGCCTTCTCGCGCGTGTCGCCGCTATGAACGAGTCTGGCAAGAAGGAGGTCGTCAAGACCTGGTCGCGTTCCTCGACCATCTTCCCGGAGATGGTTGGCCACACGATCGCCGTCCACGATGGCCGCAAGCACGTCCCCGTGTACATCACCGAGTCCATGGTCGGCCACAAGCTGGGCGAGTTCGCCCCCACGCGCAAGTTCACTGGCCACAAGGTCAAGTAGGGGGGATAGGAACTCAATGGCTAACAACACCGACAACCAGGTGCGTGCGACGGCAAAGTACGTCCGCATGGCACCCCGCAAGGTCCGCCTGGTCGTGGACCAGATCCGCAACAAGAGCGTCGAGCAGGCACTCGAGGTGCTGCAGTTCTCCACGCGCGCTGCCGCCGAGCCGGTCGCCAAGGTCGTCCGCTCCGCCGTGGCCAACGCCGAGAACAACAACAACCTGCGTGCCGACAACCTCGTGATCGCCGCCGCCTATGTCGACGAGGGCCCCACGCTGAAGCGCATCCGCCCGCGCGCCAAGGGCTCCGCGTCGCGCATCAACAAGCGCACCAGCCACATCACCGTCATCGTCGCACCGCGAAAGGAGGCGTAAGGATGGGTCAGAAGGTACATCCTACCGGCTTCCGCCTCGGTACCACCGAGGAGTGGCGTTCCCGCTGGTACGCCGATAAGGACTACGCCGAGAAGCTCGGCAACGACCTCGAGATTCGCAAGTTCCTCGAGAAGCGCCTCGCCCGCGCCGCCCTCTCCCGCGTCGACATCGAGCGCGCCGGCGACAAGGTGAAGGTCATCATCTACACCGCCCGCCCCGGCATCGTCATCGGCAAGAAGGGCGCCGAGATCGACACCCTGCGCGCTGACCTCGAGAAGATTGCCAAGGTCGGCAAGGGCCAGGTCAACGTCGACGTCATCGAGATCAAGCGCCCGGAGCTGGACGCCCACCTGGTCGCCCAGTCCATCGCCGAGCAGCTCGAGGGCCGCATCGCCTTCCGTCGCGCCATGCGCAAGGCCGTCCAGTCCGCCCGCAAGGCTGGCGCCCTGGGCGTCCGCATCCAGTGCTCCGGCCGCCTGAACGGCGCCGAGATGGGCCGTCGCGAGTGGTACCGCGAGGGTCGCGTGCCCCTGCACACCCTGCGCGCCAAGATCGACTTTGGCGAGGCCACCGCTCGCACCACCATGGGCGCCTGCGGCGTGAAGGTTTGGATCTATCTTGGCGAGAAGCTCCCCGGCCAGCCTGCGCCCAACCCGGCGCTCGAGGGCACGAGCCGTCCTCGCCGTCGCAATAACGAGAGGAGGGGTCGCTAATGCTCGCTCCCAAGCGTGTCCTCCACCGCAAGGTTCAGCGTGGCTCCATGAAGGGCCAGGCCAAGGGTGGCACCAAGCTCAACTGGGGCAGCTACGGCCTGCGCGCCGAGGAGGCCCACTGGATCACCAACCGTCAGATCGAGGCCGCCCGTGTGGCCATGACCCGTCGCATGCGCCGTGGCGGCAAGGTCTGGATCACCATCTTCCCTGACAAGCCCATCACCAAGAAGCCGGCCGAGACCCGCATGGGTTCCGGCAAGGGCAATCCCGAGGAGTGGGTGGCCGTCGTCAAGCCCGGCCGCATCATGTTCGAGATCGATGGCGTCAGCGAGGAAGTCGCTCGTGAGGCCCTGCGTCTCGCCCAGCACAAGCTGCCGATCAAGACCAAGATCGTCAGCCGTGCCGACCAGGCAGGGGAGGAATAGGCAACATGAAGTACAAGGAGATTCGCGAGCTCACCGACGAGGAGCTGGCCAAGAAGCTCGAGGAAGGCCGCGCGGAGCTGTTCAACCTCCGTTTCCAGATGGCCACCAGCCAGCTCGACAACACTGCTCGCGTGACCACCGTCAAGCGTGACATCGCCCGCGTCCAGACCGAGATGCGTGCCCGTCAGATCGCCGCCGACAAGGCTGCGGCCGAGAAGTAGATCGAGAGTGAGACAAGCAATGGCTGATACCGAAATCAGGAACGCGCGCAAGATGCGCACCGGGACCGTCATCTCCCTCTCCGGCGATAAGACGATCACGGTTCAGATCGAGTACCGCAAGCATCATCCCAAGTACGGCAAGATGATGACCATCCACAAGAAGCTCCATTGCCATGACGAGAAGAACGAGGCCGGCCTCGGCGACACCGTTCGCGTCATGGAGACCCGCCCGATGTCCAAGACCAAGCGCTGGCGTCTCGTGGAGATCGTGGAGCGTGCCAAGTAAGTAAGGACCGCTTGCTTCCCGCCATGTGTGCCGTCGAGCACGGCACACCTCTGGCCGGGAAGAGTTCGGAGGATGTAAATGATTCAGATGGAGACCATGCTCAACGTCGCTGACAACAGCGGCGCCAAGCGTGTGAAGTGCATCAAGGTCCTTGGTGGCTCCAAGCGTCGTTACGCCGGTCTCGCCGACGTCATCGTCTGTGCCGTGCAGGAGGCCACTCCCGGCGGCCAGGTGAAGAAGGGCGACATCGTGCGTTGCGTCGTCGTGCGCACCGCCAAGGAGACCCGTCGCAAGGACGGCAGCTACATCAAGTTCGACCAGAACGCCTGCGTGCTGGTCAACAAGGACGGCGAGCCGCGCGGCACCCGTATCTTCGGGCCCGTCGCTCGCGAGCTGCGCGACCACCGGTACATGAAGATCGTCTCGCTCGCTCCCGAGACGCTGTAAGGAGTCGTGAGACGAATGGCAAAGATGAACGTGAAGAAGGGCGACCAGGTCGCGATCCTCTCCGGCAAGGACAAGGGCAAGCAGGGCGAGGTCCTGCGCGCGCTGCCTTCCGAGGGCAAGGTTGTCGTCGAGGGTGTCGCCATCGTCAAGAAGGCCCAGCGCCCGACCCCCATGAACCAGCAGGGTGGCATCATCGAGCAGGAGGCGGCCATCGACGTCTCCAACGTCATGCTCGTCTGCCCCAGCTGCGGCAAGCCGACCCGCGTTGGCCATGCCAAGGACGCCGAGGGCAAGAAGGTGCGCGTCTGCAAGAAGTGCGGCGCCCAGTTCTAAGCCCTGTGGCATAAGGCTCTGATCGCATCCCCGGATCCGTAGAGGGTCCGGGGATGCTCTTGTCTGCGCCGGGCACCCGTTTTCTGAGAGGCGTGCTATCGTTGGTGGCGCAGTGCGGAGGGGACGAGGAGCGGGAGGTTTGTGCCATGGGACAGGTCGATTTGACGGGCAAGACGGTGCTGGTGACGCTACCGGTCATCGACGAGGAGCGTGCCGCGTTCACGGCCGTGGTCGAAGATGCCGGCGGTACGGTGGTCTTCAAACGCGAGCCGCTGGTCGAGGAGTCCGACATCGAGGGGGTGTCCGTGGCCATCGGCAACGTGCCCGCACCCAGGCTGCACGCGCCGGTGGAGCTGGAATGGCTGCAGACCTCGTCTGCGGGCTATGACCATTACCTGGCACCAGGCGTGCTGGGTCCCCAGACGCTTCTCTCCTGTGCCAGCGGAACCTATGGCCAGGCGGTCTCCGAGCACCTGTTTGCCCAGCTCCTGTGCCTGATGAAGAAGCTGCATCTCTACCGCGACAACCAGCGCAAGAACTATTGGCACGACGAGGGCTATGTCACCACGCCGGCTGGCGCGAACGTCCTCGTGCTGGGGGCGGGCGATATCGGCACGTGCTTCGCGCGGCTGGTTGCGGCGATGGGCGCCCATGTGACGGGCGTGCGCAGGCGCGTGGTGGAGCCGAGCTACCCCTACGAGCGCATGGCGACGATGGACGAGCTGTCCCAGCTGCTGCCACAGGCGGACGTGGTGGTGTGCGTCCTGCCCAGCACGCCCGAGACGCAGGGCATGGCCAACGCGGCGTTCTTTGCCCAGATGAAGGATGGTGCGTACTTCGTCAACGGTGGCAGGGGAGACTTCGTGGTGTCCGAGGACCTGCTGGCGGCGCTCGAGACGGGCAAGCTGGCGGGGGCGGCACTCGAGGTCACCAATCCCGAGCCGCTGCCTGCCGACCATCCCCTGTGGCAGCAGCCCAATGCCCTCATCACGCCGCACATCTCGGGCTTCTGGCACTTGCCGGCCCAGACGCGCCAGACCATCGCGCTGTGCCTGGACAACCTGCGTTCCTACATCGCCGGTGAGCCTCTGACAAACCAGGTCACTCGCTAGCAAACGCTTCCACAGGTCCCCTATGGGCGTGCTGCAAGCGTCCGTAGCCCGGGCATCCGCGAAAACATGCATGCGTGTAATGGCAATACATCTGCGATAGGCATTGGCATATGCCTGTCGATGCGCGCTACACTTTTGAAAAGGTGCGCGGTGGGGACCGCGCTTTGAGGGAGGAGAGGTAGCTATGGATTTCATGCCTGCAAAGAAGCTCGGTTTCGGCCTCATGCGCATGCCGCAGCTCGACCCGAACGACGGCGCGTCGGTCGACGTCGAGCAGGTCAAGCAGATGGTCGACCTGTTCATGGAAAAGGGCTTCACCTACTTTGACACCGCATGGATGTACAACGGCTTTGCCAGCGAAGGCGTCGCGAAGCAGGCCCTGGTCGACCGCTACCCGCGCGAGAGCTTCACGCTGGCCACCAAGCTGCACAACGGCTTCTTCAACAGCCTGGAGGGCCGCGACGAAATCTTCAACCAACAGCTGGAGAAGACCGGTGCCGGCTACTTCGACTACTACCTGCTGCATGGCATCGAGGCCAGCAGCTATCCGCATTACGAGAAGTACGACTGCTTCGACTGGCTGCTGGAGAAGAAGGAGGCAGGCCTGGTCAGGCACGCCGGCTTCTCGTACCACGACAACCCCGAGCTGCTGGACGAGATCCTGACCAAGCATCCCCAGATGGAGTTCGTGCAGCTGCAGATCAACTACCTCGACTGGGAGAGCGAGTGGATCCAGAGCCGCGCCTGCTACGAGGTCGCGCAGAGGCACGGCAAGCCGGTCGTCGTCATGGAGCCGATCAAGGGTGGCACGCTGGCCGACGTCCCCGCCGAGGGCGAAGCCCTGCTGCGCGCCCTCGACCCGTCGCTCTCCATCGCCAGCTGGGCCATCCGCTTCGTTGCCAGCCTGCCGGGTGTGATGTGCGTGCTGTCTGGCATGAGCAACCTCGCGCAGATGGAGGACAACCTCTCCTACATGGAGGACTTCCAGCCACTGACCGACGCCGAGCGCGAGGCCTGCTTCAAGGTTGCCGACATCATCAATGCCCAGACCGCCATCGCCTGCACCGCCTGCCACTACTGCACCGACGGATGCCCCATGCGCATCTGCATCCCCGAGTACTTCTCGCTGTACAACGAGGACATGCGTGACGATCTGGAGCACAAGGGCTGGACGATCAACTTCACCAACTACGAGAAGCTGACCGAGGAGTTCGGCCGCGCGAGCGAGTGCATAGGCTGCGGCCAGTGCGAGTCGATGTGCCCGCAGCACCTGCCTATCATCGAGACGCTGGAGAAGGTTGCGGCGCACTTCGAGTAGCACCGCATTCAACAGGGAGGGGACCAATATGGCCTACGAGGCAAATCTCACCGACAACGCACGCGCCTATTACGACCGGATGTATCCCGGTGGCACCCCGGGGCTCCTCGACTCTGACCCCGAGTTCGTCGAGCGTTTTGCGAACTTCGCCTTTGATGACGTGGTGGGCGACGTCGACCTGCCGGACCGCACGCGCTTCATCTGCTGGCTGGCCACGCTGCTGGGCTGCCAGGGTGTCGACGAGTTCCGCGTGATGGTGCCGGCTGCCGTCCGCATGGGCGTGGAGCCCGAGACCGTCAAGGAGATTGTCTACCAGGCGGTCGCCTACCTGGGCATCGGCCGCGTGTACCCGTTCCTCAATGCCGTCAACGAGGTCTTTGCCGAGCAGGGCATCGAGGTCTCCGACGAGCCGCGTGCCACGACCGAGCCTACCGAGGAGAGCCGCTACGCGGGCGGCGAGCAGGCACAGGTTGCCTGCTTTGGCGAGCACATGCATGGCTTCAAGGACCGGGGCAACCCCGAGTATCCCTGGATTTCCCAGTGGCTGGTCAAGAACTGCTTCGGTGACTATTACACCCGTGACGGGCTGACGATTCCCGAGCGCGAGATGTGCACCTTCTGCTACATCGCGGCGCAGGGAGGCTGCGAGAGCCAGCTGCGCTCGCACACGGCAGGCAACGTCCAATGCGGCAACGACCGCGAGTTCCTCATCAAGGTCGTCTCCAACAACGTGCCCTTCATCGGCTACCCGCGCAGCCTCAACGCGATGGCCGTCGTCGAGGAGGTCACGGGCAAGAAGGACTAACCGAAACGGGCAAACGGGACGGAGGCTTTCGTCCCGTTTGCCCTCTCAGCGCGATTGCCCGCCCTTCGACCATCTGGGACGGTTCTCCACGGTCGAAACGTTATAGATGATTCGACCGTGGAGAACCGTCCCAGATGGTCGAATCAGATGGTCGAACGGGTGAAGGTGGCTGGGTTTGTTTTCGACCAAGGAGAACCGTCCCAGATGGTCGAAGGGCGGCCCGGACGAAGGCCAGCGTCCCGAGTTCCCAGCGGGGCATGACCTCAGATCACCACGTGCGTGAGCTCTCGTCCCTCGACGTAGCGTCGCAGGTTCTCGCAGCAGACCTGACAGATGAGCTCCTCGGTCTGGGGGCACCTGCCAAAGCTGCTGCCGGCCTTGTGCGGCGTGATCACGCAGCGCGGCTCCTGCCAAAGCGGATGGCCTGATGGCAGGGGCTCGGGCTCGGTCACGTCGAGCGCCGCACCGCGCAGGCGCCCCTCGGCGAGCACGCGGGCGAGCGCCTCGCAGTCCACGAAGTTCCCACGACCGACGTTGACCAGCACCGAGCCGACCCGCATCAGGCGCAGCCGCCGCTCGTCCAGCCAATGCTCGGTGGCTGACGTGTTGGGCAGGCAGTTGACGACGACATCGGCCCGTGGCAGCTCGGACTCCGCCTCGTCGAGCGTCACGAGCCGCTCGAACCATGGCCGTGGGGCTGTCGTTGTGCGACACACGCCGATGCAGTGGCACCCAAAGCCCGCAAGCCTCTTGGCGGTGCAACCGCCGATGTCACCCGCGCCCATCACGAGCACCATCGCACCATCCAGGGACATGACCGGTCCAGCGTCCTCCCACAGCTCGCGTTCCTGTTGGCGCACGTAGGTAGGCAGGTTCTGGGCCAGGGAGAGCACCTGTCCCACCACATACTGGCTGATGATGTGCCCAAAGGCCGCACCGGCGACGTTGGTGAGCCGCACGCCCGTGGGGAAGGGGACGGCGCTTCGCGTGTAGCAGTCGGCTCCCGCCCAGGTCATCTGGACCCAGCGCACCGGCGTGCCCTCGGCAAGCAGACGCGAGCTGGGCTCGCCGATGACGACGTCGGCATGGGCGAGCAATTGCCGAAGCTCGTCCTCAGGAGTGTCACGAGGCGCCTGAACGAGCGTCGCCCCCTCACCGGCCGCCTGTCGCAACAGGTCCATGTGACGTGGCGAGAAGGGCTCGGCTACGAGGATGCGCAGGTGGTCTGGCATGACGTCTCCTTGATTGTTGCGCGCATCCGTCAGTGGATGGGATGCCTCACGACCGTCTTCATCTTGGCTGGGTCGGCCTTGCGCGGGTCGGAGAGGTAGATCTCGTGATGGCGACGCGTGTCCGAGAAGTCGGGCTCATAGCCCTGCGAGGCGGCAAACTCGTGCATGGCCTCGACGGTCGCCGGCTCGTTGTCATAGGGGCCGACGTGCATGCATTGCACGCACAGTCCCTCGTCGACTTCGATGAGGCGTACGGGGGCGAAGTCGAGCTTCTTCTTTCTCGTCGCTGTCTCGATGGCCCAGTCAAAGTCTGCCTCGCTCACGAATTCCGGCACGCGGATGACGGAGACCCACTGGAAGGTGCTCTTGTCGGTGTAGTCCACACCAGCGACTCCCGGCTGCCACCAGAAGCCCTCCAGCGGTGGCACGACATATTGATAGAAACCCGCTATGGCGTGGTCGGTCTTGTAGCTCATCTTCAGGGTGTAGGCCACGCCATACAACAGCTCGAGCGCGTGCTGGTAGGCGCCACCCGCCTCGTTGGGGTCTCCCGCTCCTTCGACGGCAAGGAAGCGCATGGGTGGTACCTCTATGAGGGAGGGTTTGGTCTTGGGCTGGTAGAGATCGCGATATTCCTTCTTGAAGTCAAAGGCCACGATGGCTCCTCTCTATAGGTGCATTGCCATGTGGTGGGGACGGTGACCACATTGCCGTCGCTGACGCCCACGTTGGCATCGGCGACCACGGAGGCGGGCTCGATTTAGTATAGGAGAATCTCGAAACGGCTATTCCGGTATGCCTCAGGCTCGCATGCTGCCAACGGAAGGCGGTTCGGACCTCGCGTCGATAGGGGGATGGGCAATGCGTCCAAGGTTGAGTGCATGGGGACTGGACCTGCGGTCGCAGCGGGTGCGCATCCCCATGGGGATGCGTTCGACGACCGCCCTCGTCCTCTCTTCCCGGACGCCCCGCGCGGAGGCCCCGGCGGTGCTTTGGGTGCATGGTGGGGCCATGGAGCACTGCTTTGCTCCCCAGTGCGTCCCGTCCGCGTCGCCTACAACTGGAAGTGGACCGGCCGCTTCGTGAAGACCCGCTCGAGCAGCTCTCGGTTGGCCAGCGGTCGCGTGCCCTCGCGCAGCAGCGCCTCGTCCAAGCCGATGCGGCCGATGGCCAGCAGGCAGAGGGTCTGAATGCTGACGCGCAGGTCCGCATCGCCGTCGCGGCGCTCCGCCCGCGTGCCCTCCGCGCCGCAGCACACCTGGTAGATACCACTGTTCTCGGGCATGAAGGAATCGTCGACCTCGATGGCGAACGACCCTTCCACCATGGGATGCACCGTCAGCTCGAGCACGCGGCACACGTCGAGCACGCGCAGCATCGCGAAGTCCACCGCGGTGCGCTCCATGCTGTCACCATCGGGCAGGATGGTCGCGAGGTCGATGTCGTCGCAAAGCTCCAGGGTCACATGGCTCGCCTTGGCACGCAGGCGGTAGAGCAGCCCCAGCACGCCCAGGAACGCCTCCAGGCCGTCATAGGCCAGGTCGGTCACGAAGATCTCCCCGTAATAGAACATGTTCGGCTTGTGCTTGAAGGCGAAGGTCACATAGGCGTGCGCCTCCCCGGCGTCGTCCCAAAGCACGTAGGTGTCGTGGCGGAAGTCGTCCATCAGCCATCCGCGCTCGCCAAACTCGCCGTTGCCGCGCCAGCGCCAGTCGGCGTCGGTACGCACCGGCGCGAGGTTGCGCGTACGGGCAAAGGCCTCGTAGACGCCGCGGACCGGGACGACATCCTCCTCGCGGTCCACATGCGTGATTCGGAAGTCACAGGGGATGCCGGCCAGCTGGTCGATGGGCACGCGCTGCTTCATGGCATGCGATGCCAGCTCGAAGCCGAACTTGCGGTAGAACGAGCAGGAGAAGGGGATGAGCGAGGCAAACGCATGGCCCCGCGCCTTGAAGTCCGCGAGGATATTGGCCATGAGGGTGCGAACGTTGCCGCTCCCGCGGCTCTCCACGCGCGACCCCACCATGTGCACCTCGCCCGCGTCAACGACCGTGTCGCCGCAGTACATCTGCCGATCGAGCGTGGTGACCGCAGCGAGCAGCGTCCCGTCGTCGTCGGCAAGCCCCCACGTGCGCACCGGGCGCGGTTCGGTGCCCTTCGCCTGCGCCTTCACGCGCTGGGTGGCCTTCTCCTCGTCCCAGGGGTGGAGAAAGGCGGTGTCGATGAGGCGGTCGGCCTCGAGCCATTCCTGCCAGGTGGTGAGCATGCGGACAGCCATGGTTCCTCCCTGCGTAACGTCGGATTGGCGCCATCTGTTGGCGCAGCGAAAGAGGATGCCCGCCACGCGCGAGCATCCCCTCAAATGATACAGGAGCATCTGTGTGCAAGAGTCGCAGTTACAGGTCGCAGTTACAGCTCCGTTGCGAGCAGGTCGTCGATGGTCTGGCGACGGACCGCCAACCGTGCCTCGCCATCGTGCAGCATGACCAGGGCGGGACGCATCACGCGGTTGTAGTTGCTGGACATGGCATAGTTGTAGGCGCCGGTGGCCAGGACGGCGATGATGTCGCCGCGCTCGGGCCGGGCGATGCGGATGTCCTCGGCGATGCGGTCGCCGCTCTCGCAGCAGCGTCCCGCGATGGTGCACTCGAAGTCCGCCGGTGCATCCGCATGGCTGGCGTTCAGCACGGTGTAGGAGCTCTTGTACAGGGCATAGCGCGGGTTGTCGGTCATTCCGCCGTCCACCATGACGTAGCTGCGATAGCCCTCGATGGTCTTGATGCGTCCGGCGGCGTAGAGCGTGACGCCCGCGTCCGCGACGATGGAGCGACCGGGCTCCATCAGCACGCGCGGCATGGGATAGCCGGCCGTCTTGCAACCGTCCTCCAGGTGGCGGGCGATGGCCGCGATGTTGGCGGCGATGTCCACGCTGTCGTCCGTCTCCACGTACGGCACGGCAAAGCCGCCGCCCAGATTGAAGGCGCTGGCGACGAAGCCCAGCTCGTCACGCACATCGCAGGCAAAGGCCAGCAGACGGTCCACCTGGTCGCAGAACGACGACGCCTCGAAGATCTGGCTGCCGATGTGGCTGTGGAAGCCCTTGACCGCTACGCCCTCCGTTACGATGGCCTGGCGCACGAAAGCCAGTGCCTGGCCGGTCTCGATGGGCACGCCGAACTGCGAGTCAACCTTGCCGGTGTTGATGGCGGCCAGCGTGTGCGGGTCGAGGCCCACCGTAACGCGCAGCAGCACGTCCTGGGTGACCCCGCGTGCGGTGGCCTCGCGCGAGAGGGCGGCCAGCTCGTCGGCGTTGTCCACCACGAAGCACCCAACGCCCTGCTCCACGCCATAGGCGACCTCGGCATCGGTCTTGTTGCTTCCGTGGAAGTACAGATGCTGCGCGGGGAAGCCGGCTGCCAGGGCTGTGGCGATCTCGCCCGCAGAGACGACGTCCGCCCCCATGCCCTCGCTGGCCACCACGGGATAGATGCCCTTGAAGCACAGCGCCTTGCTGGCAAAGAGCGGCATGGATCCCTTGGGCAGGTAGGTGCGCATGGCCTCCACGTACGTGCGGCACTTGGCGCGCACGACGTCCTCGTCGAGCACGTAGAGCGGCGTGCCGTAGGTGGCGGCCAGCTCGCAGGCGTCGAAGCCCGCGATGGTCAGGTGTCCCTGCGCGTTGGTGGAGAGGTTGCGGTAAAGCATGGGAACTCCTCGTCTTGGTTCGAAGCGAGCCTGGTGCCGGGGACACCAGGCTCGAAGGGGTGCGGGGTGTTGCGTTCGAGCTTACATCAGATGGGCGCGCAGTTCCTCAGCCGAGAGCGAAGAGAGCAGCGCGGGTGGGATGTCGAACATGGTGCGCGCACCGACCTGCCCGTCCTGGCTCAGGCGATAGACCGCCCGTGCCACGCTGGCCAGCACGCTGCCGGTGAAGTACGGGTTGGAGTCAAGCGAGAGCGAGAACTCGATGGTGTCGCCAAACTCGCCGTTCAGGCCGGTGCGGCCGCTGCGGATGACGGTGCCGCCGTGGGGGAGGCCGGCGTGGTTGGCGTTCAGCTCCTCCTGGGAGATGAAGGTCACGGTGGTGTCATAGTCGCTGAAGTAGTTGGGCATGGTGACGATGGCCTGCTCGATGGCGGCGAGGTCGGCACCCTCCTCGGCTACCACGTAGCACTCGCGCGTGTGCTTCTCGCGCGTGGTCAGCTCGGGGTTCTTGCCGGAGCGGGCTGCCTCGAGCGCCTCGGGTACCGGCACGGTGTACTGGCGCGCGTCCGCGACGCCGGGAATGCGGCGGATGGCGTCGGAGTGGCCCTGGCTGACGCCGCGGCCCCAGAAGGTGTAGTCGGCGCCGTCGGGCAGTGCGACGCTGGCGTACAGGCGTGCCAGCGAGAACAGGCCCGGATCCCAGCCACAGCTGATGATGCCGATGGTGCCGGCCTCGCGCGCGGCCGCGTCGACGTTGGCAAAGTGCACCGGGATGTTGGCGTGCGTGTCGAAGCTGTCAACGACGTTGAACAGCTTGGCAAGCTGGGGGGTCTGCTCGGGCAGGTCGGTGGCGCTGCCGCCACAGATGACCATCACGTCGATCTGGTCGGCCATGTCCGCCATGTCGGCCCAGGCGCGCACGGGGGTGTCGGTTGCCACGGTCACGCTGGCGGGGTCACGACGGGTGAAGATGGCGACGAGCTCCATGTCGGGGGCGTTGGTGACGGCTGCCTCGACGCCACGACCGAGGTTGCCATAGCCGGCGATTGCTATTCTCATGGGTGCTCCCTTCCTTGCGTCCAAGTCGATAGAAGGAGAATAGCAGCGGTTTTGCCGTGGTTTCCCGTTCGTAACACCCTAGGTGAGGCATCGTAACAATTCCCGGGCATTCGGGCTGGGGCTTTCGCTCGGGACAATGGGGGACGGAGGCCTTCGTCCGTTTTCGACCGTGGAGAACCGTCCCAGATGGTCGAACGGTATGACGCCACGATCCCGTCGAGGTTCGACGCCTCGAGCCGTGGACGCACAACAAGACGATCCAGAAGGCCATCGAGAGCCGTCGCATCAGTCCCGAAAAGAAGGACTATCTGCGGGAGCTGAAGGTTAAAAGGGCACGGTAGGCCACCGTATCGGATGGCCTCAGCCCAGCTGGCGGACGAACTCCTGCACGGCGGTGCAGACCTGGTCGAGGTGCGCGTGATAGCCATGATCGTCGCCGTCGATCAGGACGATCTGGCCCTTCTCGTAGGCAGCGGCAGCGTCGATGGAGTCCTGCACGGGCACTCCCTCGTCCGCGGTGCCGTGCACGAGCAGCACCGGTCCGTGGTAGGCGGCTATGGCCTCGTCCACATGGATGTGCTGGGCGATGCGGAAGTAGTCGCCACAGAAGCTGATGCCGAAGCCGCTGCCATCGCCGGGGTTGCCGAGCGTGATGACGTCGGGAATGTGCACTGGGTCGAAGGGCATGCCAAACAGGTTGCCCCTGAGCGCGTTCTCCACGATGACGATGGCTGGGGACATGGGGATGATGGCCTTGAAGGCGTAGGGCCGCAGCGCCGCCACCAGCATGACGAGGAGGCCTCCCTGGCTGTGCCCGCAAAGGTAGAGGTCGGTGACCCAGTCGAGGCCCTGTGCGTAGTCGACCACGTCGAGCATGTTGTCAATCCACTTGAGCAGGGTGTGCCTGGCGAAGCTGCCGCCGCTCTTGCCGTGTCCGTACATCTCCACGCGCAGGGTGGCCACACCCACCTCGCGCAGCGCCGCGGCTACCGCCACGATGTGGTTCTCCTCCATGTGGCCGGTGAGCCCATGCTGCACGATGCAGAGCGGGCAGCGCTCCGGTGCCCCCTCGGGTAGCTCGAGCTTTGCGTGAAGCTTGATTCCGTCGCTGTCGATGAAGAACTCCTGCATGGTGACCTCCCGCCAAAGCCCTGCCGCTTCCACTGTGGTCAAGTATAGGTGCTTGGCCCCCGCCCCCAACATCTGGGTTCGACCATCTGGGACGGTTCTCCACGGTCGAAACGTCATAGATGATTCGACCGTGGAGAACCGTCCCAGATGGTCAGGGGGCTGCGACAGACCTCATGTACTGTCCGCAACGATTGCCTAGAGCGTCGAACCGATGCTATTGCTGTTCTTCGAGCTCCCTCACCCTGGTCAGTAGCATCTCGTTGAACATCATGTAGAGCATGTTGTCGACGATGGCGAGACGCTCGAGGCCCACGCTGTCAGCCGAGGGCAGCATGATTATCCTGTCGCAGTAGGCGCGCAGCTGATGCCTGGGATTCATCGTGACGAGCACGATGCGTGGGCTCGCAGATTTAGGAAATTTTGCCAGATTCTTCAAAAAGTCTCGGTACTGTTCGCCGCCTCGCACCGAGAAAAGGATGATCAGCTCGTCGGCGCGGTACTGGCGCATGACATAGTCATACTCGGGGTTATCGGTCTCCACGTCGTGGAGCGCGCGAAGTCCTACGCTGAGAAAGCGTGCGGGCAGGTTGGAGAGATAAAACCCCATGCAATAGACCTTGCTAGCCTCGGTTATCCATTCTGCCAGCTCACCGACCGCCTCCTGGTCTATCGTCTTTTCCTCTTGGAGGATGAAGTCGCAGTAGGTCTCACCGATGGTCTTCTCACGGCTGCGCTCGGCACGTTTCTCGAGGTCAACGCCCAGCTGGTACTGCAGGCTGGCATAGCCCGTGTATCCCAGCTTCTTGGCAAAGCGAATGAGCGATGAGGGGGAGATGCCCAGGTCCTCCACCAGCTCGTCGTAGCCCTTTTGCGCAAAGGCCGCGGGGTCGCCCTTTAGATACTCGTATATGGCGAGGTCCGTCTTTGTGAAGGCAGAGACCTTGGTCTCCATCAGCTCGAGCACATCCATTGGGGGCACTCCTGTGACGCGTGGCTGCTATATGGGAAAAGTGTAGCAGGTGATTGTCAATTTGCTGTTAACTAAAAGAGAAAAAATTTTTCCCAAATGAATATTGCTAATTGAGAAAAAAGTTTTTATGATAAGGACGTAGCAGGGACGGTACGAAACGCCGTCGAACGAGCTTTTCCATCTCAAGGAAAGGAAGGGAACCATGGAGGGTCTAACCAACTGGATGCAGGCGCATATTGCCCCGCTTGCCACCAAGCTTGGCCAGAACAAGTATCTTCAGGCGATCTCGGGGGGCATGATGCACACCATGCCGCTGACCATCGGCGTGGCGCTCATCGCCATCCTCATCAACCTGCCCATCCCGGGCCTGTCCGACGTGCTCGCCTCGAGCGGTCTGACCGCAGCGGGCAACGAGGTCATCGCAGCCACGATGTCGCTGCTCGCCATCTACTGCTCGTTCCTCATCGCCTACCAGTACGCCAAGGACGACGGGATGAACCCCCTTACTGCAGGCGTCATGTCCATGGGCGCGTTCCTCATCCTGGTGCCCTCCACCATCGACATGGGTGACGGCGGCACCATCACCGCCTTCAAGTCCAACTACCTGGGCAGCGACGGCATCTTCGTCGCCATCATCCTCTCCATCCTGGTGGCCATGGCCTATGGCTTCCTGACCCGCAAGAACATCAAGGTCACCCTGCCCGACTCCGTGCCGCCCATGGTCTCCGACTCCCTGAGCCCGGTCTTCACCGCCATGATCATCTTCGCGGTCGTCTACCTCGTTAAGTGGGGCTTCACCTTCACGCCGTGGGGCAACGTCTTCGACTTCATCATGCAGAATGTCGGCACCCCGCTCATGAACCTCGGTGCCACGCCGCTGTCCGTCATCATCGTCTACACCGTGGGCAACATCTTCTGGTTCTTCGGCATCCATCCCAACGCCGTCATGGGCATCTTCTACCCCATGATGCTGCTCCCGGCCCTCATGGCCAACCAGCAGGCCTACCTCGAGGGTCAGCCCCTTCCCTTCCTCATGTTCGCCCTCATCGGCAGCTGCTGCTACTTCGGCGGCCAGGGCAACACGATCGGTCTCTGCCTCGACATGTGGACCGCCAAGTCCGAGAAGTTCAAGGCGATGCGCGGCCTCATGACCATCCCCAACATCTTCAACATCAATGAGCCGGTCATCTTCGGCGTGCCCGTGATGCTCAACCCCGTCTTCTTCATCCCCATGGTGCTCTCGGCCATCGTCCCCGGGCTCATCGGCCTGGCCCTGTGCTCCGTCCTGCCCATCCCCTACAACCCCACCATCCAGCTGCCCTGGGCCATGCCCATGTTCGTCGCCGCGCTGCTGACCGGCGGCCCGCTGTACATGGGCGTCGTGCTCATCTGCATGGCCGTGAGCGCCGTGCTGTACTACCCCTTCTTCAAGATCGCCGACAACCAGGCGTACGAGGAGGAGCAGGCGCTGGCAGCCGAGCAGGCTCAATAGTAGGGCAGAGGTCGAGTCACCACCGGCCCTTCCTTCCCGGCGGGGCCAGGGTCGCACGTACCCTGGCCCCGCGTCTTGTAAGCCACCCACGTTGCATTGCTCAGATGAGGAGTGACCCATGATTCTTACGGTTGACATTGGCGGGACGTTCGTAAAGTGGGCGGCGGCCGATGGCTTGGAGCTGACCGATACTCGTGGCAAGGTGCCTACGCCGCAGGCCTCCTTCGAGGAGCTGGTCGAGACCATCGCGTGCCTTGCCGAGGACCTTCCCGAGCAGCCCGAAGGCATCGCCGTTAGCTTGCCTGGAACCGTCGATGCAACCACAGGGTACATCGTGCAAGGTGGGGCCCTTCAGTACGCCAACGACCGCAACCTCGTCGACGCGCTGCGCGATCGTCTGGGATTGCCCGCCTCCATTCAGAACGATGCTCGCTGCGCCGCTCTTGCCGAGCTTGCACTCGGTGAGCTCAAGGGCTGCACGGATGGCGTCATGGTGGTCATTGGGACGGGCGTGGGTGGAGCCGTGGTGAGCGGCGGTCGCTTGGTGACGGGCGCCACCGGCGCTGCGGGCGAGCTCTCCATGCTGGCCGTGCGTCCGCTTCGCAGCGAGGGTATGGGTGGCCTCCTGGGCAACCGTGCAGGCATGCGGGGTCTGCTTGCAAAGGCGGCGGAGACCTTGGGTCGCGAGAGCCTGACGGGCGAGGAGTTGATTGCGCTCGTGAACGCAGGCGATGTCCAGGCAGCCGCTGCGCTCGATGACGGGCTCGCCGACCTCGCAGATGCGCTGCTCTCGCTGCAGTTCCTGCTCGATCCGCAACGCTTCGTGATCGGTGGCGGCATCTCGGCTGACGAGACGTACATGGCACACCTGCTTGCTGCCTACGATGCGGCTTTCGCGGCGCTGCCGTTCCCGGCGCCTCATGCCGAGGTCGTTGCCGCACGTTTCCGCAACGACGCGAACCTGCTGGGTGCCGTGGTTCACTATGGCACCTCTTCCCGATAGAAACAGACTAGGACGCCCGTGCGGCGCAAAAAAGGGGGTTACACCATGTCAGAACTGACCGATGACATCCGCAGGGTCTTCAAGGAGGGCGACGATATCCGTGACGAGGGCCTGACCACCCCGGCAGGCGTGATTCGCCACGACGACATAGCCTATGGGCCCGACGCGGACTGGCAGGTTATGGACCTCTACCTGCCCGAAGGCGCGGAGGGTCCACTTCCCGTGATCGTATCCGTCCACGGTGGTGCCTGGGTCTATGGTGACAAGGAGCGCTACCAGTGGTATTGCATGGACCTCGCGCTTCGTGGCTTCGCCGTGGTCAACTTCACCTACCGTCTCGCGCCTGACTTCAAGTTCCCGGCAAGCCTCGAGGACGCCTGCCTGGTCTTCTCTTGGGTGCTCGACCATGCCAAGGAGTACGGGCTTGACACCTGCAAGGTGTTCGCCGTCGGCGACTCCGCTGGCGCACACCTGCTGGGCCTCTTCAGCAACCTCTGCACCAACCCGACCTATGCCGCAAAGGTGCCCGTCAAGGCTCCCGAAGGCTTCGCTCCCACAGCCGTCGCGCTCAACTGCGGCCAGTACCACACCGAGCTCGACGATCCAGAGGAGCTGACGGCCCAGCTCATGGCGGAGTATCTGCCCGAGAAGGGTACCGACGAAGAGCTCGACCTCATCGAGGTGGTGGGCTATGTGACGCCCGCCTTCCCGCCCGCTTACGTCATGACCTGCGAGGCCGACTTCCTGCACGATCAGGCCGCTCCGCTCGCACAGGCGCTGCGCGATGCCGAGGTGTCTCATGAGCTGCACATCTACTGCGGCGTGGGGGATAAGCTCGGTCACGTGTTCCACCTCAACATGAAGAGCGGCGACGCCCGTCGGTGCAACGACGACGAGTGCACGTTCTTCAAGAGGTTCCTGTAGGGTGTTGGCGCAGCCGGCAAGGGGAGTGAGGACAACCATGACCAAGGGCTTTCCGAAGGGCTTCATCTGGGGTGCCTCAACGGCGGCCAACCAGTATGAAGGTGGTTACGACGAGGGTGGCAAGGGCCTCTCGGTGCAGGACGTGCTGGCTACGACGCCCGGTGGCCATCGACGCGAGACCGAGCGCATCGAACCCGACCGCTACTATCCCAGCCACGTGGGGTCTGACGGCTATCACCACATGGAAGAGGACGCGGATCTACTGGCTGGCCTAGGCGTGAATGGCTATCGCATGTCGCTGGCGTGGACGCGCATCTTTCCCAACGGAGATGACGCGGAGCCCTGCGAGGAGGGCCTGGCGTACTACGACCGCCTCTTCGACCTGCTGCTGGAGCGTGGCATCGAGCCTGTCGTGACCATGAGCCACTACGAGCCTCCGCTCAAGCTCGCCTACGAGGGAGGCTGGTCGAAGCGCTCCACCATCAACCTCTTCGTGCGCTATGCCGAGACCATCATGCGCCGCTACCTGGGTAAGGTGCACTACTGGATTACGTTCAACGAGATCAACTGCACGCAGGTGCCCTTTGGCATCATGACTGGGGCGGGCATTCTCATGCCCATGTTCGGGCCGGACAACACCGAGCAGCTGCGCTACACGTGCCTGCACAACCAGTTCCTGGCCTCGGCGCGCGTGGTCCAGCTGGCGCACCAGATTGACCCCAGCCTTAAGGTGGGCTGCATGGTGGCCAGCATGTTCAACTACCCGCTGACCTGCAACCCTTCCGACGTGCGCGCGGCGCAGGCGCAGAACCAGATGAGCTTCCTCTTTGCCGGCGATGTCATGGTGCGGGGCAGTTATCCCGGCTACGCGCGGCGCTACTTTGTCGAGCATGGCATCGAGCTGGACGTGACGGACGAGGACGAGGCCCTGCTGGCTGCGGGCACGGTCGACTTCTACAGCTTCAGCTACTACATGACCAACTGTGCGGGCGTCGACCCCGACGCCGAGAAGACCAGCGGCAACCTGGTCACGGGCCTGAAGAACCCTTACCTCGAGGCTAGCGAGTATGGCTGGCAGATCGACCCGACGGGCCTGCGCATCCTGCTCAACGAGCTCTGGGACCGCTACCAGGTGCCGCTCATGATCGTGGAGAACGGTCTTGGTTGTCACGATGACCTTGTGATTGATGCCGACGGTACGCACCACGTGGATGACGACTACCGCATCGACTACCTAGCGCGGCACATCGATGCCCTAGCCGAGGCGGTGGCCGACGGTGTGGACGTGGTGGGCTACCTGCCGTGGAGCGCCTTCGACCTCGTGGCGCTCTCCACCGGTACCATGGAGAAGCGTTACGGCCTTGTGTATGTGGATCTTGACGACGAGGGCAAGGGCACGCTGGAGCGCACGCCCAAGAAGAGCTACGGGTGGTACCGCGACCTGATTGCGCGCGAACGCGCATGATTTGGCAGTAAGAAAGAGAAGACAAATCGGTCTGGGAAAGGCCGTGCAGAAAGGAGAACGACATGGGCTTTAGCAGCGACTTCCTCTGGGGCGGTGCCACGGCGGCCAACCAGTACGAGGGCGGCGTCTTCGAAGGCGGCGCGGGCCTCTCCACCGCCGACGTCATGACCAACGGTGCCCATAAGGTGCCGCGTCAGGTCACCTTCCGCATGCCCGATGGCAGCTGGGACAAGCTTCCCCTATGCTTCGGCAGTCCCGTGAAGCACCTGCCCGAAGGCGCCGTGGCTTGTACGGTTGACGACCCCGACATCTACTACCCCACGCACATCGCGTCTGACTTCTACCACCACTACAAGGAGGACATCCGCCTGTGTGCCGAGGAGGGGTTCAAGTGCCTGCGCCTCTCGATCAAGTGGAGCCGCATCTTCCCCAACGGTGATGACGAAGAGCCCAACGAGGCCGGTCTTGCGTTCTACGAGGATGTGTTCAAGACCTGCCGTGAGTACGGCATCGAGCCGCTCGTGACGCTCGAGCACTATGAGAATCCGCTCTCGCTGGCTAACCGCTTCAACGGCTGGGATAGCCGCTATCTGGTGGACTGCTTCGTGAAGTACGCGAAGACCTGCTTTGCGCGCTTCGACGGCCTCGTGAAGTACTACCTCACCTTCAATGAGATCAACTGCATCGAGGTGGCCCCGTACGTGACCGCCGGCCTCATCCACGCTGACCCGCAGAACATCGCGAATGCCGCGTACCACCAGTTCCTCGCCTCCGCGAAGACCGTCATCGCTGCTCACGACCAGTGGCCCGAGCTCAAGATTGGCATGATGCTGGCCTATGGCCCC
This sequence comes from uncultured Coriobacteriaceae bacterium, assembly GCA_902778135.1. Lineage (GTDB taxonomy): Bacteria > Actinomycetota > Coriobacteriia > Coriobacteriales > Atopobiaceae > UBA1367. The sequence goes on from CACYWP010000030.1 coordinate 25,097, forward strand.
ATGTACGCCATGACCTGCGACCCGGATGATCAGCTGCTGGTGATGAAGGCCGACAACGACGGCCTCTTCTTCGCTGACGTGCAGATGCTGGGCGAGTATCCCGCCTACAAGCTCATCCAGTACAAGAACGAAGGCATCACGCTGCCCATCGAGGACGGCGACCTCGAGACGCTCAAGGCTGGTACCTGCGACTTCCTGTCCTTCTCGCTCTACGGTAGCCATACGGTGACCGTGCACAAGGAGGGCCTGAAGAGGGGCGAGGGCAACGGTGCCTTCGACTTCGTGGTGGCCAACCCGTACCTCAAGACCAACGCCTGGGGCTGGGCGACCGACCCCAACTGCCAGCGCATCACGCTGAACACGCTGTACCATCGCTACCGCTGCCCGCTGTGGTGCGTAGAGAGCGGCATCGGCTGGAACGACGAGTTCGTGGACGGCACCGTGCACGACGACTATCGCATCGACTACATGCGCGCCAACATCGCCAGCATGCGCGACGCCGTCGAGCTGGACGGCATCCCCCTGATGGGCTACCTGTACTGGGGCTGCGTCGACATGGTCTCCAACGGCGAGGGCGAGATGAAGAAGCGCTACGGCCAGATCTACGTCGACGCCAACGACTATGGCCAGGGCAGCTTCAAGCGTTCGCTCAAGGATTCCTACTTCTGGTACCAGAAGGTAATTGCGAGCAACGGCGAGGACCTGGACTAAGGCCTAACCACTGCCTCGATATGGGCAGATTGGGCATGCGGGACACAAAGCGGACGCCCGGGCCGGGGAGATGCGGCTCGGGCGTTTTCATCCATCTGAGATGGCTCTCTACGGTCGAAAACGGAGTGTGTCAACGCCTCCGTCCCCGTGACAACCCAGCCTGTCAACGCCTCCGTCCCCCTGCCACACGTTAGGAGCCGAACTGCATCTGGTAGTAGCGAGCGTAGGTGCCGTTGGCTGCAAGCAGCTCCTCGTGCGTGCCGCGCTCCACGATGCGGCCCTCCTCAACGGTCGCGATCTCGCTCGCCCCGCGAATCGTGGACAGGCGGTGCGCGATGACCAGCGTGGTGCGCCCCTCGGCCAACCGCCCGAGGCTCTCCTGCACGGCCAGCTCGCTCTCGTTGTCGAGCGCGCTGGTAGCCTCGTCCAGCACAAGGATGCGTGGGTCCTTGAGGAAGACACGCGCGATGGCGATGCGCTGCTTCTGGCCGCCCGAGAGGCGCGCGCCGCGCTCGCCCACCTGCGTGTCGTAGCCGTCGGGCAGGCTCTCGATGAAGTCCGCGATGTTGGCCGCCCGAGCGGCTTGGCGCACCTCGTCCGCGCTCGCCCCCGGCTTTCCGTAGGCGATGTTGTCATAGATGGTGCCGTCAAATAGGTACACGTCCTGCTGCACCAGGCCGATGGCCTCGCGCAGCGAGCGGAGCGTGACGTCGCGCACGTCCTGGCCGTCGATGCGGACGGCGCCGGCGTCCACGTCGTAGAAGCGAGGCAGCAGCGCGCAGGTGGTGGACTTGCCCCCGCCGCTCGGACCCACGAGGGCGAGCGTCTGGCCGGGCTCCACCACGAGCGAGAGGCCGCGCAGGACATGGTCGCCCGAAGTCTCGCTGCCATCGGCGCCATAGGCAAAGCGCACGTCCTCGTATTCCACGCGTCCCGCCGTTACGCGCAGGTCGGGTGCACTGGGCTTCTCCACCACGTCCGGTTCGGTCGTGAGCACCTCGTAGAAGCGCTCGAAGCCCGCCTTGGCCTTCTGGAACATCTCGGTGAAGTCGAGGATGGTCTGGATGGGCGAGAGGAACATGCTGACGTACAGGGCATAGGTTGCCAGGTCGACCGCGTGCAGCCTCCCGTGGGCGACGAGCCAGCCACCGTACACGACGATCACCACGTACAGCACGCCGGTGAACCCGCTCACGCTGGCGTTGAAGCGTCCCATCGCGCGGTAGTTGCGCACCCTGGAGGCGAGGTAGGCATCGTTCGACGTGGCGAACTTTGCGCTCTCCACGTCCTCGTTGGCGAAGGCCTTCACCACGCGGGCGCCCGCGAGGGAGTCTTCCAGCTGCGAGTTGATGGCTGCCATGGTGCGTCGGTTGTCCCGGAAGGTGTCTGCCAGGCGCGCGTTGCCCCACAGGCCAAAGGCGAAGAGCAGGCCGGTGACCACCGCGAGTGCCAGCGAGAGCTCCCAGCTGATGAGTGCCAGCAGCACGAAGGAGCCCACGATCTCGATGCTGCAGATGACGATCCACTCCGGTCCGTGGTGGGCCGCCTCGGCGATGTCAAAGAGGTCGTTGGTCACGCGGCTCATGAGGTCGCCGGTGTGGTGGCGGTCGAAGTAGCCAAAGCTCATGCGCTCGTAGGCGTCGAAGAGGTCCTGCCGCATGGCACTCTCCATGCGCGACCCCATGATGTGGCCCCAGCTGGTGACGAACCAGCGGCAGAAGTACCGAACGGCATAGAGGGCCACGAGGCCGGCCGCCACGGCAGGCAGGGCTGCGAGGATGGCCTCGGGCTCGCCGACGAAGAGTCCGCTGGTGAGCGTGCGCAGGATTTGCGGGAAGGCGAGGTCGCAGGCGGAGAGCACCAGAGCCGCAACCGTGTCGGCCACGAAGAGGCCCACGTGCGGCCGGTAGTAGGCGAGGAACGTGCCGAGCAGCGAGCGATGCTGCGCCTCAGACGCGCTCGAGGAGGTGGATGCGGGCATGGCGGTGCTCCTTGGAGGGATGGGGGACAGGTTCGTGCTTCTTACGACAGGGGCGAGGTAAGCCTAGGGGCTGCTGAAGCTGGCACCTCCATGCGAGGGGACTGGTGTCGGCTGTGCCTTCTGCACTTTAACAGGAAACGGAACTGGTTGGCGCTCCCTGCCGCAACCAGGGTTGTGCGGTGGGCGGGGAAGCACGGGTTGGTTAGCGCGGCCGTGCGTGTCCCGTGCTCATGCGTCGGCCCAGAACACCACCCGGAGGCCTGAGCCACCGCCGTAGTCAACCGTGTGGAATTGCGCGTCTGGCCAGCCGAGAGAACCGAGCAGCTCGGCAAGGTCGCACGCCTCATCCACCGCATGGCACTCCTCGCCGCCCGGGTGGCGAACCACCAGCTCGATGCGAAACAGGTCGTCAGGGTAGGGGGGACCCGGGTTGCCGGCATATCGCATGAGGCCCGGCCGCTCCCTGCGAATGGAAGCCAGGTAGCTCCCCGGCAACCTGATGTCGCCAAGACGCTTGTCGCCCACCCATTCCAGGTGTCCACCGTCTTGGTCGAACAGCTTATCGGGAACGCTTACCACGTCACAGGCCATCGGCACGATAAGAACCGCCCGGTCCCCGAAAACGTAGAACCAAGGCTCGAGCGCTTCCCTTGGCTCAACGACGACACCCGACTCCTCGAGGAACTCCTTGGTGCACGCGGCAGGCGAGACTTGCATCCTCGTGCTCGAGCTTGCCGCCCAGCAGTTCGTACTCCCCGCGCTCGTTCACGCGCAGGAGGTATCTGCCGTGATCGATGGCGACTCCTTTGACAGAAACCTTGAACAAGATGGCCTCTTTCGGACGAATTCCATCGTCCATGGTGCGTCGTTCGCGCGCAAGATGGCCGGCGATTCCGGCATCACGCCCTTTCGCGTGAGCAGATGGGGCGCTAACCTGAAGAAAATCGACGATCGGCAATTACGGTTTCGAGGTTTGGAGAAACGGCCACCGAGACGCCGGATCCGCTTTGCAACGTCGCAGGTAAACGACGTGCTGGTGTCACACGGTTTTGGCGCCATAAATACTATATTGTCCTCGACGCGCGAAAATGTCACCCCCTCGTTGAGCGAAAATGTCACCCCCCGACATGCCGTGGGATACGCTCCTCCCAGTATCGACCGGAAGGAGA
>CACYWP010000031.1 GCA_902778135.1 uncultured Coriobacteriaceae bacterium
TTTTCCCACGAGATCAACGTGGAGTTCCAGGCGCGCATGGACCCGAGGGAGATGCTCATCGAGGAGGACCACGTCGGCCTTTCCGGCGACTGCCCGGACAATGAGATCCTCTGGTTCAATGACCGGGTGTCGGAGAGCCGCAAAAACGTACGCATCCTGCTGGGTTCCACCAGGATAGAGCTTGACCGCAAATCCCTGGAGGCCCGCTACAATACCCGCATGTTCGACGAACAGATCCGTGAGCTGGACGAGTACCAGTACGCGGAGCAGGAGGAGAAGCTCCAGGAGATCGAGGAGAGGCTCCTCACCTTCCATTCAATGGACATCCTTCCGCTGAAGAAGTATCAGAAGGAGTTCGCGGACCGGGAGAGAGACACGCGGGCGGACATGGGGCAGAGGATGACGAAGGGTGAGACCTGCAGGGCCTGCACGAAGGATAGCTGCAGCACGTCGAGGCCGGTCTGCGTGGCGAGGGTGGTGGTGGGGATGCCGACCGAGCCAAACATCGTGGGGACGCCGTTGGCGATGAGGCAGACCAGGATCGAGGTGACCGGGTCGATTTCGAGCGCCATGAGCATGCTGGCGGGAATGGCCACGGCCGTGCCGAATCCGGCCATGCCCTCCATGAAGTTGCCGAAGCACCAGGCGATGAGGATGGTGAGGATGCGCTTGTCAGACGAGACCGAGGTCAGCATGGCCTTGATGGTCTCCATCGCTCCCGTGCTGACGCAGAGGTTGTAGGTGAACACCGCGGCGATGATGACGATGACGATGGGCCACAAGGCAAAGAGGAAGCCCTCGAGGGCTGCGGTTGCCACGTTGATGGGTGCCATGTGCCAATAGGCCATCGCCACGACGACGCCGACGGCCATTGACTCGAGGCTGGCGAGCCAGGCCTGCTGCTTGAGGCCGATGAGTGCGATGACGAGCCAGATGATGGGGGTGAGGGCGAGCAGAAACGGGATGAGCAAATCAAGCATGGGGTTCTCCTTCGCAGATGTGCACACTGCAACCCATGGTAAACCCCCATCAGCCCAGAGGCGCCGTAAATGTGGGCAAAGGCGGCTTGGGCAGGGTGGGGTGTCCGCTCAAACGGAAATGCCCGCATCTGCCGTAGGCGCGTGCTGCGTCATCAGGCAGATGCGGGCAGGGATCCGACATGGGTTGCCAGCCTGCGGGGCGGTGCGTCAGCACTCCCTGCGCCAGCGGTCGATCCTTCGGAGGCGACCAGTTATGAGGAGTCGCCCGATCCGCTGGCGGTGGGGTTGCCCTCGACGACCGACTTTCCGGTCGCGGTCGTCTTGTCCTCGGAGCGGCGCGTGACGGTACCCCCGATGCTCGCGAAGTCGTCGGCGATGGACCGTACGATCAGGTTGACGTACTCGGGCTGGCCGGTCGGGGTGAGGTGCTCCCCGTCGGGATAGATCCAGTCGCCCTTGCCGTCGCTCTCTGCGTACCAGTCGATAAGGTGCACGTTGTCGTGGGCCTTGGCAGACGCCGCCAGCGTGCGGTTGATCTGGGTCTGCTCCGACTCGGGAATGCGTACGTTCACCAGGTAGATGATGCGGTCCGGTCCGCAGGCGGAGATCATGTGCTCGAGGTCGTCGTTGGTGACCGGCGTGTTGGAGAAGGCCTGCAGGATGACGATCTTTCCGACGACGCCCTGGGCGAGGTACTCGTCGAGGACGGTGACCGCCTGGTCGGGACGGCGGCCCACATAGCTGTCCATCAGGCCGTCGGGACAGGCCGCGCGCCAGTAGTACTCGGCATCTCCCGGCACCGAGTCCCCGATGAGCACGGGGTCATAGCCGCCAGCATCGCGCTCCTCTTCAGGCGCGTGCAGCACCGCCTCGGCGACGGTGAGGTCGCCGTCGAAGACCTTCTTCGGGGTGCTCTCCGTGAGGTCCATCGCCTTGTCCGCTGCCTCGCCGGTGCTGACGATGGCCTCCTCGGGCACGAGGGTCTCGTCGGGTATCATCGCCAGGCCAACGCCATCGCCCACCAGCACGATGGCCAGGACGATGCAGGCGATGCCCGTGGGGGTGGCGAGGGATGCCCTGCCGCGCGTCAGTTGGTCCGTGACCCTGAGGATGAAGGTATGCTGGGAGATGGGCTGCTCGAACATGCGATACGTCAGCTCCGCCGCGGCGAGGCTCAGGGCCACGACGACCAGCACCTTCCAGAGGGGCGTGCCGTTGTTGGCCGCATGGAACAGCTGGATGAGCGGGTAGTGCCAGAGGTAGATGCCGTACGAGCGCGAACCGAGCCATACGAGCGGGGGCAGTGACAGCAGCTTCGAGAGGGCGCCTCCGGGCAAGGCAAGGGCTGCCACCACCACGGCAGACAGCAGCGCGCAGACGAACATTCCCCCGCGGTAGAGCAGGGCGGAGGTGTCCTGCACGAACACCATGGCCAGGACGAGGGCGACCAGGGAGACCCATGCCGCCAGCTCGATGGCCAGCCTCTGCGACTCGATGAGGTCGCGCAGGTCGCGTGCGGGACGCTTCCCGAGCGGGGCGACGAAGGCGAGCCAGGCGCCGAGCAGTGGCGCGAAGGCGCGCGTGTCGGGACCATAGTAGACGCGCGTCACGTTGCCATCGGGCCCGTAGATGACGCCCATTGCGACGGCGGAGGCCACCGCAAGCGCCAGGGAGAGCCTCCTGGTGGTGCTGCGGGAGGGAAGGACCGCCATGAAGAGGAACATCAGCAACGGCCAGACGAGGCTGAACTGGGCGTCGATCCCCAGGTACCACAGGTGCGTGAGGGGCGAGGGCCCGCCGATCTGCTCGAAGTAGGACAGGTTGCGCACGATGTAGCTGATGTTCTCGAAGAGACCCAGTGCGGGCAGGATGTCGGGGCGGGCCTTGGTCAGCAGCACGTGGTCGAACGCGACGCACGAGAGCACGACGAGGGCGACCATCGGCGCCATGGGCAGCCAGAGGCGCCCCAGCCTGCCCAGCCAGAAGGTGCCTATGCCCGAGATGCCGTCCGACATGCGGCGCAGCAGCGACGAGGTGACGAGGTAGCCCGTCAGCACGAGGAACATGATGACGCCGATGTGGCCGCTGGGCAGCCAGGTCACGTCGAGGTGATAGAAGAGGACGGCGGCGATGGCAAGGGCGCGGAAGCCATCGAGCGAGGTCACGCGGCCGCGCTCCCTCGTCGCCTGCCGGCGCCTGCGGGAGGGCGTGGGAACCTGGTCCCGGGCCGACGGGTCTGCGGACCGGCGCCTGCGGGAGGCTGCGGGGCTCTGTTCTCTGGGTATGGGGTCTGCAGGCCTGCGCCTGCGTCTTGTTCGTGGTGTCGTTTGAGCTGCCATGTCGGTCTTTCCGTAAACGAGGGCGTCTCAGCTGTTTCGGCTTTACATGATAAATGGTTTTCAGGTACACGGCGAGGTGCGGATGCGACGTTTTGCCGTTTTGCCCCACACTGCATCATCCCGTCTGGCCGGACTCTCCGTCATGGGATGACTTGGGGCTTGCCTAATGCTCATTATATTTGGTTCTATCGCCAAGATGGTTTGGGTAGTCTAACATCTACTTTGGTTCCCTTGCCCCGCGACCGAGGTTGCCATGCTCCAGCTGATCAACATCCGAAAGGCCTATACGACGGCGTCATTCACGCAGGTCGCCCTCGATGACGTGAGCGTCTCGTTCCGGGACAACGAGTTCGCCGCCATCCTGGGCCCATCCGGCTCGGGCAAGACGACCATGCTCAACATCCTGGGTGGCCTGGACCATGCGGACTCTGGGAACATCGTCATCAACGGGGTCTCCACGCGCGACTACACCGACAAGGACTGGGACGCCTACCGCAACCATCGCATCGGCTTCATCTTCCAGAGCTACAACCTGATTCCGCACCAGACGGTGATAGCCAACGTCGAGATGGCGCTGACCTTGGCGGGCATCGCCGCGTCGGAGCGTCGCAGGCGCGCCCTGCGGGCGCTCGACCGGGTGGGCCTGGCAGAGCATGCCGACAAGCGCCCCAGCCAGCTGTCTGGTGGCCAGATGCAGCGCGTCGCCATCGCGCGCGCCTTGGTCAACGACCCCGACATCGTGCTGGCCGACGAGCCCACCGGGGCGCTGGACACCGACACGGGCATCCAGGTGATGGAACTGCTGAAGGAGATCGCCCAGGATCGCCTGGTCGTCATGGTCACGCACAACCCGGAACTCGCCGAGGAGTACGCCACGCGCATCATCCGCCTGCGCGACGGTCGCATCGAGGGGGACACCGACCCGCTCGTCGACGACCCCACGACGCCGGGGGTGCTGCCGGCCAAGAGCGTCAGCGATGCCACCCGGCACGCGTCGATGTCGTTCCTCACGGCCCTCGCGCTCTCGTTCAACAACCTGATGACCAAGAAGGGCCGTACCTTCATGACGGCATTCGCCGGGTCGATCGGCATCATCGGCATCGCCGCCATCCTCGCGCTGTCCAACGGCGTCAACGACTACATAGCCCGGACCGAGGAGGAGGCCCTCTCGAGCTACCCGCTGACCATCACCAAGAGCAGCTTCGACCTGTCCAGCATGATGATGGCCAACATGGCCGTCGACGAGGAGGGGGAGGCGGAGGCGGAGGAGCCCAACGAGCGCCTGATCTCCCAGCACACGGTTGTGGCCGACATGTTCGCCCAGGTGAAGAGCAACGACCTGCGCTCGTTCAAGGCCTATATCGAGAGCGGCGAGTCGGGCATCGAGCCCTATGTCAACAGCATCCAGTACACCTACGGCCTGACTCCGCAGATATACAAGAGCGACACCTCGGCAGGCGTCACGCGGCTCAACCCCTCGCGCATGAGCCGCACGCTGACCAACGGCTTCTCTGGCTCGGCGCTGTTGGGCGGCCAGTCGATGTCCTCCTTCACGGAGCTGCTGGACGACCGGCGCCTGTTGGAGCAGTCCATGGAGGTGGTGGAGGGGCGCTGGCCCGAATCCTACGACGAGTGCGTGTTCATCCTGGGGCGCGACGGGGGAATCACCGACTACACCCTCTACAGCCTGGGGGTATACGACACCAAGGTCATGGACGACATGACGACCAAGGCCTTGGCGGGCGAGACGGTCGAGGTGCCACACAACGAGGAGGAGTTCACGCTCGACGATGCGATGGCGCTGCACTTCTCCGTCGTGCCCGCAAGCGACCTCTATCAGAGGAACGACGAGCAGGGCACCTGGACCGACATGACCGGCGACAGGGACTACATGCACCAGGTCATCGCTGATGGCGTCGACCTGCATGTGGTCGGCATCGTCCGGCGCAGCGACAATGCCAGCTCGTCGGGGGTGCCCGAGGGCATCGGTTACACCTCGGCGCTGACCTTCCACCTGATGGAGCACGTCGCCGACTCGCAGATCGTCAGGGAGCAGCTGGGCAAGCGCGATGTGGACGTGTTCACGGGCAAGACCTTCGAGGAGCTGCAGGATGACGACAGCCGCGACTTCGACATGGAGTCGGTCTTCTCGGTGGACGAGGAGGCCCTGAAGGCGGCGTTCTCCTTCGACGAGAGCGCCTTCTCGGGGATGGGCGAGGGCATGGACCTGTCGGGCCTCGACCTGTCGGGAATGGACCTCTCCGCGCTGGCGGGCAGCATGGACCTGTCGAACCTCGACCTCTCCGACATGGACACCAGCCAGATAGCGTCGCTGTTCGATGCGGACACCATGACCTCCATCCTGGCGGGTGCGCCGCAGCCCTCGTCGATGGGCGGCATCACGCTCTCGGACATCTCGCTGACCGACGACCAGCGCAACCGCCTTGTCCAGGGGGCGGGCGACCTCGCCGGCGACTTCATGTCATGGCTTCCCAACCAGGACGTCGTCGACCTGTCGGTGGCCGAGCTTGCGGCGAGGCTGCCGGAGCTTGCGGGTCGCTATCTGCAGGAGGGGTCCGCCCAGACCATCGTCGCCTCGGTCGTCAGCGACCTCGGCGAGACCATGCCCACGGAGGAGGCCGCCCAGGTCGGCGCTGCGCTCAGCGGCTACCTGACCGATCAGCTCGTGCCCTATATGGGGGAGGCGCTGGCAAATGTGGACCCGGCGATGTCGCCCCAGGAGGCCATCGCGGCAATCGCGGCTGGTGTCCCGACGGTCGACCTCGATGCGCTCTCCTCCATGGTGGACCTCTCCGGGGTCATCGACGAGCAGCGCGGGCTGATAGACCAGGCGACCAAGGACCTGTCTGCCGACCTTGCCGCATGGATGATACAGAACGCCGACCAGCTGGTGGGGGAGGGGGAGGACGGGGCTGACGCCTCCAAGCTGGTGAGTGCCTACCTGCAGACGGAGTCCGCCCAGAAGCGCCTGTCGAGCCTGACCAGCGAGCTGACGTCCGCGCTGGGTCCTGCCCTGGCCGGGCAGGTCTCGTCCCAGATGACCTCCTACATGACCGACCAGTTCGCGCCCTATCTGGCGACCCAGCTCTCGACGCTGATGGGCCAGGCAGCCCAGGTGATGGCGACCCAGATGGCCCGTGCCCTCCAGACCCAGATGGCCGCAGCGAGCGCGCAGATGGGCTCCGCGATCTCGGGCGCCATCACGAGCCAACTGTCCGGCCAGATGGACCAGCTCTCCTCCGCGATGCAGAACGCCTTCTCGGTCGATGCGGAGGCGTTTGCCGGAGCCATCCACTTCAACATGACGCAGGAGGACCTGACCTCGCTCCTGACCAACTACATGAATGCCGAGGAGCTGACCTACGAGGGGAACCTGTCCAAGCTGGGCTATGCCGAGAGGGACAGTCCCGAGTCCATCTCCATCTATCCCATCGACTTCCCAGCTAAGGAGAGCGTCCTCGACATCATCGACGCCTACAACGAGCGCATGGAGGCAGAGGGCAAGGAGGACTCGGCCATCCAGTACACGGACCTGGTGGGAGCGCTGATGGGCTCGGTCACCGACATCGTCAACACCATCTCGCTGGTGCTTATCGCCTTCGTGTCCATCTCCCTGGTGGTCAGCTCCATCATGATCAGCATCATCACCTACATCTCGGTGCTGGAGCGCAAGAAGGAGATTGGCATCCTGCGCGCGATGGGTGCCTCGAAGGCCAACGTCGCCAACGTCTTCAACGCCGAGACGGTCATCGAGGGCTTCATCGCCGGCGTCCTGGCGGTGCTCGTGGTCTACATCGCATCGGTGCCGGTCAACGCCCTGATCCTCGAGACGCGGGGCGTGCCCGACATCATGCAGCTGCCCTACACGAGCGCGCTGGGGCTGGTGGGCATCAGTGTGGTCCTGACGCTGGTGGCGGGCCTCATCCCCTCGTCGGCCGCCGCCCGCCGCGACCCGGTCGAGGCGCTGCGAAGCGAGTGACGTCGGGAGTCGTGGCTCGTTCGGCGGCACGGTCGCCCGGCCTGCCTGTCGGTCGCTGGCACCTCGTCAGTCCTCGGGTTCGTCTCCTCGCTCGTCCTCGGGCAACCATGGCTCGTGATGCTGGCTGAGCTCCAGCAGCTGCTCCCTGCGCCGCAGCTCGTCGCGGAAGCCGCGCAGCGGGTCGAAGGGCATGAAGATCTTCGCCCGCTCCTCCAGCGGCATGCGTGGGTGCCCGTAGTGCATGGGATCCCATACCTCGTCGCGCCCCGGTCGCTCACTCGCCACTGCGATGCCCCCCAATCTGCTGGTTGCGCTCGCGCGCCGTCGCGTCCGGCAGCAGGTCCATGGCCCGCAGCATCGCGTTCTTGCCGAACTTGCGACGCACGGCGTTGACCGCCTCGAGCCTGCGGTGCTCCCGCTCGAGCTGGGCCGGGTCCGCGAAGAGGTCCATCTGCAGCCCGGCGGCATCGTCTGGGGCGACGTCGCCCAGTGACAGGGTGATGCGGTGGATGGGGCGCCTACGGTCCACGATCTCGGCAAAGAGCGCCTCGACCTCGCGACGGATGGCCTCGCTGGAGGCGGTGTGCGCCGGAAAGGCGCGCATTCCCGAGGCGGAGGTCTCGCGCATGCGCATGAGGCGTCGCCAGCCGGTCGCGCCTGACTCCTGTGCCGCCTGGCGCTCCTCCTCGGTCGCGCGGTAGCCGACCGCCAGCGAGACGGCCCGGGCCACCTGGCGGCTGTCCACCAGCTCCAGCGCCAGCTGGTCGGCCATCTCCTTCGCCACCAGCAGGCCACCCTCGTAGTCGTAGTCGCAGCCCAGCACCTGACCCGCGGACAGCGAGTGGCTGGAGGGGCGGTAGCCCTTTATGTCGGCTATGGTCACCGGCTCGATGCCCCAGGCATGGTCGATGAGGATCTCCGCGTCGATGCCAAAGGCCTGGTAGATGGGCTCGGTGGGGCTCATGGCCAACTGCCCCATCGTGTGGATGCCCATCTGTTCCAGGCGCTTCGCCGTTCCTGCGCCGACGCGCCAGAAGTCGGTGATGGGCTGATGGGCCCAGAGCGTCGCACGGTAGCGCTCCTCGTCCAGCTCGCCGAAGAAGCCGGGACTGTGCTTGGCGGTGATGTCGAGCGCCACCTTTGCCAGGTACAGGTTGGTGCCCAGACCGCAGGTTGCGGGGATTCCCGTCGAGGCGACGACGTCCTCCCTGATGCGCTCGCCCAGCTCGCGGGCCGTGCACCCGTAGAGCGAAAGGTAGTTGGTCACGTCGAGGAAGGCCTCGTCGATGGAGTAGACGTGTATGTCCTCTGGCGCGACGTAGCGCAGGTAGACCTCGTAGATGTCGGCCGAGCGCTGGATGTAGAAGGCCATGCGCGGTGTCGCCGTCAGGTAGTCGATGGACTTGGGAATCTCGAACACGCGGCAGCGGTTGCGTACCCCCAGCTCCTTCAGGGCGGGGGACACGGCGAGGCAGATGGTCTTCTCGGTGCGCGTCGGGTCGGCGACGACGAGGCGCGTGGCCATGGGGTCCAGACCCCGGGCGACGCACTCGACGCTGGCGTAGAAGGACTTGAGGTCTATGCAGAGGTACTGTCGCTGGCGGACGGTGCGCATGCGCTGCGACGACCCGGGCTAGTCCGCGAAGACTATCTTGCGGGCCAGGTCGTCGGCGACCTCCTGACCCAGATAGTGCGCGACGATGGCCAGGCCGAAGGGGATTGCGGTGCCCATGCCCTTGCTGGTGATGAGGTTGCCGTCGACGACGACCTGGTCCTGCTCGAGGATGGCGCCGTTCTCGACGAGGACGGGCTGCAGGTCGGGGAAGCACGTGGCATGGCGACCCTGGAGCAGGCCGAGCCTTGCCAGGATGGTCGGCGCCGCGCATATGGCGGCAACCTGGCGACCGTCGGAGAGGTACTGGGCGACCTGGTCGGTCAGCGCGTCGCACTCCTGGAGGTTGAGCGTGCCGGGCATGCCGCCGGGCAGGACGATCATGTCGTAGTCATCGAAGTCGAAGCGCGTGTCGTCCATGCCGCGGTCGCAGACGACGCTGACGTCGTGGGACGAGGTGACGACGTTGGTGTTGGTGATGGAGACGGACTCGCAGGGGATGCCGGCGCGATAGAGCAGGTCGACGACGGTCAGGGCCTCGATCTCCTCCATGCCGTCGGCGAGGAAGATGGCAACGCGCTTGTCGGTGGCCTTGTTGAACATGATGACCTCCTTGGTCTGCGAAGAGCTGCGAGATGCAAGGATACCGCGTTTGCTGAGGTCAGGGGAGCGGCGTCGGCCGAAGGCGCCGTTCGGGGGAAATCCAGCGGAACCTGCGTGGAAGATGGGCGGGATGCTTGTTTTCGAGAGCTTTGTTATCGAATAAAGACATACGTGATTATCGTAATATCATATAGAGGTTAATAGTTGGCTCGTTTTATCCAGAGGGGTTGTCGCTCGTGAAGCTTGCAGGGGGTTCGCTCACGCCACTGTACCAACAGGTGATGGATGACATCAGGCAGGACATCGAGTCGGGACGCTACCGCCCCAACCAGAAGATTCCGTCGGAGGCCGAGCTCTCCGAGATGTACTCGGTCAGCCGCATCACCATCCGACGTGCGGTGGAGGAGCTGTCCAACGAGGGCTACCTCACCAAGCGTCAGGGCAAGGGGACCTACGTCAACCGTGCGCGCCTGGTGCGCAAGACCCTGTCCTTCTCTGATGACCAAAGCTTCGTGATGCTGTGCGAGGAGTCTGGCCTGGTGGCGGAGGCCCTCGTCCTGGAGTGCGCACGCGTGTCGGGAGACACCGAGGCAAAGGGCATGCTCGGGCTTTCCGACGACGACGACCTCCTGTTGCTTCGGCGCCTGCTGACGGCAGATGGCGTGCCCGTGTTCTACGAGACGCTCGTCATGCCCTACGACCGCTGCTCCCGTCTGGGCGAAGAGGACTTGGACGAGCCGAACCTGTCCCAGACGCTCTCGCGCACGACGGGCATTCGTCCCACGAGGGGTGCAAGCCGCATCCTGGAAGTGGTGCGCGCGAGCATCGACATGGCTGACACGCTGGGGGTTCCCGTGGGGGAGCCGCTCTACAGCATCCGGGGCGTCATCTGCGACGAGTCGAACGCGCCGGTCATGCTGGGGCACCTGCTGACGCCGACGACGCTGTGCGCCTTCGCGGTCTGAGGTCCCGTTCGCCCCGCCACGCGCAACGATTGGCGGGCTCGGCTTCCGCAAGGTCGCGACCCCTCTCGGTCATTCGTGTGCTCCCCGCACGTTGCAGCCACCGGGTGGGCAAGAATGCGCCACAATGGGATTCGTGCAGGGCTTTTCGGACATGCTCTGCCGGGGCGGTGCCGAGGGGAGGCGTGCTGAGATGGCGTTCGTCGAGTTTCGCGATGTGAGGAAGACCTACCAGATGGGCGACATCGAGGTGCACGCCGTCGACGGCATGAGCTTCGACATCGAGCGGGGCGAGCTGGTTGTCATCGTGGGGCCCTCCGGGGCGGGCAAGACCACCGTCCTCAACATGCTGGGTGGCATGGATGCCCCGACGTCGGGGACGATCACCCTTGACGGGCAGCTCATCAGCTCCTTCGGCGAACGCGAGCTGACGCAGTACCGTCGCCATAGCATCGGCTTCGTCTTCCAGTTCTACAACTTGGTGCAGAACCTCACGGCGCGCGAGAACGTGGAGCTGGCCAGCCAGATCTGTCGCGATCCGCTGCCTGCGGACGAGGTCCTGGCCCAGGTGGGCCTCGCCGCGCGCAGGGACAACTTCCCAGCCCAGCTCTCGGGTGGCGAGCAGCAGCGCGTCGCCATTGCGCGTGCGTTGGCGAAGAACCCAAAGCTCGTGCTGGCCGACGAGCCGACCGGCGCCCTCGACTACGTCACGGGCAAGCAGATCCTGGGCCTGCTGCAGGACACCTGCCGCTCCACCGGGCGCACCGTGGCCATCGTGACGCACAACACTGCCTTCACCCAGATTGCCGACCGGGTGATCGAGGTGCGCGAGGGGCAGGCGCGTCGCGTGGTGACCAACCCCCACCCCACCGACGCGTCGCTGGTGGAGTGGTAGCGTCGTCATGCGCAGCGCCTTTGCGACAGACATCCTCCGCAGCGTGCACGGGTCCTTGGGCCGCTTCCTGGCAATCATGGGCATCGTCGCTTTGGGCTGTGGCTTCTATGCGGGCCTGCAGATGTGCGGCCCGGACATGCGTGGCGACGCCGACCGCTTCTACGACGGCACCAACCTCTGGGACGTGCGGCTGATATCCACGCTGGGCTTCGGCGACGAGGACCTCGGGCGCGTGGCGTCCATCGAGGGCGTCGAGCACGTGATGGGGTCCCTGACCTGCGATGCGATGGCGCGTCTCGGCAACGAGCAGGTGGCCGTGCGCATCAGCTCCCTCGATCCCGTGCTGGCCGGGGGAAGCCGCGCCGAGGGACGCTTCGCAGTCGCGTCGGACGAGCCGAGCTACCTCAACCGACCGCGGCTGGTGGAGGGACGCTGGCCAGAGGGGCGGGGAGAGTGCGTCGTCAGCGCCGACGTCTCGCGTGACGACTACGGCATCGGGGACGGCGTCGAGCTGCTCTACGGCGCGACCGACCTGTCAGACCTGCTGGACGTCGACGAGCTGACTATCGTGGGGACGGTGAGTTCGTCGAACTACCCCTATACGGGCAGCTTCGGCTCGACGACGCTCGGTGCGGGCATGATCGACCAGTATCTCTACGTCGCACCCGCGTCGCTTGCGGAGGATGCTCCCTACACGGAGATCTACCTGACCGTGGCTGACGCCGTCGACGAGCTGAGCGAGTCGGATGCATACGAGCAGGTGGTTGGTGCGACCAAGGGTCGTCTGGAGGACCTCTCCTCCAGCCTGTCGTCAGCGCGTCAGAAGGACCTGCAGGCCGAGGCGCAGGCGACCCTCGACGAGAAGTGGGACGAGTACCACGACGAGAAGGACCGCGTGGAGCGCGAGCTGGCGGATGCGAGGCGCGAGCTGGACGACGCGGCCTCCCAGATTGCCGACGGTGAGGCGGAGCTGGCCGACGGGGAGGCGCGCTACGCCGACGGGCTGGCGACCTACGAACGGCAGCGGGCAAGCACCATCGCGCAGCTGGATGATGCGGCGGCAGAGATCGAACGCAACCAGGCGAGCATCGACGAGGGGCGTGCCCAGCTGGAGGCGGGGGACCGGGAGCTGGCGGCAGGGGAGGCCGAGCTTGCCGCCTCCGAGGGGAGGCTGAGGGACGGCCAGGCCCAGATCGACGCGGCCCAGTCCGAGATCGACAAGGGGGCGGCGGAGCTGGACGCCGCACAGGCGCAGCTGGACGACTCGCGCACGACTGCCGAGGCCCAGCTCGAGGAGGGTGCCGCCACATGGGCGGCCCAACGTGCCCCACTGGCGCAGGCGAGCACGGACCTGGGCACCTGCATGGCTGCCCTGCAGTCGGTGCAGGACCTTGCCGGGTCGGATGCCCCTCCCACCCCGGAGCAGCTCGACGCCCTGCGCTCCCAGCTGGGGGAGGGCGTGGCCGCCGCCGGGTCCCTCTCCGACTCGGACCTCATCGGCGCCGAGGGCAGGGAGCTGGCTGGTCAGGTCGAGTTCCTGCTGGCCGGGGTGCTCGCTGCCGTCGAGGGCGTTCCCCCCGACGACGGTCCTGCCCTCGAGGCCCTGGTCGCCCAGCTGCGCGAGGGCGCCGCGGGCTCCGTCGGCTATGTCAGCGCCGCCACCCAGCAGGTGAAGGACCAGGTGGACGCGGGCATCGCGACGGGGGATGCCACCCTGGCGGGGCAGCGCGACGCCGCCCGCAGGCAGCTGGAGGACGCGCAGGCGCAGATTGACGCCGGCCGTGCCGAGCTGGACGCCGGTCGCGCCGAGCTTGCGGCGCGACGCAAGGAGCTGGAGGACGGCAAGGCCCAGCTGGAAGCCGGCCGCAAGCGCATAGACGACGGTCGGGCCCAGTCACGGGAGGCACGGGCCCAGCTTGACGATGGCCAGCGCCAGCTGGACGAGGCGCGCGCCCAGCTGGCCGAGGGCAGGCGCGAGGCGCAGCGCCAGCTTGCCGACGCGGCCACCCAGCTGGCCAATGCCTATGACCAGTTGGAGGACGCACGTGCCCAGCTTGCCGACGCCCGCGAGCAGTACGCCGACGGCCTCGCGCAGTACGAGGACGGCAGGGCGGAGGCGGACGAGTCGTTTGCCGACGCCCTCGCACAGCTCCAGGACGCCCAGCGCGAGATTGACGAGATCGAGCTGCCCGACATCTATGCCCTCGACCGCACCCAGAGCGAGGGGGCGGCGACCTATCATGCCGACGCGGGACGCATGGACTCCATCGCGGCGGTCTTCCCGTTCATCTTCTTCCTGGTGGCGGCCCTGGTGTCCCTGACGACCATGACGCGCATGGTCGAGGACGACCGCGTGCAGATAGGAACGTACAAGGCCTTGGGCTACTCGACGACGGCCATCGCCGCAAAGTACCTTGCCTATGCGGGCGTCGCGGGTGTCGTCGGGGCGACGGTGGGCGTGCTCGTTCTGTCCCAGGTGCTGCCCTTCATCGTCATGAGCGCCTACTCCATCATATACACGGTGCCCATGCACCCCTTCCCGCTGCCCATCGACGCACGCATCGCCCTGTCCGCGGGAGGCCTCGGCGTGGGCGTGACGCTTCTGGCCACCTGGGGTGCCGTCGTGTCCAGCCTGCGCGAGGTGCCAGCTGCCCTGATGCTGCCGCGCGCACCCAAGGCGGGCAAGCGCATCCTGCTGGAGCGCATCGCTCCGGTCTGGGGCCGCCTCTCCTTCACCTGGAAGGTCACCTTCCGCAACCTCTTCCGCTACAAGCGGCGCTTCCTGATGACGGTCATCGGCATCTCGGGCTGTGCGGCGCTGCTGCTCGTGGGATTCGGCCTGCATGACTCCATCTGGGACATCATCGACCGCCAGTACGGTCCCATCATCCACTTCGACACGACGGTCGGGCTCGATGACAACGCCATGGAGCTGGACGTCCGCCGCGTGTGTCGGTATCTGGAGGACAGCGGGGAGGTGTCGGGCATCGTTCGGGTGCAGCAGGAGAACATGCAGGCTGGCGTCGAGGGGACCAACGAGACGATGTTCGTCAGCGTCGTCATCCCCCGTGACGACGAGGCGATGGCGCGGGCTATCACCTTCCGCAACCGCGTGAGCCAGCGTCCGCTCGTGATGGATGGCGACGCCGTGCTGGTGACCGAGAAGCTCGCCCTGAAGTATGGGCTGGACGTGGGGGACCAGATCATCCTGTACGACCAGGACGATGTCGGCAACGCGGTGGGGGATGGGCATCCCCTGACGGTCACGGGCGTCACCGAGAACTACGTCGCGAACCTCGTCTACGTGGGTCGCGATGCCTGGGCGGCCATCGATGACGGCGTGCCGGTCTACTCGACGATCTACGCCTCGACCACCGCCGACGATGACGTGCGCCAACGCATCACCGATGACCTGCACGACATGGAAGGCGTCTCGACCGTCATCTTCTCCGACGAGACCATCAACATGTATCGCAACATGCTGTCGGTCGTCGACATGATCGTGGTCGTGCTCATAGTCAGCGCCGCCGCGCTCGCCTACATCGTGCTGTACAACCTGACCAACATCAACATAGGCGAGCGGATTCGGGAGATTGCCAGCCTCAAGGTGCTGGGGTTCACCCGCCAGGAGGTCTACTCCTACATCTTCCGCGAGATCGCGCTGCTTGCGGCCATGGGGGATGCGCTGGGGATGGCCTTCGGCGTCCTCCTGGAGCGCTTCGTGGTGACGACCGCGGAGGTCGACTACGTCATGTTCGGCCGCAGCATCCATCCGCCCAGCTTCGCCTATGCCTTCGTCCTGACGATGGTGTTCACGGGCCTGGTCATCCTGACGATGCGGCACAAGCTGGACCGCGTGGACATGGTCGAATCGCTGAAGAGCGTCGACTGACGGGAGACCGTCACGCGACGCCTGGTCGACGGCTGGGTCGCACGTGGCGTCAAGGGGAACTGGCGATGCAGGTTGGGGACTTGGGGCGTCGGCGGCGCCTTCTGGCGCACGTTCGGGTCCAGATGCGCTATCGTAGAACCTCAAGACGCTCGTGCTGACGACGGGTTGCGAGTCACCAGGAAGCGGTAGGCAATGCTGGCTGCACATCGAATCATGTTCTTCGAGACGCCGTGGCTGACGGTCGCGGTCGTGTTTGGTGCACTTGTCGCAGGCCTCTTTGCGGGCGGCACGGCCTACACGGTTGCGTGGCGCCTGACCAACGACCGGCATGTCCTGGGCAGGAGCTACTGCCCGCACTGCGGCCACCCCCTCACGATGCGTGAGACCATCCCCCTGTTCAGCTGGATCTCGCAGCGTGGCAACTGCAACTATTGCGGCGAGCCGGTGAGCATGGCCTATCCGACCTCGGAGCTGCTCGGCGCAGGCGTCTTTGCCAGCGTCATCCTGCGCTATGGCCTCTCGATGCAGACGCTCGAGGTCCTCATCTTCGCCTTCGTCCTGATGGTCATCGCGACCACCTCGCTCATCGACTACAGCATCCGCAACTCGTGCCTGTTCGTCGCGGTCCTCGTGCGCCTCGCCTACCTTGCGATGCTCTTCGTGCGGGGAGAGGGTGGCGCCGCCCTGCTGACCTCCTCCCTCGTCGGCGCCCTGGCCCTGGGTGTGCCCCTGGCCATCGCGGTCTTCCTCAGCGACGCCATGCTCGCACGGGACATCTCTGGCATGGGCACGGTCAAGCTCGTGGCGGTCGTCGGTCTGTATCTGGGATGGCAGCAGGGGTTGCTGGCCATCGCGCTGGCCTTCGGGCTGGGGACGGTCGTCTGGCTGGTCAGTCCCTACAAGCTCCTGGCCGTCGAGGTGGCGGGAGGCTCCGGACGGGATGGCGGCGACGTCGCGGACATGCCCCTGCCACGCGACCTCAGGGCGACCATGGAGGAGGACATCGCCGAGCCGATGCGCATGATTCCCTTCGCCCCCTCCATCGTCATCGCCTGCTGGGGCATGCTGCTGCTGGGCATCTCGGTCGCCGCCTGGAACGCGCCCCTGTTCTGATCCCGGGCTGACGGCTCCCACTCGCCCAAAGAATCACCGCTCCCCGCCGCTCTGGCCCTCAGGTAACGCTCAGGTGCGTGTGGATGTGGCGTTATCGATTGGTTCGGGGCGACTCCGTGGTACCATAGCTGCTATCCGCGCGGCGGCGCTGCCACCGTCGGTTGTCTCATACGCAGCTCAAACGGACAGGGGAGACATGGAACCCACGCCCATATCGCGCAGAGCGGCGCTGAGGCTCCTTCTGGGAGCTGGGACGCTTGCGCTCTTGCCCGACACGCATGCCCTCGCCATCACGCAGGGCGACATCGACAAGACCGAGGCCGAGCTGGCCGAGACCCAGCAGAAGTACGACGAGGTCGAGGCCCAGCTGGAGGAGATTGCGACCCAGTACGAGGCCCTCTCCCAGGAGCTGGCCGAAACGCTCGCCAACATCGACGACGTCAATGCCCAGATCGTCGACACCGAGTCCCAGATCGAGGAGAAGGAGCAGGAGCTGACCAACAAGCGCGACTGCCTGTCGCGCCGCATGCGCAGCGCCTACAAGGCGGGCGGCGAGGGCGCCGTCACCGCCCTGCTCTCGTCCAACTCGCTCGAGGAGTTCGAGTCGAACGTCTACTACCTGGACAAGATCACCGAGAACGACCGCCAGCTGATCGAGGACGTCGAGCGGCTGAAGGCCGAGCTCGAGCAGCATCGCGCCGACCTCGAGGAGGAGAGGGGCCAGCTCGAGGCGCTGCGTGCCACCCAGGAGGAGCAGCTCTCCCAGATGCAGGCAAAGCAGGAGGAGGTCCAGGTGATCCTGGAGGGCCTGGACGAGGACGTCCAGGAGCTCATCGCCAAGCGCGACGAGGAGATCCTGCAGCTGGCGCGCGAGCGCGAGGAGCAGAAGAAGCGCGAGGAGGAGGCCCGCAAGGCCGCCGAGGAGGCTGCCAGGAAGGCCGCCGAGGAGGCTGCGTCCAAGACCACCTCCGACACGTCCTCGTCGGGCGCGCAGGACACCACCCCCAGCGTCATCTACGAGGATGGCACGACAACGGGCTCCCAGGCGCGCATCGTCGCGTCCTGCAAGTCCACCGGCAGCCCCGGCTCGGGACTGTGCGCCATGTGGGTGTCGATGGTCTTCAGCAACGCTGGCTATCCCTACGCTGGCGGCAACGCCAACGACATGTACAACGCCTGGACCACCTCGTCCAATCGTGCCGACCTCAAGCCTGGCATGATCGTGGCCGTCTCGACCCATAGCCACACCTCGGCAGGTCGCATCTATGGCCACATCGGCATCTACATCGGCGGCGGCATGATGATGGACAACATCGGCTACATCCGCACGATCAGCGTCAACGAATGGATCCGGTTCTACAGCACCACCGTCACCCCGCGCTGGGGTTGGCTGATGGGCATCGCCCTGGCGGAGTAGCCGGCGGCGACGAGAAGGGGAGGAGGCTCACATGGGCATCGACAGGAACACCACGGCGCTTCTGGTCATCGACGTGCTCGTGCCGTCGGGGGAGGACAGCGTCTATGCGCCCCAGGACGACGAGGCGCTCTTCAACGAGAACTGCGTGCGCGTGACCCGTGCCGCGCGTGCGGCGGGCCTGCCGGTCATCTTTGCCAACGATGACCACATCGAGGGCCTCGACCGCGAGCTGGAGCTGTGGGGTGCCCATGGCATCCACGGCAAGGTGACCAACCTCCCCGAGCTCGAGGCGGGTTCGGGCGAGCGCGACTTCGTCGTGCCCAAGCGCCGCTACAGTGCCTTCTTCGGCACCGACCTGGACCTGCTGCTGCGGGAGCTGGGCGTGCGAACGCTCATCGCGGTGGGCTGCGACACCAACATCTGCGTCCTGCATTCCTTGGCTGATGCCTTCTACCTGGGGTACCAGACCATCGTGCCCGAGGATGCGACGCGGACCTTCCTGTGTGGCACCCAAGAGGCGGGCATCGAGCACTTCGTGAAGTGCTTCGGCTCCCGCATCGTGACGACCGACCAGATCGTGGGCGAGCTGGCGTAGGTACGGCAGGCGAACGCCACGCCGACCGCAGGCGCACGTCCTGGCGTCCGAGAACGGAGGCCATATGTCGACCATCTATTGCATGAACTGCGGACATCCCCTCGACGAGGGGGTGAAGTTCTGTCCGGCATGCGGGTCTCCCACGCTGCTCGGCGCGCGCATCATGGAACAGGAGGCAACGGTTGCCTGTCCCGCATGTGGTGCGGCCAACGAGGCGGCCGACCGCTACTGCAGCGCCTGTGGGGCACCCCTTTCGACCGCGCGCCCGACGGCACAGCAGATCGGACGGGCGTCGGCTGGCGCCTCGCAGACGCAACGGATGGTCACGCGCGACGCCGCCACCCGACCCACGGCCGTCCGCAAGGAGGTGCCCGTCCGGCGCGAGCTGCTGCCGCACAGGTTCTACCAGACTAGCTCGGAAGGACGTTCCAGAACTCTGGTCATAGGCGTTGCCGTTGTGGCGTTCCTGCTGGTCAGCGTCGTGATCGCAGGGTTCGCGTCGGGGATTCTGGGACGCAGGCTCACGGGCGCCCCGATGGGAGGGGACGCCGTCCTCGTCGAGGGTTCGGAGCAACAGGGCTCGGAGCCCGACGCCACGGACATGGGGGCCGCCGGCACGGAGGTCCGCGAGGCGCTGCCCGACTACAGCTGGCAGGAGCTGTCCATCATTGGCAAGGAGCTGACGCGCTGCGCCTCGCGTGACGAGGCGCTGGCCTTGGCGCGCGAATACCATCTCGTCGACGAGGCGGGCAACATGTCCGCCCAGACCAAGGACGTCGTCTTCTCGGGCATGGGCACCGTGCCCATGCGGCTGGCCGACGTCTACCATGACGACTTGGCCAACGGCGAGGGGAAGGCCGGCCTGACATTCCTGGCCTCGAACATCGTGCTCAGCCACGAGATGAAGGTGAACGACGACAACATCGGCGGATGGGAGGGGTCGCAGCTGCGCTCGTGGTTGGATTCCGCGGCCTTCTCCGCGATGGATCCCGAGCTGTCGCCCCTGGTCGTCGCGGTGGACAAGCGCACCGACAACGTGGGGCGCACCACCTCGACCGAATCGGTCACCTCCACCTTCGACAGGCTGTGGATACCCTCGGTCGTCGAGGTGAGCGGACCCATCTCGTGGCGCTGGGACTCCGACGTCAGCAACAGCGATGCCTACAACGCGGTGCTGAACGCAGAGGGCAGCCAGTATGCCTGCTTCCAGGCGATGGGCATCGACCCCGTGGGTCCCAATGGGGGTCTGGCGCTGGGCAGCTCGTGGTGGCTGCGCTCGTGCTCCGCAAGCAAGGACGCGCACTATCGCATGGTTGACGAGTCCGGTGACCCCTCGAAGTGGGGTGAGGCGCCAGCCAGCCAGGGCGTCATCGTGGGATTCTGCCTGTAGGGGCGAGACGGGATGCCGAGCGAGGGAACACCCCTGCTGCTGCACGCGTGTTGCGGCCCCTGCTCCCTGGAGCCGCTGCGCCTGCTGCGCGAGGAGGGGTTCCGTCCCACCATCTGCTGGACCAACCCCAACATCCAGCCGATCGACGAGCATGACCTGCGCCTTCGCACGTTGCAGGCATGGGCGCGCGACGTGGCGGACGTTCCCGTCGTGGTGGCGGGGGACGACCGGGCACGTTGGGAGGCATCGGTCGCGCGCTGGGGGTTCGACCGCGAGGCAAGGTGCCGGGCATGCTACGCGCTGCGCCTGTCGGAGGCCTGCCGCGTGGCCCGCGAGCTGGGGTTCGGGCATGTCGCCACGACACTGGTCGTCTCTCCCTACCAGCTGTTCGACGTATGCCGGGACGTGCTTGCGCGTCTTGCCCCCGCCTATGGCCTGACGCCCGTCTGGCGCGACTTCCGCGTATGGTATCCCCAGGCGACCGTGCGCTCCCGCGAGCTGGGGATGTACCGTCAGAACTACTGCGGCTGCCGGTTCTCTGCCGCCGAGGCGGCCATCGAGCGCCACGAGGCACGAGACGCCCGCAAGGCGGGGCGGCAGGGGTAGCGATTCCTTGTGGCTGGCGTGCACGTCGCCCATCGCAAGGCGCGACGGTGGGGCACGGCCCCTTCCGTGTGCCCACGTCCTCATGCGATGGTCGTTGCACTACAATCAGTGCGCTGAACACCGACCAGGCAAGGAGAGCGCGACGTGCGTACCGACGACTTTGACTACGACCTGCCCGACGAGCTGATAGCGCAGGCTCCCGCAGAGCCCCGCGACTCGTGCCGGCTGCTGGTGCTGCATCGCGACGACGGCAGCGTCGAGCATCGAAGGTTCTCGGACATCGTCGACTATCTCGATGCGGGCGACCTGCTGGTGGCCAACCGCACGCGCGTGATGCCGGCGCGTCTGGTGGGCCGCAAGACGACTGGTGCCCTCGCGGAGACCCTTCTGCTGAGACGTCGGGAGGACATCGACCCGCTCGGCCATGTGTGGGAGTGCCTGGTCAGCCCCGGGAAGCGTCTGAAGCCTGCCGCGGTGGTGCAGTACCGACCCGGTGGCGCCCACGCGCCTGCCACGGCGCCGGTCGTGCTGAAGGGCGAGATCCTCGACTTCGTCGAGGGCAGCCGCGGCGGCCGCCTGGTGCGCTTCGAGCCGGCTGGCGACTTGACGCTGGACGAGGCGATCCACCGCGCCGGGCACGTGCCCCTGCCGCCCTACATCACCGACTACGAGGGAGACCCCGAGAAGTACCAGACGGTCTACGCCATGAGCGAGGAGCACTCCGCCGCCGCGCCGACCGCCGGGCTGCACTTCACGCCCCAGCTGATCGACCGCCTGCGCGAGAGGGGCGTCCGCTGGGAGGAGGTCGAGCTGGAGGTGGGCATCGACACCTTCCGCCTGGTCGAGGAGGATGACCCTGCGCAACACGTCATGCATACCGAGCGCTATCACGTACCCCCGGCGGTGGTGGATGCGGTCCACGAGGCCAAGGCGGCGGGACGGCGCGTGGTGGCCGTGGGCACGACCTCGGTGCGCTCGCTGGAGAGCGCCTTCGATGCCGATGCGCCGGCGGCGGAGCCCCCGGTCGTGGCCAGGCGCTTCGAGGCCGTGCCGGACTCGTCGACGGTCCTGGGGCGTGGCGACATCGTGGTGCGCGCCGATGCGACCACCAACCTCTACCTCATGCCTGGCTCGAGCTTCCACGTGGTAGATGCGATGATCACCAACTTCCACGTGCCGCGCTCGACCCTCATGATGCTGGTTTCCGCCTTTGCGACTCGAGAACAGGTGATGGCCGCCTATCAGGCGGCCATCGAAGAGCGCTATCGGTTCTTCTCGTTCGGGGATGCGATGCTGCTGGTGTAGGCGCGTGCCGGGAGGCTCTGGGGCCAGCAGCCCTCGCGAGGCTTCGCTAGTTCCTTCCTCCGCCGGTCGTGCTTGATCCCGTCGTGCCATTCGTGCCGCCCGAGCCCGACGTGGACGTCCCGCTGTTGCTGGAACTGCTGGAGCTGGAACTGCTGGAGCTGGAGCTGCTGGAGCTGGAGCTACCATCGGAGCTGGTGGTGTTGCTGCCGCTTGGGCTGCCGTTGCCAGAGCCAATGGTCGTCGTGCCGGCGGAGCCTCCGATGGTCCCGTTGCCGTCCGAGTCGTCATCGTCGGCCTTGTCGGCATCGTCCCTGTCGTCGGCGTCCTTGTCAGTCTCCTCGTCCTTGTCGTCATCCTTTTCCGTGGTGTTCGACTTGGGCCTCGCGGTTTGGGTGGCGGTTGGCTGCTCGCTGGTCTGCGTGGGGCGTCCGGCGTTGCGGCGGCCCAGCACGACGCCGACGATGATGGCGATGACCAGCACGACCGCGGCGACGATGGCGGCGACTAGCGTCAGGCGAGACTTCAGGGTGGCACGGCGCAGCTCGCGCTCGCCGCTGGCAAGCGTCTCGACCTCGCTCTGCTGCAGGTCGAGGTCCGCCTGCTCGCGTGCGACCTGGTCGCGCAGGTCGATGGTCTGCTGGGGCGTCGCATGGATGCTCTCGGCCTCGTCGAGCAGCGCCTGGGCGGCAGAGATGCGCGCCTCGGCATCGTCATGGTCCCTGCGTGCCTGCTCCATGGCTGCCGTGCGCAGCTTGATCTGCTCGCCCAGCTCCCGCTCCCGCTCCTGTGCCTGCTTGAACAGCGTGTCGTATTCCGCGCGACGTTCCGCGGCCTCCTTCTTCGCCGCCTCGGCCTCGTGCTCGATCTGCGTGAGGTACTGGCGCCGGTCGAAGAGGTGCTGCTGGGCGCTCTCGACGTTTTTCCGGCCCTCCTCGGTGACCCTGGCCACCTCGTTGCGTGTGGACTCGAGATGGCTCATCTCGGAGGCCACCTCGTTCTGCAGGCGCGTCACGGCGTCGGAGGGAGAGCTCTCGTCCGCTTGCATCGCCTCCAGCTCCGCCTGGACCTTGCGCAGCCGCTCCTGGGCGCTGTCGACCGCGCGGTTCGCGGAACCGATGCGCTGGTCGCGCTTCCTGGTGGTCTCCGTCAGGTTCGTCTCGGCGTTCCTGGCGGAGCGCTTCGCGTCTGCCAGCGCCCGCGCGGTGTCGTCGGCACGACCCTTCGTGGACTCCGCGACGTTGCGGTAGGGTCTCAGCTGGTCCTCATGGCTCTTCTTCATGGAGGCGAGGCGGCTCTCCAGGTCCGTGCGCTCGGACTCCAGCGTCTCGGCACGCTGGAGGGTCTCGGAGGACAGCTTGGTGGCCTCCTCGCGCTCCGCCGTCTGCTCGGCGACGATCTGGGGGTAGCGCTGCTCGACGTCGATGCGATGGCGCAGCTGCTCGGTGTGCTCGTCAAGCTGCTCCTGCATGGCGCGCAGCTCCTCGCGGGCGGACAGGTGGCGCTGCGAGGCGGCCCGCACGCTGCGGAAGGCCTCGATGCCCTCGCGCAGGGACTTCTGGGCGCCTCGGGCCGCATCGCCGGCGCGGGAGAATGCGTTGGCACCCTCCTCGTCCTCTTCCAGGCCGCCGTCGGGGTAGTCCCCCTGGGTCGGTTCCTGCGATGTCTCCACGACGTCATCCTGCCAGGGGATCTCGTCATCATCCAGCGACGGGTCACAGCCCGTCGCGGACTGCTCCAACTGCTCGACGTTGCGGACGGCACGACTGACGGGGTCGTCCGCCGTGTCGGCGGCATGGCTGGCGGGGTCGTCTGGGGAGCGGTCCTCGTAGTCGAGGAAGCTGTCGTTGGACGTGTCTGACATGATGTGGTCCCTCTTCTCGCTTCGGATGGACGGAAGGCCCATCGCCCGTTCGGGAGGTGCGCGCGACTGGCGTCACGGGACCGGCAGGCGGTGGCGTCGAGCCTTGTGCACCCATACACATTGTGACGCATGGCAACCTGTCGCGTCGACACGAAACGCCCCGCCGTGACACCGTTAATCCGCATGCGGATGTGCGCTCGCCGCCCATGCCCTAACCGCCTGCCCCATCCATTGGATAAAGTCGCAGACATACGTTGCGCGTTTGGGTACTATGTCCCCAGTCTGGCGTCGGAGGCACACCGCCTCCGGAGCATCTACCGAAAAGGAGAGTGCAATATGGTTTCCAAGGAGACGACGATCATCAACGCTACCGGCCTCCACGCCCGTCCCGCTTCTGTCTTCGTGAGCGAGGCCAAGAAGTATGAGAGCAACGTCACCATCCGCGACATCGACAAGGGCACCGCTCCTGTTAGCGCCAAGTCGATCATGATGATCCTGGCCGCCGGCCTCGGCACTGGCGCCAAGGTCGAGATCGCGTGCGACGGCCCCGATGAGCAGGCCGCCCTCGACGCCCTCATCGCCCTCGTGGACAGCGGTTTCGGCGAGTAGAGACTAATCGTCGTCATAGCTGCAGCACAGCAGACTCGGAGCCCGGCATCTCACGTGCCGGGCTTTTTCATGTGCCGTCCCGCCACCGTGGCGTGACGGCACCGCCCTTGTGTGCAGGAGTTGGGGGTGAGGCGGCTGCATGCTATCCTTATGGACTGGTCGCGTGGCCGCGGGACCCCGCGCGTCTCCCCGGATGCTCGCGAACGCCTTGCTTGGTTTGTCCTACGTGGACGGGAGTGCTTGTGATCGGACCGACAACGCTATGCCCCCAGGGCATTGGCCTCATCGGTATCGATATGCATAGCCAAAGCGAAATCATCT
>CACYWP010000032.1 GCA_902778135.1 uncultured Coriobacteriaceae bacterium
TAGCGCCCGTGCCCATCGTTGCCGGCATCACCTTCTCCGTCCCCCAGATCCTCGTGGCCAAGGTCGTCGGTGCCGAGCTGGCAGACGTCGCCGGAGCTGTCGTGTCGCTGCTCGTGACCTTCGTCGTCGCCATCCGCTACTCGACCCATGAGGTGCCCGAGGAGTACAAGTTCGTCCTGAAGAAGCACATGAACGTTGACGTGCAGGGCGCCATCATCTCCTGGAGCCCCTTCATCCTCATCTTCATCGTGCTTCTGGCCACTTCCAAGGTGGTCACACCGGTCTACGAGTTCCTCGCGCCCTTCAAGACCTCGCTCACCGTCTATGCCGGCGAGAACCCCTCGACGCTCACCTTCACCTGGATCAACACTCCGGGCGTCCTCATCCTGATCTGCGGCATCCTCGGCGGTCTGGCGCAGGGCGCCTATCTCGACCAGACCTTCGCCGTCCTCTACCTCACCGTGGTGCAGATGTCCAAGACCATCCTCACGATGCTCGGCATCCTGGGCCTCGCGAAGATCATGACCTACTCCGGCATGATCTCCTCCATCGCAGCCTTCTTCGTCGGAACCCTCGGCGGACTGTATCCGCTCATGGCACCGGTGCTGGGAGCGCTTGGCACCTTTGTGACGGGCTCGGGCACCTCCTCCGAGGTCCTCTTCGGCACCGTACAGCAGAGTGCCGCACAGAGCCTCGGCGTGAACGACATGTGGCTCGTCGCATCCAACTCGCTGGGCATCTCCGCCGGCAAGATGATCTCCCCGCAGAACATCGCCATCGGCTGCGCAGCCGTGGACCTGCAGGGCAAGGACGGCGAGCTGATGGGCAAGATAGCCCCGTACGCCTTCGGCTTCCTCATCCTGATGATGGCAGAGGTCTACATCGGCGTCATGATGGGCCTCTAGGAACACCAAGCCAACCCCATGTCACAACGATGGCGACCCGGCCGGCTCCCCTCGAGCCGGCCGGGTCGCCTCGCCTATGAGGGCATCATCCGCATATATCAAAAGTATAACTTTTAGCGTGAGCCTTCATCCCTCTTGGCATTTCCCAATAAACAGCCTGCCTTACCCGTCTTTCTTGCATGTTTTCCGAGTTAATGAGCATGCGCTATTGACATACACTGTACTCTACCTGCTGTTTCACATACTCTACAAGTTAGGTCTAGATAACAATCGATTGTATAAGACATCCGTGTTACCCTGCAACAAAGGGGGACCGCCTACCATCAAAGAGAGAGGAACTACCATGCCCAAGCCCATCATCGATACCGATGCCTGCATCGGCTGTGGCGCCTGCGCCGAAGCCTGCCCCGTGGACGTCATCGAGGTTGACGACGTCGCCGTCGCCGCCAACGAGGACGACTGCCTTGGTTGCGGCAACTGCGCCGACACCTGCCCGGTGGGCGCCATCGAGATCGAGGACTAGCCTCTAGTCCCGATTCGCCGAAAAGGCAACCGAGCTCGATTGCTACGGGTCTCCGTCCCAGGCGGAGACCCGTTCTCTTTGGGCGTGAAGGTTTGGGCGCCGTCCCCACCCCCGATCGCCTCTCCCTCCACATCCGCGCCAAACGCAATTCGCCTGTCCCACCTTGCACACATGGCGGCATGGCTGTGAGAAGATAGGGAACGTCCATCTATGATGGGAGCGTCATGCCTCACGACCCCAGACAGAGAGAGATGCGCACCTACAGCCGCCGTCAGGCGCTGGGGCTCATGTCTGGGTGGCTCGTCGCAGCAGGGATGACCACGACCGGATGCTCTACGGTCAGCGTCCAGGAGGAACAGCCATCCCAACCGGTCGGACAGATCCTGCCCGCCAAGCTCGCGATGATCCACACCGCCTCCGTCGAGGGGTGCTTCGAGCAGAGTGACACGTGCCTGGGCATCTCGGCCGTGGCCCAGCTGCGCAGCAGCTACGAGCAGAACGGCTATGACGTCCTGCTGCTTGACGGGGGCAACACCCTCGGTGGGTCGCAGCTCGTCGACCTCTCGCAGGGCGAGTCGGGCGTGGGCATCCTCAACGCCAGCTCCTACGACGCGCTCTGCCTGGGATGCCGCGAGCTGGCACTGGGCTCCAAGACCCTTGCGAAACGCGAATCGCAGGCCGACTGGACGCTCCTATCCGCAAACGCCACCGACGCCGACGACCACGAGGCGCTCGGTACCGGGCAGCTCGTCCGCACGCTCTCCGACGGGAGGCTCGTGGGCATCTTCGCCATCACGGCCCCCGCAGAGGAGGACACCCTCCCTCCCCTTGTCGCCGCGCACACCTCCTTCCAGGAGGACAAGCTGACCGAGCTGGCCCAGCAGCAGGTGGCCGAGCTGCGCGAGCAGGACTGCCGCCTCGTCGTATGCCTCACCAACCTCACGAAAGACAAGGCGGTCAGGCTGGCGAAGGGCGTCAGCGGCATCGATGTGGTGCTGGCCACGGCGGGCAACTGGGACGCGATACGCCTGGAGGACGCCTCCTCCGAGGAGATGCTGCTGGTCTGCACCCCACACCGTCTGGAGGGGGCCGGGGTCGTCACCTGGGAGCTGGGCAAGCTTTCCGCGCGCATGGTCGCGCCGGGCGACCTGTACCTGGTGGACGAGCAGGTGGAGGCGCTCGTCACCCAGACCTCCCTCGATGTCGACGACCAGCTGTCAAAGGTACTGACCGCCTCGGACGAGACGCTCTCCTTCCACCAGTCGGACCAGAGGGAGACGATACTGGGCGACCTCGTGGCAGACGCGTTGCTCTGGGAGGCCTCCCACGGGCTGCAGTCCTCCCCGGATGCCGCACTCATCGATGGGACGTCGCTGCAGGCCTCCCTGGGGCCACATGACATCACACGGGCAGACGCACTGGTCACATGCCCTCTGGGCACCGCTCCCCTCTGTACGGTGGAGACGAGCGGTGCGGAGCTCCACGACCTGTTGGAGCGGGCGATTGTCGGTACTGGCGAAGAGGGGGGAAGCTTCCTGCAGATGACGGGCATCGACTGCACACTTCAGGACGAGGAGGGGAAGGTCAGTCTGACCATAGACAAGGTGGATGGACGTGACTTCTCCCCCACCGCGCGCTACGACATCGTGACGACGCAACACCTTGCCAGCGGCGCCACCGGCCTGCCGCCCCTGACGACGGGCTGGGACGACGTCCGTGACCTCGAGACGTGTGCGGGGCTGGCCCTGGCCGACTACCTTGCCCACGAGTGCAAGGGAAGGCTGCCCAAGCGCTACGAACAGACCCAGGGACACATCAGGAAGTCGGAGAGGCACGAGGAGTCGAAGGGCGAGGACGAGCCCACCGAAGAGGACGGCGAGGCCTCGAGGCACTGAGGTCATCCCAGACACGTGCGTTCACCGATGGGTGTGACACGCCTGCAGGACCCCGAGAACTCGTCCGACAATGCGGGGCCATGGGTCGTTTCCCGCATAGAGGCACAAAACCCATCCACCGAAGGAGCCATCATGAGCAGACCGATCAGTTCCCACATCTCCGCATTTGCCATCTGCCTTGCGCTTTGCACCGCACTCGCCGGATGCGCGACAGGCGCCTCCTCAGCCACCGAGGGACAAGGAACCATCACCGTGCAGGCGTCGAGCACGGTCGACGTCGTTCCCGACGTCGCCGGCATCACCGTCGCCATCGTCACGCCCGGAAAGACCGCGGCCGAGGCCCAGAAGGCAAACGCCCGTCCCACCAGCGACGTCATCGCCTGTCTCACCGACGCGGGCATCGAGGAGCGCAACATCCAGACCAGCTATACCGACGTCTCGCCGGTCTGGAACGAAGAGGGTGGGCAGGACAGCTACGAGATGCGCACGGTGCTGCACGTCGAGGGCATCGACATCGACGAGGTGGCTGCCGTGATGGAGGCCGTCACGGAGGCCGGTGCCACCGAGGTCAACGGTCCCGAGCTCTCCACCTCGTCCTATGATGAGAGCTATCAGCAGGCGCTCGTCCAGGCCATCGAGGCGACGCGTCCCAAGGCCGAGGCCATCGCGCAGGCCTCTGGCGTCACGCTGGGCAGCATCGTCAGCGTCACCGAGGGCTGGCAGGATGGGTCGATCGCCTATGACAAGGGCATGCGCGCCGAGGCAGCCGTGACCGACGGGGCTGCCATCATGCCCGGCGAGCTGAGCGTCGAGGCGACCGTCACGGTGAGCTACGCCATCCGTTAGACGAGGAGCGAGGCCCCTGCAGGCGCGCAACGACCACCAAGTGGGGCTTGAGGCCACTCAGTGGCCGCAGGTTGCCCATCTCCCCAACGTACGCGGGTTGGCCCGTCCCGGCGGCACAGACCCACCGACGGCGCGACCCACCGATAGCGCGACTCGAACCTCCCATCCACGCGCTACACTAGACGCATTGACGACGACAGTCGCACCAGCACCGACGAAGGGAGCCACGCATGGCAGAGCAGTTCACCACCGAGCAGGTCCAGGAAGTCATCGAGACGGGCATCGCCCAGGCCCAGGAACTGCTCTCCGACCCCGCCAAGATCGAGGAGCTGCTGGGGCAGCTGCAGGAGAAGGTCAAGGAGATGCCCGCCGCCACGGGTGAGGCCCTGGCCAACATCCCCCTGATGGCCTCGATGGTCAAGAGCTACGTCACCCGCGAGTACGCCGAGGTCTCCCCCAAGGTCGTCGCGACGCTGGTCAGCGCGTTCCTGTACCTCGTGAGGGGCAAGGACCTGATCCGCGACGACATCCCCGTGCTGGGCATCGTCGACGACATCGCGGTCATCGCGCTTGCCATGAAGATCGACGAGAAGGAGCTTGCGGCCTACAAGGAGTGGCGCGAGGAGAACCAGATGCCCGAGGCCAAGCTCGAGGCATAGCCCGTCGCGGACCAGACGCACGGGGCCGCCGGAAGTCCTTGAGCTTCCGGCGGCCCCTTCTTCATGGCCTTGCGTGCAAGCGGCTAGGTCCTGACCTACCCGACATCGATTGCGGCGTCCTGGTCGGGCACGCCATAAGCGAGCATCTCGTCGATCGTGATGAAGGAGTAGCCCTGCTCCACCATCACGGGCATCGCCTGCCGCAGGGCGGCAACCGTCTGGCTGCGGTCCCCGCCGCCATCGTGCATCAGGATAACCTGACCCGGCTGGGCGCTGGTGATGGCTGCCGCGATCGCATCGGCACCGGGCAGGCGCCAGTCCTCGGTGTCGACGTCCCAGCCGATCTCCGCATCGACATACGGCCACAGCGTCGAGATGATGTCCCCATAGAAGTTGCCACCCGGCGCACGCATGATGTGGCTCGGCTCCTCCCCCAGCACCTCGGAGATGGCGTTGTAGCCACGCTGGATCTCGTCGATCTGCTCGGAGGCGGACATGTAGGTGAGGTTGACCCCCTGTCCCGACCCGGCGGCATGGTCCCAGGTGTGCGTGCACACCTGGCAACCCAGCGCCTTGGCCCGGCGCACCTCGTCGGGATAGGACGAAATCTGGTTGCCGATGGTGAAGAAGGTCGCACGGGCACCGTACTGCTCCAGGATGTCGAGGATCTCGGAGGTCGTCCCCTCCCAGGGGCCATCGTCGAACGTGAGGGCGATGACCTTGTCGGCGGGACGTGCGGTGTAGATGCGATAGCCCGAATCGACGGCAGGCTTGGTGACCTCGTCCAGCGTGATGCCCGACACCGAGCCGGTGGTCACCGTGCGGACGCCTTCCTGCCCATCGGAAAGCAGGTGGATGGACCCCGACCAGTACAGGCCGAACTCGCGGCTGTCATCAGCGGTGCCATACGGGATGCTCTCCTCGCTGACGGTGGAGTCCTCGGTGACGTCAGCCCCGTCGCCGATGTTGACAGAGGCCTTCCTCTTCAGCTTCGACGTGACATCGGCGGCCTCGCCGTCGATCTCCACCGAGCAACGCTCTCCGCCACCCTCCGTGATGATGGAGCCATCGATGGCGAGCAGGTCGCCCGGCGTCGGATTGACCACCTCTTTGTCCAGCAGCTTCTCGACGGTCGTGCCACGCCAGACGGTCATCTTCTCGCCATTGACGGTCACACCCAGACGTAGGAAGCGGTGGATCCCAAACGCGACGACCAGCACCAGCGCCAGGATCAGCAGCGGCAGCAGACCGCTGGACTGGCGACGACGTCCATAGCCCGAGCGGGAGTTCCTCGCAGAGCCACCATAGGCGTAGCCACGCTGCGTGGACGGGCCGCGCTGCGCGGAGGGGCGTCTTGCCTGCCTGCTGGAGCCGGAGCGCCCGGAGCCGCTGCGTCGTACGCGGGTACCCGAACTCGTCCTCGCGGATCCGCCCTCCCTCATGACCGAGCGCGTTGAGCTGGAGCGCCTCGCGTTCGACCGACGCGTCGAGCGCGGGCGATCGTACCTGTCATCTGTCATGTCGTAGCTCCCACTTGTGTCGAATGGCTTCCTCGTCATGGTATCAGCCGAAGGTGGCTGCGGACGGCAGGAGCCGCCATCAATTCTGAAATCCACCTGAATGTGCGAGTCTGTGGCGGCAGAGAGCTAGGCCAACAGCTTCCGGATGTCCAACGTCGTGGGGTCGACGGCCGTCCGCCAGCCGTTTCGTCCCGAGAAGGCCTGGTGTGGCAGGGCGACGTGGCGCACGCCCTCACCAACGATGGGGGCGTACAGCTCGTCGGCGACGACCGTGCGGACGCCGCGCAGCGCCTCCTCGACCCCCTCCTCGCCCTCGACGCACCGGTCGACGGCACCCACCAGTTCGTCCGGCACCTCCAGAGGGCAGACGACGCGGGCGGCCAGGCCCATCTCCCGCTCGGCCGCCGCAGCGAGCGAGGCTGACAGCACCGGCTCGCCCACGAAGGCGCAGCACACCTCCCCCGGACCACCATGCCCGACGGTCGCAGGCCAGAGGCAGCGACCCGTGCGCGCCGCCCTGCGCAGGGAATCGGCCAGCATCGGCGCGAACCCTGCGACGGGAAAGCCGACCACATAGGGGATGCCCGCCTGCTCGTACAACCATCGCGCGACGGACAGGCCGCTCGCCGAGATGACGAGGCTGACCTGCGCCTCGGCCGCCCGCGACAGGTCGTCCAGCGTCGAGCCCATGGCCCAGCAGGAGAGCGTATGGAACCCCGCCTCTCCCACGAAGGCGCGCAAGGGGACTTCCGAGCCCGCCACACCCAGGTCCAGAGGTGTCGCCCCCAGGATGTTGGCAGTTCCCTCGCACCGTGCACCGGGGCGCACGAAGCGCCGCGCGAGCGCCACCCAGGCGTTGCCCGCCCCCGTCACATAGTCATGCATCCCGTTGGTGCGCACATAGAAGCACGGGATGCCGCACGCTCGCTCGACCAGCCGACAGATGGCCGCGAAGTCGGTACCGCTGATGAAGGGAATGGGCGAGTTGCACAGGGCG
Organism: uncultured Coriobacteriaceae bacterium; assembly: GCA_902778135.1. Lineage (GTDB taxonomy): Bacteria > Actinomycetota > Coriobacteriia > Coriobacteriales > Atopobiaceae > UBA1367. Next base: position 7,346 of record CACYWP010000032.1, read on the forward strand.
ATGAAGCGCGGCCGCAGCTGTCGGGCCGCCTCCACGACATCGTCGACCAGCTTGTCGTCGTTGCCCAGGATGGCGTCGCGCTCGGTCAGGCCCGTGATGAAGATGAGGCTGTCATGGTCGTACCAGCGCGTCTCGTCGTGGGTGTTGTAGGTGGAGTTGCACCCCGACGGGTCATGGATGACCACCATGCCCCCCAGCTCGAAGAGCGCCGAGCAAGCCCCCGACACGTCGCCGGTATAGGTGGGGATGATGCGGTTCGTTCGTCTCATATGCAGCTCTCGCATCCCAGGCCCTTGCGCACGATGAGGTCGCGCGCATCCCTCTCGCACCCAGCCGCCTCCGCGACGAGCCGGGCCATCTCCCTGACCCCGGCGAAGCCCCACAGGCTCCCGCCCTGCACGATGTTGACGAAGTGGGAGGTACCGGTGAACCAGGCGGCCCGCTGGCCGATGGCGAGCATCTCTCGCTCCCTCACGCGCGGGGCAACACGCAGGTCGGGCAAGACCGTGGCGGAGAGCTCGACCTCGGGAGCGTGCGTCCGCATCCAGGACAGCTCGTCCTCCTCCTCGGGGTTGACCGCATCGAGGTAGACCTCGCGGACATCGAACCCATGCTCCAGCAGCAGGCGTGCCAGTCCCAGGGGTCGCGGATGGGCAAGGGCATCAACGGCCAACGGCGTGTCCCCCACCGCCTCGCGCGCGTCCGCCAGTGCCTTGTCGCACGATGCACGACGCGTCGCGAAGTCCGGCACTGGCAGCCCCAGCTCCGAGCAGACCTGTCGTTCCTGCGCCTCGATCTCGTCGTACGAGAAGGAGCCCGGCAGGTAGAGGTGTCTCCTGCCCAGCCGTTCGGCGCACGCCTGGGCTCCGTAGCTTCCGTTGGGATAGGTCGAGACGAAGGTCCCCGCATGAGCAAGGCCCCGGTACTCGTCATAGGTGGCGCAGTCGTGGATGCTGCGCAGCCGCATGCCGCCCGCGGCCAACAGCCCACGCAGGTCGCAGTCGTCTGCCAGGGCATGGTCGCTGCCCAGGTGCACGACCAGGCCTTCGTCGGGGTCGCAGGGGCGCAGGGGGTCATACATCACCTTGCGCAGGCGCTTGTCCGGTATCATCCGTCGCTTCGAGATGGGATCCATCCACGCCCTCACGAAGTCCACCCGGGGGAACTCCTCCTCCAGCTGACGGTAGACGCGGCCCATCGGCACGCCGAGGAAGAGGTGGGTGCACACGGGAAACACGATGACACAGGGTGGCAGCTCGGGCAGCTTGCGCAGGACGTCCCGGATCCCCTCCAGCGTGACTTGCTCCACGGTTCCGCGGGTGATGTCCTCCTCGTGCAGCACCACACACGAGAAGCGGTCCTGCGCCCCCATCTCGGCGGCCGTCAGCACCACGCCGCGCATGCAGTTGAGGGCACAGACGTAGATCTGGTGCGCCTGGGGAACCAGCATGCCGATGTGCACGATGTTCCAGGTGCCATGAGCAGGCGGGTTGAACTCGAGCCGAGAGGCGAAGAGCGCAGGCGAGCTCGTCTCCCCCGCCCTCACCGCCGATGGCCCCAGTCGTCGCAGCATGCGCACCTCCCTTCTGCCATGCGTCGTTCGCAGGAATCTGGTCTCACCGACCAGATGAAACGGTAGTCCTCGGTCGTCTGTGTAGGTCGCACCGGGCGCTGCGGGGGTACCCGCCACGGGAAGCCATCTCCGCAAAAAGCGCTCATCGCGTGAGGCGCGGCAGCTGCGGAATCGCTCGCTTCGCTCGCTAGGTCCTCGCTCCCGCCGCGCCACCCACGACGAGCTGCTGCGCAGGCTTCCCGTGGCGGGTACCCCTCGCAGCGCCCAGTGCGGACCCCTCCCTAGCAGATCCTGGGCAACAGTTCGCCTCCCGGCTGGGGCAACAGCGTCTCGGCCCCGATCTCGGTGCGCATGACCACCCAGCCCGGACGCTCGTCGGTCACCTCCCCGATGACGGTCGCCCCACCAGAATGGGGGCACGACCTCAGGGCGCCCACCAGCGCATCCGCATGCTCCCTCGGGGCGATGACCACCAGACGACCCTCGCAGGCCAGGTAGAGAGGCTCCAGGCCCAGCATGCGGCAGACGCCGCCGACGGCCGGATCGACCGGGATGCTCGCGGCATCCAGCCGAATCCCCACGCTGCTCTGGTTGGCGATCTCGTACAGCACCGTACCGACGCCGCCACGCGTGGCATCGCGGATGACGTGGACGTCATGGGTCACGTCCAGCATCGCCGACACGCTCTCCCACAGGGGGGCGCAATCGGAGGTCACGTCGGCATCGATGCCGAAGTCGTCACGCTCCAGCAGGATCGTGCAGCCATGGCGCCCGATGTCGCCCGTCACGATGACCACGTCGCCCGGACGGGCCTGGGCCCCTGCCGGGGCGGTGCCTTCCACGACCTCACCCACGCCGGTCGTCGTGATGAAGACGCCGTCGACCTGGCCCTTGCCCGCCACCTTGGTGTCGCCCGCCACCAGCGCGACGCCGACCTCGGAGGCCGTCGTCGCCATCGAGCGCGCGATCTCGCGCAGCTGGTCCAGCGGATATCCCTCCTCGATGACGAATCCACAGGTCAGGTACAGCGGGCGGGCACCCATGCAGGCCAGGTCGTTCACGGTCCCGCATATCGACAGCTTGCCGATGTTTCCCCCGGCAAAGAAGGACGGGGAAACGATGAACCCGTCGGTCGACATGGCCATCTTGCCCCGCGGCGCGTCGAGCACCGCAGCATCGTCGGCCGTCAGCAGCGGGCTGTCGAAGGACGCCGCGAAGACCTCCTCTATCAGACGTGCCGTCTGCCTGCCACCGGCCCCCATGGCCAGCGTCACCACATCGCTCACAGCAGGTCACCCCCGTATTGGTAGTAGGCGGAACAGGCCCCTTCGCCCGACACCATGCAGGCGCCGACGGGGCTGGTCGGCGTGCAGATCCTTCCGAACAGCGGACAGTCGGAGGGCTTGCAGTGCCCCTGCAGCACCTCGCCGCAGCGGCAGGCAGGGTTGGCTCGCCCCTGCATCTCGGGCATCTCGAACCTCTTTCGGGCATCAAAGGCCTCGTAGGCGGGACGCAGCGTGAGGCCGGACCCCGGGATGACCCCCAGGCCGCGCCACTCCGCGTCGCATGGCTCCATCACGCGCTCCATCAGCTCCACGGCAGCGGGAGTTCCCTCGGGCCGCACCACGCGCGGATAGGCATTGACGAAGAAGGGCACGCCCTCCTGTGCCTTGGACACTGCCACGGCTAGGGCTGTCACCAGCTCCTTTGCGGTGAATCCTGCCAGCACGCCGCTGACGCCCTGGGACACGAGGTCCTCGCAGAGGCTGGTCCCCGTGATCGCGTGGACATGGCCGGGATAGAGGAAGACGTCGGCGCTGCCCTTCAGGGCGGCGTAGGCGTTGGGCATGGTCTTGTTGGCAACAAGCAGGGTGAGGTTGTCGACGCCCTGCTCGCACGCCTGCTCGACGGCGAGGCATGCGGCGGGAACGGTCGTCTCGAAGCCGACCGACAGGAAGCAGACCTGCTCGTCGGCATGCTCGCGCGCGTAGGAGAGCGCGTCGAGCGGCGAGTAGACCACCTGGACGCGCGCACCCTGGGCGCGCGCGTCGGCAAGGCTTCGCGTGGTGCCGGGAACACGCACCAGGTCTCCGAAGGTGGTGATGGTGACGCCACGCTCGGCCAGCCACAATGCCTCGTCGATGAAGCCCACCTGGGTCACGCAGACCGGGCAGCCCGGCCCTGAGATAAGGTCGACCTGGGGTGCCAGCAGCTTGCGGATGCCCAGGCGGAAGATCTCGTGGGTATGGGTGCCGCACACCTCCATGATGCGCAGTCGCGGCCCATCATAGCTGGTCAGGATGTCGGCGGCCTTCTGGAATCGGCTCTCGCTCATGCCAGCAGCGCCTCCATCACCTCGTCGGTCTCGTGCTCGTCCTCGTCGGTGATCCTGGCGATGGCGATGCCCGCATGGACCATCACGTAGTCCCCGGGCTCCACCTCGTCGAGCAGCTGGACCGAAATCTCGCGACGGGCGCCAGACGCGTCAACGAGCGCCGTCCCATCCTGTATGCGCACCACCTTGGCAGACAGTCCCACACACATGTCACGTACCTCCTTCGGCGTGGCCGCGCCACGTCCCTCTCCTCCGGCTGACGAGATGGCTCGTCAGCCCGTCACACGTCCTTGCTCGCGGTCGATCATCCACTGCGATGCGACCACCGCCTGCCCCAGCGCCACGCCGCCGTCGTTGGGCGGAACCAGGCTGTGGGTCAGCACCTCGAAGCCACACTCGCGCAGGCCGCGCACCGAAAGGTCGAGCAGCAGCAGGTTCTGGTAGCAGCCCCCCGTCAGCGCGGCGGCAGGAACGCCCGTCTGCGCACGGGCCCACTCGCAGGCCGCCACGACCAGCTCGGCCAACCCCAGATGGAAGGCATAGGCCAGCTCCTCGACGGGGCGCCCCGCAAGGCGCCCCTCCACCAGGCGGGCGAAGAGCAGGTCGCTGCGCAGCACGCAGCCACCGTCGTCGCCCATGCTCAGGCGTTCGTCTGGCGCCAGCACCTGTGACACGCGACACTCCTCCGGGCAGCGTTCTGCGGCGAACTGCAGGTGGGTGGCCGCCTCCCCCTCGTAGGTGGAGACCCTGCGCACGCCCAGCACGGCGCTCGCGGCATCGAACAGTCGCCCGGCACTCGTCGAGGTCACCGTGTTGACGCCACGCCCCACCATCGCCAGCACGACGCGCGCATCCCGCTCGTCGCAGAGCGAGAGCCGACGTGCCATGTCCAGCGCCTCGTCATCGCTGGCACACTGGTCGCGAAGCAGCGCCAGCGCGATGCGCCAGCCCTCGCGCGACGACAGGTCGCCACCAGCCTGGGAGAATGGCATCACGTGTCCCAGGCGACGGAAGCCGTGCCAGTCGGACAGCAGGACCTCCCCGCCCCAGATCGTCCCGTCCTCTCCATAGCCCGTCCCATCGAACGACACGCCAACGACCGGCTTGCGCCAGTCGTGCTCCGCCATGCAGGAGACCACGTGCGCATAGTGGTGCTGCACCCTCACCAACGACACCCCATGGCGCTGTGCCAGGAGCTCGGCAACCTGCGTCGCGTTGTAGCGAGGATGCAGGTCGCAGGCGATGACCTGCGGATCGAACTCCAGCAGCGTGGAGAAGCGCTCGATGGCATCCTGACAGGCCTCGACCGTGCGCACGTCCGTCAGGTCGCCCACATAGGGCGAGGGGTAGAACAGCTCGCCGGAACCCAGGCAGAACGAGTTCTTCAGCTCGCCACCGACCGCAAGGACCTGCGGGGATGCCTGGTCCGCCAGGATGAGGGGCAGCGGTGCCCAGCCCCGCGAGCGGCGCACCATGTAGGGAGCCCCCTCATAGAGGTCCATCACCGTGTCGTCGGCGCGCATGCGGATGATGCGGTCGTGCGTGAGGATGGCGTCGCAGAGCGGCCCCAGCTGGGTGCGGGCGTCCGCGTCGTCGCGGCAGATGGGAGCCCCCGACTCGTTGGCGCTTGTCATGACCAGGCAGTCGGGCATCTCGATGCCGTCGTCGTAGTCGAACAGAAGCAGCTGCAGCGGCGCATATGGCAGCATGAGGCCCAGCTTGGGGTTGCCCGGAGCGCACTGCTCGCATATGCGTCCGCCCATGCGTCGCGGCAGCAGCAGGATGGGCTTCTGGTGCCCGCACAGGAGCTCGCGCGCCTCGTCGGGCACCACGCACTCGCGCTGGGCGGCATCCAGGTCGCGCGCCATCACGGCGAAGGGCTTGCCCGGGCGGCGCTTGCGCGTGCGCAGCAGCTCCACCGCCGCAGGGTTGGTCGCGTCGCAACACAGGTGGAAGCCCCCGATGCCCTTGACGGCGACGATGCCGCCATCGGCGAGGATGCGGCGGGCGCGCACGATGGCCGCATGCCCGCGCTCTGGGGCGTCGAGCAGGAAGACCTGCGGACCGCAGTCGTTGCAGCAGACCGGCTGGGCATCGTAGCGGCGACTGGCGGGGTCATGGTACTCCCCCGCGCAGGTCGGGCACATCGGGAAGGCCCTCATGCTCGTGCGCTCGCGGTCGTAGGGCAGGGCGTCGAGGATGGTCATGCGCGGCCCGCAGCAGGTGCAGTTGATGAAGGGGTGCAGGTAGCGACGGTCACTGGGGTCGTACAGCTCGCGCGCGCAGTCCTCGCAGATGGCAATATCGGGGGAGATGAAGATCTCGCCACGCGTACGCTCGCTCTCGATGATGGAGAAGCCCTGGTAGGACGGCGCGCCTTCCAACTCGCGCACGTCCAGCTTCAGGATGGATGCGCGCCTAGGGGGATGGGTGCGCAGCAGCTCGACGAAGGACTCGACCTGCCCCTCCGTGCCCTGGGCGACAATCTCGACATAGGGACCCTTGTTGCACACGGTCCCCGCGATGCCCGTCGCGCTCGCATGGCGATCGACCGTCGGCCTGAAGCCCACGCCTTGCACTATGCCGTACACACGGATGCGTCGGGTCGTCATGCGCGCTCACCCAGCTTCCCCGAGATGGCGAACTGGGGAACGTCGACGGTCGTCCCGTCGAAGCCACCCACGATGCGCCAGAGGGTCGGGTCGCCGACCAGCACGTCAAATCCTCCCTCGGCCACGAGCTCGGCAAAGTCGTCCTCCTCGGAGAGACGCACGTCGCCAGGCTCCGTCAGCTCCGCATCCTGCATGAACCAGGTTGCGCAGGTGACAGCCGCCGCACCGCGCGCCAACAGCTCGCGGCGAATGCTGGCACCACGAACCTGCTGGTGCACCACCAGCACGCGCCGTCCCGCGACATCCACCCCCTGCACCAGGTCCCCTGCCAGGGGGTCGTCCACCACGTAGGGCGTGCCGAAGCGATCGCGCAGCAGACGGGCCGCCGCGAGCCCCGAGGGGGAGACCACGAGGTTGCGTTCCGCGGACGAGGCCTCGGCGACGGCCTCGAGCCCCTGCCCCATCCCGTAGCAGACGGCCCCGGGAACCACGGCCACCAGCTTCGCGGCGTCAGTCGCATCGACGTCCAGGGGGCTTGCCCCCAGAACGCCCACCCTTCCCGGTACCACCGGCATCGCCTCGGTCGCGAAGCGGTCGAACAGCGCGAGGTAGGCCTTGCTCGCCCCCACGTCATAGAGCTCCATGCCGGTCGTGTCCACCGTGATGGTGGGCAGGTCGCAGCGCCGCTCGCACATGCGGCGCAAGGCGCGATAGTCGGTGCCTATGACCGAGGGCACCGGCGTGCCGACGATGGCTGCAAAGCGGGCATCGATCTTGGAGGCGGCATCGACCAGCTCGTCCACCAGACGGTCGTCACGCCCCAGGATCGCGTCCATGTCCCGCAGGCCGGCACTGAAGACCGCGCTGCGCGTCGTGTGCCACCGTGGCTCGTCAAACCCGCAGATGTTGCCCGTGCAGCCGCCGGCGTCGCAGATGACGACGATGCCGCCCAGCTCGTAGAGCACCGCGACGGCACCCGACTGGTCCGGTGCGAACGGCGTCAGATACTTGCGCAGTCCCCTCACAGAGCCACCTCCCGCCCGTCCCACGCGTCCGCCAGCGCCTCGTAGAGACGTCTGACGCCGGCATAGCCATAGGGCTGCACGTCGACGTTCCAGTGCAGGCGCACTGCCTCGGGATGGTACCATGCGGCGTCCTTGCCCACGGCCACGTCGACCGGGCTCGACGCCGCGTCATAGTGGATCATCGTCGGTTCCATGTTCGAGTAGACGCGCGTGTCGGGAGAGTGCTGGGCCAGGCGCCTGAGGAAGACGAAGTTCTCCCCACCCAGGGTCCCGAACACCTCGCGCACGACGAACCCCTCGCGCACCAGGGCCAAGGCCAGCTCGAAGGCGTCCCCGTTCATGCACTCCCCTATCGCGAACGAGGCTCTGCCGGCACGGGAGCGGAATCCCTCCAGTGCCTCCCGCGCGGCGGCCATGTCGTCGGCGTCGTCGAACGTCGTCCCCAGCACCTGCCCCAAGGCCTGGTACTGGCTGTGGATGCGGTCGATCTGGTAGAGGCGGGTCAGCTCGATGGAGGGAATCCGCAGACGCTCCTGCAGGTCGGCCGCCGCAAAGCGTGCCTCGGGATGGAGCACCAGGTTGAAGTTCGCCTCGGCCATCTGCAGGAACTCGTCGTAGTCCTCGCAGCGCGAGACCTCGCGCACGCGACGCACGCCAAGCGCCGCCAGATAGCGGTACAGCTCGCAGTCGTCCACGAGCGGGGCAAAGAAGCCCATGAGGTTGACCGAGGTCGGTCGCTTGGGCAGGGGCTGGAGCAGCGCATAGAGGCTCTGGCGGACGTGCACCATCGGCGGTCGGCGGCCCTCGCGCGTCAGGGCGTACATGTAGCAGGGCCGCACGGGCACCCCCGCACGCTCCTGCGCCTTGCGGCAGACGCGCTCCATGTCGGTGCCCAACAGGGCGTCCACGCAGGTGATGCATATCATGACGACCGAGGGGGACGTCGACAGGCAGGCCACGACCTCCTCCACCGCCTGGGGGATCTTGCGCAGGTGGCGACCCGTGACGATGTCGGTCTCGTCCATCGTCAGGTAGAAGAAGCGGTCCCGGTAGCCCGGCAGGTCGCTGATCAGCGAGGTGTTGCGGCCGCAGCATCCCGGTGCGACCACCAGCATCACCGACCCGGGAATCGCCAGGCCGGCGCGCTTCACGCCAAAGCCCTCCGCACCGGGCGAGTTGAACGCCAGCGTCGCCGGCGAGCTATAGATGAGGTGGCGGTTGGACACCAGCTCGTCGGGAAGGTTGTCGACGCCCCGCTCGGCGAGCTCGGCGGCCGTGAATGAGCGAGCCTCGCGCATGACTACACCTGCCCGTCCCACAGACGCTCTGCCAGGTCGAGGAAGCAGGCGGAGACCGGCAGGGTCGGATCGCCCTCGATGACCGTCTTGCCCTCGTCCTCCCAGCGGTTGATGTCGTCCGAGCGCGGAATCTCGGCGACGATCGCCAGGCCATGCTCGTCCGCGAACGCCCGGACCTTCTCTCCCTCGCCGGGGACGTTGCGGTGGTTGAGCACGATGCCCGCGACGCGCGCATAGCCCCGATCCTCGAAGTTGGCCACGGCGGTGTTGATGTTGTCGGCCGCATAGAGGGCCATCTTCTCGCCCGAGGTGACGATGAGGACCTTCTCCGCGTAGCCTTCGCGGATCGGCGCGGCGAACCCGCCGCACACCACGTCGCCCAGCACGTCGTAGAGGACGACGTCAGGCTGCCAGGTCTCGAACAGGCGCAGGTCCTCCAACAGGTTGAAGGTCGCTATGATGCCCCGGCCCGCACAGCCCAGTCCCGGCGTCGGGCCGCCCGTCTCGATGCACAGCACCCCGCCAAACCCCTCGCGGGATATCTCGTCATAGGTCTCGGGGTCGGCGTCGCTCTCGCGCAGGTAGCTCATCACCGGCTGCAGAGGGCGTCCACCCAGCAGGTTGATGGTCGAGTCGGCCTTGGGGTCGCAGCCTATCTGTATGACCCGATGGCCCTGCACCGCGAAGGCCGCAGCGAGGTTGCTCGTGATCGTCGACTTGCCGATGCCGCCCTTGCCATAGATGGCTATCTTGAGCATGTCTGCGCCTATCCCCCGGGCACCAAAAAAGACCGCCTGACCGATGCGGCAAGACGGTCTGGGGATACGGTGGCACAGCTATGACCAACGCAGCCATTCCCGCTCGGACGAATCCTTGCCGTCAAACCTGCATCGCAACGAGGCTTCTTTCGGGTGCTACCCGTCAGAATCCTCGTCATCCTACCATGTGCGGGAGCATAACGCCACCACAACGCCTACCCTCAAGGATGTACCATACCAGCCAGACAGAACCACTCGCACACTGCCACCCAAGGGGACACCGCATGGAACAGCTCGACCTCGACGCCCTGCTGCGCAGGGCATACGACATCTGCGAGACCCTGCAGGCAGCCGACGTCGGCAGCGTCCGCAGCGAGGGCCGCGTGCTGCGCAGCCAGCTGCAGAGCGACCTGGCCGTCTTCGGCGCCTATGTCGTGCAGGAGAGCGGTCCGGTCGCCACTGGCGACCTGGAGTTCATACGCACCACCCTGGGATATGCGACCAACGCCCCCGCCATCGTCGGCATCCGCAACCGCAGGCACCCCGTCGGCCTGCCCTCGGGAGGCGTGCCCCAGTCACTGAAGTACGCCGTCCTCTCGGATGCGGGCAACAAGCTGCGGCCCGACCCCTTCCGCCAACAGGCCTCGATGATGCTCTATGACACCTTCAAGGTCTTCGGCAAGACGCTCCTGGCCCAGCCCGACCACGACGTCACCGACGGCGACGTGCATCGCCTGACCACCTACCTCGAGGGCATGGAGGGCATGCTGCGCGAGTACGCCGTCTGGCGTTCGGGCGCCCAGAAGTCCTATCGCGTGGACGAGCCTGTCGTCGATGGCCAGACGCCGCAGGAGCAGGGCGAGGAGCTGGACGATCTGTTGGCGCAACTCTCGTCGCTGGTGGGGCTCGATGGGGTCAAACGGCAGGTCAACACCCTCGTCAACCTCATCCAGGTGCAGGAGATGCGCGCCGCCCAGGGCATGAGGGCAGCCGACATCTCCAAGCACATGGTCTTCCTCGGCAACCCCGGCACGGGCAAGACCACCGTTGCGCGCCTGCTGGCGCAGATCTATCGAGCACTCGGCGTGCTGCGACGGGGCCAGCTGGTGGAGGTAGACCGCTCCGGGCTGGTGCGGGGGTACATCGGCCAGACGGCGACCCGCACCCAGGAGGTCATCGAGGAGGCCCTCGGCGGGGTCCTGTTCATCGACGAGGCCTACGCGCTGACCGTCGACAAAGGGCATGGGGACTTCGGCCAGGAGGCGGTGGACACCCTGCTCAAGGCGATGGAGGACCACCGAGACGACATCGTCGTCATCGTCGCGGGCTACACGGAGCTCATGGAGCGGTTCCTGGACTCCAACCCCGGGCTGCGTTCGCGCTTCGCCAACACCATCCGCTTCGACGACTACTCGGCGGACCAGCTGATGGACATCCTGGTGCAGAACCTCGAGAGGCAGGAGTACCAGCTCTCCCCCGCCGCCAACAGGAAGGCATGGAAGCTGATCAAGCACCGCGTGGCACACAAGCCCGAGAACTTCGCCAACGCCCGCGACGTGCGCAACTTCATGGAACGCGCCATCGCCAACCATGCGACGCGCGTCGTGGCGCTCGAGGAGGCCCGGGACAGCAGGGAGCTGCTGGGGACCATCGAGCCCGAGGACCTGGAGGACTGGGCGTAGCCCACAGGTCACGCGAACCTGCGCCAGGGGCGGTCGGCCCGCCCTAGAGCAGGCCCGTCGTCTCGTCCAGCCCCAGCACGATGTTCATGTTCTGGACCGCAGCCCCGCTGGCGCCCTTGCCCAGGTTGTCGAAGAGTGCGGTGACGGTGGTGCGCTCGTCGTTGCCGCACACGACGATGCGCAGCTCGTTGGTGCCCGCCATCTCGTTGGCGTAGAGCATCGTCTCCACACCCAAGGGGGCCACGCTCACCAGACGCTGCCCCTCGTAGTGAGCGGCCAGGCAGTCCCATATGTCCGCCATCGTCGGAGCCCCGGGCAGGAGGTGGTTGTGCAGCATGATGGAGGTGGCCATGCCCTTGTAGTAGTCGTCGACGATCGGCATGAAGATCGGCGCATGGGTCAGCCCGCAGACCTTCTGCATCTCGGGAAGGTGCTTGTGCTGCTGTCCCAGACCATAGATCCCGGGGGCGTCGAGCGCCTCGCACCGGTCGGACGCCACGTAGTCTGCGATCATGCGCTTGCCACCACCGGAATAGCCCGTCAGCGAGTGACAGGTCAGCGGGTAGTCCGCAGGCAGCAGGCCCGCCTGGACCAGCGGGGCGGTCGTGGAGATGAGGCCCGTCGCATGGCAGCCCGGGTTGGCGATGCGGCGGCTGCGGGCGATCTCGTCGCGCTGCGTGGCGTTGAGTTCGGGAAAGCCATACGTCCAGCCCTCGGCGGTGCGATGGGCCGTGGAGGCGTCGATGATGCGGACGTCGGGATTCTCCACCAACGCGACCGCCTCGCGCGCGCCCTCGTCGGGCAGACAGAGGAAGACGACGTCGGCGGCATTGATGAAGCGGCGGCGCTCCTCGGTGTCATGGCGCTTGTCCTCGTCGATGCGCAGCATCTCCAGGTCGTCGCGCGCACCGATGCGGTCGAAGATCTGCAAACCGGTCGTCCCGCTCTGCCCGTCGATGTACACCTTTGCCTTGGCCATGCTTCCCCCTCATCAGGAACGGCTTTCAGAGATACCATTGTATCGTGACGGGCGCCGCAGGTGTCGACGCGCCGCCAACGCGAAGGGAGCACACCAATGTGTCACCAGATCTCTCCCCTGCTGATAGCGGAGCTGCGTGCCGCGCTGGAGAACCTGCAGGTCGAGGGCCGTCCCCGCCTGCCTCGTCGCGACCCCTCCACCAAGGTGCCCGACGTCTTCCCCGGCAGGCAGCTGCCCCTGTTCGTAGTTGGGGAAGACGGCATGCTGGACGTCGCCGAGCCGGTATGGGGGTTCGACGCCCCCGCTGGCAGCAGGTCGAGGCTCGTGTTCAACACACGCATCGAGACCGCGCTGTCCCAGGCGAGGTCGGGATCGGGCCTGTGGGCACAGCCCATCACCCAGGGCCGATGCCTCGTCCCCGTGCGAGCCTTCTACGAGTCGTGGACCATCTCCCCGCCGAGCCGTGGCGCCAAGGTGCGCTTCTCCATGCCGGGCAGGAGGGTCTTCCTCCTGGCGGGCGTATGCGCGCAGGGACGATGCTCGGTGGTGACCACGACCCCCAATGCCAGCGTCGGGGCGGTCCACAGCCGCATGCCCCTCGTGCTGGGACCAGGCGAGTCCTCCATCTGGCTGGGACCGGACTACGCGTCCCTGGTGGACCGCTCCGCCATCCTGCTCGATGCCCGGGAGGAGCTCGCAGCCCGCACGGACGATCAGGCGTCGAACGGGTCGTAGAGCATCTCGATGACCCATGCGCCGCGGTCGTTGAAGCCCACGGTCAGCCTCTGGCACCCATCGCAGAACTCCGCCGCATCATCGCCCAGGTCTCCGCCATACGTGCGTGCCGGCTCCCCCAGCAGCCCATACACCTCGTCCCGTGTCATCCCCAGGCGGATGCCGCCGGCAAACTCGTAGCGTGTCACGTCCTTCTCCAGGTCCCATCCCTGGAAGTCCGCCGAGACGCGGTAGACGGGGCAGTCGCCGTAGCGGTTCGCCTCGAAGACATGCCGGTCGCCGTCCAGCAGGTAGGCACCGGGCAGGCCGTCCTCACCGATGACCTGGGCGCTCACGTACATCGCCGCGCTGGCGAAGTTCTCCGAATCCGGCAGGAACAGGAACGCGGAGTCCTGGTAGTCGTTCCCGTCATAGGCGGGGTCGGCATTGGGGTCAGGTGCGTAGCCAAGGTCGCGAGCCTCGAGGCCGCACCCGGCGACCAGCTCGTCATAGGTGCAGGGGATGCGCACGGAAGACCCATCACACCCAAAGGTGAAGGCCGTGCCGCCAAACGGGGTGGTGCCCTGCTCTCCCTCGTCGCGATGGGCGATGGCCTCGAGGACGATCGCGCCTGCCGTCCGTGGCCCCACCTGCTCCTGGATGGGTTCCGGCTCCGGTTCGACCTGCTCGCCAGACTGGGCCACCCCCTTGTCAGGCTCGACCTCCTCGGCCACGTCGTCCGCCTTCGAGCGACAGGCCGCAAGCAGCGAAGCTGCCGCACACCCGGCCATTCCCACGAAGGTCCGCCTGCTCAGATTGCTCATCGCCCACTCCTTGCGCCGTATGTCTCGCACCATATGGTAACGCACGGCAAGGCCTTGCCCGCGGTCCCCATGAAGCGTACGGATGGAAGGCCGTGCCCCTGAATGCGGCTGCCACGCGACCCTCACCAGACGTGCGGCACAAGCCTCCACCGCACGCGCTGCAGGTACTCGCGGTAGCCCTTCAGCCCGTCGGCAAGCACCTGCTCCTCGTTGCGTATCCGCTTGGAGATGATAAGCGGATACGCAAGCATGACGAGCACCGAGGCCGGCGAACCGAGCACCACCGGCATCGAGAGGAACAGCAGCAGCGTCGCACTGTACATGGGGTGTCTCACGATGCCATAGAGTCCGGTATCCACGACGTGCTGGTCCTCCTGCACCTCGATCGTCCGCGACAGATACGCGTTCTCGCGCATGACCTCGGCGTAGAGCGCGTACGCGAGGAGGAACGCGACGGCACCCACCCACGACGCCCATGCGGGCAGCGCTGGCCAGCCAAACCTGAACGTGAGCCCCGCCAGGACGAAGGACGTCACGAACATGATGGCGGAGAGCGCCACGACCGTCCTCTGCTCGGCCTCGTCCTCCCTCGCATCAAGGCGCTTGCGCAGCAGGTCGGGAGCATTCGCCAACATGACCAGGCCCGCCACGAACATGGGCACGAAGAGGATCGCCATGAGGAGCCATCCCCGCCACCAGAGCATCGTGCCCGCCGGCAGGAACAGCAACAGCCCTACGACCGCCAAGCCGGATGCGAACTTTGCCAGCGCCTGCCCGAACAGCCCCTTGTCCATGAAACCCTCCTCGTCGTCGTGCGCACGGTACCTCGGAAGTGGCTGGCCACAGCGAAGGCCCGCCCCTCTTCGCGACGGGCGAAGAGGGGCGGGGTCTGGCCAGTGTTGCCGCTCGATGGGGACTACGTCAGGTCGAGGTAGAGCTGGCGATACTGCCAAGCGGACTTCTCCCAGCTCACGTCCTTCTCCATGTCGCGGATGACCATGCGGTCCCAATCCTCGCGATCCTCGAAGTAGAGGGTCTTGGCGCGGTTGATGGCGTCATAGAGCAGGCCCGCGTCGTAACGGTCGAAGGTGTAGCCGTTGCCGGTGTTCTCGAACATGTTGTACGGCTCGACGGTGTCCTTGAGGCCGCCGGTCTCGCGCACCACGGGCACGGTGCCGTAGCGCATGGCGATGAGCTGCGTGAGGCCACAGGGCTCGAAGCGGCTCGGAACCAGCAGGACGTCGCTTGCGGCGTAGATCTGGTGGCTGAGCGCCTCGTCGTAGGCGATGTAGGAGCAGACGGTGCCCTTGTTGGCAGCCTCGAGCCCGCGGAAGGCGTCCTCGAACTCCGCGTCGCCGGTACCCAGGATGACGATCTGCGTGTTGCCGTCGATGAGGCCCTGAGCAACGGCGCTCACGAGGTCGAGGCCCTTCTGGTTGGTGAGGCGGCTGATGAGGCCGACCACGAACTTGCCCTCGTCCACCTCGAGGCCAAGCGACTCCTGCAGGGCGCGCTTGTTGGCCTTCTTCTTCTCGATGGCGTCGGCAGTGCCATAGGGAGCCACGAGCAGCTTGTCGGTCGCGGGGTTCCAGATGTCCACGTCGATGCCGTTGACGATGCCGCGCAGCTTGTAGCTATGGAAGCTGAGATGCTGCTCGAGGCCCTCGCCGTACTCGGGGGTCTGGATCTCGCCCGCATAGGTGCCGCTCACCGTGGTGATGGCGTCGGAGTAGGCAAGGCCGCCCTTGAGCATGTTGGCCTCGGTCCACTGCTCCTGCAGCGCGCCCATGTTGAAGGCCTCGTCGGGCAGATTGGTCCAATACTTGATGGTGGCGATGTTGTACTTGCCCTGGAAGCGCAGGTTGTGGATGGTGGTGACCACCTTGGAGTGCGCAAGTGGCGTACTCATGAACATCGTGCGCAGGAACACCGGCACGAGACCCGCCTGCCAGTCGTGGCAGTGGATGACATCGGGGTACCATTCCATGTAGTTGAGCGCTGCCAGCGCCGCCTTGGAGAAGTAGCAGTACTTGGGGATGTCATCGACGAGGTTGATGTACGGATTGCCTGCGGTGAAGAACTCCTCGTTGTCGATGAAGTCGTACACCACGCCGCTCTCGTCGACGTACTCCATGATGCCCACGTAGTAGCGGCGGCCATCGGCGGTGAGGTCCATGTCGAAGGCGCCGCGATAGACCATCTTCTCCTTCCACTGGTCCTTGATGCAGGCGTACTTCGGAAGGATGACCTTGACGTCGCAGTTGAGCTTGACAAGCGCCTTGGGCAGGGCGTACATGACGTCGCCCAGGCCACCGGTCTTGACGAACGGGTAGCACTCGGAGCCGATGAAAGCGACGCTGCGGCGCGGCTGCGGCAGCTCAGGCTCCGGCTCGGGTTCCGGCTCCGGCTCGGGTTCCGGCTCCGGCTCGGGTTCCGGCTCCGGCTCGGGTTCCGGCTCCGGCTCGGGTTCCG
>CACYWP010000033.1 GCA_902778135.1 uncultured Coriobacteriaceae bacterium
TTGACGTCCGCAGGGAGGATAATCAAAACTACGGTGGAGACAGGGGATACGACGGAGCATCTCGAGCCACCATGCGCCACATCGGCCATGCTTTCCTGATTGAGTGGGAGTAGGACGAAGGGCAAAACACCCTCTCACACTCTAACCCGAAGCACAGCGAATCCGCAGGTCAGAAGTGGTGTGTACGAGAAGTCGGCGCACCGCTTCGCTCTGAGGGAAAGCACTCTGGTGGGACGTGTTGGTCGGTGAGGGTGAACCGCTCTACCGCGAGCTGGAGCTGTTGAGCTAGCCACGCGAGCCCACAGAAGCCAGGGAGGCCGCTTGCCGTGTTCGGGCAGCGGCCTTCCTGGCAACCGAGAGGAGTTCCGTAGAAGGATCACCCAGCGTAATGCGAAAGGCTTTTTAGACCGGAATTGATATCAGCAGGTGGGGCAGGAGCCAGGGGAGTTTTTGTTCCGCGGCGAGAGAGAGCCGCCCCTCGTCACAGAAAGATGCCCGCCCCCTGACTAGCGGGGCGCGGGCACCAACCAGCCATTCTATGCGAGACGCTGCGCTAGACCTCCAAGGCGTCCCACGAGATGCTCTGAAGACTTGCGGAGCTCACGGTCATGTCGGCCACGGCACCCGCCACATCCTCGGTATTCTCGTCGGGCACGACGCCGTCGAAGGTGACGAGGTAGTCGAAGTCGCCGAGGGTCGCCACGCAGTCCGTCTCGTTGCCGTTGACGACGAGGGTGCCAAAGCCAAAGGTGAATCCGTCGGCCGCAAGGTCAGCTCCGGTCTTGCCTGCAAGCGCCTCGGTTGACTCGACGTCAAGTGGCTCGAGGACATCGGTCTTGGCCACGGCCAGAGGCGAGAGCAGCTCCTCGACCTTGGCTTGGTCCTCGACCCACACCTCGTTGAGCTCGTCATACATGCCGTCGGGCAGGGTGGCCTCGACGCGCCACCACGTACCACCATAGTTGAACGCGCAGACGTAGTGTTGCTCGTCAAAGGTGGACGACATGTTCTCTCCGTCTGCGGCAAACACGTCGCCGAGAGTGGCGAAGGGAGCGACCTCGTCCGTCGAGGCTGCATCGCTGACGTCAGTCTGTGCCGTCTCGGAGGTGGCAGCCTCTTCCGGCTCGCCCTTCTGACCGCATGCGGCGAGGACAAGCGGGGTTGCGCAGACGAGCGTCGCGGAGAGGGCCAGGGTGACCAATCGCTTCATAGTATTGCTTCCTCTCCTGAGGAGGTCGTAACCTCCACATAGTCATGTGGGAGTTAGATGCCCAGTGACGAGAAATCGACGAGGTCACCGTTTTCGGCATTGACGACATAATGATACGAGGTGCCATTGGCATCGAAGTCGACGGTCCACGTCACCGGATTGCCCGACGTGTCGAGATTGGTATCGATGAGCGTGCACTCAGCCTCCATGACCTCGGCCATGGTGAAGGCAGCCTGCTTGGCAGCGTCTTCCGCGATATAGCCGTTCTCGTCGCGCTCCACGCTGTCAATGGCGATGCCGCCGCTCGATACGGTCTCCCAACCGTCACCGCAGCCAACAAGCGCGGCGGACGCACCGAAGGCAAGGGTGGCAGAGAGAGCGATTATAACGAGCTTCTTCATACAAGGTTCCTTTCTGTCATTCCCTTTTGGTATGCAGGGGCCACTTGCGATGGTCCCCGGGACCCTTATGTCATGCTACCCATGATAGAGCCTTGTTTTTCATAATGTCCCTTAGGCCCACGCGCTCTCCCAAGGTTTCTGGAAAGGATGTCTATTATATTGGGATATGTCGCACCTCGGTGTGTCCAATACGGTAAGGCAATCGGATGCCTCCTACTGACTGAGAGGATGGACCATGAACTACGATGACCTGGCTCCCGATCAGATGGAGAAGGCGAAGGCCTGCAAGACCGTCGATGAGCTCGTGGAGCTTGCCAAGTCAGAAGGCATCGAGCTCTCTGACGCAGAGCTTGAGGGCATGGCGGGCGGCCTCTCGTGGGGTGACGGGAACTGCTCGCTGTTTGAGGAGGACTGCTCAAACCACTGCTACGCGGACTATCGCTAGGGAACCGGCGTAGGTGGTGCCGCACAGACAGGCGAGCGCCTTGGCTTTCAGCTCCGGGGTCACGCGTTGGAGGCTCATGGCAATCCTCTCAGTGAAAGCGGCTTGCAAAGTGGAATGTCGTGAATAACGCGTCATCCGCATGCGCTCGTGCCACCTCGGCTTTCCCGTGGCATCGTAGGCAAAGCCTACGATGCCATCACGAAGTGCCCTCCTGCTGCAATGCGTGACGGACGGAGCCGACAGGGCGTAGAATCGACGGCGACCGTTATGCAAGGGCAAAACGAAAGGACGCCTCATGAGCTTCGAAGACCTGAGGGACCCCGAGTTCCAGGAGAAACTGAAGGGCGCCAAGACCCCCGAGGAGCTGCTCGAGCTCGCCAAGGAGGAAGGGGTTGAGCTTACCAATGAGGAGCTGGATGGCATTGCCGGCGGAAGCTTTTGGGACAGCGATAACTTCTGTACCGACTATCGCGGCGATGAGCTCGACTCGGAACCCGGTTGGAACTAGTGGGCGTGAGCATCTCCTCTGTCGGCGCTACGCGGGTGAAGTCGCCCTTCTGCTCGTGCCGGGCGATTAGAGCCCTGATTTGGTCGTTCGTTGCCCGCTTCCCTTCTCCGCTCTTGGCGTTTTGCGTGCCTCACGTGCGGGCTAGATAACGGGCGATGTCGCCCTCCACGACCTCGAACAGCGGGAAGGGCAGATCGTTTTGCGTACACCACGTGAGGTGGGCGAGGATGTAGCCCCGCCCGTCGTGGAACAGGACGTCGTCGCGGCGCTCGCCCTGGTCTTTCCTCCCGACAGTTCGGCGGTTTGTCAGAGTGGCCCTTGAGCGAGGCCGGCTAGAGCGCTACCGTGAGGCTCTGAAGGAAGGGGTCCACATCACGTGAGACCGAACAACCGATGCAAAGGAGGCGGTCATGGACTTTAAGAGCCTTGATCCCGAACTGAGGGCTAAGGTCAAAGCTTGTAGCACACCAGAGGAGATTTTGGCCCTGGCCAAGGAGGAGGGCTACACCCTGACCGATGAAGAACTCGAGCAGATCGGTGGCGGCGGCCTCTGGACCAACGATGAACTAAAATGTCCCAAATGCGGGAGCAAGGATTTCGTGTACGGCAACCCATATTGCACATGTCTCAGCTGTGGATATGATTTCGAATACTACTGAGCCAAGGACGCTGGCATGACACGCTTCTACCTCGAAGAATTCCACACCCTCTTCGAGTCCGGGAAGGAGTGACCGTGCGTTCAACCTAGGGAGAGCGGTGAACAGTATCGCCACCAGCGTGAACCTGGTTGGGTGACGTCATGACGTCATTCCATTCGAAGCAAGGCGACGTCACGGGTGCAAAAAGGTGCCCGTGACGTCGCCTTGACGTCTGCGGAGAGAGGTGCGGGTCTGCAAGAGCATCGAAGGGAGCATCGAAGGGCTCATAGAGCTTGCCGGCTTCGAGGATGGTGAGTGGTGCTGGTTCAGCGATGCTTGCGAGACTATCATCAATAAGTACGCGGGTTATCCTTGATGGTCCCGACTCGCCCATGAGCCTGTCCATGGCAGGATGGGAACACCGTTCTCGCTTTCCTAGCCTTTCCTAGATGAATCGCTGCGCCGGTATTGCAAGGATAACCATATCGTTGCAATACCGGCGCAGCGATTACTAATCCGCCGATTGCGTGGCGAAGGCCATCAGGTACGGGTAGGGCAACGTCGACACCGCAGCCGAGCCTTGGGCCGGAGTGGGACGCCTTCAGAGAGACGCCTGCCAGCACGATTGTCCACAGGACATGGGTTGTGAATGTCCACGTAAGGATCTCGATGCTTCAGGATGGGACGTCGTCTGCCTCTCTTCTCGGAGAATCCCGAGCCCAGCTGAGATAACGACGTATCATATTCAAGGCGAAGGCACAACCAAAGAGAGAGTATGTCCATGAGCGACGTAATCAAATCGATGCAGCGAAAGGACCTTGCCGGCAAGTCGCCTCGGGAGGTGCTCGAGATCCTGCAGGAGGAGGGTGCCGAACTCACCGACGAGCAGCTTGAGATGGTATCTGGCGGCGGCTACTTTGAAGATAATGGCATCGGTATTGTATGGTGCGATAAATGCCCGGCTTTCACGTTCGCATATTGGCCCGCTACGGAAGTCACCTGTGGCAACTGCAGCAATACGATCCAAGTCCCGTGGCCGGAAGGGTATTCCGGACCTGCTAAGTGACAGACGGCCTGCGAGGGTAGATTGCCTAGGCGAACGGTGCCTCGTCCTTCGCGCATTCGTCTCTCGTTCTGGCATGAGTTTGCTAGGCGTTTCGAGACGGTCGGAACGCCTAGCTTTAACCGGACGATGCCCCTCGCCGTCCACCGGCTCCCGCGTCACGTCATCGTTACCAGCGCAAACACGATCGGCTGACGTCGTGACGTCGCTCATTTGGGTGTGACGTGATGATAGTGGCTGTAGATGGTTCGAACATCCTCCAGGCTGGAGCTGTGCATGTGCGTCTTGGTACGAATCCCATCGCCCTTTCTGCTCGCCTGACTTCGTGGCAGCGCATGCCGTAGAGCGTCAGCGCGATTACCTGAGAGGGAAGATTCGGAACGGAAGTGCTTGCCGAGGAAGTGCCGGCGGGAGCGATTCGAGAAGGGGCAGGATAAGCGCAAGAGGAAGAAGCGAGGGAGATGAGACGCGGGCTGACCATAGCAAACGCGCTCAGTGCGCTGCGGCTCATCCTGAGCGTGGCCTTGCTTGTGCCACCGGCGCTTTCGCCGACCTTTCTGGCACTCTACGCCACTGCTGGCCTGACGGACATGCTCGATGGCTTTGTTGCCAGACGGACCAAGACGGAAAGCGAGCTCGGCGCCAAGCTCGACAGCATCGCGGATCTCACCTTCACGATCATCTGCCTCGCAAGGGTCTTGCCGGCTGTGGCTGTGCCCGTATGGCTCTGGGTGTGGGTTGCGGTTATAGCCGCCGTGAGGATGGTGAATGTGGCGAGCGGACTCGTGATGGGGAGGCGTCTGATCATGCTTCATACCACCGCAAACAAGGCAGCTGGCTTCGTTGCGTTCCTCGTTCCCTTTGCCATTCCAACGTTCGGAGTCGTTGTACCTTCTATCCCCGCATGCGTCTTGGCGACGTTTGCGGCCGTCCAGGAAGGCCATCTCATGAGGACAGGCCACCACGACACGCCTCATTGATTGAGCCGGAAAAATAGCGAAGACACTGTTTCACACTCTAACCCGAACCACAACGAATTCGCAGTTCAGAAGTGGTGTGTACGAGAAGTCGACGCACCACTTCGCTCTGAGGGAAAGCATTCTTCTCGGGATTATTCGTACCACCCCAGCGCCACCATTCGCGACGCGGGGCACCGCATGAAAGAGGGGTCCCTGCCACCTCGCATGTGACAGGGACCCCTCTACGCATCGGCAAACGAGAACTACGCCTTCTTCGGTGGCAGAGGGGATGGCAGAGGCCGACAGGAACGCATTGCCTACCACGAGAGCATTGCCGTGATGTATGAGATGCTGTACGAGATGCAGGCGGCGGGCGCCACCGTCGAGCAAATCGCGCGAGCGGTGAGCACGAAGCGCAACGAGATTCGTATCGCGTCTTATGCCAACGACCCCGAGGGCCTTGCGCGGCTCAAGGCCCGCAACCTGGAACTTTACGGAAACGAGAACGGTGGGTCTCCCGATTACTTCTACGAGCGCTACGGCTCGTGGGAGACGGTGATCGACAAGTCCTTCAGCACCAACTCGGGCATGGATGCCTGCCTCGGGCTTTACGACGATTATTACGGGCTGTACGTCATCCTGGGCCAGGTGGGGCCGGACCCCGTGGGCCAGGTGGAGCCGGACCCCGTGGGGGAGGATGACGGAACAGACGATGGTGGGAAGGCTGATGATGGCGATGAGGGGAACGGAGTGGACGATTCCCCTGACGAAGGCCAGGTGCATACCGCGACCGTGGCTGCTGACGCCAGTCACAGGACACCTTCGGTATCCGTCAGGGATGTCGCACGCGCCACGCAAGCCCTTCCCGCCACGGGAGACGCTTGCGTGCGCCTGCCGCTCGACCTGGCGCTTGCCGGTGGCCTCCTGGTCGGTTTGGGCATGAGCTTCCGCAGGAAGGGCGTCGCCGCCTGAGCATGGGCAGTCGTGGAACACGAACGCTGCTCTCCAGTAGCCGCTGCCGCATCGTATCGGGGAGCTCGATCATCTTGAGCGATGTGCAGCCCTCAGAGGCACGACATCCTCCGGTTGTCGTCATGCACCTCCAGGATGGGTTTTCCGCTCATGTCGTGGTTGGGCCCGTGCTTGCAGTGCGGGTGCGGTAAGACCGATGATCGGCGAGTCCCGCCTTGGCGTTCGCGGGCACGGATTGTCAGTCGTACGAGCAAGAGGTATGATTTGTATGACAAGTAATACCTGTAAGGAGGAAAGCATGGCCATGCCGAATGGCAAGGGGGCTTGGACGGCGACAGTGGGCACCAAGGGGCAGATCGTCATCCCCAAGGAGGCACGTGACATGTTCGGCATCAAGCCGGGCGATACGCTCGTCATCCTGGGGGACATAGACCGTGGCCTTGCCATCCCACCCAAGGAGCAGTTCGACGAGTGGATCAGTGCGGCGTTCGATGGGGGACGGCGATGAGGATCCTCTGGTTCTGCATTCCGGCCTACGGTCACACCAACCCCACCATCGAGGTCGTGCGCGAGCTTGTGAGTCGCGGCCATGAGGTGCGCTACTACTCGTTCGAGGAGTTCCGCGAGAAGATCGAAGGTGCTGGCGCCCGGTTCGTCGCCTGTGACACCTACCTGCCACCTGTGGACACTAAGGCCGTGCGGAAGTTGCGCAGGGTGTCCACCACCGAAATGAGCGTGCAGTCCTTCCGCACCGTCGCCAACCTCGACCCACTGGTATCCGACGATGTCGCATCTTGGCATCCCGACGTGGTGGTGACCGACTCGGCTTGCTTCTGGGGCAAGCTGGCCGCCGCCAAGCACGGCCTGCCCTGGGTGTGCTCCACCACGACCTTCGCGTTCAACGAGCATTCGTCCAAGTACATGAGCCACAGCGCCTCGGAGATCGCTGACATGGTCTTGGGCCTGCCGCGCATGAATCGCGAGATCCGCAAGCTGCGGTCCTTGGGCTACGAGGTCAAGAGCGCCCTCGACATCGTGAGCAACAAGCCCGAGGACAATACCATCGTCTACACCTCGCGATCGTTCCAGCCCTGTTCCGAGACGTTCGACGAGGAACACTATCGCTTCGTGGGGCCTTCGGTGCGCGACGTGGCCCCGAAGGACAAGGTCGGCCGGGCGCTCGTGTACGCCTCGCTCGGTACGGTGATCAACGACCACCCAGGTTTCTACCACACGCTCATCGACGCGTTGGGTGGCTCCGATGTGGACCTCCTCATCTCCTGCGGCAGGGCGTTCGACCCCGCACAGCTGGGGGAGGCGCCTGGCAACGTGTGCATCGAGCAGTACGTGGACCAGATGGAGGTGCTCTCGCGAGCCAGCCTGTTCGTCACCCATTGCGGCATGAACAGCGCATCGGAGGGCATGTGGATGGGCGTGCCCGAGCTGCTCTTTCCGCTGACCGGCGAGCAGCGCGCCGTGGCGAGGCGCGTCGCAGAGGTTGGTGCGGGCAGGCTGCTCGAGGAGGCGGTGGCAAGGGACAGTGCGGCGTTGCGCGGGGCGGTACATGACGCTCTGGCGGACGAGCGGCTGTGCGAAGGCTCTGCCCGAATGCGCGATGACCTGCGCTCCTGCGAGGGACCTCGTGGTGCGGCGGACTTCATCGAGCAGATTGCGCGCTCCAATGTAGCGCCTTGGTGAGAATCCTGCCGACCTCTCCGTTCGCCAGGTCTCGCGGTGGGGAAGTCTGCCCAAAACGCGAGCTTGGGACGGGTCCCGCACTGCGGCGCGTCAGCGTTCAGTACTACACTGGGACGCAGGTATCAGTGCCGGGAACGGAGAGGTGACCGATGGCCGAGAGCTACTACTACCTCGTGGACTTCGAGGCTACGTGCGAGGAGTGCGGAAGGCGATTTACCGGCGTCATCGCAAAGGAGGTACCGGTCAACGACTCGGCACTCGCCGGCGACACCCTGAACTCCGTGGCAGACCAAGTCGATGCGGCCATCCGCAGGAAGGCCGTCGAGAAAGCCGTGCAGGAAAGGCGCTGGACCGACCTCGACCTGTGCTACGGGCTGAACCAGCACGAGTGCCCGCACTGCCTCGCCCGTCAGTCGTGGGATCCGATGGAGAGACCGAAGGAGCCCCAACGAAAGGTCACCGCTGGCCAGCAGGCCATGGGCGTCGGGTGCTTCGTGTTCTTCGGCCTCATCGCCGGGGTGATGGTCGGCCTCATCCTCACCGTCGTCCAGCTCGTCATCTTGCCTGACTTGGACTTTGGCTGGGGCTTTGGCATCGGCATAGCCGTATGTGCGATTGGAAGCGTCGCGCTGGGCATCCAGAGCAACAAGGAGGATGTGAAGAGGACGGAGGACGCGGCTGACGAGCGTATGAGGGCATATCGAGGGGAGCTCGAGGCCTACAACCAATACCAGCAGCGCCTGAAGGACAACCCCACGCGCAACGAGCCGCTGGTGCACCTGTCGTCCGGGCGATTCGTCAGCTCGCTTGAGGCAACCTATGCCAAGTCGGGTCTCGACTGGCGCGACTTCTAGGGGGACGGCCATGGGACTCTTCAAGCCTGCATGGATGAAGGACAACGAGGAAGCGGCGATCAGGGCCATCAAAAAGGAGAGGAACGTCAACAAGCTCCACACGGCCAAGAGCGTAGCACCATCGTATCGCGTCCGGGCGATAGCCTTCGAGAGGCTGGGGAACCTGCAGGGGGCGAAGTACGAGATCGCCCTGCACAGCCCTGACGAGGCGGAGTGCCTTGCCGCCCTCGACGAGGTCGATTGGGGAGGTTGGGACCAGACGCTCGTGGACATCGTCCTGCGGTCGGGCAAGCAGGCGGTTGTCGAGAGGGCGCTCGACCTCGTCCAAGATGGCGCCGTGCTGGCCGGTGCCGTTGCCAGGACGACGAACGGGCAGTTGGCCATGAAGATGCTCGACAGGATCGAGAGGGTTGGCAGCCTGAGTGAGCTCTGCGGGCATGCGGGGTTCCGCACGCTGTCGGCATCGCTGCGGTTCGAGGCGGGCAGGCGAGTCGGGGACTGCGAGACCTGCGTGTCGGCGATCGCTGACCTGTCTGCGGGCGGTGCGGATGCCGTGCTGTCGTCGCTGGAAACCATCGATGATGACGAGTTCCTCGAACGGGTCGTTGGGCAATGGCTCGAAACGGCAGAGGACCCGTTGGGGATCTTCGGGAGGCTTTGGGAGAAGACGATCGTGCCGCCTCGAATTGCCAGGGACCTCGAGGACTTCCTCTGCCCGAATGGTCACCTCCACGACCTCGAGAGCACGAGCTATTTCCTTGGAGCCGACAGCGACGAGAGGGTCGGTCGGCTCAGGTGCAGGAACTGCGGATACACGTACACGGTCGACGGGAACGTCCTGCTTCATGGGCAGAACTGCGGCTACACGTTCCGGCCCGCCAAGGCGTACGGGCGGTTGGCCGACTGCCGGCATGTCGTATGCAGGCCCGGCGGGTACCGGTGCACGTCGTGCGGAGCGTGCGTGCAGCCGGAAGGAGACGCTCCCGTGCCTTGCGTCTGCCCCACCTGTGGGGCCGAGAACCATGATTGGGAGCACGTGAACGGCGAGATCGTCCACCGTGACTACTCGTCTGGTTCGAGCTACGACATCTGCAGGCGTTGTGGCAAGAAGAAGGACATCGTCATCCACGGCGGATGGTAGCGAGTCAAAGGACGTCCATGGCAGGCTTGGCTACACGACGCGCTGGTACCGGCCATCCTCGCGTGACATGAGGTGCTCGTCCACCATCTCGCGCCGCAGGGTGCAGAAGTCATCATGGAAGTCCGCAATAACGAGGTTCACCTCGCGCTCCGAGTAGGTACGTCCGGGTTCGAACGCCTCGGCGAGGCGCTCCAACACGATGAGGCGCTTCTTTCGCTGGGCGGGAATGGTGCGTAGGTGACCATCCTCGTCGAAGAACGACCGCAGCACCTTCTCGCGCCACAGGCGCTCGCGCTCGTCCTGCATGGCAGCCTCGTCGGACTCCTGCTGCAGGATGGAGAGCACCGTCGTGTCAAACAGCTCGCGATTGAGCGTGTACATCGTGTAGTACTGCGACTTCTGCGAGCTCACGGCGCCAATGTCGGCGAGCTTCCTGAGGTGGAACGAGATGGTGGAGGGGGCCATGCCGAGGCGTTCGGACAGGAGCTCCACATAGGCGTCCTCGCGCGCGAGGGTGCGCAGGATCTGCAGCCTCGTGCGGTCCGCCAGACACTTGAAGAGGGCGACCGCCTCCCGTTCCGTCATGCCACTACCTCCACAGCTCGTAGAATGCCCGCTCAACCTCGTCGAGGGCCGCGAGCTTCACGTTCTCCTGCACGAGCCGCACCGTGTCGCCACGCCTCGCGGCCGCGGCTTGTGCCTGGCTCCAGCCCGAGGGGATGCGCTCGAGGTTCCTCTCGAAGAACTCGCGTCGGGTCACATCGTCCGGGGACTGCTTCTCTGCCGCCTGCAGCACCGACACGAAGATGCCGTACACGTTGCCGCGAATCTTCTCCAGGTTCGCGTCGTCGATGCGGTCCTCTGCCTGGAGGGCCGACACGCTCTGCGCTGCCTCCTCCACCTTGGCCTGGAGCGCCTTCATGAGTTCGTCCATGACGGTCCTTTCGTCAAGATTAATTCGATACATATCGAATTATAAAAACTAAATACAAATTTGCAACAATGGAAACGAAGAAAGATGCCCTCCTTTCCTCAATCTTGTTCTTTCGAAAGGAGCTGGGAGGGAATGACGAAAGGCCAGTTCGAAACCTCGGTGTCCCGATGAGAATCTCATCTGGCCCTGTTCCGTTGGCGAAAGGAAAAATCAACCAGCAGTTGATTTTCTTAACCAGAATCAACCCCTATTCGCTCGCGGGGACTGACGGTTCGCCGTATCCTTCGACTCAGAGGATGCACCCGTGTCCGAAGGAGCGATCATGCGGCCGACAATCGCACTGGGCGCCAACGTATACCGCCTGCGCAAGGAGGCGCGTCTGACGCAGGACGACCTTGCGTCGCACCTTGGCGTGACGAAGGCGTCCGTCTCGAAATGGGAGACGTGCCAGAGCTATCCAGACATCGAGCTGCTACCCAGGATAGCGGCGTACTTCGATGTGACGCTCGATGACCTCATGGGCTATGAGCCACAAATGAGCAGGGCGGACATCAGGCGGGAGTGTGCGCGGCTTCGGGAGGCATTCGCGTGCGAACCCTTCGGCAGGGCGCACGATGCGTGCAGGAGGCTCGTGGGCGAGTACTATGCGTGCTACCCGCTGCTCGCGCAGATGGCGGTCCTGTACCTGAACCACCTGGGCCTCGCGGATGACGCGGAGCGGGAGGTCCTGACACGCGAGGCCATTGACCTGTGCCATCGCGTGCGGCACAACTCCGGCGACTCCTCGGACATCAGGCTTGCGGAAGCGGTCGAGGCAAGCCTCCAGCTTGTGTCCGGCAACCCGCAGGCGGCAGTCCAGACGCTGGGCGGGGTCCCCGTCGTCGATGTGGGCGTGGACCTCCTGCTGGCCAGCGCCTACGATGCGATGGGGCGGGCAGACGAGGCGGACGAGGCCCTGCAGGGAGCGCTGTTCCAGTCCCTTGTCCTCGATCTGAACCGTCTCGCACAGATGGGCATGCTGTATTCCGACAACGCCACCAAGCTCGACATCGTGCACGATCGGGCTCGTGTGATCATCGATGCATTCGACATGGAGTCGCTCTACGTGAACAGCGCTGCCATTCACCTGTCGTTCGCGATGGCATACATGGGTGGTGCAGACATCCCTCGAGCGCTCGACTGCCTCGAGGACTACGAACGGGCGTGTCGCAAGCTCGAGTTTCCCATCAGGCTTCACGGCGACGCGTTCTTCGACAGGGTGGAATCTTGGATCGAGGACGCCAACACCATGGGCACGAGCGCTCCGCGCGTGGACGCGCTCAGCAAGGCGAGCCTTGTCGACAGCGTTGCCGCCAACCCGGCATTCGCGTCGCTTGCCGAAGACCCACGCTTTATACGCATTGTCGAGAGCATAAGGGAGATCGTCCGATGAAGCGTCTTGCCATCTACCTCGCCGTCACGTTCGGGCTCACCTGGGGACTGCTGATTCCCGCGGGCGTCGCGTTGGGAACGTTCGAGAGCGGTGAGGGCTCATCCGCCCCCATGATGGGCCTCATTGCCCTGAGCATGTTCTTCCCGCTTGTCGGTGCGCTCGCTGCCAACTCTGCCTGCAAGCCCGAGGAGCGAATCGATCTGCGATGGAAGCCCCTGATCAGGCAGAACGTCGGCAGATATCTGGTCGCATGGCTCGCGCCGGCCGGCATCGCCCTGCTCGGGTCCGTCGTCTTCTTCGCGATGAGCCCTCGACTGTTCGACCCAAGCCTCGAATCGTTCGTCGCCACGACGGCGGAGACTGCGGGTCTTGCTGCCGACCAGGTGACGGCTGACATGCCTCCGGCGTCGATGGCGGTGGCTGGCCTGCTCGCCTTCTCCCTCACGCTTGCCCCGTTCGTCAACATGATTCCCGCGTTCGGAGAGGAGCTCGGCTGGCGGGGGATGCTGTTCCCGACGCTAGCCGAGCGAATCTCTCCCCGCAACGCCTCGCTGCTGACGGGCGTCATCTGGGGGCTGTGGCATGCCCCCGCCATTGCCATGGGCCACAATTACGGCATGGGCTATGCGGGGTTTCCCGTGGCGGGCATCCTCACGATGACGCTGCTGTGCACCGCGATGTCCTGCTGGCTTTGCCATCTGAGGTGGACGTCGGACAGCGTGTGGCCGTGCGCCCTCGCACATGGTGCCTTCAACGCGGTCGCCAACATGGGGCTGTTGTTCTGCAGCAGCGGACCGTCCTTGCTCGGTCCGAGTCCGCTCGGCCTCGTGGCAGGTGTGCCCCTGATGGCTGTCGGGGCCCTGTGCTGGCTTCGCCTTCCCCGAGGGGACTAGCTGAATCGTCGGGTTGCCAGACGAAACCACATCCCTCGTTGCCGGCTGCGTCGATGCCATGCGAAATCCTGTGACTTCATTGGGATGAAATGGTGTGCCGTACTAAGATATGGTTCACTGGAACTGCCTCACGCGCGCAGACGGGACGAGCTGGGGGGGATGGAGTGGCACCAGCAACGGCACTCCGTGGATGATGGAGCGAAGGGATTGATATGACCAAGCATATGAGCAGGCGAGCGTTCGTGACGGCACTGGGAGGGTCTCTGGGGAGCGCCTTCCTGGCCGCATGCTCGGGCTCGCAGGGTGGGACGTCAGGCCAGCAGGGAACGACCGACGGGGCTTCCGGGATCGACTACATGGCACTCGTGAACAAGACCCACGCACTGCCCGAGGGCTGGGAGGATGCCGTCGAGATCGTCACCTTCACCAGCAGCGA
This sequence comes from uncultured Coriobacteriaceae bacterium, assembly GCA_902778135.1. Taxonomy (GTDB): domain Bacteria; phylum Actinomycetota; class Coriobacteriia; order Coriobacteriales; family Atopobiaceae; genus UBA1367. The sequence goes on from CACYWP010000033.1 coordinate 13,585, forward strand.
GGACTGGGACGTGGACGTCGAGGCCAAGGCCTACGACGCGTACCTCGGGCTCAAGGAGGACCTCGAGGCGGATGACGTCTATGTGGACCTCGACTCGGCCTATCGCAGCGTGGCGGCGCAGCAGGAGATCGTGGACGAATTCACCAAGAAGTATGGCGAGGAGTATGTCAAGCAGTACGTTGCGGTGCCAGGCTATTCCGAGCATCACACGGGCCTCGCGCTCGACCTCTTCCTCATCATCGACGGCAAGGGCGTGTACTACAACGAGGAAATGGTCAAGTATCCCGAGATTTGGGAGAAGGTCCACGCCAAGCTCGCCGACCATGGCTTCATCCTGCGCTACCTGCCGGGCAAGAAGATCGAGACCGGCTACAGCTACGAGCCTTGGCACATCCGCTACCTCGACGACGTGGACGCTGCGCGCCAGATCATGGACGAGGGCATCACCTTGGAGCGCTACCTCGACGAGCTCGACCCCATGACTGCCGACTGCGAGGTCGACTACGGCGCCTCCAAGCTCTATGCCGAGCCCGACATGGACTCTGCGCTCGACGCCATTCTGGCGGAGTTCAAGAACTGGGACGGTTGCACGCTCCAACGCTTCGCGTTTGCAGGTGACGACGCGTGTGGCGCCGATGAGCTGGAGTATGTGAACGGCCTGCGCGAGGAGGGGGCCGAGGCCTTCGACCAGGCCATCGTGTTCACGACCGACTTCCACTCGCCAAGTGCCGAGAAGTCCGAGGGGACGGCGTGGGAACCCGACACCGACTACAAGGACTGGACGTGGCACCTGGGCCGCACGGGAGCGGATGGCTCCTGGGAGCTGCTCACCTGGGGCTACTAGGGCTTTGGGCAGGCCGGTTGGGGTGTTCCAGGGCGCCCTTATGCCAGCCCCGCATGCCTGGTACAGCCGAGGGCCAACGGCCATCGCAAGCCTTGCCCGTCATACCCCATTGCATAGAGAGGCGCTCCTGCGGAGGGAAGACCGCAGGAGCGCCTCGTCCTTGCCGATGTGGCCAGGTCAGCTGGTGCTACTTGTAGAGCTCCACCGGATCCCAGCCGAAGTCCTGGTACTGGGTGACCTCGAGGCCGTTCAGGTTGACGTAGTCAGACACGGTGATGGTCCTGAGCTCCTCGCGGGCGTCCGCGTTTCCGTAGACCTCCATGAAGGCCTCGTAGTTGTCGCCGAAAAGCTCCTGTGCGCTGGACTCGAAGTCGGCACCATCGGACACCGTGTCAAAGGAGCTGACGACGTAGTCGTCGCCGCTCTTGGTCACGTGCATGACACCGGGGTGGTTGCCGCCCGAGACGCAGGTGAGGGTGTCTCCCTCGATGTTGTAGTTGTTGATCCAGAAGTCACCGGAGACGAGCACCTCGTCGGGATTGGTGTAGTCGACATGCACGACCTGCACCACGGGGATGCTGACGTCCGCCGCGTCGTAGTTCTTGCCAACCTCCTCGACCATGTACTTGTAGACCGCGCACTCGATGGGGTCGGTCCCGGCATAGCCGTATGCCGATCCGTCCACCTCGGGCTCCGTCTCGGTCCCTTCGGACGCCTGCTCCTCCGTCGCCTCGACAGCGGCCTCCGACGAGGTGTCAGACGAGGGCGCCTCGGTCTTGCCGCAGGCGGAAAGGCCGAGCGTCGCGATGAGACCCGAAACGAGCAGTACCGCAAAGAATCCCTTTTTCATGATTTGTCTCCGATCGATTCTCAATACCATGGTCTCGCGTATCGACAATTGTACGTAGACGAAGGTGCGCGCGTCTCACCGTTGACGAAAACGTCAGGAAGGTTAACTCGTTTTCAGAAACCGGAGGCACCTGACCCCGCTGCCAAGCGCCTATCCGTAGATGGGCAGGACATGTCCCAAGCCGTACAATGGGGGCATGGGTCCCGTCATGGAGGTCATCATGAGAAGAGCAGCCCGCATCGCCATCGCACTGTCCGTCGTCTTCCTGGCCCTTCTGGTCACACCGGTCCGCGCCTGGGCGGCGAGCAGAGCCTTGCTCTCGCAGATATCGATCAATGGGCGCACCTATGGCGAGACGAACCTACCCACGGGGTTGTCGTGGGACTCCAGCCAGCGGGTCCTCACGCTCAACAACTTCACGGGCCAGAGCATCTCCGTCGCAACCTACAACCAACCCCGCGAGCTGGCCATCCGCCTCGTGGGGACCAACACCCTCACGCTCAATCGGTCCGACGACTCGTTCAGTGTGGTCTCGAACTCCTACGATACCGACGGGCGCAACGCGGAACGCTCCATCAGGTTCATGGGGAGCGGTTCCCTTGCCGTCAATGGCACCCAGGGCCACGGGGACATGTACGTCCGGGGCATCGACTGCGGTGGCGACATCATCCTCGAGGGCTCCTGCACCGTTGGCGTGAACGTCAACCACACCTACCCGACGGCGAGCACCACGATGTCCTACGGCGTATGGGGCATGAGGTCCGACGAAGGCAATGTCATTGTCCAGGGCGACGCGACGCTCAACGTGTCCTGCAGGACGACGGCGAAGAACAGTCCGCGCGGCGCCTGCATCCTCTTCAAGGGAAGCGGCAGCCTGCAGATGAGCAGCAGCAGGAGCGTCTATCTCGATGGCTCTGGTGCGGGACCGTCTCTCGACGGCATCTACACGACGGTGACGAAGCCGCTCTCCATCACCGTCAATGGGGGCAACCAGGTGGTGACCATCAGGAGCGGCAACCCATTCCAGAACAAGCGCAACTACAAGGGCTCGTACGGTGACGTTGCGGGCTTCTATCGCAGCTACTCGGGGAGCGGGGCCACCACGCAGTGCGTCTGGCGTCGGCGTGTGGCCATCACCAACTACTTCACCGACCCGACCAGCGTGACCTACGACGGCAACGAGCACAAGGCCATCAGCTTCAAGCCGGGTCCCGTGTCGGGCACCGATTACAACATCAGCTACCCGACGGGCGACTACGTCAACGTGGGCACCAAGAAGATCCAGATCAATGCGACCAACGCCGACACGAGTCCCTATGGCGGGGAGGCGACGGTGCAGTTCTCGATCACCCCTGCCAACATCTCCGGGGCCTCGGTCGACGAGATGCTGTCCCAGCACATCGCGAGCGGGGGTGCCGCGACGCCCAAGCCCAGCGTCTGGTTCAACGGCAAGAAGCTGGCCGAGAACACCGACTACACCATCACCTACGCGGGCAACACCTACGAGAACCTCAATGCGACCCTCACCCTGCAGGGCAAGGGCAACTTCACGGGCAGCAAGACGATCTACTTCTCCGTCAAGGTGGATGGGACGCCGACTCCACCTCCGACCGTATCAACGGACATCTACCGCATGTACAACAGCAAGACCTCCGAGCACCTCTACACCACCAGCGCAACCGAGTATGGCATGTGCGGGATAGGGGGCTATGCGGACTGGCGGGCCGAGGGCGTCGCCTGGAGGGCTCCCGTGAAGGACGCTGAGGGGGCCAAGCCGGTGTATCGCCTATACAACCTCAAGAGCGGCGACCATCACTACACCACTTCCGAGGGGGAGAAGGGATCGCTGCTTGCGAGTGGCGACTGGCGCGACGAGGGCATCGCCTTCTACAGCGGCGGGGAGGTAGAGGTGTATCGCGTCTACAACGGCAGGCTACGGCGCGGACAGCACCACTACACCACCTCGGCGGGGGAGCGTGACGCCCTGGTCGCGAACCATGGCTGGCGCGACGAGGGAGTCGGTTTCTACGCAGTGAGCAAGTAGGGTCACCTGCCTCAGCCCCCAGACGCCGGGCGCCGAGACGTCGGGTCCTCACCCCGTTTTGGAGTAGTATTGCAGCGAATGCAGGGGTCTTTTGTATCAGTGCCGACATGTGGGGGAGGGCAGTGTCCTTGGTGGATGTGGAGAGCGCCACAAAGCTTCGGCGGTCTCGCGACGCGCTGTCAATCAGCGGGCGCGCCATCGTCGCCTTCGGCCTGTGGGACATTGCCAGGGCATTCCTGTCGTCTGCCTATGGATCCTCCCTTGGACAGAACGATGAGGAGATCGAGAGGGTCTTTGCGGACTTTGATATCGAGAACATGGAGCTGCTGGCCATCATCGCGCTGATAGTCCTCGTCCTTTTGTTCCTATCCATCTTCCTGCGTTTCCATGTGGGACTGGCAGCTCATTCCGAGGCGCGCGGAAAGAAGAAGGGCTGGGGCTATGTCGTCCTGGCGGCAGTCATGGCCCTCAACAACACGGCTCTTGTGATTGTGAGCTACACCTTCCTCTTCGTCACGCGGAGCTATCTATCCTTGGCTGGGACGCTCATCACGAGCATCATCGATCTCACCTCCATCTATGCCTACGTCGACCTCATACGTTCGGCCATCACCGTCAAGCGCCTGACCGTATGTCAAGCAGAGGGGCGATGAGGGCATGCAAGAGGACTTCCACTATTACGCGACCTATTGCGCAGCCCATCTCGCGGGTCATACCCAGCAGGAGTGCCGCGAGATCAGCTACTGTGCTCAGCTGGTGGACTGGTGCTCGAGGACCTTCCTCGCCTCGCTCGGCGCACCGAGCTCGGCCGCGACGACGCAGCTGCAGCTCGAGCTCATGGAAGCCAGGACCGACCTGTTGGGTCTGCAGGACATCACGCGCATCTGGTCGTCGTTCCACTTCCTGCCGCGCGACCTGCATGCGGATCCCGGTAGGGGAGGAAGGCACTACCGTCACAAGTACCAGCTTGTCTGCGGGCCCAACGGGGACCTGCTGAAGGACACGGTGGAGCTGGCACGGGGGCGCGGCACCCAGGCGGTCGGGTTGGCCATGCACGTGCTTGCCGACACCTGGGCCCATCAGCACTTCGCCGGCACACCCTCCCTCGTCATCAACAACACCAACAACCACTTCTTCGAGCTGCTGGGCGAGGGCGACTCCGTGCGGGTGCGCCAGGTGCGCTTCCGGCACAATCCCACGGCGCCCGATGACCTCGAGAACGGCCTCTATGCAAACAGCATCTACCAGCAGGACGAGAACTCGATCATGAACCTGGGGCATGGTCGTGCGGGACACCTGCCCGACTACAGCTTTGCCCGCTACCGCTACCTGCCGGCGTGGGCAGACTACGAGGAGGTCGTCAAGGACAACCCATCGGACTACTGGAACGCCTTCTGCCAGATGGTGTATGCCATGCGTTGCCTGCGCACGGGGGAGCCGTTCGAGACGAACCGCTATGCGCAGGACGCCGTGCGCCCGTGGGAGGCCGACATCCGCTCGGTGTTAGGAAAGAGGCAGCTCGACTCCTGCGATGACTGGCGGCAGTTGGGCGAGCGCATGACCGGTGTCGCGCTCGACCCGTTCGATCTGGCAGCCTACCAGCAGGAATACCTTGACGCCGCAAGAAGCGACAGGGTCGGCACTTTTCTGGGTCGGTTCTTCGTGTCGGCCCTCGCGCAGAAGAGCATGGTCACCAACCGCATCTTCCGCACGGGAAGCCTTCTGGCTGGGGTCTCGATCGAATACGAGGAGAAGGGCTTTGGCGGCATCAAGGACTACCTCCTTCTCGTGAGGCGCGTGAGCGAGGAGGCACTCCATGAGTAAGGCCCAGCGTGTCAAGGAGGTCCTGCTCGGCCTGCTCTCCATCGCGGGTGCCGCGCTCATGACGCTCGTGCCTGACCTCGGGTATGCCCTGGTGGCGCTCATCATGTGCGTATCCCTCATCCTCGGCGGCATCGAGAAGATTGGGTACTACCTCACGATGGGGCGTTACATGGTGGGCGGGCGATCGATCTTCTACTTCGGGATCCTGTTGCTCGACATGGGCATCCTCGCGGGGAGCCTGAGCACGACTCCCCAGTCGCTCATCATGATCTACCTGCTGGGCTGTCATCTGCTCGACGGCGTGGTGCAGGTCATGCGCGCCCGTGAGCAGCGCGGCTTCGAGGCGCCCTGGAAGCTGACGCTCGCGCAGGGCATCGCGAACATCCTCGTCGCGGTGGCCTGCATCCTGTTCATGGGATCGATGAACACGGTTGTCTACATCTATTGCGCTGGCCTGGTCTACTCCGCATGCCTGCGCATCGCATCGGCCTTCAGGAAGACGGCGATCGTCTACATCCAGTAGGGTCCGCACCTTCCACGGGCGCACTGCTTCCTTGCATTGTTGCCAGCTGATGGGGTTGGATTGATGCCTGTCGCCGCCGCGATACAATGATTGCGTGACGGATTGCCCATGGCGGGCGCATGGGATGACGGCCCATGCGACGTGGAAGGGGGCAAGGCGTCCTCACCAGGCATTCATGACGGCAGGCGAGACCAGACGACAGAAGGCGGTTCGACATGGGCAAGGTCACGGAAGACGTGGTTGCGACTCGCACGGCAGGCGAAGCCGGGTGGCACGTCTCGCGCTACAACCTGAGTGCCTTGGTGCCCGGGACGAAGATGGTGGCGATGGCAAACCTGTACGCGGGAACCTGTGCCGACTACACACCCATCGAGATGTACCTGCTGAGCGTCCTTGAGGAGCTCGACGAGAACCACCCCATCATCGAGCGCTTCGCAAGGCGCGGCATCATATGCAGGTTCGACGAGCGTGCGGCGCTCGAGTCCATGGGTCGCGCCTCCTGTGCCATGCCGTATGCGGTGTCGCTGACCATCTGCCCCACCATGGGGTGCAACTTCGACTGTCCGTACTGCTTCGAGAACCATGGCAAGGGAAGGATGAGCACCGAGGTCCAGGATGACGTCATCGCCCTTGCGCGACGCATGCTGGACGCGAGCAATGCGAAGAACCTCGGCGTGTCGTGGTTTGGCGGCGAGCCCCTGCTGGCACCCGACATCATCGACGCGCTTTCGACGCGGCTGATCGCGCTGGCAGAGGAACGGGGAGTCGACTACCATGCGTCCATCGTCACCAATGGCTACCTGCTGACGCCGGATGTCGTCAGGATCCTGGAGCGGGGCAAGGTGGAAAGGGCCCAGGTGACGATAGATGGCCTGGGGGCGGCCCATGACACGACCCGCCATCTCGTGGGTGGTGGCCCCACCTTCGAGCGCATCGTGTCCAACCTGCGCGACCAGAAGCTGCCTTTCAGGGTGAACATTCGCCATAACGTCCATGAGGACAATCGCAACGAGATCGATGCGCTCGACGCCTTCGTGAGAAGTCTGGCCGAGGAGTCGGGCAACGACATTCTGTACTATCCCGCGCTCGTGTCGGACAGTGCCGCCGCCAACGAGCGCGGTCGTCAGGTCGGGGTCATCTGTGACAGCGAGGCGGAAGACATCAGCGTGCGTCACGAGGCGGAACGCTTCAGCAAGGGTCGTGGGCACTATTGCGGGGCGCACAACATCTGGAGTATCGGCATCGACGACAAGGGCAACCTGCAGAAGTGCTGGGAGGCCATCGACAAGACGGCAATCAGCTTCGGAACCGCGCACGAATGGGACCCCTCCGATCCGCTTGGGACGGCGTCCAACCCTGACAACCTGCTGCGGTTCCTCAACACGGCCAATCCGGTTCCCGACGAGGAATGCCGCGAGTGCGTGTGGCTGCCCATGTGCGCGGGCGGATGCCCCTACAGGCGCCTCTATGGCAAGCGTGCCTGTCTGCCGTTCAAAGACGATCCGGACAGCTATGTGCTGGCGCTGCACGACCGCATCGGGCACAACAAGGACGAGCGGGATTCCGCAGACTCGGGAGAGAGGGGTTAGGGGGGTTCCTGTAGCCATGGGCAGCATGGCTGACGATTTGTGCGATGAGGCGCACCTGCACTGCGATACCATGGGATGGGCTCGTCTTGCTACCCGAAAGGACGCCGCATGAACGTCGTATTCATCTCCCCGCAGTTCCCCGACACCTACTGGAACTGGTGCGACCGCCTGCGCAGGAACGGCGCCACCGTGCGCAGGAGGTGCGCTCCTCGCTCGACGAGTACTACTGGGTGCCCAGCCTGGAGGACTACGACCAGGTCTTCCGCGCCGTGGCCTACTTCTCGTGGAGGTACGGAAAGGTCGACTGGCTGGAGTCGCAGAACGAGTACTGGCTGGCCCAGGACGCGCGGCTGCGCGACGACTTCCACGTCACCACCGGCGCCGGCGCCGCGCAGATGGCCCGGTGGCAGTCCAAGGCCGAGATGAAGCCGCTCTACGCGGCCGCCGGCGTGCCCACCGCGCGCCAGGTGCGCGTCGCCGACCCCGGCGAGGTGCGCGCCTTCGCGGCCGAGGTCGGCTACCCCCTGTTC
>CACYWP010000034.1 GCA_902778135.1 uncultured Coriobacteriaceae bacterium
TCGAAAAAGGACTTGTCGGGACCTCGAGCTCGACCAACGGGAAGAACCGCCTCCGTTGGTCGAGCCTTTTTTCGACCGGGGAGAAACGGCCCCGATGGTCGAAAGCCGAAAGACAGCCAAGCTTTTCGACCGGGGAGAACCGTCCCCGACGGTCCCAAAGCCCTGTCGCAATGCCCGCCGCACCCGTCGCACGCGGTGCAGTAGAATCGAGTCTCACCGGACGCGAGGAGGCACGATGTCACGCAAACCATCACGGGCGGCACGGCGCGCCCAGCTTCTGACTGCCGCCGCGCGCGTCGAGACGCCGGGAGACTGCGACGTCGCCGTCATCGGCGGTGGCGCATCGGGCCTCGTGGCGGCCATCGCCGCGGCCGAGGCGGGGGCGACGGTCGTCGTGCTCGAGCAGGACCTGGAATGTGGGCGCACCATCCTGGCGACCGGCAACGGGCGATGCAACTTCTCGAACGTGAATCTCGACCCGCGCCGCTTCAACGACCCTGCATTCGTCGAAACCGTCTGCGGCCCCCGCTGGCTTGACGACATCCTCGCCTTCTTCCGGGAGAGCGGCCTGCGCTGGAGCCTGGAGGACGAGCGCCTCTACCCCTCCAGCAGGCAGGCGGCCAGCGTCCGAAACGTCCTGCTCGCCCGCGCGCGACGTGCCGGCGTCGTGCTGGCCCCCGCGCGCGAGGTCGAGGAGGTCTCCTGGATCAGGCGGGAATGGCTGGGGCAGCTGGGTCACGCGGCACATTACGACCCGGACTCCAGCACGACGCAACCGGCTGGCATGGCGGAAGTCGCGCATCACATGCCCGGAGGCGGTCTCACACTGCCCGGCGCCCGTGCCGTCGTCATCGCCACGGGAGGCACGGCGTTCCCCTTCCTGGGGAACCTCGGCCTGCGCACCAACCGGCGCGTTCCCGTGCTCTGCCCCATCGCATGCGAGCCCTCGCCCCTCGCCCGGCTGGACGGTCGTCGCGCACACGCCTGCGTCCGCCTCACCAAGGCCGACTCGCTCTTCCCCAGCTGGCAGGAGCGAGGGGAGGTGCTGTTCCGCGACTATGGCCTGTCGGGAATCGTGACCTTCGACCTGTCGCGTCGTGCCGAGCGGGGCGACCTGGTCGAGCTTGACCTGGCACCTGACCTGAACGCGGCGCAGCTGCGCCAGCTCGTGGACCCGTGGGCAAGGGGAGGCTTCGAGCCCGGTTGCCTCGATGGGGTGCTGGACCCCGCAATCGCCTCCCTGCTGGAGGAGCTTGCACGGGACGGCTGGCATGTCGACTGGCCGGAGCGAAGCGTGCCGACGGATGACTCCAGCGCCCTCATCGCCTTGGCAAAGGGGCTGCCCCTCGTGGTGCAGGGACCCACGGATACCGAGCATGCGCAGGTGACGCGCGGAGGCCTGGCCACCGACCAGTTCGACCCCGAGACCCTTGCGTCACGAGAGCACCCCTGGCTCTACGCCTGCGGCGAGGCGCTGGACGTCGACGCCGACTGCGGAGGCTTCAACCTCTCCTGGGCATGGAAGAGCGGGCTGGTGGCGGGTGCGGCAGCAGCGAGGTGGGCCCTCTCATGATCGAGCTGTCAGGCATCAACGTGCCCATCACCGGGTTGGACGGTACCGACGGGACGGAGGAGCGCGCAGTCCGCCAGGCGGTCCTGCGCATGCTGCGACTGGCACCCGACGACCTCGCGTCCCTGGAGCTGCGCCGGCGATCCATCGACGCGCGCAAGAAGCGCGAGGTCCACCTGACCTTCACCGCGCGCATCGCGTTGCGCGGAGGAGCGAGCGCCGAACGGACCCTGCTCTCGCGCGCCCGCACCTGGCGCGTGGGCAAGCAGCTGTCTCGCGTCGACGAGCAGCCATACCGGCTGCCCGGCAACCACCATGCGCCCTCCGACGACCGGCCCGTCGTCGTCGGCGCTGGCTGTGCGGGCCTCTTCTGCGCCCTGGCCCTTGCCGAGGCGGGACTGGCCCCCATCCTCGTGGAGCGCGGCGATGGGTCGCGCGAGCGCACCCGCGCCATCGCCACCTTCAACGAGACGGGCGTCCTGGACCCCGAGAGCAACATCCAGTTTGGTTTGGGCGGGGCCGGCACGTTCTCCGACGGCAAGCTCTCGACGGGCACCAAGAGCCCCGCACACCGGCTCATCCTGGAGACCCTCGTCCAGGCCGGGGCGCCACGGCGCATCCTCTGGGATGCAAAGCCGCACGTCGGCAGCGACATCCTGCCCACGGTGGTCGAGTCGGTCCTGGCGCGGATCCGCGCCGCAGGAGGGGATGTGCGCCTGCGCACCCGCCTGGTCGGCATGGCGATCGACGGCGGACGGATGCGGTCGGTCACCCTTTCCTCGCATGACGAGGCAACGGGCTCGGACCGTGAGGAACGCCTGCCCGCATCGCGCGTGGTCCTCGCCTGCGGTCACTCGGCGCGCGACGTCTACCAGCTGCTCCGCGATAGCGGGGTCGTGCTGGAACGAAAGACCTTCGCGATGGGGGTGCGCATCGAGCACCTGCAGGGTGCCATCGACCGCGCCCAGTACGGTCCCTCCGCCGGTCACCCGGCACTGGGTGCCGCCCCATACAAGCTGGCCGTGCACCTGCCGTCCGGCAGAGGCGCCTTCAGCTTCTGCATGTGCCCCGGCGGCTACGTGGTCGCCGCTGCCAGCGAGCCCGATGGCGTCGTGACCAACGGCATGAGCCTCTCCGACCGAGCGGGCACCAACGCCAACGCGGGACTGCTGGCCAACGTCTTCCCGGAGGACCTGCCTGGCACGGACGTGCTGGCCGGCATCGAGCTGCAGCGCCAGTGCGAGCGGGCGGCCTTCGCCGCAGGGGGCGGGGCTTACGTCGCCCCGGCACAGCTGGTCGGCGACTTCCTGCAGGGCGTTCGCTCCTCGGGGGCGGGCGAGGTCACGCCCACCTACCCGCGTGGCGTCGAATGGACGAGCATCGACGGCTGCCTGCCTGCCTGCGTGAGCGAGACGCTACGCGAGGCGATACCTCTCATGGCTCGCAGGCTGCGTGGCTTCGACGTGGCCGACGCGGTGCTGACCGGCGTGGAGACCCGTTCCAGCTCTCCGGTGCGCATCGCGCGCAACGACCATGGGCAGTCCGTCAACGTGGCGGGACTCTATCCCTGTGGCGAGGGAGCGGGGTACGCGGGCGGCATCATGAGTGCGGCCACCGATGGCATCCGGTGCGCGGAGTGGCTCATCGACGGCTGACGCGTCGCACCCGCGGCTCACTCACCGCCGGGAGCCAGCTCCTTCACCAGCTCGACGACCTTGTGCACCAGAACGTCGCGAATCTCTGGGTCGAGGTCCAGCGCCGCACGCATCATGACCGGAATCGACGTACGCCAGTTGGTGCGGATGTCGTGGGTGTATTGCTCGCCGTTGGCCATCATGATGGAGAAGACCGCCTCGACGAAGCTCTGGCGCTCTTCCAGCGAGGTCTGCGCTATCCACGTATTGAGCGAGCTGTCGACGTAGCTGGCCGTGCGTCCCAGACGCTCCTCGATGACGAAGTCGCAGTCGTCCACCTCCCAGCTGAGGGGGTCATGCTGGGCAAACCCGCTGCTGATGCTGCGCACCACCTGGGCATCCTGCATGTCCTGCTCGAACAGCATGCCGAAGACCGACGACTTGGGGACGGTCTTGTCAAAGGGGACGTCACAGGTGGCGGACCCCAGGTCCGCCAGCGTCTCCGCGGTGAACCCAGGCCCATCATGCGAATAGCAGCACACCAGCCGCTCGCGAATCTCCGGCGAGCAGGTGAGGCCCGTGTAGATGGCCAGGTTTCCGCCCTTCGAATGGCCGCCGAGCCACAGCGGGCCCGAGACGTGCGAGGCAACCCGCTCGACGTAGCGCAGGGCCTGTGCCTGGGAGGGCACCTGCACCTGAAACGCCATGTTGAGGTTTTCCTTCCATCCCACGATCGTGTTGTCGGTACCCCGGAAGGCGATGTAGGTCTTGTCCGGGTCCAGCCTGATGGCCATGGCCGAGAACTGCATCTGGGTGCGCCGGTCGATCTGGGTCACATAGCCGCAGATGCGCATGTCGCGGAAGCGGGGCGAGGCGGCCAGCGCCGATGCGAGCCGCCGCGCGCCGGGAGGGTCGTACATGTGGCCCGTCATCTCGTCCAGCCAGTCGGAACGCCACAGGTCGTGGATGGGCTGGCCGATCCAGCCCCAGGCATCGACCGCGGCCGTGGGCAGCTGGAAGTAGCACAGCTGTGAGAGGACGAGGCTGTCGACGCGGCAGAGCGGCCTCTGCGAGAGCGGTTCCCCATGCGCCCAGACGTAGTCGGTTATGTTGCTGTAGACCTCAGGCATGTGTCCCTACTTCTTGTGCTTGCGATAGCGGCGGCGCGTCGCGTGCGCGCTGCCCCTGCGGTCGGTGCGCTTGAGCCGGGCGATGACATCCGCCTCGCTCTCCCCCTCCAACGCCCCGCGCAGGGCGATGACCTGGTCGCGCAGCTGGGCCGCGCGCTCGAAGTCCATGTCTGCGGAGGCCTGGGCCATCTCCTCCTCGAGCGCCGCCAGGACCTGCGACACCTCGTCGGGCGGCAGTTGGGACAGCTCGTCGGCTACGCTCTGGACCGTTTCCTCGCGCTCGGTCGGAGCGCCGTCCGACCCGCTGTAGAAGGCGCCATGCCCCAGCGAGTCGCCGCGGCTGCGCCCCTTGCCGGCCAAGGTCGCATCGGCCTCCTCGATGAAGCTCGCCACGTCGGTGATCGACTTCTTGATGGTCTGGGGGACGATGCCGTGGAGCCTGTTGAACTCCTCCTGCAGGCGCCTGCGGCGTGCCGTCTCGTCGATGGCCTCGCGCATGCTGTCGGTGATGGTGTCGGCATACATGATGACCTCGCCACCGGCATTGCGCGCCGCACGCCCCATCGTCTGGATGAGGGAGCGGCGGTTGCGCAGGAACCCCTCCTTGTCGGCGTCGAGGATCGCCACCAGCGACACCTCGGGGATGTCCAGGCCCTCGCGCAGCAGGTTGATGCCCACCAGCACCGATATCTTGCCCACACGCAGGTCGCGGATGATCTCCACACGGTCCAAGGTGGCCGTGTCCGAGTGCATGTAGTTGACCTTGACCCCCTCGTCCAGCAGATGGTCGGTCAGGTCCTCCGCCATGCGCTTGGTCAGCGTCGTCACCAGCACGCGCTCGCCCTTGTCGGTGCGCACCTTGATCTCGTCGATCAGGTCGTCGATCTGGCCACGGACGGGACGCACGTCCACCTTGGGGTCGAGCAGTCCCGTCGGACGGATGACCTGCTCGACCGCCTGCTGGCTGACCCGCTCCTCGTAGTCGCCGGGAGTGGCGGACACGTAGATGTACTGGGGCACGCGCTGTTCGAACTCGTCGAAGCGCAGGGGACGGTTGTCCAGCGCGGAGGGAAGCCGGAAGCCGTGCTCCACCAGCGTGACCTTGCGTGACCGGTCCCCTTCGTACATGCCGCGGATCTGCGGGACCGTCACATGGCTCTCGTCGATGATGCACAGCATGTCCGCCGGGAAGTAGTCGATGAGGGTGTACGGTGGCTCGCCCGGGGCCCGTCCGTCGAGGTGGCGCGAGTAGTTCTCGATGCCGGAGCAGAAGCCCATCGTCTCCAGCATCTCCAGGTCGTATGCCGTGCGCTGGGAGAGGCGCTGGGCCTCCAGCAGGCGGTCGGCGGCCTTGAGCTCGGCCACGCGCTGCTCGAGCTCCTCGGAGATGGTCTGGAGGGCATGGGTGACCTTGGGCCGCTCGGTGACGTAGTGCGACGCGGGCCAGATGGGTATGGCGTCGAACTCGCGGACGAGCTCGCCCGTGACGACGTCCACCTCGGCGATCAGCTCGACCTCGTCGCCGAAGAAGCTGATGCGCAGGGGGTTCTCTGCGTAGGGCGGGAACACGTCCACCGTGTCGCCCCGCACGCGGAAGTGGCCGCGCTGGAGGTCGTAGTCGTTGCGGTCGTACTGGATGTCGATGAGCGCGCGGATGAGGTCGTCGCGCTCCAGGGGGTCGTCCTTGCTGACGGTCGGCGCGAGCCCCGCATAGTCCTGGGGGCTGCCGATGCCGTAGATGCAGCTGACGCTGGCGACGACGATGACGTCGCGACGCGACAGGAGGCTGCTCGTGGCCTGATGGCGCAGCTTCTCGACCTCCTCGTTGATCGACGCGTCCTTCTCGATGTAGGTGTCGGTCTGGGGGACGTAGGCCTCGGGCTGGTAGTAGTCGTAGTAGCTGACGAAGTAGACGACGGCGTTGTTGGGGAACAGCTCGCGCATCTCGCTGGCGACCTGGGCGGCAAGCGTCTTGTTGGGCTCCATGATGAGCGTGGGGCGCTGGACCGCCTCGATGGTCTTGGCCATGGTGAAGGTCTTGCCCGATCCCGTGACGCCCAGCAGGGTCTGGTACCGCAGGCCCTCCTCCACCCCGCGGGCCAGCTTCTCTATGGCCTGGGGCTGGTCGCCCGCGGGCTGGTACGGCGATACGACCTCGAGGCGCACGCTCCCCGACGACCGGCCGAACCGGACCAGCTCCCCGCCGAAGCGTTCGACCCGTGTGCTGCTATCTGGCATGTCCCTCCCCCGTTAGGCTCGAACGAGTGTACTATACTACCACATGAGGCGCCCACGGATGGACGCTCGTGCGGTTCTCGGCGGCAGGCATGCGCCGGCTTGCCCGATCGGCACGCCCTAGCGGTCACAACGCATCGGCCACGCACCCCCGACGGCCCGCATTACCGTCCGCGATACGCGATAGAATCATACGAAGCCACATCCATGCCGTCCGTTTGGAGACCGCATTGACCAGCAACAGGCATACCTCCCTCCCCGGCCGCGCCACGCGTGGCAGCGCCCTGACCAAGGTGCTGCTCATCATCCTCGGCGGCATGCACTCGGTGTTCGGCATCATCCTGGTCATCGCGACGATAGCCATCGCCCTCGACGGTGACGAATCGATCTTCATCCTCTTGCCATTCATCCTATCCATGCTTGCGGCGGGCGTATCCCTCATCCTCCTCGCATTCAAGGTCGACCGGCTCGAGAAGCAGCTCGGCACCGCGGGGTCCTCCGCACACGCCGTTTCGGCGCAGGTCGACCATCCGACGCCACAGCCCCTTCCCGCCGAAGAGGCAACCACGCCCGTCACGCACCACCCCTCCAAGCCCGACGAGGTCGTCACTCCGATGGAGAAGGACCCCACCGGCGACGTCGCGCAGCTCGTATCTCGCTCCGAGGACCTCTTCGCCACCCTCCGCGACCTCGTCCGCCACGAGCACGTCAGGGGAACGGGGAAGCACCGTCTGTCCTGCATGCTGAAGGCGGCGGGCGTTCCCGACTGGTCCGATGCGCCCGCGTGCGAGGGCGGGCGCCTCTCGCGCAACAACCACTTCTGGATTCGCATGGACGTCGAGGGTCTGGACGACAGCCACTACGACACGCTCGTCTCCGCAGAGGCAGCCCTCAACGTCAACCAGGACCTCCCCGACATCCGGAAGCTGGACATCGACGACCGCACGGCCCTGGACGCGTCGCTCGGGCTGATGCGCACGATGCACGAGCAGGTCATCGAGGAGACGGGCCTCACCGACGAGGGGCTGCGCCTCTGCTACCACCATACCGACGCCAGCGCGACTCCCGGCGAATGGGTCCTGAGGTCACGCCTGTGCACCGCCGCCGAATGCCTGCGCACCCCCTTCCGCGTCGTCTACGACGTGCGAGCAAACATGGGCGAGGGGCTCGTGGTGATCGGCGTGGAGATCCCGCGCCCCCGATGCATGGCCATCTTCACGTCCGACAGGAGCAGCCAGGAGGGCCTCGCCCGCGCCTACGCGCTACGCCTCGCGACCCTGCTGGCCAACAATGCCTTCGCCATCACCGACCAGGTGAGACGCGTCGTCATCAACTGCCATGCCCATGACGACGACAGGACCCTGCTCTCCCTGGACGTGAACCGGCAGGTCCTCGAGGCGCTGTGCGCCGTGGTGGGCAGGCCCGACGTGGAATCCGCCTTCCCCTACGACAGCTCCATCAGGGCCGCCTTCGAGGGAACGCACTGGTTCGACCCGGTCGAGCCCTTCGTCGGCCTCGACGACCCGTGCGCGCTCCCCGCCCACGCCCTGACGCTCCCCGAGCTGGACCAGCGCGCCGCCTCCGAGGACGTCATGCGCACCTGCCACGCGACGCTCATCTGCGACCTGGGCATCAACGAGAACGCGGGACGCGTCGCCGCATGGATGGACCTGCACAAGCGACTGGGATCCACCACCGAGCAGGCGGTCTCCGCCCTGGTCGCCGCCCGCGACGCAACGCGCGACATCACCGTCGCCGAGGCGTGCACCAGGACGATCCAGGCATTGGTGGAGGGCACCGTGGATCTGGACGCGCGCGACGACCTGACGTCGCTGTTCATCGACGGGTCCGCGCTCGACCGTGCGGTCAGCCGTGCGGTCGACCTGTTGAACGAGGAGGGGAACGTCGACCCCGAGACAGCCATTGGGCTGCTCGAGCAGGCGCTGGCCCCCATCGACTCCGTCGGGGCCTATCTCGACGACGCCACCACGGTCTATCGCTACTTTGGTTCGGTGTGCGAGCGCATCAACCACAACGCCATCATCGACGAGGGAGGCCGGGAGATCTGCCTCGTGCCCGACGCGTACTTCAACGCGCATTGCAACGCCTCCATCGCCCTGGGGATGCTGGAGCGCTATGACGAGGCGCTGGCTCACGCCGACGTCTGCCTGCGCCTTGCCCCCACCTCGATCTACGCGACGATGCGCAAGGTGCGCGTCCTGGAGTCGCAGTCGCGCATCTACGAGGCGGCCGACCTCATCATCGACGCCCTGCGTCACGCCGTGACCCCTCGCGACGCAGCCATCTGCCACTATCGCCTTGCCTACATGGAATGGAAGCTGGGGCGCGAGGACTTGGCCGCCGCGTGCTACACGCGCGCGCTCACCTGGAACACGGAAGTCGCATCGCAGGCCCGCGAGGAGCTGGACGATCTGCTGAGGTCCATCCCCACCCTGGAGAGGCCCACAGAGGAACAGGCGGATGCCCTGCTCGCGCGCGAGGGAATCCCGCTGGGCTGCGTCGTGTCGGACCGCGACCACACCTTGGCCGCGGCGGTCGCCTGCATGGATGAGGGCGCCTTGCTCTCGGCCCGACCGCTGATGGCCGTGCTGTTCGGCATCAGCGGGGACGATGTCGTCATGGGCGTCTACCGCTCGCTCAACGTCCCGGTGTAGAGCTGCTGGTAGCGGTCGTAGGTGCTCTCGACGCTCTTCAAGTACAGCAAGGTCTCGGGATAGGCGATGACGTCGGCAATGTCCCCGCCGCTCGACAGCCACTCCGCCACCGATCCCGGACCCGCGTTGTAGGCGGCGATGACCTCGTCTGTCGAGCCCAGCTGGGACTGCAGCTGGCCAAGGTAGGCGCAACCATACTCGATGTTGGTCCCCGGGTCGGTGAGGTTGGCGGGGTCATAGCTCCACGAGTCGACCACCCCATAGTCGGCGAGCTCCGCCGACGTCGAGGGCATCAGCTGCATCAGGCCAATCGCCCCCGCTTCCGAGACGGCCGCATCGTTCCAGTTGGACTCGCATTTGATGATGGCACAGACCAGCAGCGGGTCGACCCCATGCCGCTCGGACGACGCAAGGATCTGTTCCTGGTGGTCGACCGGCAGCAGGAAGCGACGCACGAGGGTGTTGGGAAGGTTGGCCGCCCCAAAGGTCAGCGCGGCCACCAGCAGCATTGCCATGATGGGTATCGTGCGGAACCAGCGCCAGAACCGCACCGGAGCATCTAGCGCCATCCGTTTGCCTCCCTTGTCGCATACCAGCGCCTCACCTGGGAGAGCAGCTCCTCGGAGGTCCCGCTGTTGTCTATGATGGTGGTGGCATGGTCCGCCAGCCACTCATCGGAAGGCTGGCCCGCGGCACGCGCATCGAAGTCCTCGCGCGTCATGCCGCGGGCTATCGCGCGCTCGCGACGCAACACCGCGGGACAGCTGACGACCACGATCTCGTCCGCCAGGCCATCCGCGTCTGCCAGGCGGTCCAACAGGGGAACCTCCACCAGACAAGGTGCCGTGTCATCCCCTGCCGCCGCCAGCTCGGTCAGGCGAGCCTCCAAGAGCTCCCGTATGGCAGGCAGCTCGATCGACTCGAGGAGCGCCGTCGCCTCGGCAGAGGCAAAGGCACGCGACGCCAGCAGCGCCCTGTCCAGTTCGCCGGTCCGCGGGTCCAGCAGGTCTTGCCCGAACGCGTCGGCAACGGCGCGCGTCGTGGCGGTCCCCGCATCGAGGACCTCTCGTGACAGGCGGTCAAGGTCGATGCGACGGCAGCCCAGACGCTCGAGCTCGCTCGCAACGGTCGACTTGCCCGACCCTATGCCCCCAGCTAGTAGAACTGTGTACACAGAGGCCCCGCTAGGACTTCGTCTCGAACTTCTTGTGGCAGTTGGGGCAGGTGACCCGCATCCTGCCCTTGCCACGCGGGACGCGCATCCTCTGCTGGCAGGACGGGCAGGTCAGATGCTTGTAGGAGCGAGTCTCGTCAAGCGACGCCAAGGGGCTCCTCAGCCAACGGGCGAACGGGCCCGCCTGCTGCACGAAGGCACGGTTCTCGGCCCGACGGCGCGCGACGTTGGTGGAGGACATGCGCCAGCAGGCATAGCACGCCGGAATCAGCGCAATGACGCCGAGGACGGGTTGACGGACGAAGAGGTTGAGGATGACGAGGACGACTGCCACCGCCACGACGGCATTGCCCAGCTCGTCGGCACCATTGCGACCGCGCATCCACTCGGTGACGCGCTCGGAAAACGACCCATTGGCCATACAATCACCCATGATTCCTGTCATAGACCTCGCATCCGGCACGCATGTCGGATACCCATAGGCTCATGTTGCCCCAATTGGGCAACGCCTATCCCCCCAAATGGCAAGAGGTCACCGTATTGTCGCAAAGTGACGCTCGGTCACACGCAGCGAGCCGCATCCACCAGGGCATGGAAGAGGGCGCGGTCGTGCTCGAGCAGCTGCCACGTGTACTCGGGATGCCACTGAACCCCCAGGCAGAAGCGCTGTGTAGGCACCTCGATGGCCTCGACGATACCATCGGTGGCCCGCGCGGTCACCCGCACGCCCCGTCCAAGGGACGCGACGCACTGGTTGTGGCTCGAATTGACCCCCACCGAGTGACGGCCGCCCGTGCAGCGCCACAGCAGCGACCCCTCCTCCACCTCGACCGGATGCGCGGGGCTGTCCAGAATGACGGCATGGGTCCACAGATGGGGGCGACCCTGTGGCTGCAGCTGCGTCAGATTCTGGTGCAGCGAACCTCCCAGGGCGACGTTGAGCAGCTGCGCGCCGCGGCAGATGCCCAGATACGGTTTGTTCGCCTCGATGATCATCCGCACCAAGGGCAGCTCGAGCGAGTCGCGCTCGGGGCAGAGACCCTCCTGGGACAGCGGATCCTCGCCCCAGAAGATCGGGTCTATGTCATGACCACCGGGAATGGCGAAGCCATCGCACAGCTCGACATAGGAGCGTATCAGCTCCTCGTCCGAGGTGATGGGCATCATGACCGGCATGGCACCGGCGTCGAGCAGCGCATCCATGAACACGTCGCCTATCGACTCCCCCGCGCAGAAGATGCCTTTCGCAGGATACCAGCGCGGCGTCACGCAGATCAGCGGACGTGTCCTCCCGACACACTCGCCTGCCAGGCCCATCAAACGCCTCCCCCACCCAAAAGCAGCACGCGCCAAACCATATGCAACAAACTATATGGCATTAGGGCGACAAATGACAGCGGCAAAACAATGGTGGCCCAGAATCCTTCGCGGTGACGACACGAGACTCCTCGCACGCGAGCGATGGGATTGCTTCGGATGTTGGGGCCATCCCCGTCGGTCATGAGAAAGAGGGCCACCCGAAGGTGGCCCTCATGACATCACGAGTGCGAGGCTGCGAGCCTACTCCTCGACGGGAGCCTCCTCGGCCTCCTCCTCGGGCTTGTCGATCGGCTTGACCTCGACCTCGACGCCCAGCGTCTCGGCGGCAGCCTTCATCGACAGGGAGATGCGACGACGGTCGAGGTCGATCTCCATGACCTTGACCTGGACGGTGTCGCCCACGGCGCAGACCTGCGCGGGAGCGTCGACATGCTGCTTGGCCATCTCGGAGATGTGGACCAGGCCCTCGACGCCGTCGCCCAGGTCGACGAACGCACCAAAGGTGACCAGCTTGGTGACGGTGCCCTCGACGATGGCACCGACGGGGTACTTCTTGACCAGCGTGCGCCAGGGGTCCTCGGTGGTCTGCTTGAGGCCGAGGGAGATGCGCTCGCGGTTGAGGTCGACATCCAGAACCTGCACCTCGACCTCCTGGCCGACCTTGACGACCTCGGAGGGATGGTTGACATGGTTCCAGGAGAGCTCGGAGATGTGGATGAGGCCGTCGATGCCACCGAGGTCGACGAAGGCGCCGAAGTCGACGATGGAGGAGACGGTGCCCTTGAGCCTCATGCCGCTCTGCAGCTTGGAGAGGATCTCGGAGCGCTCTGCCTTGCGGGCCTCCTCGAGCACGACGCGACGGGAGAGGACGACGTTGTTGCGGTTGCGGTCCATCTCGATGACGCGGGCCTCGATGCGGGTGCCCAGGTAGGCGGTGAGGTCCTTGACGCGACGGAGGTCGACCAGGGAGGCGGGCAGGAAGCCGCGCAGGCCGATGTCCAGAATCAGGCCGCCCTTGACGACCTCGATGACCTCGCCCTCGACGTTCTCGCCGGCGTTGAACTTCTCCTCGACGCGATTCCACGCACGCTCGTACTCGGCGCGCTTCTTGGAGAGGATCAGGCGACCCTCCTTGTCCTCCTTCTGCAGGACGAGCGCCTCGATCTCGTCGCCCAGGGCAACGATCTCGGAGGGATCGACGTCCTTGCGGATGGACAGCTCGCGGGAGGGAATGACGCCCTCGGACTTGAAGCCGATGTCAAGCAGGACCTCATCATGCTCGATCTTGACGACGGTGCCGGTGACCAGGTCGCCCTCGTCGAAGGCGGTGATGGTGCCGTCGATGAGCTGGTTCATCTCCTCGTCGGACACGTCGTCCAGGGAGAAGATGGACGAGTTCTGAATCTCACTCAAAGGTGGACCCCTTTCGGAAACGGGGCCCCGATCTACATGATCGCTGCCTAGGGCGTCCGGCGCAAAGCCTTGTCGCGGTTGGAAACTTACATGCTCTCGGGGGCCAATAGATACGGTTGCATGAGCGTCCTGCTCATGCGCTCTACAGAGTA
The DNA here is from genome assembly GCA_902778135.1 of uncultured Coriobacteriaceae bacterium. GTDB lineage: Bacteria > Actinomycetota > Coriobacteriia > Coriobacteriales > Atopobiaceae > UBA1367. The sequence continues at coordinate 13,304 of CACYWP010000034.1, forward strand.
CCTTTTTGCGGGGGTGTTTTTCAAGCGTGATGCTGCGATTTCTTGAGATGTGACTTTATTGGCACGAACGATGGTTCACGAGCGGAATTCGAACCATTCTCAAAAGGACAGTCGGCGAGACGCCCGCAAAAACACCCCGATCACACCTCGATGGTAACCACGATGGTGTCGTCTTCGAGAATCTCCTCCGACACCACGCTCACGTCATCGCGCGCGGCGACACGCTCCATGAGCGTGACGTAGTTGCTGCGCTGGACCCCTTGCAGATAGGTCTCGCTGACACCGCCGAGCGCAGCCGCGAGGTCCCGCTCGTCCACGAGGTCATAGGCGCGCACCCAGTAACTACCCGTCTCCGCCCTCAGCGCGAACTCGAGGGAGCCTACCGGCGTCACCACCACGAGGCTGTCGCCCACCTCCTGGACCTCGAAGCCGTGGGCCTCCAGCGCCTGCCGCAAGAGCATGCCGTCGGCAAAACGTGTCTCTATGGGGTCGATCTCCTTGTCCCCACAGTGGTGCAGCGAGAACGCCTCCACCACGGCGGCGGCACCCGTAAGGGCGGTGAGCCCCATGGCGACGCCCACGGAGGTCATGGTAAACAGCAAGGACATGGCATTGCTCCTTCCTAGAAGTCAAGGCTCCTGCCGCCGCGCGAGCTGCGCACGTCGTCTGTCGGCTCGCCCGGCGAGGGCTCAGAGGGCTCGTAGCCGCTCAGGTTCTCGCGGGTGGTTGCCGCCACGGCACGCACGTTTGCCCACTGCCTGAGCGCGACGATCTGCTCTGCCTGCGTGACCGAGAGCGGGACGGTGTTGTCGATGGCATAGTCGAGGTCGGCCAGCGTCAACGGCCTGCGGGCAAAGTAGGCCTCGTAGAGCCCAGTTATGACAGCCTGCTCGATCTCGGCACCCACAAAGCCCTCCGTCTTGGCGGCAAGGTGGTCGAGCAGGGCATCGTCGATGGCCAGGGCGCCTTCCTCCCCCACCCGGCGCTCGAGATGCACCTTGAAGATCTCGCGACGCTCCTTGCTGGTGGGTAGGTCGACGAAGAAGATCTCGTCGAAGCGCCCCTTGCGCAGCAGCTCGGGAGGCAGACCCGAGATGTTGTTGGCCGTGGCGATGACAAAGACCGGTGCCTCCTTCTCCTGCATCCAGGTGAGGAAGGTGCCGAAGACGCGTTGTGAGGTGCCCGAGTCGCCGCTGGCAGCGCCAACCCCACCCAGACCCTTCTCGATCTCGTCCACCCAAAGGATGGAGGGTGCGATGGCTTCGGCGGTATCGAGTGCGCGCCGCATGTTCTCCTCGGAACTGCCCACCAGACCACTGAAGATCTTGCCCATGTCGAGCTTGAGCAGCGGCAGCCCCCACATGGCGCTCATGGCCTTGGCGGTTAGGCTCTTGCCGCAGCCGGGGACACCCGTCACCAGAACGCCCTTGGGCGCAGGCACATGGTAGAGCTGGGCCTCGCGGCTCCACGTGTTGTTGCGCTTGGCAAGCCAGGCCTTGAGGTTCTCCAGGCCGCCGATGTCGTTCGCGGATAGGTCGCTGCTCACGAACTCGAGGATGCCCGTCTTCTTGATGACCTGGCGCTTCTCCTCCAGGATGATGCCCATGGATGAGGCATCCAGCTTGCCGCGCGACACGATGGCGCGAGCAAAGGAGTTCTCCGCCTCCTGCACGGTGAGACCGAGCGCCGCACGCGCGAGGTTGGCGTGACCCTCTGCGTCCAGCTCGTCACGCAGCCCTGCGTTGTCCGTCAGCATGCGATCGAGCGTCTCGTTCATCTCCTGCTCGTTGGGCAGTGGAAAGTCGAACAGCGAGACCTCCTTCTGCATGTCTTCGGGGATGATCTGGCGCGGCGAGAGGAAGATGACATTCTTCATGCACGCTCCGTACTTGATGTCGGGCAACGCGTCACGCAAGGCGCGCACGACCTCGTAGTCCACCGGCCTGCGGTCGGCGCCAAAGTACACATGGAAGTCCTTGAGCACGAAGAGGGCATCCTCGTCACAGCGGCGGATGAAGTCGATAGCGTCGAGCGGCTTGCTGGTGCCATTGACCTTCTTGCCGTCGAGTCCAACGAAGCCGGTCACCTGGCTCCACTCGTATACGCGGCGGGTGGTGCGAATGAGCTCGGGCGTCGTGGCGATGTGGCGCACGGCAGCCAGTGCGCGCTCCTCCTCCCATGTGGTGAGATACACGTAGGCAAAGCGCGCCCGCAACAGGTTGGCGAGCTCGGTTGCGATGCGCTGGTCGACGATGACACTCATCTGTCAGGTCCCTTCTCTTGAGGGGCATGGTCCCCCATCGCTGGTCTGTCGAAGAAGGCTGCCATACCGTTAAGGGCCACCGAGCCGTCACGACGCAGGCGCACCTCGACTCGGTTGCGGGCACCCAAGAATCCGCCCGCCTCATAGCGGTCGGTCATGAAGTGAAACTCCTGGTTGCGCGACCCCACCCAAGGGCGGCTGAAGTCGCGCTCGTCGCGCAGATAGGGGCCAGCGGCAAGCACATCCACCTGACCCAAGAGTTCCACCGCCCCTGGAATCGGCCCCGACTCGAGCTCCTCGAGCGTGTATCCCGAAAAGCAGAAGACGGAAAGGCCCCGGCTGCGCGCATAGGTCGAAAACCGTGCGAGAGCCTCCGCCTGCTCGAACGGCTCCCCGCCCAGCAGGGTGATGCCCTCAAGCGTGGGAGCCATGGCGAGCCGTGCGTCGAGGCGGCCGCACAGATCGTCGACCGACAGCTCGCAACCGCCCTGATGGTCCCACAGGTCCTCGGCAAAGCATCCGGGACAGTGGCGCGAGCAGCCCTGCACCCAGACGCAGAAGCGATGGCCCGGTCCCTCGGAGCCGGTATCCTCGCGTACGGTGTTAACGCGCAGCATCATGTTGGCATCACAGGTCGAGCACGCGTCCGCGCCTGCCTTCTTGCTTGGGCTGCACCGGTGTCTCGCCCACATTCAGGCGTGCTATGAATGGAGCCACCACATGAGGTTTGAGGTCGTTGCGGGCCACCACGTCTTCCACCGACCGATACGTCCCGTGAGCCTCTCGCTCATTCACGATGGAACGGGCCATGGCGGCCGTCATACCGCTGAGCGCGAGCAGCTCTGTGGGCGTGCATGTGTTGACATCGACCATGGACGAGGAATTGTCCTGCACGTGTGCCGTCGGCGCCGTTGTGGCCGAGGTTGAGGCCATCGTCTGAGCCGTCTCGACGCCGACGCCGGAGTGGTGACCCGCCTCAACGGAGGGCGTCTGGTGCGCGCCAGCATCCAGAAGGGTTTCCTCGGTTTGCACGGAAGTTGCGGCTGGAGCAGGCGACGCGCCGAGCGCGGCCGCCAAGGCGCTTCCGGGGACCACCTGCGAGGCACTGTCCGGCGTGTCCACATCGAGCGCACGCGTCGAGGTGCCTGGACTCACGCGCCTTCCGCCACGCCTTCTCCCTGCCTGTCCGACCAACTTTTGGCGTTCGCTCTCGATGAGCGCCTCCTCCTGACGAAGCCTGGTCTCCCGGCGCTCCTCTTGCCGCGCCTCGCGTTCCTCCGCCCGCATCTCGCGATTGCGCTTCCGCACTTCTCGCTGCTCGGGCTCGTGCCACAGGATGGCGCGCACCACCACCGCCTTGCGCCGCATGAGCGCCAGCACGAGGGCGCCAATCGCCTCGGCCTGAAGTATCCATACCATAACAAACACGGGCGTGCCGTTAACGTGCATGACGTTTCCAAGTATGGCTACGCTCAGCAGCAGAAGATGGATGGTCAAAGCCACCAGGAAGGCGTAGCAATCCTGGCGAGACTTGGAGGTCAGCCATGCGAAGGCATATCCCAAGGGACAAAGCGCATTAAGAATGAGGGAGTAGTAGACGGTTCCGGCGGCATAGAAGCTTGAACCCCAGGAAAGCAGCGCCTGCACATTGAGCAGCGCCAGGAGGGCCGACAGCACCAGAGGGATGGTCCACAGCGAGTAGCGGAGCTGTTTTCCCAGGCTAAGCCCCATGTGTGCTCACCTCCGCGCCTTCGAAGGACTCCGCTGCCGCAAGCGCATCTTGCTCCTGCTCGTAAAACTCCTTCGTGAACTCCGAGTCCGAGACCGTGGCATCTAGCAACGCTTCGAGCAAGGCGAGTGCCGAAAGACAGCTCGTTCCCTTCATCCCGATGGTTTCGCCGGTGATGCTTCCGTCGGGATGCAGTCGAATCTGGACCTGTCGTGAGCCTGCCATACCACGCCCCTCCCGCGCAAATGCTTCCAAAGTCGTACCGAACCACTCATCCGACGTGACCTGTCCATTCTAATATGCCACGCAGGCGAGTCATCACACAAACAGGCCCCATTGATGGTTCCTGCGGCGCAGCAGGGAGGGGCATCGTATCGATGTCACAGCAGGGTCCGCAGGCGACAGGATCAGGCTTGCCCTTGGGGACGAGGGACTCGCCCGGTTGGCGAACGCACGCGATGGTACTGCGAGTGGGTGGCATGGAATCGTCGTGCGCGAGGGCCAGACGATCCTAGGCAGCCATGGGCCGTCGGGTCCCGGCGAGGGTGCATGCAAAGACCCACGGCTGCCCTTTGGGGGCGGGCGTCGTTCCAGTGCCTAGCAAAGGGGTATGTACGCGCGGGCGTACTTCTCGATCCACTCGCGTTCACGCCAGACGCCGCCCGGGACCATCGGACAGCCATAGCAGAGGTCCCGCGCGAGCCCGAAGATGAGGTCGCCCAGCTCCAGATGCTCGGTCCACTGCGTGCCGATTCCCTCGATCCCCAGGTAGGCACCCATGATGTTGCCAGCGATGGCACCAGTGGAGTCGGAGTCCCCGCCATGGTTGACCGCCGCTATGACCGCCTCGTCAAAGCTGTCGGGATGACGCAGGCAGCAGTAGACGGCGATGGCCAGCGCCTCGTCTCCCACCCAGCCCTCGCCAAGTATCACGACGTTGTCGTACTCGGCGTCGCCGTCCGCTGCCAGTTCGGCCGCATAGCGCAGCTGAGCAGCCATGTCGCGCGCTTCGTCCGGATCGTCCTCGAACCATGACGGCAGGCGGCGCGCGCAGAGCGTGACGGCCGCATCCAGCGTCAGGCCATCGCAGTAGGTGACCAGGGCAACCAACGCCGCCAACACGCCTGCGGGGATGTAGCCCATCGGATGACCATGCGTGAGCGCCGCAGCGGCAGCGCCGGCACGCGCAACCTCGCGCAGGACCCCAGGCTTGCGGACGTCACCGAACCACCGCTGCGCGAACAGGCCCACCGGAGCCACGCGCATCACACCCCCACAGCCCATGCTGTCGTTGGGCGGCTCGGCCATCGACCCCATGCCACCCGCATGCAACGCGGACAGGCAGGTGTTGCCCGGCGCGCGATACGTGTATAGGGGACGGAAATAAGCCAGATATGACGCGTCGGGGTTTTTGCAGAACCATTCGTCCTGGGTATGCAGCCAGTCAAGATAGGCACGGTTGACATAGGACTCGAGATTGCCTGCATGGTTCTCCACGCATGCGGTGGTCTCCGCCTCGAGCAGCCCCGCTGCCGTGAAGATCGTCATCTGGGTGTCGTCCGAGAAGAGTGCGGTGCCGCCCGTCTTCTCCAGCCAGTAGCTGCGGATTCCCGCCGGCCCGAAGACTTCTTGGATCGAGTCGTACGACATGAACTCCACCGGATACCCCAGGGCGTCGCCCACGGCCCCTCCCACCAGGCAACCCTCGAACTTGTGCAGGTATGCCTCGCGCCGGGCACGCAGTCCCAAGGCGCGCGTCTTCTCCTCCCAGACCCGGAAGGGAGAGGGAATCGTCTGGACGAGCCTGCCAGTCGCACGGTCCACGATCCGCTCGGCACCATCGGGGCCGAACACATACAGCCACTCGTCTCGTATCGTGTTCCCCCTCATGACGTCACCGAGGTATCCCTCGCCCAGGAGGATGGCCGCAAGCTGCCCGTCGATGGCCGACATGTCCTCCCAGCAGCCCTGTCCCAGGTAATAGGCCCGATCATATCCGCTCTCACCGGACCGCACCATCGCGCTGGGCACAACCCATGCCTGTAGCCAGGTCTCGTACACCTTGAGGTTGAACTCGCCGGAGAACTTTGCGACGAGCCAGCCCGCGGATTCGTCAAGCTCGAGATGCTCGATGCTTCCATCACTGCCATAGGTCAGCGCGGCGTCGATTGGCCACCACTCCTGCAGGATGCCGCCTAGCCCAGGCTCGCCCGGGCACACCTCTACCCCACCCACCAGGTCGAGCAGGTAGTACGAGCTGCCGTCCAACGCCGCACCGCCACGCGACAGGCGTAAGCCGAAGCGCTCCCCCGTGACGACATCCACCAGATGCTCGAGCTCCACAGGCGCCCGGTCGGCCAGGGGATATCCTTCGCCATAGCCAAAGCCACGCTTCCAACCGGCGTGCGCCCACGTGGGCTCCAGCATGCGAACCGAGCCCTCGGTCCCCAGGGCCTCGTTGATGCATGCGATCCAGGCAAGGTGATGCCTTGTGATCTTGGCGTTCGTCGGCAGCACGATGCAGACGTCCCGTGTGGAAGGAATCACCTGTGCCTTCCGGGCCAACACCAGCCAGACGCCATAGGACCCCAGATGGTTGCTGTTGGGCTCGCGCAGGAGCAGGAGGTTTGTGCGTACCTCGGGTGCCGGCTTGCCATGCTCGAATGGTGTCACCTGATAGCGCACTGGAGCGAAACCATCCCCCCAGCGACCCAGCAGTTTGTGAAGCAGGAACTCCTTTCGGTTCAGATGGGCGTATCCACGCTCCTTCTTCAGCTCCGAGCATGCAGCCTCGTACAATGCCTTGCATGCAAGCCCCTGGCCACTCGTCTCGTCCTCGGACGTCGCGATGAACCACGCCACGGCCTTCCCTTGCAGGTTATTGCCGCCACCAATCTCTTGCGCCATGCCATCCTCCGATGCGTGTCCTGGAATCTCCGCCCCATTGTCTCACATCGAAGACAAGCGCCTTCGACCGTCTGGGACGGTTCTCCCTGGTCGAAAAGTTCGTCCGTCTGGGACGGTTCCCCCTGGTCGAAAAGTTCGACCGTCTGGGACGGTTCTCTGCGGTCGAATAAGAGAACCTGCCAGCCGGACGAAAGCCTCCGTCCCGAACGGGACCCCGGACAAAATCTCGGACCCCGAGTGGGGTCCAGGGAGGGAGTCCGATGTACACCAGGGAGGAGCGCGAGGGGATCCTGTGGGAGTTTCACAG
>CACYWP010000035.1 GCA_902778135.1 uncultured Coriobacteriaceae bacterium
GGAGGTCTACGTGCGCGGCCTCTCGACCCGCAAGATCGAGAAGGCGGCGGAGGCCCTCGAGTTCGCGTCGCTCAGCCCGAGCCGCGTCTCGCGCATGACTGCCGACCTCGACGAGGAGGTCGCGGCGCTTGGCGCGCGGAGGTTCGACGGCATGTCGTTCCCGTACCTGTGGCTCGACGCCACGTACCTGAGCTGCCGCGACGAGGGCCACGTGCAGTCGAAGGGCCTCGTCACCGCCATCGCGTGCGGCGAGGACGGCTCGCGCCAGTTCGTCGGGCTCGACGCGGTGGACACCGAGTCGGCCGTGTCGTGGAAGGCGTTCCTGCTCGGCCTGCGCAGGCGCGGGGTCTCGGGGGTCAGGTGCGTGGTCTCCGACGCGCACGACGGGCTCGTGCAGGCGATAGCCGAGGTCTTCCAGGGAGCGGCGTGGCAGCGCTGCATCGTCCACCTCGAGCGGGACGTGGCGGGCTGGTTCTCCAGGAAGGAGGACAAGGCGGTCGCGATGGCCGCCATGAAGGCGGTCTTCGCGGAGCGCGACCCGCAGCTCGTGCGCGCCGCCTACCGTGTGGCCACCCGGAGGATCGCCGAGATCAGGCCGCGTGCCGGCGAGCTGCTGGAGGACGCCGAGGCGGACGCCCTGGCCTACCTCGACTTCCCCTACGAGCACCACATCCGCCTGCGCACCAACAACGTCCAGGAGCGCGCCAACGAGGAGATAAAGCGCAGGACGAAGGTCGTGGGCGTGTTCCCCTCGGTGGAGTCGATGATGCGGCTCGTGGGCTCGGTGCTGATAGACGTGAACGAGGAGTGGATGGGGATGAACTTCATCGACGCGTCCTCCCTGAGGGGCGTCCGCAGGTCGGAGCGCGACCTCGGGCCGGTGCCCGACGACGTGGCCGAGAAGGCGAGGGTCTGCGTAATGGCCGCCATCGAGGAGAAGCTTGGGAGGGCCGCATGATGCTGGTGTAGAATGCAGTCGGTTCCGGGCGACGTCCCGCCGCTCGGGCAGGCCTAGGGCCTGCCACTCGCGGCGGGATTGATGACACCAGCTTTCGGCACACTACCCCCGTTTTAATTGTTTGCGTTTTTGCCTACGCAGAATAGGGCGTTCTCTGCGCAACTCGGATTGCAAGGCCGGCTGAAACGCAGACAACGCCGGGCCCCCACGTCTACAGCGCCGTCCAGCCCGCCTCAAGCGCAAAAAAGGGCGTCCGCAGACGCCCCTAACCATCATTTGTCCCAAACGCGCCGATTTTCGACCGTGGAGAACCGTCCCAGATGGTCGAAAGCCCGGAAGACCTCAGTCCCCTTTGTACGTTAGTGCCAGTAGCGGTCGATGGTCTGCTCGCGGTCCGGGCCGACCGTGATGATGCTCACGCGCACGCCGGCGAGCTGCTCGAGGAAGTCGATGTAGTCCTTGGCCTCGCGCGGCAGCTGGTAGAAGTTGCGCACGCCCTGGATGTCGCACTTCCAGCCGGGCAGCGTCTCGTAGACCGGCTTGGCATGGTAGAACACGCTCTGGTGCTCGGGCACGGTCTTGTAGACCTTGCCATCGCATTCGTAGGCAACGCAGACCTTGATCTCGTCCAAGCATCCCAGGACGTCCAGCTTGGTGATGGCCAGGTCGGTCAGGCCGTTGACACGCGCGGCATAGTTGACGACGACTGCGTCATACCAGCCGCAGCGACGCTTGCGACCGGTGGTCACGCCATACTCGTGCCCAACCTCGCCCAGCAGGTCGCCCGTCTCGTCGAAGAGCTCCGTGGGGAACGGGCCGCTGCCGACGCGGGTCAGGTAGGCTTTTGCGATGCCCAGCACGCGCTTGATGTGGACGGGTCCGACGCCACTGCCGGTGACTGCGCCACCCGCGGTGCAGTTGGAGCTGGTCACGAACGGATAGGTGCCGTGGTCGATGTCCAGCATCGTCGCCTGGGCGCCCTCGAACAGGATGTTGCGGCCACTCTCGATCTGCTCGTTGAGGAACAGCGAGCTCTCGACGATGTAGGGGCGGATGCGCTCGGCCATGGGCAGGTAGGTCTCGCAAATTTGCTCCACGGTATAGGTGGGCATCTCGTAGACCTTCTCCAGGATGGGGTTGGTGTACTCGAGCGCCGCCTCGAGCTTCGTGCGGAAGATCTTCTCCTCCAGCATGTCCTGGATGCGCAGGCCGGTGCGGTTCATCTTGTCCATGTAGGTGGGGCCGACGCCGCGCTTGGTGGTGCCGATGAGGTTCTTGCCCAGCCTCTTCTCGTGCGCGCCGTCGAGGTCCTTGTGATAGGGCATGACGATGTGCGCGTTGCCCGAGATCTTGAGGCGCGAGCAGGAGATGCCCTGCTCCTCGAGCATGTCGATCTCGCCCAGCAGGATCTCGGGGTCGACGATGCAGCCGTTGCCGATGACGGGATAGGTGCCCTCGTACATGACGCCGGAGGGAACCTGGTGCAGGGCGAGCTTCCTGTCGCCCGCGATGACGGTGTGACCGGCGTTCGCGCCACCGGCATAGCGGCACACAACGTCAAAGTCGGCAGAGATGAGGTCGGTCACCTTGCCTTTGCCCTCGTCCCCCCACTGCGTACCAACGAGCACTGTAGCAGGCATTTTGTCTCCTTGTCCCGAAAACGTGATTGCCGCACGGCGCGGCAGGAAAAGTATACGGTACCATCCGACGCGCGCGATAGCCCACCGCACAAGGTACACGGACTCGTTACGCATCGCCCGCAGGTCCGCAGGCCGCCCCGAGCCTATTCCTCACGGTGCATGTCCACCTCGACGAACTTGGTCGAGCCGGGGAGGAACATCAGGCTGACGACACCCAGCGGGCCGGAACGGTTCTTCGCGATGATGAACTCCGTCACGCCCATGTCGGGTCGCTCCTCGCGCTCGGCCTCCTCCTCGCTCATGGAGCGGTCCAGCAGGATGACGATGTCGGCGTCCTGCTCGATGGAGCCCGACTCGCGCAGGTCGGAGAGCTGCGGGCGCTTGCCGTACTTGCCCGCGCGCGTCTCGAGGCCTCGGTTGAGCTGCGACAGGGCGATGACCGGCACGCCCAGGTCCTTTGCCATGATCTTGATGCCGCGGCTCATCTCGGAGACCTCGGTCGCACGGCTGTCGGACCGTCGCCCGCCGGGGGGCGGGGACAGCAGCTGGAGGTAGTCGACGATGACGACGCCGTTCTCCTTGTCGCGCAGCATGCGGCGGGCCTTTGCGCGAATCTCGGTGACCGTCGTGCCGGGCGTGTCGTCGATCATGATGTCCAGCTGGGAGAGGTCGCGCGTGGCCTCCATGATGGTGGGCCACTGGTTGTCCTGGATGCGCGCGCCGCGGATGGCGGTCAGGGGGATCTTCGCCTGGGCGGAGAGAAGGCGCTGGGCGATCTCGATCTTGCTCATCTCCAGCGAGAACATCGCGACCGACGCGCCGTTTGCCGCCGCGTTGGTGGCCAGGTTGAGCGCGAACGACGTCTTGCCGACGCCCGGTCGCGCGCCGATGACCACCATCTGGCCCGGTCGCAGGCCTTGCAGGTGGTGGTCGATGCCGGGGTAGCCCGTGCGGACGCCGATGCTGCCGTCGGGGTTGGAGCTCATCTCCCCCAGCTCGTTATACAGATCGCCCATGATCTGCTCCAGCGGCTGGAAGCTGTTGTCGATGTCGCGCGTCGTCACCTCAAGCAGCATCGACTCAGCGCGGTCGACGACCTCCTTGGTGTCCTCGGGGGCGTCGAAGGCCAGCGAGGTGATGCGCGCGGACGCGGTGATGATCTGGCGCAGCGTGGCGTGGCGCCGCATGATGGACAGGTGGTGGCGCCAGCTGGCCAAGGCAAAGGAGTTGCCGTTGAGCTCGAGCAGGTAGGGCATGCCGCCCACCCGCTCCAGCGTGCCCTCGCTCCTCAGATGGTCGGCCAGCGAGATGGGGTCGACGGGCATGCCGCGGTCGAACATCGTGCACATGGCCTGATAGACCATGCGGTGCGAGTACAGGTAGAAGTCGTCGACATTCACGGCGGAAATGCATTCGTTCAGCACGTCCTGCGACAGCAGCATCGCGGCCAGGACCGAGCGCTCGGCCTCCAGGTCGTGCGGCATCACCGCATCGGAGGGCGTCGTCGCCAGCGCGCCACCCCGCGGCTCGTCGTATGGGTCTCCGTCACGTCGTGTGTAGTTCTGGGGCATGTTCACCCGTTTCGGTCGTATGGCGCGGCTTGCGCCCGTGGGCCTATGAAGCTACCCTATTTTCCATCCGCGTGGGGCCACTTTCCACCCGCCCCAGCCGTATCAACAGGCAATTGTTGATTGCCTTTCCGCCTGAGCGGGGAAAATGCGGCTTATCGACGTTTTCAACAAATTTCGCAGATTTTTCCGCGAACGGTTTTCAACAATAAACCTCAAGTTTCGCTTGAAACTTTATAACACGAGGTAAAAGGCCCTTTTTCTTGTCGATTTCTGGAAATCTGCAGGTAGATGTGCCATTTTGGCAAAAATGAAGGGAGCCTCGTTTTTGCGAACGAATGTCCGCACGAGGCTCCCTTTTCCTCATTTCGAGTCGGCAACGAATTTTCACCGATTCTGACCTGCAGGTTTTGTTTAAAACCCCTGCTAGGTTGGGGGGTGGCGAAAACCCGCGTGTCGTGCTACTCCTCGGCCTCGACGGCCTCCTCGGTCTCGACGGCCTCCTCGACGACCGGCTCCGGCTCGGGCTCGGGCTGGGCGTCCTTGCCGACCTGGACGGAGACGGTGGCACCGATCTCGCGATAGATGTTGACCTCGACCTGATGCACGCCGGCGGTCTTCAGGGCCTGGCCCTTGCCCACGCGCTTGCGGTCGACCTCGACGCCGAGCTGCTTCTCGATGGCGTCGGCGATCATGGTGGTGGTGACGGAGCCAAACAGCTGGCCCTCCTCACCGATCTTGGCGTCGACGACAACCAGCTTGCCGTCGATCTGAGCCTTCAGCGCCTCGGCATCGGCAATGCGCTTCTCCTCGCGCTTTGCGATGTTGTGGCGACGCTCCTCCAGCTGCTTGATGTTGCCCGGGGTGGCAGGCTGGGCGATTCCCTGCGGGAACAGGTAGTTCTCCGCGTAGCCCTGGGCGACCTCGACGATGTCGCCCTCGCCGCCCTTGCCCCGCAGCTCACCCAGAAGGATGACTTTCATTGGGACACTCCTCACTTCTGTCGGCCACAGCCGACTGCTAACGTTCACTGGCAGGCCACAGGCGCAGGTCCATCCGATTCCGCGGCAGATGGCGGAAGTTGGCGACCACGTCCAGCAGCCCCACGACACTCGCCAGGGCGAATGACATCTCGAGCCACACTGCCGAGAGCACGCCAAGCGTGGCAAACAGCACCGCGACCCTGCGCTCGCGCATCCGCCACAGCAGGACCGAAATCCCCTGCTGGGCGAGGACAATGCGGGTGCACATGACCACATTGGCCCCCACCATGGCGGTCTCCTCCTGCCATGCGGGCAGGAAGGGCCCGAGCAATTGGGCAGCAACGCCCACCGCGAACAGTTCCGCGACACACAAGGGCACGTCGTAACGGTACACACCGTCCGATGAGACCGGCAGCATGCATGTGCGCGCGCCTGTCCAAGCGCCGAACAGCGAGCACACCACGATGCCCAGCGCCACGGTGAAGTACACCGTGGGCCAGTAGGCCATCATCTGGTCCCTCGTCTCGAGAAGGACCGCCTTGCCCTCCATGTCGAGCGAACCCATGCTCGACGTCACCGCCTCGTCGACCATGCTGGCCACCAAGTCGGTGATGGACGTGCCTTGCATCGAGGTCGACACCGTGTCGATGCCGATCATGATGCAGGTGACCGCCGCGGCTGCCAACAGCAGCCAGCCGGTGCGCAGCCGATCCGAGACGTAGCCCCATGCCAGCAGGAACGCGCATAGCACGGAGACCACCGTCATCGGGATCTCGTACGTCCCGAAGAGCAGGTAGGTGCCCACGACGCCCGCCACAAGGGCGGAGATCAGGGAGACTGCCCGCTCCAGACGGCCCCCACCGCCAATGGCAACCGCAACCCCGAACGCGATGACCACGCTCGAGAGCACGGGCGCCGAAGCGGCATAGGCGCTGCCGATGGAACCCAGGACCACACCTATGATGAGGCGCGTCCTGTGGCCCCTGCCCGATGGTTCGACGCTCTCGGGGCGCACCGCCAACTGGCGGGTCTCCGACGTCAGCCCCTCGGGCACCACTGGGCGCTTGCTGTTCATGCCTTCGCCCAACGGTCAGACACTCCCCTGCTGCCTAGCCGCGGCTGCGGCCACCGCGGCTGGAAACCACGGAGACGGTATAGGGGACGAGTGCCATCTCGCGAGCGCGCTTGACCGCGACCGCGATGTCCTTCTGATGCTGCGTGCAGGCGCCAGTGACGCGACGGGGCTTGATCTTGCCACGGTCGGTCATGTACTTGCGAAGGAGCTGGGTGTCCTTGTAGTCGATGAAGTCGACGTTCTCCTTGCAGAACTGGCAGTACTTGCGACGCGGCTGGCGCTGTTCAACTTGCCTTTGCTGTCTAGCCATGTCTGTTTGTACCTTTCAACTGACGGCCGGAGGCCGCCAACGCTCCTAGAACGGGATGTCCTCGTCGTAGACCTCCGCCGGGGGCGGGGCTTGGACGGAGGACTGGGGGGCATAGGTGGGCTGGGGCGCGGTGTAGGTCGGGGCCTGCTGCACCTGGCGGGGCTGGGACTGCTGGTAGCCACCCTGCGGCTGGTAGCCGCCCTGTGGCTGGTAGCTGCCCTGACCCTGCTGGTTACGCGACGAGAGGAACTCCACCTCGTCGACGATGACCTCGATCTTGCTGCGCTTCTGGCCGTCGCGCTCCCACTGGCTCCAGCGGAGCTTGCCCTCCACGGCGACCTTGGTGCCCTTGCTGAGGAAGCGGCTGAGCGGCTCGGCACGGTTTCCGAAGACCACGCAGTCGATGTAGTTGGGGACTTCCTCCCACTCACCCGTCTGGGGGTTACGACGACGATCGTTGACCGCGACGCTGAACGTCAGAATGGACGTGCCAGACTGCGTTGCGCGCATCTCGGGATCGCGCGTAAGGTTTCCGGAGATGTTTACCCTGTTGATGCTCATAGTGCTCACTGCCTCTCATCCGCAGGTCTCCCTGCGGTTCCATGACTAGTCCTGGTTCGGACGAACGACGACCATGTGACGCTTGACAGCGTCGTTGATGCGCAGAACTCGGTCGAGCTCGGCGATGTCGTTGGGATCTGCATGGAAGTTGATGAGGGTGTAGTCGCCCTCGTTGAGCTTGTCGACCTCGAATGCAAGCTTGCGCTTGCCCCAATCCTCGACGGAATCAATCGTGCCACCGTTGGTGGTAATGGCGACCTCAATGCGCTTCATGGCGCCGGCACGCATCTCCTCGGTCGCTGCAGGATCGACAAAATACAGCAGTTCATAGGCCTTCATGTTGTCACCTCCTCTGGGCTGAACGGCTCCGGGCGGTGATATGCCGGAGCAGGTATGCAAGGAGGTACCATAACACATCTGCCTGCGATTATGCCAGCCTTCGCGACAACCCGGCATCTCCTCCCATACAGTTCCCACACAAGCGTAGGGGTGGGTGCTCGCATCTCGCTTGTGGCCCAGTTGCCAGAAGCTTGCAGCCAGCTGGCACGAAGGGGCGTCTGCGCTGGTACGGGGAGGGCGCGCGGCAGGCAGATGCTAGGAAGCGGGCGCGGTGGGGTGGAGGATTCCACAGGTTGTCCACGTGAGGCGGGACGGAGCGGACGGGTGCACCACCGGTTCGCCCGGGGGGACGCAACGTCTCTCCTGACGGACCGGTCCGCGACCTCGCAACAAGGCCACGGACCGGCACGCACGCGATATGGCAGGAGCAGGCGGATTGCCCTGCTGTCCCTACTCCTCCTCGGAGGCCTCCTCGTCGCTGGGCGGCGGGGTCAGGGGAATGGCCGAGATGACGCGACGGTCACCTTCGCTCTCACCCTCTCCCTCGTCCTCGTCACCCTCATCGGCAAACGCGTCAAACAGCTGCTCCTCGTAGTCGGCGGCGTTCTCGATCAGCGCGTCCACCAGGCTGTCGAACGTCGTGGACCCAGCAGCCTCGGAGGCAGCATCCTGCAGGGAGAACAGCTCGACAGGAAGCTCCATCGGGCCGACGGGCTCCTCCTGCACCTGGGATGCCGCAAAGGCCGCCGCCTCGCTCAGCAGCGTCTCCTCGGGCGCATCCGGCGTCGACAGCACCTCGGTCTGGGCATCGACAGGCTCGGCCGCAACGGTCGGCTCGTACGTCATCGAATCGAGCGTGAACGGAGCCTCCGGCTCGGGCTCGGTAGACCGCGCGGACTCGGGAGTGGGCATGGGTATGGGCACCGGAGTCGGTACGGGCATAGGCGCAGACGTGGGCGCAGGCGCGGGGGCAGGGGCGGCCTCCGGCGTAGGTTGCGGAGCCGACGTCGCCATGGGCGCATCGGCGGTCGGCGCATACGTCGTCCCGGTGTACCCGGCATTGTCATACCCGCGCACGTCATAGCCACCAGCCGGTGCGTCGGTCGGCAGCGGGTCCGAGGACTCTCCCCAGTTGCGCACGTCGAACTGGCGCATCCACAGACCCACCGAGGTCGTCAGGACCAGCTGGACGATGACGGACCCGACACCCACGAGATAGGCCGCCACGAACAGGAACGGTATCGCGTTGCCAAGGCCCTTCAGCACGAGCGAGGCCATCTGATAGTCGTCCACATACCCATAGCGCTCATACTCGATCAGCTCGCCAATGACGCCGCCCATGCGCGCCAGGAGCGTTCCGCTGATCAGCACCGAGGCAACCACTCCCACGGCTATGCCCAGCACCGCAGACAGCCCGGCTATGCGCAGCAGCCCCTTGTAGTCGCGCTTGATCATGTCGTACATACGCTCGACCTGGTACCCCGCGCCGATGCTCTGGTAGATGGTGGCACGCAGCTTCGCGGCGATGATGACGATACCCATGACGACGGCCAGGGCCGCGGAGAGGATGCCTCCCAGGACCTCGCCGAGGACCGTCGCCACCAGCATGCGCAAAAGCCCGAGGGCAAAGCCGTAGCCCAGCATCACCACGAACGCACGGGCACCGCTAGCGATGCAGGCGGAGATGTTCACCTTGCTCTGCTTGGGGGCCGCGTCGACGCCCCACGCCGTCAGGCGCGCCCACTCCAGCGCGTACCCGTCAACACCGAACGGTCCCACGATGGGCACGAGATTGGCGGCCGCAAGCACGAGCACGGGCTTGATCCACCCCTCGTCGCGAGTCAGCATCGCCCACGAACGCGACCAGTAGCCCTCGTTGTTGGAAGCCATGACGCATCCTTTCGTATAGGTGCCCGGATGGTCCGGGCCTTGCATGCATACGAAGAAGGATACCCATTTCGACGCATGCGGAAGCCGCTCGTGCCAAGCCTACGCAACGATTGCGAACGAGGTCGATGTGGGTCGGACGGACGGCGCCAGCCGCCCCGCTAGCTCAGGGGCACGCCTCCCGCGCTGTCCACCGGCACCAGCTTGCCGTGCAGCACATAGCGCGCGTTGTCGAACACGTAGGCGCAGGTCGTCAGCATGACGTAGTTGCGGTTGGGATTGACGTCGGCGCCCTCCCCCGGCACGAAGTCCGACATCTCGATGGCCTCGTCGAGGTAATGCTGGAAGCTCTCGTCGTGCTCGGCATAGATGTCGTACATGTCCGAGTAGGCGCTGACATGATGGCCGCTGACCAGCACGACCTGGTAGTCCTGCTCTGGCGTCAGCAACCACATGACGGGATGCTCCTCGTAGTAGGACTGCTCGCCCCAGTTCTCCAGCGTCGCGAACATGGCCCCCTGGTTCATGTGGTGACCATAGATGATCGTGTTGGCGTCGACGAACCCCGGGCGGTTGTCGCAGTCGACGAAGATCGAGCCGTTGAGATTGTACTCGCGGGTGTAGTCGGTGCGCAGGTACTGCTTGTTGGTCTCGCCGTGCAGCACGGGATAGTCGATGGGGGTGTCGGCGCAGTAGATCCAGCCGACGACATCCTCGTTGACCGCGCGCATGCTCTCGAAGTCCACCGTGATAGGCGCGTAGGTCGGGTCGGGCTCCTCGTCCTCCTTCGCGCGGGTGTATGTGGACGAGGCAGCCTCGTACTTCTGGTCGCTGACGCTGTACTCGTGCAGGACGTAGGCGACCGTTCCGCCCGACCCCAGGAAGATGATGGCCAGGATGACCATCAGGGCCGTGCGCAGCTTGGCCCTGCGCCTACGACGCTGACGGGTCCTCTCGTCGACCGTCTCCACCGCGTCTTCGTCGGCATCCGTTGCGGCCACTCCCCCAGCCAGCTGCTGGCGGATGCGCTGGCTGCGCTGGGCACGCATGCGGTCGGCCAGGATGTTGAGCATGATGCCACACGCTGCCGTCAGCAGGAGGTAGACCTTGCCGACGTTGCTGACGTACAGGGCCATGAACTGTCCGACCACGGGCACGGTACGCTCGACACGGCCGATGAGCGCATCGTAGGGCACGGGCGAGATGTCCTCGTTCTCGTTGGCGTCGCCCTTGGTGACGAACTCGCCCGACGTGGTACGGTTGGCCACCACACGGTGCGTCACGATCGACTCGCCGTCGTTGAACGCGATGATGTCATCGATCTCGATGTCGTCGGGCGTGGCTTCCTGGACATACACGGCGCTGCCCAGGGGGATGGTCGGCTCCATGCTGCCGCTGACCACCTCGTAGACCTGGTAGCCCATGAGCCGCGGGGCCGTCAGGGGCAGCGTGAGCGCGAAGACGGCGATGATCAGCAGCGTCCCGAAGAGGTTGCAGAAGAAAGGAGCGAACCCACCCCCCTTGCGGTTGGGGTCCTGCTTGTCCTTTGAGGTCTTGTCTGCCATGGTTCTCGATTCGCCGACGCGATTGCAGCCGCGGCCGACAAAGGCTGCGCGTGCTAATCATAACAAAGATGCAGCTAGCGATAGTCCGCAGGACCTGCCAGCGGAACCGTTCCCTTTGCCCGACAGAGAAGGGCGGGTCGCAACCATTGCTGCGACCCGCCCGGATGGTGCATCTGTCAGAGGTCCTTACTCCTCAAGGTCCTCGTCTTCGTCGTCGTTGCTCCGGCTGCGCAGGAGCAGGAAGACGGCGATCAGAGCCGCGATGCCAGCGATGAGGCCAGCGATCAGTGCAGGGCTGAACGAGGAGGACTTCTCGGGGGTCGTCGGCTTGGTGTCGGTCGTACCGTTCTCGTTGTCGCCACCGTCATCGGTCGTCGGAGCCGCCAACGGGTTGTCGACGTCCAAGATCTCCTCGGTCGCAGGAGGTGCGGGCTGGACGTTGGTCTGGGTCTCCGTGGTGCCCTCGTTGCCGGTGGTCTCGACCGTCGTGGCCTCACCCTCGGCGCCGCCCTCGGTGCCACCAGTCGTGGTACCGCCGGTCGTGGTACCGCCGGTGGTAGTCGTGCCGCCAGTGGTCGTGGTGCCGCCGCCCGTGGTGGTGACGGTCGTGGTGCCAGGCGTCGTGGTGGTGGTCGTGCTCGTCACGCCCTGATCGGTGACGGTGGTCTCGGTCTCGATGCGCGTGTAGGGCAGATCCCACACGTTGTCGGAGTCGGCGCGCAGCGTACCGGTGATGTTGCGGTACAGCGGACGATAGCCAGGCACGTAGGAGTAGGCGACGACCGGCTTGTCGCCGACCTTGCCCTCGTAGGTGACCTGCGTGCGACCCTGGTCGTCGGTCAGCGGGTTGTTGGTGCCGCTCTCGACGAAACGCACGGTGTATTTGACCATCTTGCCGCGCGTGCCATAGGCGACGACGAAGTCCATATCCTCAGTGACACTTGAGATGTAGCTTTTCAAGGCACCAGGATCGCGATTATCTTTACCGCTTACACGATAACCCTTGAAATAGTACTTCTCTCCATCTTTAATCTTGACTTCGAATTGGCTGAGATCGACCGGTTCACCCGGCTTGACTGAGACAGAGTCCATTTCTTTTTCGTTTACAAAACCGTTGTTTCCTGCAAACACGCGAACCGTGTAGTGATCAACGACATCAGCGAACGCATTGCACGGACTCGCTAATGCCAACGCGGCTGTCACCAACACCAGCGCCCACAGCAGGCGAGAAAGCCTCGTCTTCTTCATCGTGCGGCCTCCTCTTGCTCCTTGCGACGCTCGCGCAGGCTGATGATGGCCAGGGCCAGCAGCAGCACGCCGCTGACGAACATGGCGACATAGAACGGGAAGAGCTTGGTGTCGTCACCGGTGCGCACGAGCTCGCGGTTGTTGGTGACGGTGTTCGTCGTGGTACGGCTGGTCGTCTTCTTCTCGGGCTCGACGGGCTCGACGGCGAAGCGGACCTTCAGCTTGGCCAACGTGTCGAAGTACGCGTTGCCCTCGGTCTCGCCATCCAGCGTGACCTTGATGGTGACCTTGCCGGTCTGGCCCTTGCTCATGTTCTCGAGGAAGATGAAGTCCTCCATCGCCTCGGTCGCCTCGTTCAGGCCATCGGAATCGTCGCCACCGACAGCCTGGCTGTTATAGAGCTCCCGCGACTCCTTGGGGCCTTCCCACGTCAATAAATACTCGTAATTCGAACCTCCATTTGCGGCAGATTCCCTGCTTTCCTCCAATGACGAAATGACGTCGTTGGAAACGTACCAGTCGGCCGAGGAGTCATTGTCGTGGATGGCCGAAACCTCGAAGGTGATGTCGTCACCCGGCTGCAGGTTGCCGACCTGGTCGACGTACTCCTGCGCGTTGTAGGTCTCTTCCATCCTTCCGCTGCTGTTGTAGGTGGCAGACCATTTGCTGGCACCCGTCAGATGCGCGGCCAGCGCCGTGCTCGGTACGGCCGTTGCCAACAGCACCGATGCTGCAGCAGCGAGAATCAGGCTCTTTGCTTGTTTCATTCCTTGAACCTCCTCTACTGCTCGGAATCGGCGCCGACGGTGATCATGGAGTTGTTGCCCCAGGCGCTCATCATGGCTTCGCTGCCGTTGTGCGTCTGGACGGCGTCAACCACAGCTTCGATGCGGAAAGTAGCGTCCTTGTACTCGTCGTGTTTCAATACATCGCTATCGATAGATAGCGTGTCGGTAAAGGGTTCGGTAGATTCACTCGGATTGACAATATCTGCGTAATAAAGAACCGTGCGCTCGGAAGTGTGAGCACTATCATCTTCGCTCCACTTGCTACTGGGATCATCATTGTCAGTAACAAAGTGCAGATTGATATAATCGGGATCGAGATCCGTCGCCTTGACTTCATTTCCATTTTCATCGATACGAACCCAATACTTATATACGGTAACTCTTACGTACTCCTTAATAATGCGTTCGCCGTCATCTCCACCATCGTTGTTCAAGCTATTCTTTGTGTTGCGAACACCAAGTATCTCGTCATACTTCTTGCCAATGACAATGTCGCCGCTCTCGATGCTCTGATCAGCAAGAAGGAGCTCTTTCTGCAGCAACGCTCCCTTGCCATGAACGGGTCTCGCATCTTCGTTGCTAACAGACGCTTCGGTTTTACCGCACCTCTCTGTCAAAGCAACATCGATGTCGTCCAGCTCGACCTGGGCACCGAACCACGTGGACGGGATAGATGGCGCAGCGCGAACCGCATTGATGCCACCAAAGCCGATGAGCACGGCAGCCACCACGAACAGGCCAATCGTGGCGAGGGGGCTGCGCAGCAGATTCTTCAGCATGTTACGTCGCCTCCCTTAGCTATTCCACACCGGGGCTGCAGGCGTCTCGCCGTCAGCCTCGAACGTAACGGGCAGTGCCTCGTAGACGACGACCACGTTGTACTCGGTACCGTTGGCCTCAATCTTTGTGATGGACGTACCGCCGGTTTCGCCACCCTCGTCGCCGGTAGTCGACGTCGGGGAGCTCCCGACCTCGGACGCTTCGAACGGAAACTTAATCTGGGCAACGATCGGTTGAGTATGCTCACCGGGCATGACGATGGTCCACGTATCGCCATCGCGATACTCGTACCAACCGTTGGCGCCCTCTACCCAACCCTCGCCGGCAATGCTGCTGGCGGTGATGTTGTTGGGAATGAAGAACTTGGCGCGGATGTACATCGGCACGGAGTCCTCATCGTTGTAGATGACAGCGGTCTTCTTACCCCCGTCGAAGTCGTCCGTGATGTCGGTGTCGGGCCACTTGATGACCATGCCGCCGTTGGCTTCGTCGGAAGCGGTGAAGTATGCCAGTGCGGGCGCGGCCGTCAGCCCCAGCCCCAGGGCCACAGCCAAAGCCGGGGCAGCCAAGCGAAGTTTGAGGTTCTTCATCGGTCAGCCTCCCTTACTCTTCCCGGTCGTTACTCTGAGCGGGCGACTGCTTATCGGGCGTTGGGTTGAACACCCAGTCGCCATGCTCCTCTGCCGCCTCGGTATCGAACTTGAAGTTGTTCTGCACGCCGTGACCACCGTAGGTGCGATCGCCGGTGGGCTCGTTGTGGCAGAAGAACTCGATGGTGTCCTCGGCGATGATGATGTCACCCTTCTCGCCAACCTTCACGGGGCCCCAGTCGTAACGGGCAGCGCCGTAAATCTCGGTCACGGTAACCTGCATGCCGGCGGGGATGTGGCCAACCGTGACGTCACCGACGGTCGCACCGTTCTCCATCGTCACCGACGCGTAGTTGTCATACTTTTCGCCACCAGTCTCGGTGTCTACGATGTGGAAGACGAAGGTCGCATCCTCGCCGGTGTTCTTGGAGAGGTCCTTGGTGATGCGCAGGGCGCCGTAGAGCGGCGAGCGCTCGGGCTTCAGCGCAACCTCGACCTCGGTCAGCCAGGGGCCGTACTCGACCGCGGTGCCGATCTGACCGTCAATTGCAGCCTTGTTGGGCAAGACGACCAGCGAGGGGTCGAAGGTGTACTCGTACTGGGCGCTGCGGGAGGTGTAGCCGGACTCGACCCTATCCCTGCCATGGGCAAGGATGAGGTACAGGCCATCGTCCAGACCCGAAATGCTGTCGCCGGCCGCCAGCGTGCCGGACGACGTCAGCGTGACCTTCTCTGCGGCGGCGTCGGCGAGGGCCTGCCACTGCTCCGAGGTCATGTTGCTGGTCAGCGTGAGGCCGGAGAAGTCCTCCGTCAGCGCATAGTCGTAGATGTCGTACGTGGGGTTCTTCGTCGCGGTGCCAATCTTGTAGAGATCGACCACGACGTCGGACGTTGCGAGGTCCTCCGCAAAGGCAGCCTCGACGTTGTCTCCGCAGGCCTGGACGGTCAGCGTATTGGGGCCGGCGTTTGTTCCTGCGGGGTCAATCCAACCCCCATCCCCTGCTGCCAGGGCTACTGCCCCAAGCACCAACGACACCGCCAGCCCGGCAGCTGCTGCCAGAATGCCATGGCGTTTCTTGCTATGCACGGGCCACCTCCTTCTCGCGCGTATTACTCTTCATCCTCAACTTCAGTATCTCTCATGTCTTCGGATATTTCATCCTCAGACGATCCACCTGCTTCTACTGTATCGCGACTTTCGCCCGAAGAGGCGATGTTGTCGAAATTGTCGCTTCTATCAGCAATCATGCTGTTTTTTGGGTCGTTCTCGAGGTCCTGGGGCGCCTTGGCGGCAGGCTCGTTGTCGGTGTCGGCCTGAGAAACGGGCTCGGGCTCCGGCTCTGGGGCGAAGTCCGGATCGGCGTCAGATTCCGATTCGGGTTCCGCGTCGGATCCGGCGTCGGTCTCCGGCTCTTCCACAGGCTCCACCTCGGCCTCGGGCTCTGTCACCGGTTCGGTATCGGGCTCGACTTCTGCTGCCTTGGGCTCATCGGCAGAATCGGGATCCTCCGCCGCTTCCAGCTCGGTCTCCGCCTCAACTCCGGAGAGCTGCTCGGCTTCGGTCTCGACGGCGGGCTCGGACTCAGCTCCAAGCTCCGTCACCACAGCAGGCGCTCCCTCAGCCTCCGGCTCGACCGATTCCTCTGCCTCAGGCTCGACCGAATCGTTTGCCTCGGTCTCCAGCTCCTTCGACTCCTCGGCCTCAGAATCCGTCACTGCCTCCACGGCAGGCTCGCCCTCGCCCTCGGGCTCGCCAGCAGCTTCATCCTCAGCCTCGGGTTCCGGCTCGGCCTCGGCAGCATCATCAGCCTCCGGCTCCGTCGGTGCCTCTGTCTCGTCCGCTGCCACGCCCTGCTCCTCGGAGACGGCATCGGTCTGGCCTTCTATCGCATGCTCCACATCGGCCTGCTCCTCGGCCTCCGCCTGTGTCGCAGCCTCGGCCGCCTCGGCGCGTTTCATCTCCTCGCTGGCACGGACCGCCTTCAGGGCCTTGTCGTGGTCGAGCGGCATTCCTTTGACGTGGTAGTACACCAACATGCCAATCAGGAACACGAACAGCATCGGGATGCCCACCGCGGGGATGGCGACGTAGTTCGGAATCTGGACGGCCTCGGCGGGGATGGCAATCGCACCGGCAATGTTGTCGATACGGTGCCCGCGCACCAGCATACGGTGCGTGTTGATGCCGTACGGGGTGCAGGTGATCAGCGTGACGTAGTCCTGGTCCCGGAAGAAGTTGAGTTCGGACAGGTCCTGCGGCTCGACGATGCGAATCTGATCGATCTGGTAGGTCAGGGTCTCGTTGAGCACCGTGATGGTAAAGGTATCGCCCTCGACCAGCTTGTCTAGGTCGGTGAATAACCTAGCGCTGGGCAGGCCGCGGTGGCCGGAGACGGCGGCATGGGTCGTCGGGCCGCCGACCGGCAGCGATGTGCCCTCGATGTGGCCAATGGCCACCTGCAGCACCGACTCGGCGACGCCGTGGTAGATGGGCAAGTTGACACCGATGCAGTTGATCTGGATATAGCCGATGACGCCCGTGCCCGTCAGGTCGAGGATGCTCTCGTACTCGGCCTTGTCGGCATCGTTCATCGTGTAGCGGTTGGGCTTGGACAGCAGGCGCTGGTTGTAGGCGTGCGCTTCCTCGAACATCCTCTCGATGACCTCGGGATCGGTCTGTTCGACCGCGTTGACATAGGTTGCGATTGCACGGGACTGATGGTAGCTGTTCCACCAGTCAGAGAAGGTTGGGTAGGCCACGACACATGCGCCTACCAGCATGAATATGATGGGGATGAGCGTGGAAAGCGAGATACGACGCTTCTTGCGGCCCGTCGCCTTCTTGGCGGCGGGACCCTTCTTGGCCTGAGCCTTTGGCTTGCGCCCTATGTTCTTGCGAAGCTTCATCAGTCTCCTGGCGACAACAAAAGCGACCGACTACCGGTCTGACGTGGGACTATGTGTGGCGCACACCGCTTGTGGACGCGAGCGTCCACGGCTATTTTGCGCAACGGCAACCCCGCCTTCCCGGCGTCGTACGGCTCCCTTCTCTGGTTTGAGCGCGATACTACACAAATATCACTCATACAAGTATAAGAGTCCAAACAGCGTATTTACAAATCTTGCCACATCAATTGGCCGAAGATATTGGACGGATTCGCTACCATGTCCAGACGTCGTCAAAGGCTCCCCGAGCGTTCACTGCCGGACATGTCGCAGCGATTGATTGCTATGGTCACGCCTGCCTTTAACAGCACTTCCACGTGGTTGTCGAAGATCGTCACGTGATCGAGGTGGTGGACGATCGTGCTGTCATCGAATGTGACGAAGTGCTCCTTTGTGGTCGCCACAGCACTTCTTCGTTGCGTAGGATGCTGCGATAGTGGTTACGCGCCAGCAGGAGTGCTGACGTGAACGGCCTCGAGGTAGGAGGCGATGCGCGCGGGGTCGTATCCGTCCAGACGCTCGCAATTCTTGCCCTAATCAGAACCACCCGCGTAGCGGGTGGTTTGCTCTAAGGGTGTAACCCTAAGGGCCCCGGGCCAGGGACTCAAGTCCCTGGCCCTCACTTCGTTCAGGCC
>CACYWP010000036.1 GCA_902778135.1 uncultured Coriobacteriaceae bacterium
GCCGGGCGCCTTCCGCACGCACTTCTACGACAGCTCGCTCAAGGGCTCCGAGAACACCGTCGGCGACTACGCCGAGACCGCCCACAAGCGCTCCGTGGCCCAGAACGTCAACACGCGCCAGCAGCCGGGCGACCCGCTGAAGGCCGGCTACCCCATCGTCAGGGCCATCGAGGCCGACGACACCCCGCTGCGCCTCTACCTGGGCTCCGACGCCCTGGCCGCCGTCCGCGGCGCGCTGAACGCCCGCCTCGAGGAGCTCGAGAAGTGGGCCGAGGTCTCCAAGACCACCGACTTCGACGCGTAAAGCTCGAAGTACAACTCGTTTCACGACTTGATGGGGCGCCCGGGCAAGACCTGGGCGCCTCTACTATTGTGGCTCCAGCTCGTGGCGGATGCCCGCACGTGGGCAGGCCCGAGCCCTCGCTCGTCACAGCAGTCGCTTGCGCATCGTTTCGTTTGCTGCGAGCTCCTCCGTGTCGTCGAGCGGTTCGAGCTCGCCGGTGTCTCCGCGACGCTCGAGCGCCCGGGAGAGGAGCCAGTCGGCCATGCCTGGGTTCTTGGGCAGCAGCGGCCCGTGCACGTAGGTGCCCACCACGTTGCGGTAGAGGCAGCCCTCCTGGCCGCTCTTCCCATCGTTTCCGTTCCCAAAGAGCACGCGCCCGAGCGGCTCCACCCTCGCACCCAGATGCGTACGGCCGCCATGGTTCTCGTAGCCCACGATGGGCTGCGGCGCAATGCGGCTCTCCACCATCACATTGCCGATCAGTCGCGGACTGCCTCGGTCGGTGTAGAGGTCCACGAGCGAGAGCCCGCGGACCTCCTCGTTGCCCATGAGGTAGCTGTGTCCGAGCAGCTGGTAGCCGCCGCAGACTGCCAGCAACACGCCTCCGTCCTCCACGAAGGCCGCGAGCTCAGAGCGCTGCCGCTGCAGCTCGTCGCACACGATGCGCTGCTCCCGGTCGGAGCCGCCACCAATGAAGACCAGGTCAATGCCCGTGAGCGAGGCGCGTTCGCCCATGTGCACTTCGTGCACCGTGCAGCCTAGGTGCCGCCATTCGAGACGTTTGCGCAGCACCAGAATGTTGCCCGAGTCACCGTAGAGGTTGAGCAGCTCGGGGTAGAGGTGCAGTATCTGCAGCTCACGACCGTTACCCATCCTACCGACTCCTTTGCTCGAGCTCCGCCTTGGTGGGCCAGAGCGCCGAATAGTTGGTGAGCACATAGAGCGGGTCCTCGGCTGGCAGCGCATCTGCCCGCGTGAGCGCATCGCTCACCTGGGCGGCAATCTGCGCTGTGATTCCCGCATATTTCAGGCGAACCTGCAGGTCGTTGGCGCGCAATCCGCCGGCCGTGACGATGCACACGTCCGGCCGACCCGCAAGGCGCTCGAAGTCGACGTCCCACAACCACGAGACGTCATGTCCGTCGTTGGCCTCGTCGTTGATGATGATGTGGACCGCCTTGAGACGGTCGTCGGCCAGCATGAGGGAGATGTTCTGGTTGAGGCCGGTGGGGTTCTTGGCAAGGTTGAGCACCACTGGTCGTCCGTCCACCACCAGGTGCTGAAGCCTACCGTTGCCGGGGTCGTAGCCATCGAGCGCCTGCTGGAACGTGGCCGGCTCCACACCGGCACGCAGGGCGAGCGCCGTGGCGGCAAGCAGGTTGTAGACGAGGTACACGCCCCCATCGCTCACGTTCACCCGCAAGGTTCCCGTGTCGTCGCACGCCAGGTCAAAGGCTACGCCAGCCTGTCCCAGCTGCACGTTGGTAGCCCGGTAGTCGAGCTCTGGTCGCGCAAAGCCGCATGAGGGGCAGCGGAAGGCACCGAGCTGTGCGTAGGAGCGGTAGGCGTAGGAGAGCTCGGTTCCGCAACGCTGGCAGAAGCGGGCCTCGGGCACGCGGTCACCCGGCAGGCCGAGGTCCTCGTCGATGCCAAAGGCGAGCACTGTGGTGCCGGTCATCTGGGCCCGCTCGGCCACGCCCATGCAGAGTGGGTCGTCGCCGCACACCAAGAGGGTCGTTGTTGGTGAGGCGGCAAGCGCCTGGACGATGACGTCCTGCACGTGATCGATTTCGCCGGAGCGGTCGAGCTGGTCGCGAAAGAGGTTGAGCAGCACTAGGTAGGTGGGCCGCAGCTGGGGCAGGATGTGGATGCACGAGAGCTCGTCCGCCTCGATGATCGCCCAGTCGGCTGTGTGGCTGGGCAGCAGCGCCGAGGCCACGCCCGGCAGCATGTTGGCGCCATCCCGGTTGCAGAGCACACGCAGACCTGCAGCCTCAAGTGCCGCGGCAATGACGTTGGTGGTGGTCGTCTTGCCATTGGTGCCGCAGACCACCACCGACCCGGCCCGTGCCTTGTGCCTGAGGTGCGCGACGACCTGTGGGTCTATCGCCAGCGCCATGCGCCCTGGCAGCTGGGATCCCGCACGGTGCATCAGACCGTGCAGGATCGCACGCACCGCGCGGCCCGCCGTGGTGGCAACGATGCTTCTGACGCCCATGTCAGTCTCTCCCAGACGATTGTTGTGCCAGGTCCTGCAAGGCGCATACCGATAGCCGTCCCCCGCGCAGCACGGCCAGCGACTGGAGCAGGGCCGTGGCGCCTGATAGCGTCGTCACGTTGGTGATGCCGCGGCTGGCCGCCTCCGAGCGCAGGAGGGCACCGTCACCATGCGAATCGTGACCGTGCGGCGTGTTGATGATGAAGGAGATACCCCCTGCGGAAAGCACGTCGTGCACGTTGGGGTGCCCCTCGCCCACACGCTTGGTTACCTCGCAGGCGATGCCGGCAGCGCGCAGGGTCTTTGCCGTCCCGCGCGTAGCGAGGATCCGATAGCCCATCTGGGCGAGCGAGAAGGCTACCGGGGCGATGGCGCGCTTGTCGGCGTCGCGCACGCTGATGAAGACCGTGCCCTCCGCTGGCATCTCGTAGTCGATGGCCTCGCGCGTCTTGGCGTAGGCCACGGGAAAGCTGGCGCCCACGCCCATGACCTCGCCCGTCGACTTCATCTCCGGACCCAGGCGTACGTCCGATCCGGGGAACCGCGCCCAGGGCATGACCGCCTCCTTGACGGCATAGTAGCTGGCTTCGCGCTCCTCGGGCGGCACGGGCAAGCTGGCCAGCGTCTCCCCGGCCATGACGCGCGCCGCAAGTTTGGCCAGCGGCACCCCGCTCGCCTTGCTCGAGAAGGGCACCGTGCGGCTGGCGCGCGGATTGAGCTCGATGACAAAGATCTGCTCGTCCTTGACGGCGAACTGCACATTGAGCAGGCCGCGGATACCGCAGGCCAGCGCAAGCCGGTGGGTGATGTCCCGCACATTCTGCACGAGGGTGTCCGAGAGCGAGAAGGGCGGGTAGCAGCAGGCCGAGTCGCCCGAGTGGATGCCGCACTCCTCGATGTGCTCGAGCACGGCGCCCACGTAGCACGACGTCCCGTCGCAGAGGGCGTCCACGTCAAGCTCGATGGCATCCTCGAGGAAGGCGTCGAGGTAGACGGGGTGGTCGGGCGTCACGCGCGCGGCCTCGGCCATGTAGGAGGCAAGCTCGTCCGGCCCGTACACGATGGCCATGCCCCTCCCGCCCAGCACGTAGCTCGGCCGCACGATGAGCGGGTACCCCACGGAGCGGGCCACTCGCTGCGCCTCCTCGGTCGTGGCGGCCACCGACGAGGGCGGGTAGGCCACCTCCAGGTGGTCGAGCAGTGCGGAGAAACGGTCCCGGTCCTCGGCCAGGTCGATGGCATCCGAGCCCGTGCCCATGAGGGGCACGCCCGCCTCCTCGAGCAAGCGTGCAAGCTTGATGGGGGTCTGCCCGCCCAGCGTGACGATGACGCCCTCAGGCTGCTCTATCTCGACCACGTTCATGACGTCCTCAAAGGTGAGCGGCTCAAAGTAGAGGCGGTCGGAGGTGTCGTAGTCGGTCGAGACGGTCTCGGGGTTGCAGTTGACCATCACGGTCTCATAGCCCTTGTCATGCAGGGCGTAGGCCGCATGGACGCAGCAGTAGTCAAACTCGATGCCCTGTCCGATGCGGTTGGGGCCTGCCGAGAGGATGATGGCGCGCGGACGTGCTGCCTCCACGTGTTCGGTGGCCCCACCGTCCTCGTAGGTCAGGTAGTGGTAGTTGGTCTGGGCGGCAAACTCGCCTGCACAGGTATCGATGGTCTTGACCTGCGGAATCACGCCTAGCACCTTGCGTACCGCGCGAACGACCTCCTCCTTGCAGCCACAGAGCCAGCCAATCTGGGCATCGGAGAAGCCCAACTGCTTGGCCGCGAGCAGGTGGTCGCGGTCCATGCCGTCAAGGCCCAGCCTGTGGATGGTGGCCTCGGCGGCCACGATGTCGGCGATGCGATGCAGGTACCAGGGGTCGATGCCGGTCGCCTTGGCCACGCGGCGCACGCTCCAGCCGCGCCGCAGGGCTTCGGCCACGTAGAAGATACGCTCGGGGGTGGGCAGGGCCACCAGCTCGTCGAAGCGCTCCTCGTCAAACGTGGCAGTGCCGTCGGCACCCAGTCCGGTGTGCCCGTCCTCCAGCGAGCGCAGGGCCTTCTGTAGCGCCTCCTCAAAGGTGCACCCGATGGCCATGACCTCGCCTACGCTCTTCATGCGTGTGGTGAGCACCTCGCTCGTGCCCTTGAACTTCTCAAAGGTGAAGCGGGGCACCTTGACCACGCAGTAGTCGAGGGATGGCTCAAAGCAGGCGGGGGTCACGCGGGTGATGTCGTTGACGATCTCGTCCAAGGTGTAGCCCACGGCAAGTAGTGCCGCCGCCTTGGCAATGGGAAAGCCGGTTGCCTTGGACGCCAGCGCCGAGCTGCGGCTCACACGGGGGTTCATCTCGATGACAATGACGCGTCCATCGGTGGGGTTTACGGCAAACTGTACATTTGAACCTCCGGTCGCCACGCCAACGCGCTCCAGGCAGGCGAGCGAGTAGTTCCGCAGGCGCTGCAGCTCGTCGTCGGAGAGGGTCTGGGCGGGCGCGACGGTGATCGAGTCGCCAGTGTGCACGCCCATGGGGTCGAGGTTCTCGATGGAGCAGATGACGATACCGTTGCCGGCGGCGTCGCGCATCACCTCCATCTCGATCTCCTTCCAACCCTCGATGGACTGCTCCACGAGCACCTCGGTGGTAGGGGAGAGCGCAAGGCCTTGGCTGGCAATCTGGTCGAGCTCCCGCTTGCTGTGTGCGATGCCGCCGCCGGCACCACCTAGAGTGAAGCTGGGGCGGATGACCACGGGGTAGCCCAGGTCGTCGGCGATGGCGCGTGCCTCGTCGAGGGTGTGCGCAAAGCCTGAGGCCGCGACCTCAAGGCCGATGTCGCGCATGGCCGCTGCAAACAGCTCGCGGTCTTCACCCACGCGAATGGAGTCGAGATCGCAGCCGATGACCTCCACGTCAAATCGCTCGAGCACGCCCGCCTCGCCCAGGGCGATCGCGCAGTTGAGGGCCGTCTGACCTCCCATGTTGGGAAGCAGCGCGTCGGGACGCTCCCGCTCGATGACGCTGGTTACCGTATCCGCGGTAATGGGCTCCACGTAGGTGCGGTCCGCCGTCTCGGGGTCGGTCATGATGGTAGCGGGGTTGGAGTTGACGAGCACCACCTCGTATCCCGCGCGCCGCAGCGCCTGGCACGCCTGCGTTCCCGAATAGTCGAACTCGCAGGCCTGCCCGATGACGATGGGGCCCGAGCCCAGTATCAGGATCTTGTGCAGGTCATCACGCCTCGGCATGGTGAGGCCTCCCCTCGCGCACGTCGATGGACAGGTAGTCGTGACTCACGGAGGCTCCGTCACCGCCCTCACGCCACATGTCCATGAGACGGACGAAGGCTTGGAAGAGGTAGCGGGCATCGTGCGGTCCCGGGCACGCTTCGGGGTGGTACTGCACGGAGAAGGCTGGCAGGTCCAGAAACTGGATGCCCTCGGGCGTGCCGTCGTTGAGGTTCACGTGGGTGAGGCGCACGCGCCCCAGGCGGGGTGTCTGCACCACCGGCGCGATGCCGCGCTCGACCCAGTGGCGCAGGTCGCGCACGTGGGCCGCCTCGCCTCCGGAAAGCTCGGGCACGAGCGGCCCCATGCTGTCGAAGACGAGCCCATAGTTGTGGTTCTGCGCCGTGATCTCCACCTTGCGGGTGAGCAGGTTCATGACGGGCTCGTTGCCCCCGTGATGCCCAAAGGGCAGCTTCTCGATGTCTGCGCCTGTCGCCATGGCCATGATCTGGTTGCCCAGGCAGATGCCAAAGACCGGCACCGTGCCCAGCAGGTCCAACGCGGCGCGCGCCGTCTGCGTTACCTGCCGCGGGTCGCCGGGTCCGTTTGAGAAGAAGACGCCGTCAGGCTCGAGCGAGCGCACGCGCGCGGCGGGCGTGTCGAAGGGAACCGCCACCACCTCGCAGCCGACGGCCGCGAGCCCCTCCTCGATGCCGCGCTTCTCCCCGCAGTCGTAGGCTACCACGCGCAGGGCAGGACGGCCCGCTTCCTTGCGCGCACGGAGCGCATCGGACAAGGCGGGTATCACGCGCTCCTCACGGGGCGACACGTCGGCCACGAAGTTGTGCGCGCTGATGACAGGACTTGCGGCCACGCGGGCAACCAGGCTCTCAGGGCTGAGGTCTACCGTAGAGATGGCTGCCCGCATGGCGCCGGCGCTGCGGATGCGCAGCGTGAGTGCGCGGGTGTCCACCCCCTCGATGGCAACCACGCCGTGGTCGCGCAAAAAGGCGGGAAAGCTGCCGACGGACTGCCAGTTGGACGGCGTGCGACACATGTCGCGCACCACCAGGCCACGCAGCGCGGTGCCGTCCGACTGCAGGGCCTCCTGGCTCACGCCGTAGTTGCCCACCTGCGGGTAGGTCAGCGTGACGATCTGCCCGGCATAGCTCGGGTCGGTCACGATCTCCTGGTAGCCCACCATCGAGGTGTTGAAGACGACCTCGCCAAAGGCTTCGCCCATGGCGCCGCAGGCGCGACCATAGAAGCAGGTCCCATCCTCCAGCGCAAGCAGGGCCTGCGGCTGACTTCCTTCGGACGCAAGCAGGTTCATTTCGGCGCTCCTCACATGAGTCCACAGAGGTTCCCAGAGACAAGTGTATTGCCCTGCAAAAGTGGTCTCCCAATCCGTTCCAAAGCCGCTACGAGCTGGACAAACGCAGGTCATCGCATGGACATTCAATTGTTGCGGGCCCGTCTTTGCCCTGACGCAAAGACGCAATCGTCTCGCAACAGGCTCACTGCAGCATGGACGCAGCATTCGCGAATACCATGGGAGGAATGATGCGGCAGGGCTGCGATCATCTGCGCGAGGAGTGCGGGGTCTTTGGAGTCTGGTCGCCTGGGCAGGATGCGACACGTCTCGTGTACTTTGGCCTCAAGGCCTTGCAGCACCGGGGGCAGGAATCCGCGGGCATTGCCGCGGCCGACGGGGGTAGCATCCTGATGAGAAAGGGCCTCGGTCTCGTTGACCAGGTCATCTCCCAAGGTGACATCGCGGCGCTCAAAGGCAAGGCGGCCATCGGGCACGTGCGCTACGCCACTTCTGGCGCACGCGACTGGCAATGCGCCCAGCCCCACCTGTCGAGCCTCGATGACGCTGTCATCGCCCTTGCGCACAACGGCACGCTCGTCAACGCAGATGAAGTGCGCGACAGGCTCTCGAGGCAGGGCGTGCGGTTTCGCAGTGACAGCGACAGCGAGACGGCTGTGTCTCTCATAGGGCTGAAAGCCGTGCACCTCCACAGCGTTTGCGAGGGAATCCGGCATATGATGGCACGTCTCAAGGGTGGGTATGCGATCGTCTTGCTCTGTGAGGATGCTCTCTACGCCTTCCGCGACCCTCATGGCATCAGGCCCCTCGTCCTTGGAAGCCTCGGGAAACCTGATGGGGGCTTATGGGTCGTCTCCAGCGAGACCTGTGCGCTCGATGCCATCGGTGCCCGTTTTGTGCGCGAGGTGTGCCCCGGCGAAATCATGCGCATTTCCGACGAGGGGCTGTCGAGCGAGCAGGGAACACCAGCCCTTACCGAGGCGCGCTGTGTCTTCGAGCACGTCTACTTCTCGCGCCCCGATTCCATGGAGCGTGGCAGCACCATGTATGGCATGCGCTTCTTAATGGGGCGTCGCTTGGCTCGCGAAGCGCCCGTCGATGCGGACCTGGTCATTGGTGTCCCCGACTCGGGCTTGCCACCGGCCGAGGGCTACGCCGCCGAGCTGGGCATTCGCTATGGCGAGGGGTTCATCAAGAACCGCTATGTGGCTCGCACCTTCATCGAGCCGACCCAAAACATGCGTGAGCTGGGCGTTCGCATGAAGCTGAACGCGCTGCATGACAGCGTCCATGGCAAGCGAGTTGTGATGGTCGACGACTCCATCGTGCGAGGGACGACGATGCGACAGCTCGTCCGCATGCAGCGCGATGCCGGTGCGCGCGAGGTGCATGTGCGCATCATGTGCCCGGAGGTCCGTTGGCCCTGCTTCTATGGGATCGACACCGATACGCAGGATCAGCTAATAAGTGCTCGGTATTCGCCCGAGGAGATTCGCTCGTTCATTGGGGCGGACTCTCTTGCCTTCCTGTCGCTGCCGGGGCTCCTGCAGTGCGTGCCTGCAGGTGGCTACTGCACCGCCTGCTATACGGGCCACTATCCCGTGCGGATTCCCCAGCGGCAGTGCGAGGGACACTTTCTGGAGGGAAGCCGCCCGTTCTTCTCCGAAGAGTAGGGGCGTCGGGTCAGTCGCCACCGCCAACGGACCCGACGCCGTCAGATGCTTGAGGCTTGGTCTCACCCGACAAGGATCTCGATTGACGCCTCGAGGATTGCGCATGCCGCGTCGCAATCGTCCCTTGTCACGATGAGCGGCGGGACCAGTCGTATGACGCGGTTTCCTATTGCGGTGAGCAGCAGATGACGACGCACGCACGCATGCTTGAGCTCTACCGCGTCTATCGCGTCATCGAACTCGATGCCGATCATGAGGCCTTGGCCGCGCACCTCACGTACGCGGGGCAACGTGGCGAGGCGCTCCATAAGGTAGCCTCCCACCCGCTCGGCATTGCCCGCAAGGTCGCGGGAGAGCAGCTCCTCGACCTGCGCCAGCGCCGCCGCACAGCTGACCGGATGTCCGCCGAACGTGCTTCCGTGCGAACCGGCCGAAAAGGCCTTGGCAACCTCGGACGTTGCACAGATGGCCCCTATGGGCATGCCGCCGCCGAGCGCCTTGGCCATCGAGACGATGTCGGGCTTGATATCGTAGTGCATGTAGCTCATGACCTTGCCTGTTCGGCACCATCCGGTCTGCACCTCATCGATGAGCAGCAGCATCTCGTTCTGGTCGCAGAACTCCCTCAGGCCGCCCATGAACTCTTGCGTGGCTGGATGGATGCCACCCTCGCCTTGGACCGGCTCCACCATGATGGCAATGGTGTTCTCGGTGCAGGCGTCCTTGAACGCCTGCAGGTCGTTGTAAGGCGCATACGAGAATCCGTAGGTCATCGGTCCGTAGCCCACCTGGCACCCGTTGCCCGGCTGGCCCGTCGCCGACATAGCCCCGAAGGTCCTGCCGTGGAACCCCATCTTGGCCGTGACAATGTGGTAGCGGTTGGGGCCGTAGGTCTCGATGCCGTACTTGCGGGCCATCTTGATCATCGCCTCGTTGGCCTCGGCGCCGGAGTTCTGGTAGAAGATCTTGTCCATGCCGATGGTCTGACAGACCTTCTCGGCTAACAGTGCCTGCGGGATGGTGTAGGGATAGTTGAAGGTTTGCATCAACGTGCGAGCCTGCTCGACCACGGCCTCGACCACCCGCTCGTTGCAGTTGCCGGCGGAGTTTACGGCAATCCCGGCATAGAAGTCGAGGTAAGCCTCACCGCTTTCGTCATAGAGGTACTGGTCTTTGGCGCTCTCGGCCAAAAGGTCAAAGCGCTCGTAGGTCTCGATCATGTACCTTTCGACCTTGTCCCTGATGTCTTGGGCCGACAGTCCGGTATCTGCGAGTCTCATGGCCTCGCTCCTCTCTCGTCACGCATCCGCCTTGATGTCATCGGCATCCACAAACCCCTTGATCAGCAGGTATTGCTCTATCAGGCGCACGCAGTCGTGGATGCCCACCTTCTCGCTGTTGAGCGTCATGTCGTAGTTCACGGGATTGGTCCAGTAGTTGCCGTGCGTGTAGTAGGCGTAGTAGTCGGCACGGTACTGGTCGGTCCTGCTGATGGTCGCGTGCGCCACCTTCTCGGTCACGCCCATGTGCTCCATGGTTCGCTGTACGCAGAAGGACCGCGGCGCCTCGATGTAGACGCTCACCACGTTCTCGCGGTCGCGCAGCACGTAGTCGGCGCACTTTCCCACAATCACGCATGACTCCTGATCCGCGAGGTTGCGGATGATCTCGCATTGGTAGCCAAACAGTTCGTCATCTGAGGTGAAGCGCTCGGTGCGTGCAATGTAGCTTCTTGCTCGGGGGAGTCCCCGCATGAAGCTGGAAAACCCTCCATGCTCCCTGACCTTTTCGTTGACATCCTGAAAGAGCCTCTCGTCAAGCCCGCTCATCTGGCTCGCAAGCGTGAGGATGCGGTTCTCGTAGCAGTGGATGCCCAGATCTTTCGCCAGCAAAGAGGCAATCTCCTTGCCTCCTGAGCCAAAGCCTCGAGCAAAGGTGACTACAAACCGTTTCATGGGTATCTCAGACCTCCTTCCGTTCTCGATGCGCTGCGCGTGGCGACCTGTTGGGTCACGCAGCCAGGTACCTGCTCAGGAACTCTCTTGTGCGCGGGCTCTTGGGGTTGGTGAACAGCTCGCTGGGAGGCGCGTCCTCGACCACGTAGCCGCGGTCCATGAAGACGGTGCGTGTCGACACGTCACGTGCAAACGCCATCTCATGCGTCACGACCACCATCGTGAGCCCGGTGCTCGCAAGCTGCTTCATGACACCCAGGACCTCGCCGACCATCTCGGGGTCAAGGGCCGAGGTCGGCTCGTCAAAGAGCAGGACCTCCGGATTCATGCAGAGCGACCGGGCGATGGCCACGCGCTGCTTTTGTCCGCCGGAGAGCTGCGATGGCTTCGCGTTGATGAAGGGGGCCATGCCCACCTCCTTCAGATGCTCGATTGCTCTGCCGAATGCCTCCTCCTTGGAAAGGTGCAGGACCTTCCTGGTGCAGAGCATGCAGTTTTCGAGCACCGTCAGATTGTTGAACAGGTTGAAGGACTGGAACACCATTCCCACCTTGGCGCGATACTCGTTGACGTCACGCTGCGCGTCACCAACCTCATGCCCGTGGAAGAACACTTTGCCTGTCGTCTGGTGCTCCAGGCGGTTGATGCACCGAAGCAGGGTCGACTTGCCCGAGCCGGATGACCCCACGATGCAGATGATCTCCCCCTCATCGACCTCGAGGTCTATCTTGCGAAGCACCTCATGGTCGCCGAACGACTTGCCTAGGTCCTGTATGTTCAAGATGGCTTTGTCCATGGTGCCTCCTCTTAGTCGCCTTCTAGGTATTCGACGGCCAGCGCATAGTCATCGGTATCCCTCATGTGCCGCTCGACCAGCAGGAACACCTGGTTGAAGGCGAAGCACAGGACAAAGTAGATGACGGCGATGACCAGGTAGCTCTCGAAGTACTTGTAGTAGTTGCCGCCGACGGTCTTGGCGGCCATGAACAGCTCCTGGACCGCAATGACGTTGAGCACCGAGGTCATCTTGAGATTGGTCAGGAAGGTGTTGGCCATCTCGGGCATGACGTTCTGGAACGCCTGGGGAAGCACCACATAGAGCATCGTCTTCATGGGGGACATCCCCATCGAGAGAGCACCTTCGCGCTGCCCCGTATCAATCGATCCGATGCCGCCGCGCACGGTCTCTGCCATGTACGCGCCCGTATTGAGCACCGTGACCACGATGCCTGCAACCACAGGTGTCATCTCGAAACCCGCTTGGCGGACGCCGTAATAGATAATCATGGCCTGCACGATCATGGGCGTGTCGCGAAAAGCCTCGACATATAGGGTGGCCGCAATCTTTACCAGTCGGATAACCGCCCGCTTTACCAGTGGATCTCCCACACTGTTGTCAAGGTCTTGAATGATGCCCACGACATAGCCCAGCACGAAACCGAGAAGCGTGCCGATAGTGGCTATGTAGAGGGTGAGCCCCGTGCCCTCGATGAACATGCCGAGGTACTTGCGGGTCAAAAACAGCATCCATTCGAGGGAGTTCTGGGGATCGCTGATTTCAAAGATATTCAACACGTGCCCTCCTCTGCCAGGCTCACTCGATAAGCCACGTTGGCTCACCGGGTGAGCTGCGGTGGGTCTGTCCTGATGCCGCTAGTTGGCTGCCGGTTGCTGGTCGATGACACGGGCCATGAGCTCGTCCATGGCATCCTTGTCATCCCAGCCGAGTGCATCCATCGCCTCTTGGAGGCTGTCGCGCAGCTCGGTGTCGTCCTTGCGCGTGGCGATGCAGACATTGACCATCTCTTCATCGCCACTGAAGGTGTCTCCTTCCGACAGCGTGATGATTGCAAGGTCGTCGTTGGTGAGCAGCGCCGACTGGGCCGTGGGCACGTCGACGATGCAGACGTCCGCCACGCCGTTGGACACGGCCATGAAGCACTCGGACGTGGTCTCATAGTTGCTGCCCGTGTCTGCACCTTCGACCTGCTCGAGCAGGGGAATCCAGCCGGTACCCAGCTGCGTGGTCACCTTGCACCCGGTGCCAGCAAGGTCGGACAGCCCCTTGACGGAGGCGTACGCCCCGTCCTTCTTGACCACGATGCAGTTGTCGCGATAGTAGTAAGGGTCGGTGAAGGCGTAGGCCATCTCGCGCTCGGCGGTGCGGCCCATGCCTGCGATGATGCAGTCATAGTCACCCGAGTCCATGGAGATGCCGATGGAGGACCACTCCACCTTGTGAATCTCCAGCCCCATGCCCAGCTCGTCAGCCAGCATCTGGGCAACAGCCACGTCGTAGCCATAGGCATAATAGTCGCTGCCATAGATGGGAACAGCCTTGCTGCCATCGGGCGTGGTCGGCTCGTCCTGCGTCCAGTTGAACGGTGCGTAGGCGCATTCCATGCCCACGCGCAGGACAGATGCCTCGTCAGATGGGGCGTCGGCGTCGGTCTGGCTGCCGCATCCGCTCATCATGGTCAGCAGGGTGGGGCAGGCCAGCCCAAGCTTGAGAAACGATCTGCGATTCATGTCCTTCTCCTTGTCTTCTCGCTTCCAAAGGACGAAGGACATGTTCACCAAAGGGAGTTGCTTGGTCGTAAGCCGTTTGTTGCGGAGAGGGCTTGGTATGGTTAAGCGTTGTCTTCCAATCGCTTTCGTTAGCGCTCGAATGTGTTGACGGTAGGTTTCGAGGAGTTTTCGTCTAACATCGCCGCAAGTAGAAGCTTTGAAGAGAAGAGACTGCCCCAGGCAAGCGAGTCGCCTGGGGCAGGATTGCTGGGCATTCTTGGCCGTCAGCCCAAAAGCGCGAGGAGCCTGCGCGCGGCTTCCTGGGTGTCCGCACGGTTACCAAAGGTCGAGAAGCGCAGGTAGCCCTCGCCGCAGGCTCCGAAGCCCGCGCCTGGCGTGCCCACGATCTGCGCCTCTCTCAGCAGCAGGTCAAAGAACTCCCAGCTACTCATGCCGTCGGGGCACTGCACCCAGAGATAGGGGGCGTTGCGCCCGCCGCAGTACCACGTGCCCGTCTGGTCGAGAGCCTGCATGAGAATGCGCGCGTTGTCCTTGTAGTAGGCAAGGTTCACCTGCACCTGCCGCTGGCCCTCCGGCGTGAAGACGGCTGCCCCGCCACGCTGGATGACATACGAGACCCCGTTGGTCTTGGTGGTGCGATTGCGCACCCACATGTCGTTGAGGCTCATGCCTGCGCACATGAGGTCGTGGGGGATGATGGTGTAACCAAGGCGCGTGCCCGTGAAGCCAGCCGTCTTGGAGAGCGAGCAGATCTCGATGGCGCAGGTCCTGGCACCTGCCAGCTCCATGATGCTGTGAGGGAGGGTAGGATCCTCGATGAAGGCCTCGTAGGCTGCGTCGAAGAGAATCACCGAGCCGTGCTCGTTGGCAAAGTCCACCCACCGCTGGAGCTGGTCTCGGCCGAAGACTGCGCCAGTTGGGTTGTTGGGCGAGCAGAGGTAGATGAGGTCCGCCCGCGCCTCGTCTGAGGGTTCGGGCAGGAAGCCATTCGCACGGCTCGAGGGAAGGTGGACGATGCGCCTCCCCGCGATGACGTTGGCGTCCACGTAGGCGGGGTAGGCCGGCTCAATGACCAGGCATGAGCTGCGCGGGTCGAAGAGATCGAGGATGTCGCCCAGCTCGTCGCTCGCCCCGCTCGACACGAACACCTCGTCGTCGGCAAGGCTCACCCCGTGGCTGCGGTAGTGCTCGGCAATCGCAGCGCGCAGGAAGGGGGCGCCGCATTCGGGCAAGTAGCCCTGGAAGCGCTCACTGCTGGCCTGATCGTCGACTGCACCGTGCAGGGCCTCGATGACCGCATCGCAGAGGGGCAGCGTCACGTCGCCGATGCCCATACGCAAAAGGTGCGCGTCCTGGTGCTCGGCCTGGTATGCCTCGACCCGCTGGGCGATGTGTGTGAAGAGGTAGGAGTCCTTGAGCTCGGCATAGTGCCTGTTGGGCGTAATCACAGCTGCACCTCTCCTTCGTAGACCGTCTCGGCAGGGCCGGTCATCGTGATCGCGAAGCCCTCGCCGACCGTAATATGCAGGTCCCCGCCGTCGAGGTGCACCGTAACGGGGATGCCAGACGGACAGAGGCCTTTGCTCACGGCTGCCGCGACGGAGGCACAGGCGCCCGTGCCGCAGGCCATCGTGATGCCGCTGCCGCGCTCCCAGACACGCATGCGCAGCTCAGGGCCAGAGAGGACCTGCACGAACTCGACGTTCACGCCTCCCGGAAAGAGCTGGTGCCGCTCGATGAGGGGGCCCAGCTCCACCACGGGAGCCGTCTCCGCATCGTCCACGAACAGGACTGCATGAGGATTGCCCACCGAGACGGGCGTGCACATGACGTCCGAGAGGGACGTGCGGACGAGGAGGTCCTCCCTCACCACTGCCACCCCCATGCCGACGGTCGCGGCTGACACGCTTCCGTCCTCTACCTGCAGCATCAGTTCCTTCACCGCCGAGAGCGTCTCTATGGCAAGCGTCGTCTTGTGCGTGAGGCCGCGGTCGAAGACGTACTTGCCCACGCAGCGGATGCCGTTGCCGCACATCATCGCCTCGCTGCCATCGGCATTGAAGATGCACATCCTGAAGTCGGCGACCTCGGAGGGACAGATGTAGATCATGCCATCGGAACCCGCACCAAAGTGGCGGTCGGACAACCGTCGCGAGAGGTCCGCGACATCCGATGGCGCCTCCCCGTACACGTAGAGGTAGTCGTTGCCTAGGCCGTGCATCTTGGTAAAGTGCATGAGTTCACCCCTCCTAGCGGTCAAGCGACGCGGCGACCTCTGCGGCGCAGGCAAGGCCGTCAGCAATGGCGTTCACCACCAGCGACGAGCCGCTGCGACAGTCTCCTGCCAGCCAGATTCGGTCACTGAGGCGGTGCGTCGCACCCCGCTCAGGGACATCAATGCCTAATGCCTCGAAGACTGCTGCCTCAGGACCCGTGAATCCCATCGCGATGAGCACCAGCCGTGCGGGTAGCACCTGCTCGCTGCCTTCGATGCGTCGAGGACGACCATCCGACCAGTCAAGCGATGCCACGCGCAGTCCGGCGACGGCTCCCTCGGTCGTGAGGACCTCCAGCGTGTCGACGCCCCAGGTGCGCGGGTCATTTCCGAAGACCGCGGCCGCCTCTCGTTGACCGTAGTCGTCCTTGCGTATCGCAGGCCACTCGGGCCAGAGGTTGTTGTCGCGGCGCTCGCGCGGTGGCTCGGGCAGAAACTCCAGCTGCCGCACGCTGTGCGCCCCCTGGCGCAGTGCCGTGGCAACGCAGTCGGTGCCGGTATCGCCACCACCGATCACGACCACGTCGAGCCCCGTAGCGCTCACCGCAGGCTCCCCACCGTCAAGCAGGGCCTTGGTGGCACCAGTCAAATAGTCAACCGCAAGAACGACGCCCTCGGCATCCGCCCCGGGCACGGCAAGACAACGGGCTTGCCGCGCACCCACGGCCACGACCACGGCATCGCTCTCGTCCAGCAGCTGCGCCGCCACCTCGGTATCAGACACATCGCAGCCGCAGCGCAGCTCGATGCCGCAGGAGCCCATGAGCTTCGTGCGTCGCTCGACCACGTCCTTGGGCAGTTTCATGTTGGGAATGCCGTACATGAGCAGGCCGCCCGGACGGTCCGCCCGCTCCACCACGCTCACGTGCACGCCACGGCGGGCCAACTCCCACGCACAAGAGAGGCCCGCCGGGCCAGAGCCGACCACCGTCACCTTTGGCGCACCGTCATCCACCGGCTCCATTGCCAGCGGTCCCTCCCCATGGTTCCAAATGTAGTCGGAGATGGCGCGCTCGTTGTCACGGATGGCCGTCGGGTCGTCATGCAGGCCCAGGTTGCACGCCGCCTCACAGAGGGCGGGACACACCCGTCCCGTGAACTCGGGGAAGGGGTTAGTGAGCGCGCCCCGGTACACGAGGTCGTTCCACTCGGGGATGAGGTTGTGCAGCGGACAGCCCGAGGGGCGAGCCGCGCCAAAGCTCATGCCAGCCTGGCAGAAGGCGACCCCGCAGTACATGCAGCGGCTGGCCTGCAGACGCTGCTCCTCGGATGCGAGTGGAAGGGCGAGCTCACCATAGTCCGCAATCGACTCGCGCGCGTCACGCATGGCATGCTCGCGCCGGTCCACCTCAAGATACGCTCCAGGCTTTCCCATGGCCTAGGCCTCCTTCCTCAGCGCCTCAAAGGCCAGCTCGATGGCCTCCTCGCGACTCACGCCGCTCGACTGCTCGCGATCCGCACGCTCCATGACCAGACGGTATTCGCGGGGTACCACCTTCACGAAGTGCTTTCGCGCCTCGGCAAACTGGTACAGCAGCTTGATGCCGCGGGGGCTTGCCGTGCGCTCCACGTGTTCCTCGATGAGGGCGCGCACCTGCTCAAGCTCCGTATCGGTGGGGCTCAGCAGCTCGACCATGTCCTTGTTGCAGCGGCCATCGAGCGTGCGGAGCTCGTCGTACACGTATGCGATGCCTCCGCTCATGCCCGCTGCAAAATTGGCCCCCACCTCGCCGAGGATCACGGCGACACCTCCGGTCATGTACTCGCAACCGTGGTTGCCCACGCCCTCCACGACCAGGGTTGCCCCCGAGTTGCGCACGCCGAAGCGCTGGCCGGCAAGGCCGTTGACGAACCCCTTGCCACTCGTAGCCCCATAGAAGGCCACGTTACCCACGCTCACGTTCTCGTCGAACTTGTAGGTGGCTGCCGCATGCGGCCGCACCGACACGATGCCGCCGGAGAGGCCCTTGCCCACGTAGTCGTTGGCGTCACCCTCGATGTTGAGCGTGATGCCCCGAGGGAGGAAGGCCCCAAAGCTCTGGCCACCTGAGCCCACGCAGTCGATGGTGATGGCCCCTTCGGGCAGGCCCTCCGGATGCGCCTTGGTCACCGTCGAGCCGAGCATCGTGCCCACGCAGCGGTTGACGTTGTCGATGTCGGCATGGAAGTGCACCGGCACCATGTGCTCACGGGCGCTCGCCGTATGCGGTACGAAGAGCGTGGCGTCGAGTGTCTGCTCCAGATGCAGGTCGGCGGCCATCTCGGGGAGGAATCGCACCCCATCCGCCCCGGGGATGACCTCGGCCAGCTGGGGCGTCGCCTGGTACAGCAGGGCAGAGAGATCGCAGCTGTTGGCCTTGTCGTGGTCCGCGATGGCACGCTGGCGCAGGCATTCTGGATGCCCCACCATCTCGTCCACGGTACGGAAGCCGAGGGTAGCCATGTGCTCGCGCAGGCTCTCGGCCACAAAGGTCATGAAGTTGACCACATGCTCGGGCTTGCCGGCGAAGCGGCACCTCAGACGCTCGTCCTGCGTGCAGATGCCCACCGGGCAGGTGTCCTGGTGGCAGTCACGCTGCATGAGGCAGCCCAGCGCGACGAGCGGCATGGTGGCAAAGCCGAACTCCTCGGCCCCCAGCAGGGCTGCCACGGCTACGTCGCGACCGTCCATGAGCTTGCCGTCGGCCTCGAGGACCACCCGCGAGCGCAGGCCGTTGGCCAAGAGCGTCTGCTGCGCCTCGGCCAGGCCGAGCTCCAGCGGGAGACCAGCATGGTAGATGGAGTCGCGCGGAGCTGCGCCGGTGCCACCATTCGAACCCGAGATCAGAATCTTTGCCGCACCACCCTTTGCCACGCCTGTGGCGATGGTGCCCACGCCCGCCTCGCTCACGAGCTTCACGCTGATACGGGCCTGTGGGTTGGCGCACTTGAGGTCGAAGATCAGCTCTGCCAGGTCCTCGATGGAGTAGATGTCATGATGCGGTGGCGGCGAGATGAGCCCCACGCCAGGCGTCGAGTGACGGATGCGAGCCACCCACGGCCACACCTTGCGCCCGGGCAGGTGTCCGCCCTCTCCCGGCTTGGCGCCTTGAGCCATCTTGATCTGAATCTCGATGGCGCTCGACAGGTAGCGGCTCGTCACGCCAAACCGCCCCGAGGCCACCTGCTTGATGGCCGAGTTCATGAGGTCGCCGCTCGGCAGCGGCGTCTCACGGGCCGGGTCCTCTCCGCCTTCACCCGTGTTGGAGCGTCCGCCCAAGCGGTTCATGGCGATGGCGAGGCACTCGTGCGCCTCCTGCGAGATGGACCCGAAGCTCATGGCGCCGGTGTTGAAGCGTCGCACGATTGACGAGGCAGGCTCCACCTCATCGAGGGAGACCGGGCCGGAGGGCAGGGGTACCAGCTCGAGGAGGTCGCGCAGCGAGATGGCCCTATCCGGTCGGTGGACCTCCTCGCCAAAGCGGCGGAAGAGCTCGTAGTCTCCCTCACGACAGGCACGTTGCAGCAGGTAGATGGCCTGTGGAGTGATGAGGTGCTCCTCGCCCGCCGGGCGCCACTTGGTGATGCCCGAGCTCGTCAGCTGCATCGGGGCGGCGCTTGTAGCGAAGGCGCGCGCCTCGCGGTAGCGCTGGTCCGCCTCTTTCTGGGCGCCTGCGAGATCGAGGCCACCGATGCGACTTGCCGTGCCAGCAAAGCAGCGCTCGACGAGGCTTTCGGCCAGACCGACGATCTCGAAGATCTGCGCGGAATGGTAGCCCTGCATGGTGGAGATGCCCATCTTGCTCATGATGGAGACGATGCCCGCCCTGACGGCGCGGTCATAGTTGTCGCGAGCTTCACGGGCGCCGATCTCCAATACACCCCGCCTCACCAAGTCGTCGATGCATTCATGAGCCAGATAGGGATGAATGCCACTTGCGGAGTAGCCCACCAGCGCCGCATAGTCATGCGGAGAGACGGCGTCTCCGGTCTCCACGATGAGGTCGCACTTCATGCGGATGCCGGCGCGAATGAGGTGGTTGTGGACGCTTCCCAGCGCGAGCAGCGAGGGGATGGGCACTTGTCCCTCACCAGCCCGGTCCGAGATGATCACGATGTTGGCACCGTCGCGGACGGCGGCTTCGACGGCCCTGTCGAGCTCGTCGAGCGCTCGCTCCAGAACACCGCTACCACCACCTGCGGGATAGGTCGCCGAGAAGCTCGCCATGTGGAACCCCACACGCGAAATGCCCCTGATACGCTCGAAGTCCTCATCTGAGAGGATGGGTCCCGCGAGGCGCAGGAGACGACAGCTGTCGCGGCTGTCCTCCAGTAGGTTGCCGTGATTGCCTAGGTAGAGCACGTCGGACGTGACCA
Source organism: uncultured Coriobacteriaceae bacterium (assembly GCA_902778135.1). Classification (GTDB taxonomy): domain Bacteria; phylum Actinomycetota; class Coriobacteriia; order Coriobacteriales; family Atopobiaceae; genus UBA1367. The sequence goes on from CACYWP010000036.1 coordinate 19,837, forward strand.
TGGACTCGCGTAGCGCGTCAATCGGAGGGTTAGTGACCTGCGCAAAGAGCTCGTTGAAGTAATCAAAGAACGAGCGGGGACGCCGCGAGAGGACCGCCGGAGGCACATCCGAGCCCATGGATGCCAAGGGAACAGAGCCGGAGGCAGCCATGGGGCGCACGACCTCCTCCACGTCGTCGAAGTGATACCCATGGCGGGCGAGCCGCTGCGTCAGGCACACGTCACCATCGGCGGCCGGCTCGTCACGTGATGGCATAGGGAGGCTGGCCACGTCGATCGTCTCGGTGTCGAGCCAGCTGCGGAATGGCTTTGCCAGCGCGTACCCGTCGCGCAGCTCGTCGTTCCAGATCACGCGTCCCTGGGCAGGGTCAACCACGAGCATCTCTCCCGGTCCCAGGCACCCCGCTTGCAAGATGATACTCGGGTCGATGTCGATGGCACCCACCTCGCTCGACAGGATGAGGCGGTCGTCGCGCGTCACGTAGTAGCGGGCGGGACGCAGCCCATTGCGGTCAAGGACCGCTCCCATGCGAACGCCATCAGAGAAAGCGATGGCGGCCGGGCCGTCCCAGGGCTCCATGAGCATCGACTGGTAGGCGTCATAGCAGCGTCGCGCATCCGAGAGCTGATCGTTGCGCTCCCAGGGCTCGGGAATCATAAGCGTCATGGCTCGGGCGATGTCGCGGCCATTCATGACGAGGAACTCCAGCACGTTGTCGAGGATGGCAGAGTCTGAGCCCTCGCGGTTGATGACGGGCAGCACCTTGCGGATGTCAGAGCCGAGCACCGGAGAGTAGAGGTGCGGCTCGCGCGCCCGCAACCAGTTGACGTTGCCGCGCAGCGTATTGATCTCTCCGTTGTGGATGAGGTAGCGGTTGGGATGAGCTCGTTCCCAGCTGGGCGTGGTGTTGGTGGAATAGCGCGAATGCACCAAGGCAAGCGAGCTTTCCACGGCAGAGTCGTTGAGGTCGAGGTAGAAGCGTCGCATCTGCGTGGACACCAGCATGCCCTTGTACACGATGGTGCGCGAGCTCATCGAGCAGATATAGAAGATCTTGCCCTCGAGCTCATGGGAGGCATCACCGCGCTTCTCGATGGTACGCCGGCACACATAGAGCTTGCGCTCGAAGTCCTCTCCCGCAGCGATACCCTGCGGACGTGCGACGAAAGCCTGCAGAATGGTGGGCATGCAGGCACGCGCAGTGGCTCCGAGATCATGGTCGTCAACGGGCACCTCGCGCCAGAAGAGCACCGGAAGCCCCTCGGTGGCACACCCGTCCTCAAAGATCCGACGCGCATCCACCACACCGCGCTCGTCCTGCGGGCAGAAGAGCATGGCCACGCCATAGTCTCCCTCGTCGGGAAGCAGGTGTCCACACTTCTGCGCCTCCTTTCGAAAGAAGCGATGTGGCACCTGAAAGAGGATTCCCGCGCCGTCGCCCGTGTTGGGTTCGAGTCCCTTGCCACCTCGGTGCTCAAGGTTGACCAGCACCGAAAGCGCATCGTCCACCATGCGATGAGAGCGCTCGCCCTTGAGATGCGCAAGGGCACCGATGCCACATGCATCGTGATCAAACTCTGGTCGATACAGCCCACCAGTCCTCGGGTCTGTCATGGCTGCCTCTCCTTCTGTGTCATTGCTTTGCATCAGTCGGCAGTTCTACGCAAGCGTCGCCTTCACCTCGTCCGCATCGTCCGGTACGATCTGGAACGCCAGCGTACGCTCGTTGACGAGCGGTGTCCGTGCGTGATAGAAGACCACCCCATCGCACGGCGCCACCACCCGTGCCGTCACATGGCCGCAGAGCAGGTCTCTGACCGTAGCCAGCAGTTGTCCCCTACCCACGACATCGCCTACGCGTACCACAGGGCAGCACACGCCGCCCACCGGCACATGCACGGGCACCAAGGCGCGCTCTGCCAGCTCGAAGGTCCGATGGCCACCGTGGAACTGCTGGCGCGTCAGGCCTCGCGCACTCATGAACCTCAAGAGCGACTGCACCGCCTCGCGTGCGATGACCTCATCGGCCACCGTTGTCTTGCGGGTATAGAAGCTGTAGGCCTCGGTGCCGTGAAGTCGCCAGTTGTAGTGAAGCGTCGTCGTGTCAAATGACCCGGGCTCGTAGTGTGTCACATATGGCAGGCAGAAATCAGCACCGTGGTTTGCCCGCTCGCCCGGCCCGTGCATGACGCGCACATGGGGAATGAAGTCGCCCTCAAGGTAGAAGCTACTCAAGTGCACGCCATACGAAAAACCGCTCACCTGGGCAAAGAGTCCCGCGGCAATACGCCTCGTCGTCTCGCCCTCGGGCGATCCTGGAAACATCCGGTTGATGTCGGTCTTGTCAAGCGGCCAGAATCTGCGCCCGATGCCCATCGAGGCGGGGTTTGCGCAGGGAATGACGCGTGTGAGACATCCGGGCACCAACGCCTTCGAACGCTCCATCTTCTCGAGTCGCTCCACGAGCAAGGCACAGACGAGCGTCTGCAAGATTTCATCGCCCCGAATGCCTGCCACGACGCAGAGCGAGCGTTCGAGAGTGCTTGGGTCGGCTCCCTTACCCAGCACCTTACCCTTCGCGTCGATCCCAAACGAGAAGGCGCGCACGTCGAGCGGGTCGCGGTAGGGAAGCTCAAGCGACAGGATGCCTTCTTCTAGCATGGCGCACCTCCCAACACGCGGGCAATGAGGTTGCCGGGATAGACCAAGGGGTATGCGCGCAGGGTAAAGAGCAGCCCGCCCACCGGCGCGCATAGCTCCTGCAACACCGTCGCCGAGCCACAGTCGAGTATGCGTCCGATGACCTGTCCCTCTTTGACTTCCCTGCCGAACGTGACACAGGGGACGAACATCCCCGCCGCATCGGCATGCAGATAGCTGACTTCACCATCTGTACCCACCTGGGGAGCACGCACCAGCGGCAGCGGTCCTGTCCACACGCCCGCTTGCGCCAAGACCGACAGGATGCCAATGGCCAACTGCTCGCCTACCTCCGGGGTGATCCGCATGCCGACCCCCGCCTTCGTTACCAGCGTAGGAACGCCAAGCTTGTTCATGCTGTAGGCGAACGTCCCCTTGAGGACGACGGCACTCTCGTGAACCCACACGTAATCGACATTGGCCAGGCGCGCGAGTGGTAGGGTACACCCCACCGACTCCTCGTTGATGCGTATCTGCGGCAGCTCTCGTAGGTAGATGCTGCTAGCATGCAGATCGAAGGCGACCTGAGCGCCGCGCACGTCCTCAACAAGGTCGGCCGCCATGGCCTCGAAGGGCGAGGCGTCATGGCTGCCGGGAAAGATACGATCCATATCAAGATCGAACTGCGGGATGCCTCGTTCGATGGCGCCCATGCCCATGGGGTTGACGGCTGGGTACACGTCAACTACACCAGCAAGATGCTGGGGCTGGCTTCGCAGGCGTCTGATTAGCTCGTAGAGCACGTACTGGCCTTCAAGCTCGTCACCATGCATGCCCGTGATGATGCAGGCGCGGGGAAGGCAGCTTACTTCGGTTTCGCTCAGACCAACCGGCATGTACCGATGCTTGACGATGCGCATGCGCTCCCCCGTGGGAAGCTCACGTACCGAAACGTCCCTCAGCATGGAGCACCCCCTCCTCTGGCAACGGCAGCTTCGTCGACATGGTAGGGAGAGACGGTATCGGCTCCGTATCTCTTTTATGTCGTGTTGGTTGAGCCAGCATGTCGGCTAGGTTTTATCAAGGTATCGCACAGAATTCTTACGTGTAGCAGATGTGTTAACACGGCTCTTGAGAATAAATGCGCAGGTAAAAGGCTCGATGGGCAACTCCAGGCCCCACGATTGACGCAACGCGAACGAAACGAGAACGCACCAAGACGCAAACGTTCCGGCGTAAAGGCGCGAAACAAGGCATCAGTAAGGTCTCTTCCCATGAGGCTGCCCGAGCCCACCTTTCTCATGCGTGGGTGCCCCAGCTGCGTCCGCGGGCAACCAAGGACGCCGCGAAGGGCAGCATGGAGCTGCACGCAATCCTTCAGAGAGGAGATATCATGGCCAAGGACAAGGTCACCGCCGAGTGGGGAGAGCTGCTCTTCACCGACGCCGATATGCAGGAACGTCTGCCCAAGCCCACCTACAAGGAGCTTCGCCGCGTGATCGACGACGGGGCTCCGCTTGACCTCGATATAGCCAACGAGGTGGCCCATGCCATGAAGGAATGGGCTCTGGAGAAGGGCGCCACACACTTCACGCACTGGTTCCAGCCTCTCACGGGCATCACGAGCGAGAAGCACGACGGCTTCCTCACACCCAACGCAGACGGAAGCATCCTGATGGCTTTCAGCGGCAAGGAGCTGGTCCGTGGAGAACCTGATGCCTCCTCGTTCCCCAACGGGGGTTTGCGTGCCACCTTCGAGGCCCGCGGCTACACCGTATGGGATCCCATGAGCCCGGCCTTCATCAAAGACGAGGTCCTCTGCATTCCCACGGCCTTCATCTCCTACACCGGCGAGGCTCTCGACAAGAAGACGCCACTGCTTCGCTCAGAGGTCGCCCTCGAGACCCAGGCAAAGCGTGTGCTGGAGCTGTTTGGCCGGCACCCCCGACGCGTGTACACCACCATCGGCCCCGAGCAGGAGTACTTCCTCATTCGTGAGGAGGATTATAAGGCCCGTCCTGACTTGATCCTGACGGGTCGAACCTTGTTTGGCTGTCCTCCGTCTAAGGGCCAGGAGCTCGAGGAGCACTACTTCGGTGCCATCAGGCCAACCGTCAACGAGTTCATGAAGGAGCTCGACGACGAGCTGTGGAAGCTGGGCGTACCGGCCAAGACCAAGCACAACGAGGTCGCTCCCTGCCAGCACGAGTTGGCGCCAGTCTTTGAAAAGGGGTCTCTAGCCATTGACGACAACCTCCTCACTATGGAGAAGATGCGCCTTCTTGCCAGTCATCATGGGCTCGTCTGCTTGCAGCACGAGAAGCCCTTCGACTACGTAAATGGCTCGGGCAAGCACAACAACTGGTCCATCAGCGCCGACAGCACCAACCTCCTCGAGCCTGGCCCAGATCCCGAGCACAACCTGCAGTTCCTGGTCTTCCTCGCCATGCTGGTGGCCGCAGTCGACGAGCATGCCGACCTCATGCGCATGAGCGTGGCCTCGGCCGGCAACGACCATCGTCTGGGCGCCAACGAGGCACCACCGGCCATCGTGTCGGTCTTCCTCGGCGATGCGCTCTCGCCCATCGTAGAGGCGCTCATCCACAAGGAGCACGCCGAGGTAAGCTCTTCCGAGGTCATGAACCTTGGTGTCCCACAGTTGCCCTCGGTCCTGCGCGACAACACAGACCGCAACCGCACGAGCCCCTTTGCCTTCACCGGCAACAAGTTCGAGTTCCGCATGTGCGGCAGCCAGCAGAACCTCTCCGACCCCAATGTGGTGCTCAACACCGCAGTGGCCGAGCAGTGCGAGCGCTTCTGCGACTACGTGGCCAATCGCAGCGATGAGCCATTCGCGCAGGTCGCCATGCGCTTCGTGCGTCACACCTTCCGCGACCACCAGCGCATCATCTTCGACGGCAACGGATACGCGGCAGAGTGGGAGGCCGAGGCTGCACGTCGCGGACTCCCCAACCTCAAGACCACGCCGGATGCCCTAGGCGCCCTCATGGATCCCGACAACATCGCACTGTTCGATAACTATGGCGTCCTCACTGAGGCTGAGCTGCATGCCCGCTACGTGGCCAAGGCAGAGCAGTACGCCAAGCTCATCAACATCGAAGCCAACACGATGTCGTATATGGCACGTCACATGTACCTGCCGGCGCTCATGAGCTACTCCGGAGATCTCGCAAACAGCGTTGCCATCAAGGCCGAGCTGGGCATTGTCTCTCGAGCCGAAAAAGACATCGTTGAACGGCTTACGACGGGTATCGACACCATCTACGACCTCACCTTGCAGCTGGAGCAGCTAGCTGCCCATGCCAACGGAAAGGCCAATCCCACCCAGCAGGATGCTCTCTGCCGCGATGAGGTCATCCCCGCCATGGCCGCCCTGCGTGCAGAGGTCGACGCAATGGAGAGGCTCTGCGGCGAGGACTACTGGCCCGTACCCAGCTACAACCAGATGCTCTTCTACGTCTAAGGGCTGAGCCTCATCCCCCTACGTGGCGCAGCCCCAGGTTGCGCCACGTTTTCTTTTGGGACAGCTTCTCCTCGCGTCCCAAGACCACTCCTGCCACCCCTATCAGAGGGAGGATTGATCAACTATGTGCTCAATCATGGCCTATTGCAGCGAGCAGGTCGAGTTCGACGCTTTCATGGAGGGCTTCGAGCACACGGTCTCGCGAGGGCCGGACAGCTCGCGGGTCGTCGACACGGGCCATGGCCTCCTAGGCTTTCATCGGCTCTCGATCATGGGACTTACACCCGAGGGCATGCAGCCGTTCGAGTTCGATGGTAGCTTTGTTGTCTGCAACGGCGAGCTCTATGGGTTCGAGCGCATGCGCGACGAGCTACGCGATAAGGGCTATCGTTTTGAGAGCGACAGCGATTGCGAAATCATCCTTCCGCTCTATCGCGAGTACGGCACGAACCTCTTTGCCATGCTTGATGCCGAGTATGCCTGCATCATCTACGACGGCGAGGAGCAAAGCTTCGTAGCCGCACGAGATCCCATTGGCATTCGCCCGCTCTACTACGGCTACGACGAACGCGACGCCATCGTCTTTGCGAGCGAGCCCAAGAACCTCGTAGGTCTCGTGCGCGAAATCAGACCATTTCCTCCCGGACACTACTATCAAGATGGACGGTTCGTGCGCTACTGCGACATCACGAAGGTTGACGCCATCTGTACCGACGATCTCGAGGCCGCCTGCAACACCATTCGCGAGAAGCTCGTCACAGGTGTGCGCAAGCGCCTGGTCTCCGATGCCAAGGTGGGGTTCCTGCTCTCGGGAGGGCTTGACTCCTCGTTGGTCTGCGCCATCGCAGCCCAAGAGCTCGATGCTCCCATCGAGACCTTTGCCATCGGCATGGAAGAGGACCCGATCGACCTCAAGTACGCGCGAGAGACCGCAGCATACATCGGCAGTCGCCACACGGAGGTACTGATGACCCCAGCCGATGTGACCTCCTCGCTAGAGGATGTGATCGCGTTGCTAGGGACCTACGACATTACCACCATCCGCGCGAGCATCGGCATGTACCTCGTCTGCAAGGTCGTTCATGAACGCACTGACATCCGAGTCCTCCTTACCGGAGAGATCTCCGACGAGCTGTTTGGCTACAAGTACACCGACTTCGCACCTTCGGCCGCCGCGTTTCAGGAGGAGTCGCAGAAGCGCGTGAGGGAACTGCACATGTACGATGTGCTTCGCGCCGATCGCTGTATATCGGTGAACTCGCTCGAGGCGAGGGTACCCTTCGGCGACCTCGACTTCGTACGCTATGTGATGGCACTTGACCCGCAGATGAAGCTCAATACCTATGGCAAGGGCAAGTACCTGCTCCGTCACGCCTTTGAGGGGATGGGCCTGTTGCCTGACAGCATCCTCTGGCGCGAGAAGGCTGCCTTCTCGGATGCGGTGGGCCACTCACTCGTGGACCACCTCAAGGAGTACGCCGAATGGAGGTATACCGACGAAGAGTTCGAGAGGCGCAGGAAACGCTATACCTTTGCGCAGCCCTTCACCAAGGAGTCGCTCCTCTACCGCGACATCTTCGAGCGGCACTATCCGGGGCAGGCAACCATGGTCGCGGGGTTCTGGATGCCCAACACGTCTTGGGAGGGTTGCGATGTGGACGACCCCTCCGCGCGCGTTCTTGCCAACTATGGGGATAGCGGAAGATAGCCCTCGCAGGGCACGAATCGCCTGAAGCCCACTGTGCCACGTCACTCGGACTGCGTTCTGGCCAACTCGAACAACGCCTGGACTCGCTCGGGCGCATCGGAACGCACGCACAGGTAGAACGTCACGTGTGCCTCGGGGTCGGTGATGGGGATGGCGCGTCGCGACTCGTGGCGACTCGTGTTCTCGGGCGCGTTGGTGGTGAAGGTCAAGAGGTTGGACGTGCGCACCTGTTGCAGGAAGATGGTGCGATCAGGCTGTGTCACGAACTGCGCGAACGGCAGCATGCGCGTGTGGATGTCGTGCCAGAAGCCGATGCCTCCGTAGACGAGGAAGGTGAGGCCGTCAAGCTCGGCAAACGTGAGCGACTCCCGCTCGTGCAGCACGTGGCCCAAAGGGACGTTGGCATACAGGTCCTCGCGCATGAATTCCATGGCGCATATCGTGGGCAGCCTTGGCTGGCGCGCCGTGATGGCAAGGTCACAGGTGCCGTTGAGCAATCGGGAGTCCACTTCCCGCTCGGAGGCGATGTCGGGCTCGACGATGGTGGTCGGGTGCTGCTCGAGCACCAGCGAGCTCAGGCGCCACGTCGGGGCCGGCGCGACGCTTGCCACGCGTACCGTGCGCTCCCGCTTGGCGAGCGCGGCGAAGTCGTCGCGCAGGCGGCGCTCCTCGGCAAGGACCAGACGCGCGTGCTCGAGCGCCAACCTTCCGCTGGCGTTTATCTGCATCGAGTTGCGCGTGCGGTCGAAGAGCGGCTGTCCGAGATCCTCTTCGAGACGTCTGAGCGAGCGCGAGAGGGCCGACTGCGAGAGGTGCAGCCGCTCTGCGGCGGCCTGAAGCGTCCCGCATCGTGCAATCTCATCGAGCTGTCGAAGCTGCTCCAGCTCCATATAGCCTCCCTCAGATTGCGTCTCGTGCAACCTGACTTGATTGAGTTGCAGTGTACATCACCTGTTCTCGCCTGCATAATTGAGTCAGCAAAGGGACGCACCCGAGGGTGCGGGAGAGAAGGGAAGCGCATCATGGCAAAGACGTGGCTCATCACCGGCTGCTCCGAGGGCGGCATCGGCGAGGGCATCGCCCGCGCGGTCCTGGAGGCCGGCCACAACGCGGTCGTCACCGCCCGCACCACCGCAAAGGTCGGGGGCATCGTGGCCGACC
>CACYWP010000037.1 GCA_902778135.1 uncultured Coriobacteriaceae bacterium
CCGCCCGGGCGAAGATAGGTAGGCCAGGCCGACCGGAGTAGCTACCGATCGACCTGGCCGGTTTTGCCTCTTGACAATGCTCAGCTCATATTAAAAAAGGCAGGCGCCCGCTGGCACCTGCCCCTCATGGTCTGGCGGAGAGCTGGGGATTCGAACCCCAGATAGGATCACTCCTATACTCGCTTAGCAGGCGAGCACCTTCGGCCTCTCGGTCAGCTCTCCGTGATGTCGTGCTAACGAATCATACCCCAACAGATGGGCTGCTACAACACAAACTCATAGAAGAAAGGACGAGTCCACCACAATGTCGTTTCTCTTGGCGCGAACGGCATCCCAGGAAAAGCGTTCGACGAGGCTCGAGGCGCCGATGTCCTCGTTGGTCGCGGCCAGCCCGACAGCATGGGCAAGCCTGCCGACGATGCGTTGGGGCGTGACGCCTTGGGCCCGCAAGACTCCCAGGTCCAAGTCACGCTCCCGCTTGGACAGGCGCCGGCCGTCGGGTGCCACCAGCAGCGGCACGTGGGCATACGTCGGCGCCGCATGCCCCAGCAGTCCAATGAGGTAGCTCTGGCGCGCGACGCTGCCCAACAGGTCTCGACCGCGCACCACATGCGTGACCCCCATAAGGGCGTCATCGATGGAGACTGCCAGCTGGTAGGCGAACACGCCGTCACTGCGTCGTACGAGGAAGTCTCCGCAGTCTCGTGCCAGGACCTCCGCCTGGGCACCCCAGACGAGGTCCTCGAACCGGATCGTCCCACTGGCGTCGCCGACATCGGGGACGCGCAGGCGCGTCGCTGGCGCGCGGGTCAGCGCGCGCTCGGCCACCTCGGCCGCCGAGAGCCCACGGCAGGTTCCTTGGTAGACGTACGTTCCGTCCGAGGCGTGCGGCGCGCTGGCCGCATGCAGCTGCGACCTGGTACAGAAGCAGGGGTAGGTGAGGCCCCTGTCCTCCAGACGAGCCAGCTCTTGCGCATAGAGGTCGGTGCGCTGGCTTTGCCAGTAGGGACCCTCGTCCCAGTCCAGGCCCAGCCAGGCAAGGTCATCCATCAGCAGTCGCGCCAGCGCGGGGTCTTGCGCCCGTGGATCCAGGTCCTCGATGCGCATGACGATGCGGCCGCCCGCCGCGCGCGCATCGAGCCACGCCATCAGAACCGAGAAGACGTTGCCCAGATGCATGCGTCCCGAGGGTGTCGGCGCGAAGCGTCCGACCACACCAGAGTCAATCGCAGCAGAGTTTGGTTGTAAAAGCGTTGCGTCCATGGTTTACATGGTATGCATTGCGAGGAGCGCCTGCAGCCACGCGTGATTCATTATGCTCTCAGCTATACGATTTGATAAATAAAAATGCATATATATGCAAGTTGATAAAATCAACCAAACTAAACTACCTTTGGAAACGAAATATCAGCCGTTAGCAGAATCCAATATGAGAAGCTGTTTTTACGTCGTAGGATTTTATTGCCACACCTTTCGACCGGCATCGATTCAGGCATCCCACACCACAGGAGCGGAGGACACACCATGGCAAAGTTCGAGAGTCCCGATCGCGTCGTCATCGCTCTGGGCGGCAACGCCCTCGGCGACACTCCCGAGGAGCAGATCAAGCGCGTGCGCGAGGCCGCACCGACGCTGCTCAAGGTCATCGAGATGGGCAACGAGATCATCATCACCCACGGCAACGGCCCGCAGGTTGGCATGATCCAGAACGCGTTCGCCACCGCCCACGAGGTCGACTCCAAGTACCCGCTCATCGACCTGCCCGAGTGCGGCGCCATGAGCCAGGGCTACATCGGCTACCACCTGCAGCAGGCCATCGGCGTTGCCATGCACAAGGCCTACAAGCGCTGGCACGTCGCCACCGTCGTGACCCAGATCGAGGTCGACCCCGACGACCCCGCATTCCTCAGCCCCACCAAGCCCATCGGCGTCTTCTTGACGCAGGAGCAGGCCGCCGCCGAGAAGGCCGAGCATCCCGATTGGACCATGGTCGAGGACTCCGGCCGTGGCTACCGCCGCGTCGTCGCCAGCCCGATCCCCCGCAAGATCGTCGAGGCTGACTCCATCATCAACCTGCTCGACGACGAGTTCATCGTCATCGCCTGCGGTGGCGGCGGCGTGCCCGTCGTGCGCGACTACTCCGACAAGGGCGCCTACAAGGGCGTCGCGGCCGTCATCGACAAGGACATGGCCGGCGAGCTGCTGGCCGAGGACTGCCGCGCCGACATGCTGGTGCTGCTGACCGCCGTCGAGCATGTCGCCATCAACTTCGGCAAGCCCGACCAGCAGGACCTCGAGGACATCACCGCCGACCAGGCGCGCGAGTACGCCGACGCCGGCCAGTTCGGCAAGGGCTCCATGGAGCCCAAGGTCCGCGCGGCCATCAAGTTCGTCGAGAGCCGCCCCGGTCGCACCTGCATCATCGGCAGCCTCGAGAAGGCCGCCGAGGCCATCGCAGGCCTCTCCGGCACCCGCATCCACGCGTAGGCGCCACACCCGCCGCACTAAGAGATAGCCTCTCCTCGAGGGCCACGGAGCACATCCGCGGCCCTCGATTTGTGCAACGCGGCGTTGACCAGCCCGTGCGGGAGACCCACGCGCGCGAGAGCCGCGGGAGCGGCTCCGCGTGTGAGCCAACGCGGCGTTGACCCGCCCGTGCGGGAGACCCACGCGCGAGAGCCGCGGGAGCGGCTCCGCGTGTGAGCCAACGCGGCGTTGGCCCGCCCGTGCGGGAGGCCCACGCGTGCGAGAGCCGCGGGAGCGGCTCCGCGTGTGAGCCAACGCGGCGTTGACCAGCCCGTGCGGGAGACCCACGTGCGCGAGAGCCGCCCGGCGCCCTCTATCCAAGAAATTGCATAGGCCGTGGACCGCGTGTTGCCAGTCTGTCAGGGGTCGATTGGCCCCACGTCGTGTCCGCCAATAGGCCGAGGCGTTCCGCTACAGTTGTGGAAACGCTTGCGTTGGATGGAGGCTGCGGATGGGTCGTGGTGGCATCTCTGACATGGATGGGTTCGAGCTTGGGACACCGGCGCTGGTGTGCCGCTGGCGCCTGGCGCACAGGCGCCTGCCGATAGAGAATCGTCACCTGCGCGCGTTGCTGGCCCGTCGCGTCAACGATGCCCCCGTGACTCCCGAGCTGGTCGCCTGGGCAAAGCAGCACATCGAGTGGAACCTGGACCAGGGGGCGGCCGAGCACCCAGACGGCGTGCTGATGCTGATCGTCGACGAGCGGGGTCGTGCCGCGATGACGGTCGGACCCTTCGAGCCCCTGCGGGATGCGACCCTGACGGGCCTGGTGCGGCGTGCAGACCAGGCACTGGAGGAGGCCCGTCGGACGGGCGTCTCGCCGGAGACCCTGTGGGTCGCCTGCGACGACGAGCTGGTGTGGGACCCCGGGGAGGGATGTGCCCCGTCTGGGGCGGCGTCGCTCGTGGAGCAGCTGGCCCACACGCTGGGCATGGCGGTCAGGCACTGGGACCACCTTGCGGACGCCATGGCCAACGGTGCCATCGCCTACGACGAGGCCTTCCTCGTGTCGGACGAGCACGGCGTCGTGGTGGCCACCGATGCGGCCGGCGACCACGGGCGTCGCATGTCGCGGGGCTACCAGCGCCTTCTCGACCGGGCGTAGCGCGGTGCTACGGGACCGCCCCGATCGTGCTCTCAGACCTTGTGCCGGCCACTAAAACCCTAGCTACAACTAGGTGTTACACAGCTCGATTTTTCGTGCTTATGGCGGCTCTTTGCGCGATAATGAAGTGTCGATGCGTTATCACTATAGGTAGCCATCGCCGTGCGCAAACGCACGGCGTTCGGCTGGGGCGGTAAGGAGAGGGACCGCCCCGCGCGCGTCAGTACGGGAAGCCCCGGACGCATGTCCGGATGTATCTAAGGAGAGGATATGGCGAGAAAATTCAAGTCCATGGACGGTAACAACGCCGCGGCATACGTGTCGTACGCGTTTACCGAGGTGGCGGGCATCTACCCGATCACCCCGTCCAGCCCCATGGCCGACTACGTCGACCAGTGGGCAGCCCAGGGCCAAAAGAACATCTTCGGCTCCACCGTGCGCGTGGTCGAGATGGAGTCCGAGGCTGGCGCCGCAGGTGCGGTTCACGGCTCGCTCGGCGCTGGCGCCATCACGACGACCTACACGGCGTCGCAGGGCCTGCTGCTCATGATTCCCAACATGTACAAGATCGCCGGCGAGGGCCTGCCCTCCGTGTTCCACGTGTCCGCCCGCACGGTGGCCTCCCACGCGCTGAACATCTTCGGCGACCACTCCGACGTCATGGCATGCCGCCAGACCGGCTTCGCCATGCTCGCCGAGGGCAGCGTCCAGGAGGTCATGGACCTCTCCGCCGTCGCCCACCTGTCCGCCATCAAGGGTCGCGTGCCGTTCATCAACTTCTTTGACGGCTTCCGCACCTCCCACGAGATCCAGAAGGTCGCCCTCTGGGACTACAACGACCTCGCCGAGCTGTGCGACATGGAGGCCGTGCAGGCCTTCCGCGACCATGCGCTCAACCCCGAGCATCCGCATGCGCGCGGCAGCCACGAGAACGACGACACCTTCTTCCAGCATCGCGAGGCCTGCAACGAGGCCTACAACGCGCTGCCCGCCGTCGTCGAGGACTACATGAACAAGGTGAACGAGAAGCTGGGCACCAGCTATCACCTGTTCGACTACTACGGCGCCGACGACGCTGACCGCGTGGTCATCTGCATGGGCTCCTTCTGCGACACCCTCGAGGAGGTCGTCGACTACCTGAACGCCCATGGCGAGAAGGTCGGCCTGGTCAAGGTCCGCCTGTACCGTCCGTGGTCCATCGAGCACTTCATCGCCGCCCTGCCCAAGAGGGTCGAGAGCATCGCCGTGCTCGACCGCACCAAGGAGCCCGGCTCCATCGGCGAGCCCCTCTACCAGGATGTCATCACCTCCCTCTTCGAGGCCGGCATCACGGGCGTCAAGGTCATCGGTGGCCGCTACGGCCTCGGCAGCAAGGACACGCCTCCCGCGTCCGCCTTCGCCGTCTACGACGAGCTCAAGAAGTCCCACCCCAAGCGCGAGTTCACCATCGGCATCATCGACGACGTCACCAACCTCTCCCTCGAGGAGATGGAGGACGCTCCCAACACCGCAGACCCCTCCACCATCGAGTGCAAGTTCTGGGGCATCGGCGGCGACGGCACCGTGGGCGCCAACAAGAACTCGATCAAGATCATCGGCGACCACACCGACAAGTACATCCAGGCGTACTTCCAGTACGACTCCAAGAAGACCGGTGGCGTCACCGTCAGCCACCTGCGCTTCGGCGACAGCCCCATCCGCTCGCCCTACTATGTGACCAAGGCCGACTTCGTGGCCTGCCACAACCCCAGCTACATCGTCAAGGGCTTCAAGATGGTCCGCGACGTCAAGCCCGGTGGCACCTTCCTGATCAACTGCCAGTGGGACGTCGACGAGCTCGACAAGCACCTCAACGCCGAGGCCAAGCGCTACATCGCCAACAACGACATCCACGTCTACCTCATCAACGCCATTGACCTGGCCATCGAGGTCGGCATGGGCAAGCGCACCAACACCATCCTCCAGTCCGCGTTCTTCGCGCTGGCCAACGTCCTTCCCGCAGAGGACGCCATCACCTACATGAAGGACGCCGCCGAGCACTCCTACGCCAAGAAGGGCCAGGCCATCGTCGAGGCCAACTGGAAGGCCATCGACGCCGGCGCCACCGCCTTCAAGGAGATCGAGATCCCCGAGAGCTGGAAGACCGCTACCGACGAGCCGACCGTCCTGACCCTCGAGGGTCGCGAGGCCATCGTCAAGCAGGTCAAGGAGCTCCTGCACCCGATCGACATGATGGACGGCTACAGCCTGAAGGTCTCCGACTTCAAGGACATCGCCGACGGTCAGTTCGAGCTGGGCGCCTCCGCCTACGAGAAGCGCGGCGTCGCCGTGTTCGTGCCGCGTTGGGACGAGACCAAGTGCATCCAGTGCAACAACTGCGCCAACGTCTGCCCGCATGCCACCATCCGTCCGTTCGCCCTGAACGCCGATGAGGCCGCCGCGGCTCCCGAGGCCATGCGCACCATTCCTCTGGCTCCCGCCAAGAAGTTCCCCGAGCTGGTCTACACCCTGGCCATCAGCCCGCTCGACTGCATGGGCTGCGGCGTCTGCGCCGGCGTCTGCCCGCGTGGTGCCCTCACCATGGTCGGCCAGGAGGAGGAGCTGGCCCAGCAGGAGGCCTTCGACTACGCAGTCGCCAACGTCACCGAGAAGGACGGCGTCGTGGCTGCCAACCTCAAGGGCATCCAGTTCAAGAAGCCGCTGCTTGAGTTCTCCGGCTCCTGCGCAGGCTGCGCCGAGACCGCCTATGCTCGCCTCGTGACCCAGGTCGCCGGCGACCGCATGTTCATCTCCAACGCCACCGGCTGCTCCTCCATCTGGGGCAACCCGGCTGCCACCAGCCCCTACACCACCAACGCCGACGGCCATGGCCCCGCGTGGAACAACTCCCTGTTCGAGGACAACGCCGAGCACGGCCTGGGCATGTACCTGGGCTACAAGGCCGTCCAGAACAAGGTCGCCACGCAGGTCGAGGCCTGGGCTGCCGACGCCTCCGACGAGGCCAAGGCTGCCGCCGAGGCTTGGGCTGACGCTCGCAACGACACCGAGGCCAGCAAGACCACCGCTGCCGCTCTGATCGCTGCCCTCGAGGCCGACGGCTCCGACGCCGCCAAGGCCATCCTCGCCGACAAGGCGTACCTCACCAAGAAGTCCTTCTGGATCTTCGGCGGCGACGGCTGGGCCTACGACATCGGCTTCGGCGGACTGGACCACGTCCTTGCCTCCGGCGAGAACGTCAACGTCTTCGTCTTCGACACCGAGGTCTACTCCAACACCGGCGGCCAGGCCTCCAAGGCTTCCAACATCGGTCAGGTGGCCCAGTTTGCCGCGGCCGGCAAGGAGATCAAGAAGAAGAGCCTCGCCGAGATCGCTATGAGCTACGGCTACGTGTACGTGGCGCAGGTCGCCATGGGCGCCAACCCCGCTCAGACCCTCAAGGCCATCCAGGAGGCCGAGGCCTACGATGGTCCGTCCATCATCATCGGCTACAGCCCCTGCGAGATGCACGCCATCAAGGGTGGCATGACCAACTGCCAGGCCGAGATGAAGAAGGCCGTGGATTGCGGTTACTGGAACCTCTTCACCTTCAACCCGGCTGCCCCCAAGGGCAAGAAGTTCACGCTGACCAGCAAGGCTCCGGCTGGCGGTTACCAGGAGTTCCTCATGAACGAGGCCCGCTACAACCGCCTGACCCGCGAGTTCCCCGAGCGCGCCAAGGAGCTCTTCGCCAAGAACGAAGAGGCGGCCATGGCTCGCTACGAGCACCTCGAGAAGCTCAAGGACCTCTACGCCGAGCTCTAAGCCATCGGTAAAAGGTTGAGCCTCAGGGCCCCGGATTCGTCCGGGGCCCTTTTTGCGTGTCGCGCGCGGCTTCGACCGCACTACCGCAAGTTCGAAATTGCAGAATCGCTGGAGCAGGAGCTGCTTGCTGTTCGCGAGCCAGAAGAGGGTGTGCCGGCGCTTGTTGAGGCTCTGTCAGGGCAGGGATTCCGCATAGCAGATGAGGTTGCGCTGTCACTCGTCCACGCCGTCCTTGAGAGGCTTCGGGATAAGGATGGCAACAGCTTGCTGGTAAAGGGATTCGACGTCCTTACGCGGGAGGATGGGTCGCGATGGCTCAGGCAGTATCGCTTTGAGAGCCTTGGGGTCTCGCTCGAGATGGAAAACGAAGACGACAGGGAGATAACCGGGGAGAAGATAGGCGCGGTTTGGAGGAGCGCTCGGGGAAGCAGCGATGTGCCAGACGTTACCATCCCCAACACTGTCTCCGAGATTGGCCAAACCAGTTTCGCCTATTGCTGGGACATCAGGCGCATCGTCATCCCCGAGGGCGTACGAGAGATTGGGCTCATGGCGTTTTACGAATGTAGGGACTTAGAGGAGGTCGTTCTTCCCGCGTCGCTCACGAAGATTGGAGCGGGTGCCTTTGCTGGCTGCGCGAATCTCAGGTCTATCAAGCTTCCGGAACGGCTGGAGACGGTCGCGTCGTTGGCCTTCTGTGGATGCGATGCCCTCGAGCGAATTGTGCTGCCCGACACGGTGAGCGAGCTGGGATATGGGGTCTTTGCCCACTGCTTGGCGCTGACGGAGGTCTATGTTCCGGCTGACTTGACGATTCCTGTCGAGAAGCACGTCTTTTATGGGTGCACGCGCCTTGGGTCCGTCCACCCTCGGCTGCGGCTCGGACACCTGCAGCCAAACGACTGCGAGGCGCTTTGCGAGCTTGAAACTGCCGTATGGATCTATGCGACCCTCTATCTCAACGACGTAAACCTGGTGTATGACTTCGCGATTCAAGATATCGATGAGCGTGGTGCCAGCCATATTGGCAGCGAGATACACGATGCCGAGCTGGAGGAGGATATCCGCTACTACTTCAACCACAGCAACTGGATCGTGTTCGATGACCGCGTGGACATCAAGGCCCTGCGTGAGCGGGAGGGTACCGAATTCATGCAGGCCATCGTCGTGGAGACGTTCAGGAGCCTGGGGGGTGGAGGTCTTCAGCGACACCGAAAGGGGGCTTGATTACTACGAAGAGAAGTCAAGCTGCGTCGAGCTCATCAGTCTGCGGTTCCTGTTCTTTGGGGGCGAATGGTACGCGATGACCTTCGAGTGGTCAGATTGATAGGCGCGAGAGTCGACAAACATAGTGTGTCACGGCACCCCTAAGATTGCATAAGCAGGCAGGGATAGCGTCGTTTTATGCAACTTAATGCGTCATGTCGCATCTTTATGGAGAGAATATAACAAAAACCTGCATCTATTGCAGTCTTGTTGCAGGATTACGCCCGGTGTAGCTGCCTCGCTAGTATGGACAAGGGTTTTTCACGAGGCCCCTTTGCGCTAAGCGTCTGTTGGTACGAGCGAAAGGAGCCACTCATGCCCAAGCGCACCGACATCCACAAGGTCCTTATCATCGGGTCCGGCCCCATCATCATCGGCCAGGCCTGCGAGTTTGACTATTCCGGAACGCAGGCGTGCAAGGCGCTGCGAAACCTCGGCTACGAGATCGTGCTCGTCAACTCCAACCCCGCCACGATCATGACCGACCCCGGTACCGCCGACCGCACCTACATCGAGCCGCTCAACATCGACCGCCTGACGGCCATCATCGCCAAGGAGCGTCCCGACGCGATTCTGCCGAACCTTGGCGGTCAGTCGGCCCTCAACCTCTCCAGCGAGCTCTCCAAGACCGGCGTGCTCGACAAGTACGGCGTGAAGGTCATCGGCGTTCAGGTCGACGCCATCGAGCGCGGCGAGGACCGCGAGGCCTTCAAGGAACTCATGGCCGAGCTGGGCATCGAGATGGCGCGCAGCCAGGTGGCCTACTCGGTGGAGGAGGCTGTCGAAATCGCTCGCGGCCTCGGCTATCCCTGCGTGCTGCGTCCGGCCTACACCATGGGTGGCACCGGTGGCGGCCTTGTCTACAACGTCGAGGAGCTGCGGCGCGTGGTGGCGCGCGGCCTGGCGGCGAGCCCCGTGCACGAGGTGCTCGTGGAGGAGTCGGTCCTAGGCTGGGAAGAGCTCGAGTTCGAGGTCGTCCGTGACGCCAAGGGCAAGATGATCACCGTCTGCACCATCGAGAACATCGACCCGATGGGCATCCATACCGGTGACTCCTTCTGTGTCGCACCGATGCAGACCATCGCGCAGGAGACCATCGACCGCCTGCAGGAGAAGAGCTACCGCATCGTGGACGCGGTCAAGGTCATTGGTGGCACCAATGTGCAGTGGGCGCACGACCCGGTGACCGACCGCGACATCATCATCGAGATTAACCCGCGTACTAGCCGTTCCTCGGCGCTCGCCTCCAAGGCGACGGGTTTTCCCATCGCTCTGATCAGCGCGATGCTGGCCAGCGGCCTGACGCTTGACGAGATTCCCTGCGGCAAATGGGGGACCCTGGACCAGTATCATCCCGACGGCGACTACGTGGTCATCAAGTTTGCCCGCTGGGCCTTCGAGAAGTTCAAGAGCATCGAGGACAAGCTGGGCACCCAAATGCGTGCCGTCGGCGAGGTCATGTCCATCGGCAAGACCTACAAGGAAGCCTTCCAGAAGGCAATCCGCTCGCTGGAGCAGGGTCGCTATGGCCTCGGCTTCGCCAAGAACTTCAACGAGCTCTCGCTGGGGCAGCTCATCGACCTGATCTCCACCCCCACGAGCGAGCGGCAGTTCCAGCTCTACGAGGCGCTGCGCAAGGGCGCCACCGTCGACCAGCTGTTCGCGCTCACCCACATCAAGCAGGAGTTCCTGCAGGAGATGGCCGAGCTGGTGGCCGAGGAGGAGCAGATCATCGCCTTCGCAACGAACAACCCCGGCGAGCCCCTGCCCGACGACATGCTTGCCCAGGCCAAGCGTGACGGCTTCGCGGACCGCTATCTGGCGCAGATCACGGGCCTGTCCGAGACGGTGATTCGCGCACAGCGCTCGTCGCTCGGCGTGGTCGAGGGCTGGGACAAGGTGCACGTCTCCTCGACCCCCGATTCCGCGTACTACTACTCCACCTACAACGCGCCCGACGCGAGCCAGCCGCTCGAGGGCGACAAGGTCATGATCCTGGGTGGCGGCCCCAACCGCATCGGTCAGGGCATCGAGTTCGACTACTGCAGCGTCCATGCGGCCATCGCCCTGCGCAAGCTGGGCTTCAAGACCATCATCGTCAACTGCAACCCCGAGACCGTCTCCACCGACTACGACACCTCTGACAAGCTCTACTTCGAGCCGCTGACCACCGAGGACGTGCTCTCCATCTACGAGAAGGAGCAGCCGCTCGGCATGATCGTGCAGTTCGGCGGCCAGACCCCGCTCAACATCGCGAGCGAGCTCAAGGCGGCGGGGTGCCGCATCCTGGGCACGACGCCCGAGGTCATCGACCTGGCCGAGGACCGCGACGAATTCCGCGCCATGATGGACAAGCTGGACATTCCCATGCCGGAGTCGGACATGGCCGTCACGGTGGACGAGGCCCTGGATGCGGCTCACGAGATCGGCTACCCCGTCATGGTGCGTCCCAGCTACGTGCTGGGTGGGCGCGGTATGGAGGTCGTCTACGATGACGACCACATGCGCTCCTACATGGCCGCGGCCATCGGCGTCACGCCCGACCGCCCCATCCTCATCGACCGCTATCTGCAGCACGCGCTGGAGTGCGAGGCCGACGCCATCTGCGACGGCAGGCATGCCTATGTGCCCGCGGTGATGGAGCACGTCGAGCTGGCAGGCGTCCATTCGGGCGACTCCGCCTGCGTGCTGCCGTCCGTGACCATCAGCGACGAGCACCTGGCCACCATCAAGGAGTACACGCGTCGCATCGCGGAGGAGATGCACGTCGTCGGCCTGATGAACATCCAGTATGCCATCGAGAACGGCATCGTCTACTGCATCGAGGCCAACCCGCGCGCCAGCCGCACGGTGCCTCTGGTGTCCAAGGTCTGCGGCATCCAGATGGTGCAGGTGGCAACCGATGCCATCACCTCCGAGCTGACCGGGCGCCCCTCGCCGGTCGCCGACCTGAAGGAGGCCAGCTACGCGTTCTACGGCGTGAAGGAGGCCGTGCTGCCCTTCTCGATGTTCCCCGAGGTCGACCCGGTCCTGGGGCCCGAGATGCGCTCGACTGGCGAGGTGTTGGGCCTGGCGCCGACCTTCGGCGAGGCCTTCGTCAAGTCGCAGGAGGCTACAGGGATGCCGCTGGCCAACGCGGGCAACGTGCTCATGTCGGTTGCCGACAAGAACAAGGACGAGCTGGCGGAGGTCGCGCAGCGCTACATCGACGCAGGCTTCCAGATCATCGCCACGCGTGGCACGGCTGCGTTCCTTGCCGAGCACGACATCCCCGCAACGGTCATCTTCAAGCAGCGCGAGGGACGTCCCAACATCACCGACGCCATCAAGAACGGCCAGATCGACCTCATCGTCAACACGCCGCAGGGCGACGGAGGCTCCGCCACGGACGGGTCGTACATCCGCAAGGAGTCCATCCGCGCGCACATCCCCTTCATGACCACGATGGCGGCAGCGCGCGCGGCGGCCATCGGCGTGGCTACCATGCGCAGCCAGGAGGGCTCGGGCGTCAATGCCCTGCAGGACATTCATGCGATGATCAAGTAGCGAGGGCGAAATAGCGCACTAGGGCAAGGCCGGCCGCACGGGATGTGCGGTCGGCCTTGTTGCATTTCAAGGGTCCTCAACCCTGTGCCGCGCGCAGCGCGGCACTGAAAACCACCCGCTTTGCGGGTGGATGGCAAAAGGTGCTTCGCAACAGGACGCCCTCC
>CACYWP010000038.1 GCA_902778135.1 uncultured Coriobacteriaceae bacterium
GCACGGTGGCGCCGTTCCTGCGCAGGCGGTCGCACCAGTTCCAGTAGGTGTCGGGGAACTGCGGGGAGATGAATACGACGTTCATGCGGCGTCCTTTCGAGAGGTCATATATGGTCCTATCGTAGCGGACCTGGCTCCATGCTCTATCAGTCGTAGCCCGATGGAAATGCGGGGCATCAGACCTGCGTCCGATGCCCCGCAAGGGTTGTCGTGTCAGACCGAGACACCCACTACTCGGTGGCGTCGGTCTTCTTGGTGGTCGACCTGCGCGTGGTGCGCTTGGCGGCGGGCTTGGGCTCCTCGGCCTCGGCCGTGGCCTCGTCGCTTGCCTTGGCAGCGGCCTTCTTGGCCGTGGCGGCCTTGGTGCCCGCGGCCTTAGCCGTGGTGGTCTTGGTCGTTGCCTTGGCGGTCGTCGTCTTGGTGCCCGCAGCCTTGGTCGTGGTGGTCTTCCTGGTGCGGGTCGTCTTCTTGGCGGTCGTCGCCGGCGCGGCCTGCTCCTCGCTGGCGGCAGCCTCGGCAACGGTCTCCGCCTTCTTGGCGGTCGACCTGCGCGTGGTGCGCTTGGTGGTGGGCTTGGGCTCCTCGGCCTCGGCCGTGGCCTCGTCGCTTGCCTTGGCAGCGGCCTTCTTGGTCGTGGTGGCCTTGGCGGTCGTCTTGCGCGTGGTGGCACGCCTGGTCGTCTTCTTGGCGGCAGGCTTGGCCTCGGGCTCTGCCTTGGCCTCGGGCTCGGCCTTGACCTCGGGCTGCGGCGCAGGTGCGGCTGCCGCGGCCTCGATGTCGTTCAGCACCTCGTTCATGAAGTAGGGCATCTGCTTGCGCCACCAGGGCCAGTCGTGGTTGACGTCGGTGCCCCAGAAGTCGCACCAGTGCTTGACGCCCAGACGGTCCAGCTGGCCGTCGATGTAGCGCAGGTCGTCGACGCCGGCCTCCCAGGCACCCTGGCCGACGCACATGACCAGCTGGCGCTGGTTGTAGAGGTTGACGTAGGGATGGTCGGCGGCCATGTTGGTCAGGAAGGCGGGGATGTCGTTGTTGTACAGGTTCTCGTCCATCCAGTCGCCGAAGAAGAAGCCGGTGCGATAGACGCCGGACAGCGCGATGCAGCCCTGGAAGAGGTCCGGGCGGCGGAAGGCAGCGATGGCGGAGTGGGTGGCGCCCATGCTGCAGCCCACGGCGATGGGGCGACGGTCAGAGTTGTTCCAGGCGTGGACGCGCGGAAGCAGCTCGTCGGTCACGAACTTGAAGTACTCCTCCTGGCGCCAAGCGCGTGCACCCTTGTCGCCGCCCTCGTCGCTCCAGCTCTCCTCGTCGAGGTTGTCGACGGAGAACACCTGGATGCGGCCCTCGTCGATGAACGGGGCGAGAACGTCGATCATGCCGAAGTCCTCGAAGTTGTTGCTCTTGGCATCCTGGGCCTGGAAGGCGATGACGGGGTAGCCGCCCTCGCCATAGACGATCATGGACATATCCTCGCCCAGCACCTCGCTGTGCTGGTTATAGAATTCACGCTTCATTGTCAATCCTCTCAACGCAGAAGGTCGGATTTGTCGGTGGTACGGTTGCACCGGGCGCAAGTCTACCCAAATGCGCGCGTGCGCGCAGGCAAGATGTGAAGCAATGATGAAAATCGCAGGTCAGAGCCGCTATTGAGAGTTGAGCACCTTGGCGGCGCATTGGAGGTAGAACTTGGCAGGAGCGGCGACACCGGCCACGAACTTGACCTTGGCAAAGTTGGGCAGCACGCATAGGGCGAGGCGACGTGCCTGCCTCTCCGCGTGTGGATAGCTGACATGCTGGGCAAAGCAGGCATCTGCCAGCAGCTTCCAGCGACTGTCGACAAGGTCCCAGTCTTCCAAAAGGCGCATGAGGCGCGCGCCGTATCCTGACTCCATGCACGCAGGCATCTCGCGCGGAGCGACCTCATTGAAAGAGAGCGACAGCCCAAAGGTGTCCCCAAGCGAGCCATCGGGGAAGATGTCAAACTGGAAGTCCACCGAGGGCGCGATGCCCATGAGCTGGGCACAGCGGCGCAGCATGTCGCTTGTGTAGGCGGAGAAGCCCACGCTCTCGAAGCATGCCCGAAGCTCGCCCGGATCGCCGGCACAACGCGCCTGTGCGCGTGGGCTCAGGTAGCCTCCGATGCGCATGGGCGTGCCTGCGCGTCCGGGGAACAGTCCCACGTACGAGGTCGGCCATCCTCGAGGCAACCGCTCCCTCAAGGCAAGGTAGGATGGTGCACGCGACTGTTCTCCCATGCTCGACAGGAACGGCTCGACAAGCCCAGCCTGCCGATGCTGCTGCAGGTACACGCCTGCAACGTCGATGCGCCTTGCTGACGTGTCGACCTCGAACCCCACGCTGGCAGACTCGCCGGCCTTGCATACGCTGGCAAACCAGTCGAACAGGTCCTGCCGGCCATAGCCTGCGCCAGGTGCAAAGCAGGCGCCTTCGCTTGTGCGCCCATAGCCCGCCAACACGTCGAAGCCCGGCGTGCCCATAAGCGGAAACTCCAGGTAGACGCTTGGAAAGCAGTCCCCTATGAGCATGCGTTCGAAGGCTGGCCTTGCCAGCAGGATGTCGTCTCCGAACAGGACCTCCTCGCGGCCATCGCGCGCGGCGATCCCATAGAGGATGTCAAACAGCTCGGTTCGAGTGGGTTGTACCCTCATCGCCACCTCCAAAGAACGCCTCCATCTTTGGATAGACCTTTGCGGGCAGCGGGGCGCCCTGCCTCCACGGCATCATGAAGCAGCTGGGCGAGCACACGCCCACAAGGGTGCAGACACTGCCGTCGTCACGGCGAAATGGGCCGCCCTTGGCAAATGCGCCTGCCACAACGTCATGCCAGCGCTCATCGGCGATACCCCACTGCTCGAAGAGGCCAAGCGCGCTTGTCCCTGCGCCGCCTGTACCAAAGCAGCTGCGTACATCCGTAAGGGACATATAGGTATTCGAGAGGTAGAAGCTCACATCGCAACGGTCGAGCATGGTGCCCTGCGCATCCATCGTGACGCGCCACTCCAAGGTGAGGGGAAGTCTGGCGAGCTCAGATACCCGTCTGCAGAGCTCGTCGGGGATGGAGGCGATTCCCAGATGCGCGAGGTGTTCGCGTACGAGCGAGGGGTCAGCGGCAAAACGTTGTTGGAGTTTGTCGGTGGCCAGCGCAGCGGCTCGCACGGGGTTGCCCTTGCGTCCCTGGAAGGGGCTCACGTACCAGACCTGCCACCCTGGGGGAAAAGCGTCCGCCATCGCGCGGCAGCGCCAGCTGTCGTCGGGGCAGCCCAGAGCACGGCAGAAGCCATCGAAATCCACCTTACGCGCGCGATGGAAGCTCACATATGCACCGACGGCAGCCACCGCATCGCCCACAAGGTCAAAGGTAAGGTCGATGCCCGTGTGCTGCGTTCCGTGCACGCAAAACCAGTCGAACAGCGCCTGGTAGCAAAATCCCGCACCCGGGGCAAAGCGTGCGCCGGGTACCATCTCTTCGTAGTCGTAGCTTACGTGCAAGTCGGAGTGCGCCTCGCCAAGAAGTGGCATCTCGAGCCAGAAGTGCGGTGCGACGCCTCCGATGAGGCTGCCCTCGTATGCACTGCGGAGGGCCACGGCGGTGTTACCGAGCGTGCTCGCCCCGCCCATATCCCTCCGCGCTTTGCGATACAGCAGGTCAAAGATGCGAAGTGCCTCCTGCCTCGTGACACCGGATGCGTGCGGATGGCCTCCGACGGCCTCATTCGCCCAAGATGGCTGTTCGCAGCCCATGCCCGACCTCCTTGCGCGCTTGTCCCGTCACCCTGCATGTGATACAAGAAACATACCATGCATCGTGGATGGAGGTTTGACCATGGACAGAAAAGAAGCTTTTGATGTCGTGCTCTCACGGTTGCCCGAGGACAAGCGCGAAGAGGCGGTTGCCAGGCTGCGTGAAGTCGAGACGAGGGCCGAAAAGCTCGTCATTCTGAAGGACTATGGCATCGAAATCAATTCCCCGGAGGACCTGCTCGGTGACGACTGGGATGCCGATGGCGTCGATTTGACCGACGATCAGCTCAAGTCTGTTGCCGGTGGCGTAGAAATGACTTGGGAGCGCGACTGCAACTGCGAGCCCTAGGAAATAGGCGAGGGTCTATGGACCCGGTCATTAGAGGGGTTTGCCCCATCGAGTCCTCGGCCATCGTGCGCTATATGATGCGTGTCGCGCGCAAGCGTCGCGTGCTTGACGAGGGCGTCGAGCGCTGTGTCGAGCGTCTTGTCCCGCTGCTGCCGAGCAACTACCTGCCCGATGTCTGTCTGACGTATTCCCTTGTCGGGCAGTCCCACGGCCATCCGTATGCGGCTCTGGCCTTGGATTCGTATGACTATCACTACCTCTCCTCCGTTTCGGACGATGCCAGTCCGATTTGGTCAGCTGATGAGGTTGGTGCAAGCATTCCCGAGCCTGAGCAGAACGGGGACTTCGTGGGCCTCGTGGCCTCGGCAGGGGGCATCCGTCCGTTTTCGTGGGCCGCTGACGGCAACGATGCCTGCGCTTATGTGCCCGCTGGGCTCGAAGAGGCGCGTACCTGCCTCTCTCGGATGGGCATGCATGTGCAGATATCGGGCGGCGATGGGCGTTTTGAGCTGCTCGCCGTCTCGCCGCGCGCGGGCATCCAGGCGAGCTTGGCAAACAATCCCCATCGCGACGAGCTGCTTGGTTTTCTGCGCCAGCTTGGGGCCGATGAGGCCCGCGTTAGCGCGCTCGGTAAGGCGGCGGGGCGCTTTGGCGTGCCCTATTACGATAGGGCCACCGGCTACCAAGAGCTGATCGTTTTGCTCGACGTCAGCCACCTCTCCCTCGTGTGGGAGCACGGTGGGCTGGTGGAGGCCCATGCCGGCATTCTCATCAGCGACAAGATCATGGGGTATGCGGGCCGCTCGCTGAAGCCGGGGAGGGCGTACCAGTGGCATATCACCGAGGAGTGCGACCAGCGCTGCAAGCACTGCTACATCTTTGGAGAGGATGCGCGCAAGGCCTGCGTGTCGACCCCTTGGGAGCAGCTTGTGGCGACGCTCGATCAGGTTCAGGCGCGCTGTGCAGCAAGCCATGGGTACCCGACCCTCGCCATCAGCGGCGGCGACCCGCTGCTGCATCCGCAGTTTTGGGACTTTGCCGAAGAGCTGCATCGAAGGGGCATCTCGTGGACGGCCATGGGCAACCCCTTCCATCTTGACCTTGAGGCCTGCAGGCGCTTGCGGCGCCTTGGCTGCTTTCAGTACCAGATGTCGCTCGACGGGCTGGAGGAGTTTCACGACCGGTTACGAAAACCGGGCAGTTACCGGGCTACGCTCGCAGCACTTGCGCCCCTGCAGGAAGCTGGGGTTGAGACGCAGCTCATGGCAACGGCAAGCAGGCAGAACCTTGACGACATCCTCGCATGCATGGATGTTGCCGCGTGTCATGGCGTGTCCTCGTTCTCCTTCGCGCGCTACTGTGCGACCTCCCCTGAAAAGGCGCGCGAGCTCTATCCAACACCCGTGGAGTACCGGGCCTTCCTGCTCGCCTATTGGGAGAAGAAGCGAGACTACGAACGGACTGGGTGCAGGACGGTCTTTAAGACGAAGGAGCATCTCTTCACGCTTCTGCGTTGGGAGCTTGGTGATTTCGAGTTGCCGTCTTGGTCGGGAAAGCGTCCCCCTGCCCTGTACGGAGGCTGTCATCTGGGATCAAAGGCGACCATCTGCGCAAATGGCGACTTGGTCGCATGCCGGCGCATGCCCAGCGTGGTAGGCAACATCTGCCACGACTCCCTTTGGGATGTTGAGCATGGTGAGGCCATGAGGCACTATGCCGAGGTGGACGGCATCGAGAAGTGCCGCGACTGCGAACTGCTCCTCTGGTGTCGCGGATGCCGTGCCGTGGGCGTCAACGCTACGGGAAACCTGCAGGCGGTAGACCCTATGTGCTGGAAGTGACGGATGTCGTGCGTCCTGCTGGCCGCGCGGAGCATTGCAGGTACACCTTTGCGGGCTGCGCCTCTCCGGCGATCCACTTGGCCTTGAGAAATGAGGGGTGGCAATGAAGGAGATGGCCATCCAGATAGCCGGGTAGCCGTATGACGCGGGCAAAGCATGCCTGCGGGATAAGCGTCCAACGATCATCTGCGATACCCCAGCCCTCCATGACGTGCATCGCTTGGCCGCCGAGGCCGTCATTGGCAAAAAAATCGGCGAAGCGTGTGGTTTGCGCGAGAGGTAGGCAGAGGCTGATGGAGAGGGTGTCGCCGACGTGGCCATCCCCATACACGTCAAACTGGACCTCCCAGTCAAGGGGTACATTCGCAAGTTCATGGAGCTGTTGGAGCATCGCGTCGGAACACGCGTTGAAGCCCACATCTGCTAGCTCACGTGCAAAGAGGCGCGGGTCGGAGGCGCAGACCTGCCGTGCCCTCTCGGGCAAAAAGCTGCCGATGCGCGCGGGCGTGCCTGCACGATTGCCAAATACGCCGAGGTACCAGGTCCTATAGTCTTCGGGCAGCCTTCCTATGAGCGCCTCGGCTGCTGACGCAAGTTCGGGATGACCTGCGGCTTGGAAGAAGCCTGCGTTGTCGTCCAAGGGCCGATGGTTGGTATTGACGTAGACCGCGGGTGCGCCGTCGGGGTCTGCCCTCAAATCGTGTGCGAGCCCAAGGCCGACGCCACCGGTTTCTGTATGCCAGAACCAGTCAAACAGCGGTTGGTAACCATATCCGTTACCCGGTGCAAACTGGTCGCCGAGCTGTAAGTCGTCCCGGTCGTAGTACACGTGGAAGTCGAACCCTGGAGTGCCCAACAGCGGGGCCTCCATCCAAAAGCCGGGGATGCAGCTGCCCACAAGATCGTGCAGGTAGATTGTCTGCGCACGGTCGAGTTGGTCGCCGAGCAGGCGGGAACCTGCTCCCTTTCTTGCCCTCCTCAGCACGGCCATGGTCAACCCGATGCGCAGATCGTCCTGCTCTATCTTCACGATTCTCCACCTGCCTCCTTGCATCCCATACGCACCATCTTATGCGAGTTGTTTGCGGTAATGACCGATAGAGGCTACCCACAAAGGTCACAACCGCAAGGTTTCCACCATACAAATGTTGCTGCTGCAACACCTGTGGTGCGCTACCCTTAGTGACCGGAAAGCAAGCCTGATGCAAGGGAGTTCACCATGACCTACGGAATCGGTACCAGCTGCGTCCAGGGAGGCTATCGCCCGGGTGACGGCGAGCCGCGCCAGGTGCCCATCGTCCAGTCCACCACCTTCAAGTACGACACCTCCGAGCACATGGGGCAGCTCTTCGACCTTGAGGCCGAAGGCTACTTCTACACCCGCCTGCAGAATCCGACCAACGACGCCGTCGCCGCGAAGATCGCCCAGCTCGAGGGCGGTACGGCGGGCATGCTGACCAGCTCCGGGCAGGCGGCGAACTTCTTCTCGGTCTTCAACATCGCCGAGGCGGGCAGCCATGTCGTTGCATGCTCGGCCATCTATGGTGGCACGTTCAACCTGCTCGCGGTGACCATGGCGAAGATGGGCATCGAGACGACCTTCGTCAGTCCCGACTGCACCCGCGAGGAGCTGGATGCTGCCTTCCGCCCCAACACCAAGTGCGTGCTGGGCGAGACCATCGCCAACCCCGCTCTGGCCGTGCTGGACATCGAGAGGTTCGCCGAGGCGGCCCATGCCCATGGCGTGCCGCTGATCGTGGACAACACCTTCCCGACGCCGGTCAACTGCCGTCCCATCGAGTGGGGCGCCGACATCGTCACCCATTCCACCACCAAGTACATGGATGGCCACGGTGTGGGCGTCGGTGGCGCCATCGTGGACTCCGGCAACTTCGACTGGATGGCCCATGCGGACAAGTTCCCCGGCCTGACCACCCCCGACGAGAGCTACCACGGCATCGTCTACGCCGAGAAGTTCGGTCTGGGCGGCGCCTTCATCACCAAGGCGACCAGCCAGCTGATGCGCGACTTCGGCTCGATCCAGAGCCCTCAGAACGCCTTCTATCTCAACTTGGGCCTCGAGAGCCTGCACGTCCGCATGCCGCGCCATTGCGCCAACGGCCAGGCGCTGGCGGAGTTCCTGTCCAGCCATCCCCGGGTCGAGAGCGTCAGCTACCCCAACCTTGCCGGTGACAAGTACTACGAGCTCGCCCAGAAGTACCTGCCCAACGGTGGCTGCGGCGTGGTCAGCTTCTGTGTCGCAGGCGGCCGCGCCGCCGCCGAGAAGTTCATGGCCGGCCTGCGCATCGCCGCGATCGAGACGCACGTCGCCGACGCGCGCACCTGCTGCCTGCACCCGGCCAGCTCGACCCATCGCCAGATGACGGACGAGGAGCTGGTGGCGGCGGGCGTCATGCCGAACATGGTGCGCCTGTCCTGCGGACTGGAGGATACGGCCGACCTGCTCGCCGACGTCGAGCAGGCGCTTGCGCAGCTCGACTAGCGGTTCTGGACAGGTGGCATAGAGGTCCCTCGGGAAGTTCTGTGCCACCGCCATGGTTGGTGGCGTTTGAAGGGAATGGTGATGAGGATGACGCGTGTGGGACAGGGCCTTGCAGCCGCGGCGTGTGCGGCCGCGCTTTCCCTGGGGTGCCTGGCAGGCTGTGGCGCCCCTGTGGCAGATGGCCAAGCCACGGACGATGGCCAGGAGCAGGCCGCAACGTCTGCGCCGACGCAGGACGAGGCTTCCGCGACCGACGAGGCTTCTGGCCAGGATGACGCGACACCCACGGGCGACGAGAGACCGCTGACCGTCCGGTTGGACGGATCTGCCGCGCAGGGCACCGTCGATTGCGGGCAGTTCACCTTCGAGATCCCCGCCTACTGGGCGGGCAAGGTCGCGGTCTCGATCGACTACGAGGGCTTTGGGCCGGTGGCGACCATCACGCTGCCGGATGACGACCAGGCTGTGCTCGCGACGCTCTCGCTTCTGGACGGAGACGAGGCCCAGTCGGGCGGTGACATCGGCTCGCACCTGGCGGGAAGCGTGGCTGACGGCAACGGCAGCCACGTGGAGGTGTGGACCTACAACTGGCCGTGGCTGGTCGCAAACGATGCCGCGGGGAGCCTCGGCGTGAGCGACGACGAGCTGGCGACGCTGGTGGACCTCGCCACGGGCGGCCTGCTCGACGTGGATACCCTTGCCGACGAGGACGAGGAGACTGTGAACGGGGCGGAGTACGGCTTCTCTGCGGCCGAGCTGGTACCGACGGTCGCGTTTGGCTGATTCGCCCAGAGGTGCGGTGCCGGCGGATGCGCTCCCGACGGCACCACGCCCCGGCGGTATCTATGCCTCCTTGCCCAGCAAGGCCTCCTTCGCCTCGCATGCCATCCGTACCAGCTCGTTGAGCTGCGTTATGGCGCGCCAGTTTTCCCGCGTGCACCGGTAGCCATAGGCGTATTCGGGCATCTGGGATAGCAGGTGCGTGAGGTCGTGCCACGAGCGGCCGAGCTGGGCGTTCGGCGTCTGGTCACGCCAGTAGGCCGGGGCCTTGCGCACCTCAAAGCCGCCAAAGCGGTGCTGGTTGGGCAGGTCGGACTCGCGCAGGCGCGCCTCGGGGGTCACGAAGCTGACGGGCCCGTTGTTGAGCTGCACCTCCATCTCGCGGATGTAGGAGTGGTCGAGCCGGATGGTCACGCGCACGTCGCACGACTGGCTCCAGCGTGGCGGTTCAAGGCTCACCTGCTTTCCCTCGACCAGCTGCGTCTGCTCGTACTCGGTGCCGTCGACCTCGTAGTCGATGGCTGTTATTCAAGGGTCCTCAACCCTGTGCCGCGCGCAGCGCGGCACTGAAAACCACCCGCTTTGCGGGTGGATGGCAAAAGGTGCTTCGCAACAGGACGCCCTCC
>CACYWP010000039.1 GCA_902778135.1 uncultured Coriobacteriaceae bacterium
CTTCCGCTACGAGGACGCAGCGCCGGACGACTACGTCTTCCGCGACCTCACGCTGCGCGTGCCTGCGGGCCAGCGCGTGGGCCTGGTGGGGCGCTCGGGAAGCGGCAAGACCACCCTCACCAAGCTGCTGCTGCGCCTCTCCGACGTGCAGGAGGGCCGCGTCCTGGTGGACGGGCAGGACGTGAGCCG
This sequence comes from uncultured Coriobacteriaceae bacterium, assembly GCA_902778135.1. Taxonomy (GTDB): domain Bacteria; phylum Actinomycetota; class Coriobacteriia; order Coriobacteriales; family Atopobiaceae; genus UBA1367. The sequence goes on from CACYWP010000039.1 coordinate 190, forward strand.
CTGCACGCAGCAGAGCCTGCGCCGCCAGGTGGCCTACGTGCCGCAGGAGGCGCTGCTCTTCCACCGGTCCATCCGCGAGAACATCGCCTACGGCAGGCCCGACGCGAGCGATGAGGAGATTCGAAAGGCCGCCGCGCAGGCAAACGCGCTCGAGTTCGTCGACAGGCTGCCGGCGGGACTCGACACCATGGTCGGGGAGCGCGGCGTCAAGCTCTCCGGCGGCCAGCGCCAGCGCGTGGCGCAACGCGGCGTTGACGTCCTTGTGAGGCAGACATGCCCGCGCGAGGCCGCGCAAGCGGCCCGCGTGTGAGCATCGCCCGCGCGATACTCGCCGACTGCCCGATCCTGGTGCTCGACGGGCCACCTCCGCCCTCGACAGCGAGAGCGAGGCGGCCGTCCAGGGCGCGCTCGAGAACCTCATGGCTGGTCGCACGTCCCTCGTCGTCGCGCACCGTCTGAGCACCGTCGCGTCACTCGACCGCATCGTGGTGCTCGAGAACGGCGACATCGTCGAGGATGGCACGCACCAGGAGCTCAGCCAGGCAGGTGGCGTGTACGAGACGCTGTGGGACCGGCAGAGCGGTGCGTTCCTGGAGAGCGAAGACTAAGCAGAGCGCCGCCCCTTTCAGCTCTCATCATGACAACAACGCCCCGTCAGGGTTACCTACGATACCCCGTAACTCGTCAAAGGGCATTTCGATCCCCCCTCGGACCCCTGCAGGCAAGCCTCGCATGCTGTCGCGGGCCCCTCCCGTGTCAACAGGCAGACGGTAGCCGAGGAGCTGGGCAAAAAGGGCGTGTCCCCTAGTTTCAAGGCAGCTGTCGGATTATGTCCTCAAACGGGGAATGGAGGCTTTCCGTCTGTCGGAAACGTTTCCAACCACAGCCAAAAGTGCTATAAAGGAGTCGATGGCGCAGCTGTGTTTCCGTAGGACAACGCAGATCTCTCCCTGGACCATACCCATGAACGTATCCGTAGCCCGTCCTTTCGACGCAGGTTTATCCATGGCCCTATCTCGCAATGACGTGTGAGGCATGGGCCTCGACTCAGACACAATGAGAGATTGAAGGCGTTCAGTATGACCAAGAAACAAGACCTTGCCTGGTGGCAGAAGACCATCGCCTACGAAATCTACCCTAAGAGCTTCTATGACACGGCGGCCCAGGGGACAGGCACCATCGCCGGCATCACGGCCAAGCTCGACTACCTGGCCTCGCTGGGCGTGGGTGCCATCTGGATCACCCCCTGCTACAAGAGCCCCATGGTCGACAACGGCTACGACGTGGAGGACTACCGCGAGATCGACCCGTCCTTCGGCACGATGGCCGACATGGACGAGCTCATCGCGCGTGGCCGCGAGAAGGGCGTGCGCGTGGTGATGGACCTGGTCTTCAACCACACCTCCGAGCAATGCCCGTGGTTCCAGGAGTCGCGCAAGAGCCGCGACAACGCCTATGCCGACTGGTACATCTGGCGCGACGCGCGTCCCGACGGCAGCGCCCCCACCAACTGGCGCTCGATCTTCGGTGGCAGCGCATGGGCCTGGTGCGAGGAGCGCCAGCAGTACTACCTGCACACCTTCGCACCCCAGCAGCCCGACCTCAACTGGGAGAACCCGGACGTGCGCCGTGCGCTCCTGCACACCTTCGCACCCCAGCAGCCCGACCTCAACTGGGAGAACCCGGACGTGCGCCGTGCGCTCATCGACATCGCCAACTTCTGGGCCGACAAGGGCGTAGGCGGATTCCGCATCGACGCGATCACCTACATCAAGAAGCCGGCGGTGTTCGCGGATGGGCCGGCAGACGGCGAGGACGGCATGTATGCCGTGCATGCCGCCACGGCCAACACCCCCGGCATCCTCGACTTCTTGCACGAGTTCAAGGCGGGCGTGCGCGACGGCCGCGACATCTTCCTCGTGGGCGAGGCCAACGGCGTCGGCGCCGATGAGCTGGGAGACTGGGTCGGCGAGCGCGGCGTCTTCGACATGCTCTTCGAGTTCAGCCACACCAAGGCCGTGTCGTGCGAGGACGAGGTCTGGTGCCGACCGATCGAGTGGAAGCTCACCGACCTCAAGCGCGTGCTCGCCGAGAGCCAGGCGAACACCGCAGACAACGGCTGGTACCCCGTCTTCTTCGAGAACCACGACCAGCCGCGCTCGACGGTCAACTTCTTCCGGTGCGAGGGCCCTGCGGCCGCAAAGGCCAAGGCCCTGGGCACCGTCCTGCTCACCCTGCGCGGAACCCCCTTCGTCATGCAGGGCGAGGAGCTCGGCTACGCCAACCGCGTGTGGAAGTCCCTCGACGAGTTCGACGACCTTCAGACGCGCTCGCAGTACGAGTTCGCGCTGAGCGAGGGCCGCACCGAGGCCGAGGCGCTTGCTGGATGTAACCGCTTCAGCCGTGACAATGCCCGCACGCCCATGCAGTGGGACGCGAACGCCAGCGCCGGGTTCTCCGCGGCGACGCCCTGGCTTCCCGTGCACGACGACTACACTCAGGTGAACGTGGAGGCGGAGTCCGCCGACCCCGACTCCCCGCTCTCGTGGTACCGCAAGCTGGCGGCGCTGCGTGCGGAGCGCGACGAGCTCGTCGCCGGGAGCTTCGAGGAGCTGATGGCCGATGACGAGCAGGTCTACGCCTACCGTCGCCAGGGGGAGGGGGGTGCGGCCGTGGTGCTGGCGAACCTCTCAGGCGAGGAGGCGTCGTACGACGCGGCGCTGGTCGCCGACATGAAGCTGCTTGCGGGCACGCACGGCAGCACGGAGCCGGGCACGCTGCGCCCGCTCGAGGCCGTGGTGTTCGGCGACTAAAGGCAGGCATACACTAGGGAAACTAGGGGACACGCCCTTTTTGCCCAGCTGGGCAAAAAGGGCGTGTCCCCTAGTTTCCCCGCATGTGTCGGCTGGGCAAAAAGGTATGCCCCCAGCGCACGCTACCTTCCCTACCTGTGTCAGATGCCGGGACATGTTCCACCCGACGGGCGAGCCCACTGCCGTTCGCTCGAGAAAAGGCCTCGCTCGCCGACGCATTTCTGGAAACGTTTCCAGATTGTCAGCGCCATCGCCGGCGACAGGTGATATAACAGTATTGGAAACGTTACCAGTAACGTTTCCAACGAGGGAAACCAAATGAGCTGCGAGGGGAGGACGCATGACCATCAAGGACGTTGCCGCCTACTGCGGCGTTGCGGTGAGCACAGTGTCTCGAGTGCTCAACAACCATCCCGACGTGAGCCCCGAGACGCGTACCCGCGTGCTTGAGGCGGTGGACAAGCTGCACTACATCCCCAACAACAGCGCGCGTGATCTTGTCTTGGCGCCTGCGGACACCATCGGACTGGTCGTTCGTGGCGCAGAGAACCCCTTCTATACCCCCATCATCCGCACCATCGAAGAGCGGTGCGAGGAGGCGGGCTACACCATGGTCCTGCACCAGATACCCGTGGGGGCGGACGAGATCTCCGCTGGCGCGACCCTCGTGCGCTCAAAGCGCCTGAAGGGCCTCATCTTCCTTGGCGGCCGCTTCGACTACAGCCGTGCCGAGGGGGACGCCATCGGCATCCCCTTCGCGTGTTGCACCAACACCAATCAGTTCGGAGACCTTGACAAGAGCGTCTACTCGTCTGTCTCCATCGATGACTATGCCGAGGGCTATAAGGCCACCAAGCTGCTCATAGACCATGGGCATACCAAGATTGCGGTGCTGTTGGACAGCGTGTGCGACCACTCGATCAGCGAGCTGCGCTATGCCGGTTACCGTCAGGCGCTTGTCGATGCGGGCATACCCCTTGACGAGGACCTCGTGCTCGAGACCGTGGACTTCACCATGAGTGCCGCCTACGCGCGCACCTTGGCTGCGCTCGGGGAACGTCCCGATATCACCGCCATCTTTGCCGTAGCGGATTCCATGGCCATTGCCGCCATGAAGGCCTTGCATAACGTGGGGTTCAGTGTGCCGGGGGCGTGCTCGGTCGTCGCCATCGACGGCATCGAGATCTCGCAGTACACGATACCCACGCTCACCACGCTGGTACAACCGCAGGAGACATTGGGAGAGGAGGCATTCAAGACCCTGCTGGATGTCATCGAAGGCACGGCGCCCAACCGGCATGTGCGGTTGGAGACAAGCCTCAGGGAAGGAGAGACCCTGGGGAAGGCGAGGAGCTAGGTCAAACGTCCGAAAAGGGGCGCGTACGGGGCTGCTGCAACAGCCCCGGACGCGCCAAGACAGCCACAAGTAAGTTCATGTGTTGGGCAACACAGGATAGGAGAACTCTCATGGCAAGCAACAATATTACCCGTCGTTCGTTCCTTGGTGCGGCCGGAATCGCGGCCTCCACTCTTGCAGCATGCGGTGGCGCAGGCGAGGGTGGCGGTGACACCGCAGCCGGCAAGGTGTACTGGCTCAACTTCAAGCCCGAGCTCGACGAGACCCTCCAGACCATCAAGGACATGTACAAGGAGGCCAAGGGCATCGAGCCCAAGATCGTGACCGCTGCGTCGGGAACCTATAGCCAGACCCTCACCTCTGAGATGGACAAGACCGACGCGCCGACCATGTTCGTTATCGGCAATGCCGCCGGCGTCAAGGAGTGGGGCGACTTCGCACTGGACCTCAAGGGCACGGCCATCGAGTCGGAGCTCAACACCGATGCCTACAACCTGTATGACGAGAGCGGCAAGCTCGTCTCCATGGGCTACTGCTACGAGTGCTACGGCATCGTCGCCAACGCCGACCTCATCGCAAAGGCCGGCCACGACATCGCCGACATCAAGGACTTCGCAAGCCTCGAGGCCGTGGTTACCGACATCCACGAGCGCGCCGACGAGCTTGGCTTTGATGCCTTTGTTGCCACCGACATGGATGACTCGTCCAGCTGGCGCGTGACCGGACACCTTGCCAACCTCGACTACTTCTACGAGGAGCGCGATGACGGCGGTTGGGACGAGTGCCCCGCCACCATCAAGGGCACCTATGTCGAGAACTACAAGAAGCTGTACGACCTGGCCATCAACAACTCCACGGTGGAGCCCAAGACGCTGGCCACCGGTGGCCATGACCCCGCGCAGCAGTTCAAGGATGGCAAGGCCTGCTTCTTCTTCACGGGCTCCTGGGACTACGCCGACCTCGCGGCAGCTCAGCCGAACATCCATATGCTCCCGTACTACTGCGGCGTAGACGGCGAGGAGAAGGCCGGCCTGAACTGCGGCACCGAGAACTGCTGGGCCGTGAACGCCAACGCCTCCGAGGCCGATCAGCAGGCCACCATCGACTTCATGGTCTGGCTGGTAACCGACCCCGACGCGTCCGCGCTGCTCGTCGAGCAGCTGGGCATCATGCCCTACAACAACGCCGCCGAGTCCACCAACGGCTTCCTCAACGACGCCGCCGACTACACCTCCAACGGCTGCTACGTGATGGACTGGGCTACCAACTACCAGCCCAACGTTGACGATTACCGCGCCGCCCTCGTGAGCGCTCTCAACGCCTACAACGCCAAGCCGTCCGACAAGACCTGGGCAGACGTCCAGACCGCTTTCGTCGATGGCTGGGCCACCCAGTACAAGAAGGCCAACGCCTAAGGTCGCGCCTTCGCATCCTCGGGCCGGGGTGGCATGAGACCATCCCGGCCCCAGACCGGTTCGCATACACACGTGGCTAGGCTCCCGCGCATGGTACGCCATGGCGGGGGGCTCGACCACATGCGTCCTTGCGTCCCTATGGCACCGGAACATTCCCACAGAAAGGAGGAACGAGCATGAGCAAGAAAATCGGCCGAGGCAACTCGCAGACGCAAGCCACCAGACGTTGGGCGTGGCTCTTCTTGGGGCCGGTGGTGGCTGCCTTCACAATCGGGTTCGTCTGGCCTTTCATCCAGGGTATCTACCTTTCGTTCTGCAAGTTCCGCATCACCTCTGACGCCACCTTCGTCGGGATCTCCAACTACCAGGCGGCACTGGCCGACCCAAGCTTCCAGCACTCGTTCTGGTACACCGCAGCCACCGCCGTGGTGAGCCTCGTGCTCATCAACGTCTTTGCCTTTGCGGTGGCCTATGCCCTCACGGAGGGTATCCGCGGGTCCAACCTGTACCGCACGGTCTTCTTCATGCCCAACCTCATCGGTGGCATTGTGCTGGGCTACATCTGGTCGATGATCTTTGACGGCATCCTCTCGCACTATGACACCTCGATCCTGCTGGAGACCAAGTACGGCTTCTGGGGACTGATCATCCTGATGTGCTGGCAGCAGATCGGCTACATGATGATCATCTACATCGCCGGACTCCAGGCGGTGCCCGAGGACATGATCGAGGCGGCCAAGATCGACGGGGCCACCAAGTGGCAGACGCTCTTCAAGGTGATCATTCCCAACGTCATGCCCTCGATCACCATCTGCACCTTCCTGTCGCTCACCAACGGCTTCAAGCTGTTCGACCAGAACCTGGCGCTGACGGGAGGCCTGCCCTATCTCATCCAGCCGGACGGGTCCACCATCAACACGACCGAGATGCTGGCCCTCAACATCTACAACACCTTCTACAACTCGAGCACCGCGGCGCGTGGCACCGCCCAGGCCAAGGCCGTGATCTTCTTTGTCCTGGTTGCCGGGCTGGGCCTGGCGCAGCTCGCCTACACGCGCAAGAGGGAGGTGCAGCAGTAATGGACAAGCAGCAAACGTTGGCGGCCGAGCGCCGCAACAAGGCGATCCTGTCAGTTGTGCTTGCGGCCATCTGCATACTGTGGGTGCTGCCCGTGGTGGCCGTGGTCATCAATTCGTTCAAGCTCAACACCTTCGTCAAGACGGACACGTTCGCTTTGCCCACCAGCGAGAGCTGGGCGGGGATGGCCAACTTCGTCAAGGGCATGACCTTTGGCAACTATCCCTTCAAGAGCTCGGTCCTCTATAGCGTGGTCATCACGGTGCTCTCGACCGGACTCATCCTGGTGTTCTGCTCTATGGCCGCCTGGTACATCGCTCGCGTGGACTCGCTGTTCTGCAAGGCCATCTACTTCCTGTGCGTGTTCTCCATGGTGGTGCCCTTCCAAATGGTGATGTTCACGCTCTCCAAGACCGCTGATGTCCTGAAGCTCAACACGCCCTGGACCATTCCGATCGTGTACCTCGGCTTTGGTGCGGGACTGGCCATCTTCATGTTTGTGGGCTTTGTCAAGTCCATCCCTCTTGAGATCGAGGAGGCGGCCGCCATCGACGGATGCGGACCCGTGCGCACCTTCTTCAGCGTCGTGCTTCCCATGCTCAAGCCCACCCTCATCAGCGTGGGCATCCTCGAGATCATGTGGGTGTGGAACGACTACCTGCTGCCGGTGCTCGTGCTTGACATCAACAAGTATCGGACCATCCCCATCCACATCCAGTACCTCAAGGGCAGCTATGGCACGGTGGATCTTGGTGCCACGATGGCGCTGATCCTGCTGTCCATCATTCCAGTCATCATCTTCTACCTGGCGTGCCAGAAACACATCATCAAGGGTGTCGCGGCAGGCGCGGTCAAGGGCTAGGAAGGACGCAAGAACAATGGCAGAAGTTAGCCTCAGACACATAAAGAAGGTCTATCCCAACAGCGAGCGCAAGTCAAAAAAGGGTCTCTTCGGCCGCAAGAAAGCAGACGACAGCGCTCGCAAGGCCTCAAACCTGCGCATCACCGACGAGGGCGTCCTTGCCGTGCCCGACTTCAACCTCGACATCGCCGACCGCGAGTTCGTGGTGTTCGTCGGCCCCTCTGGCTGCGGCAAGTCCACCACGCTGCGCATGGTGGCTGGCCTCGAGGAGATCACCGGCGGCGAGCTCTACATCGGCGACAAGCTCATGAACGACGTGGCGCCGAAGGACCGCGACATCGCCATGGTCTTCCAGAGCTACGCCCTGTACCCTCACATGACGGTGCGCGACAACCTCGCCTTCCCGCTCAAGCTGCGCAAGATGGACAAGCAGGCGATCGATGCCCGGGTCAACGAGGCTGCCGAGACGCTTGGCATCACAGAGTTTCTCGACCGCAAGCCCAAGGCGCTTTCCGGCGGCCAGCGCCAGCGCGTGGCCATCGGGCGTGCCATCGTGCGCGAGCCGAAGGTCCTGCTCATGGACGAGCCGCTGTCCAACCTCGACGCCAAGCTGCGCAACCAGATGCGCGCCGAGATCATCAAGCTGCGCAAGCGCATCGACTCCACGTTCATCTACGTCACGCACGACCAGACCGAGGCCATGACGCTCGGCGACCGCATCGTCATCATGAAGGACGGCGAAGTCCAACAGGTCGGTACGCCGCAGGAGGTCTTCGAGCATCCGTCCAACCTCTTTGTGGCGGGCTTCATAGGCGTGCCCCAAATGAACTTCTTCGATGCCGAGCTGGTGCGCGACGGCAATGCCTACAGCATACACGTGGGAGATGCCATTGTGGTGCCCAGCGCCGAGAAGCAGGCGCGACTGGCTGCCCAAGACGTGGCCTCGCAGTCCATCACGCTCGGCATCCGTCCCGAGCACATCTCCCTGGCTTCGGGCGACGCTGCTACGCTGGTCGGTACGGTCGACGTGTCCGAGATGATGGGCTCCTCGGTTCACGTGCATCTTGACTCGCTCGGGCAGGACGTCATCGTCATCGTGCCCACGACCGAGATCGAGGGTCCCTATCAGGACCACTTCTTCGCAGGCGCCAAGGTGGAGTACGCCTTCGGCGGCAACGTCATCCATATGTTCTCAAAGGACGAGCAGGGCACCAATCTGGAGTTCTGAGCGTAGCGAGACGATAGGGGGCCTGCGGCGTAAGTACGTTGTAATGAGGGGGCTGTATCAAAAGTCTCTGGACAGTCGGCCCGCAACCACAGAATCGGCTGTGGTTGCGGGCCGGCGTTTTTTTCACGGAGGGCAAGGGGACGCCCTGCACCGCCAGGGCGTAGGCCATCTTCCTAATGTTGTGGCCCATCGCGACCATCCGCATCTCGTGGTCGACCTTCTCGAGGCCCCTTAGGAGGAACCGCCTGAAGCCCCAGTTGCGCTTGATGTCCCCGAAGATGGTCTCGACGTCCACGGACCTCCGCCTCCCGAGCTCCGACCCTCGCTCGGCGCGCAGCATCTCCGACGCCCTCCTCTTGAACGCGTCGAGGGTGGGGTTCACGCGCAGGATCCGCACGGCGTCGGGGTCCTTGGCCCTGAAGCACTTCTTCCTGAGCGGACACCCCGGGCAGCCCTCGCCCACGTACACCCTGGTCACGGACTCGTGGCCCAGCTCGGACCTGGTCCTCCTCTCGCCCGAGAACGAGAGCGTCCGGCCGCGATGCTCGACACCGCATACGCCACCATGCGCTACGTGGCACCCGCCTACTACGTCTTCAGCGCGCAGATGATGACGCTCATCGCCCGGGCCTTGGGCAAGGATGAGGACGCCGCACGCTACGAGGAACTGTTCGCCAGAATCCGGGAGGCCTACATTGCTGAGTACGTGCACGAGGATGGCACCATGGACGCCAACTTCCAGGGCATCTACGTCATCACGCTGCAGATGGGGCTCGTGCCCGACGAGGTGCGGCCGTTCATGGTGCGCCACCTCTGCGATATGATTGCCGCCAACGGTGACCGTCTTGATACCGGCTTCCTCAGCGTGCTCTTCCTCATGGACGTGCTCTGCGACAACGGCGCGCGCGATGTGGCGTACCGACTGCTCTACCAAACCGGCTGCCCGTCGTGGCTCTACGAAGTGGAGATGGGCGGCACCACCATATGGGAGAGCTGGGGCGCCGTGGACGAGAATGGTGGCGTGAGCACATACAGCTACAACCACTACGCTTTTGGTTGCGTGGCCGACTGGATGTATCGCACCATCGGCGGCCTGCAGATGACCGAGCCTGGGTACCGGCACTTCCGCGTGGCGCCTGACGTGGAGGGATGTGGGCTCGCGCACGCCGCAACGTCGCTGGAGTCGCCCTATGGACGCATCGAGGTCGCCTGGGAGCTGGGCACGGCTACGGGCGACAGCGCACAGCCCCTCCACCTGCGCGTGATCGTCCCTGCAAACACGCAGGCAGAAGTGTGGGTACCTGGTGGCAGCACCGTCACCGTAGGCAGCGGCACCCATGACTTCTTTGGAATGCTCTAGGACACTCGATCCTCGCAGAGCTTGACGAGTCCAATAGGACGGCGACCTTATGGGCTGTGTTAGCAACTAGGCTGCGGAAGCTCCCAGACACAATTGCGACTTGACTTTGGTCATTAGGCAAGCAGAGAGGTGGAGTCCACCTGAGTCCAAACGGCCTGGTTGGTCGGACAACATGGCGAGTCGCTTCTACGCACAACTCAGAGGCCGAAACGCTCGCTAGATGCGGCGTCTGGTTCGTAGGATGACGCGGTCCACCAACATGCCCGCCCGGTGGACCGCCGCTCGCCGATTCCGCGGGGTGCCGCCACGGACTTGGCGGACTGTTCGGGTGGACTGTTGGTGGACTGCGAGACGCACCCTCAAGTTGTAGCGCGTCTACCTGCTCAAACGCGACCCGCAAGCCTCGACCTCATGTGTGTGCAGACACACCTACAACCTGACCATGCGCTTCAACTACTTCAACTCCATGATGCAGCGGATGAACCGCGCCGTGGGCGACGCGGCCGAGATGACCAAGGTCCTGGACGAGCCGCGCCTGGTGGAGGACGCGCCGGGGGCGCCGGAGCTGGTGGTGAGCGAGGGGGCCGTGGACTTCGAGCATCTGGCCTTCCGCTACGAGGACGCAGCGCCGGACGACTACGTCTTCCGCGACCTCACGCTGCGCGTGCCTGCGGGCCAGCGCGTGGGCCTGGTGGGGCGC
>CACYWP010000040.1 GCA_902778135.1 uncultured Coriobacteriaceae bacterium
CTGGCAGAGAGGTATTCGCGCTGGGTGATGGATGGCTTGCCCGTAGACGTCGAGAGCCCGCAATAAAAGCCTTGACAATCTATAGGAGCGTCGGTTTTGTCAGCATTGACCGTTTCCGTCGGGTATTGTCCCTTCCATCACTGGACGGGCGTTTGTGGCCAGTTTGTGGCCAGTCGGGACCGCGTTTTGTGGCCACTCCCAAACGCCCGAGTCGATGGAAGGACGCAGCCTATGAAGCCCATGAAGTACTCGAACCCCCTCCATAAGGCAGCCCGCGCCATCGGCACGCAAGGCCGAAGACGCGCCCCTTGGCTGCCGCGTATCGCGAATCACCATATCAATTCTGGTTTTCAAACAAAGAAGGAGGCCGGGGCCGCCCGCTTGAGCGGCCCCGGCTCAGGGCAAGGGCTCTTGTACGAGGAGTTGCTACTTGGCGAACGCGCGGCGGCCGTAGCTGCCCTCCCACGCCCTAGTGAACTCGTCGACAGCGAGCTGTGTGGAGGGGTGCTTGATCATGGACCAAGCAACATCTGTCGGGATGGTAACGGACCCAACGCCCATGCGAATGAGCTCGTGCACCTGCAGCGAGTTCTTGAAGCTCGCAGCGCAGATCTTTGCGAAGCGCACGGTACTCGAGAACTCTGAGCGCACGTATGTGGTGGGAGACTCGCACAAGTTCTTGGAGCGCGGCAACTACCGGTATGGCAAGCTGTCAGACTTCACGGGCCTCGTCACGGATGACCACAACGAGAATTGGCGAAGGCGGGCGGCGGAGCTTGGTATCGAGGTGCTGTAAGCGATAGCCTCCATGAGATAGCTCCACCGGCGCCCAGGCCTTCCTCAGCTTTCCCTAGAACAACTCGTTGCTACGGTCGTAGCGCTTGCCTCCCCAGTACACGCGACTTGCTCGCTCGCATTTGGGTCCCAGCTCCACGCCATCAAGCGCCCATTTCACAAACTCGTCGAAGCCGGTGCGGTCCACGATGTAGCCGATGTGCTCCTTGCCGCCCGGCGCTCCCGGATCGATGTACTCATCGATATACGCGTAGGTGTTCTGTGCGATCTTGATGATGGAGTCCTCGTCCACCCACTTGAGCCAGTCCTCCGCCAAGCGCGGGTTCTGCTTGCCGGTGCGGCCCATGATCTTGAGGCGGAAGTAGTGCTCCGGGCTGCGCGTCCATGCGCGTGTGGGGCAGTAGTTGACACACACGCCACAGCCGATGCACAGGTCCTCGTCGCGTACTATCTTGCCGTTAACCACGCTGAGCGCGCCAACCGAGCGCCGCTTGCACCAGTTCACGCACTGCTCGCAGCCAATGCAGCGCGCAGGATCGTACTGCGGCTCGGTCATGCCAATGATGCCAAAGTCGTTGAGCGCCACATGCGCGCAGTCATTGGAACAACCCGTGAAGGCAATCTTCACGTGGCGGTTGTTGGGAAAGACCGCCTTATCCATGCGCCGCGCAAGCGCAGTAGTGTCGTAGCAGCCAAACGGGCACAGCCGCGACCCCGGACAGCCGACCACGTTGCGGGTTCCCGCAGCGGGATAGCCCTTGCCGCGCTCCTCTTGGTTGACGCCCGAGTCATCGATGATGGCCTGCAGCCGCTCGTTGACCTCGGGGACCTTCTCCAGCGGGATACCGGGTATCTCCATGCCTTGGCGATTGGTGAGAAATATTGTGCCGTTGCCAAACTCCTCGGCTATCTCAACCACGCGTGCCATGCTCTGAGCATTTATGACGCCGCCCGGAACGCGAACGCGTGAGGCGGTCTCGCCACGTACCTTGGACTGACGAAAGGCGTTCTTCATCAGTGCCTTGACGTTGACGTCAAGCGTCATGGTAACCACCTCCTCGTTAGTCGATCATGTCCTTGGACAAGTCATATCTGAACACCGGGCCATCAAGGCACACGTACTTCTCGCCGATACGGCAGTGGCCGCACTTGCCCAAGCCGCAGCACATGCGCCGCTCCTGGCTCACCCAGATGTGGTCCTCGGTAAGGCCGCGTTCAAGAAGACCCATCACCGAGAAGCGCATCATGGCCGGCGGTCCCACCACCACGGCGGTAGTGGTCGCCGGATCGCGCAGCTCCAGCGTGGGGATGTACTTGGTGACCAAGCCCACGTTGCCGACGTAGCCCTCGGGTGCGCCGTCCACCGTAACCGTAAGGTCGAGCGCCTGCGCCCAGCGCTCGAGGTCCGCGCGGAAGAGCATGTCTTCGGGACTACGGAAGCCCACAATGACATGCTTGTCGGCGGCGTCTGTGGTGTGTGCCAGATGCTCGATCACGCCACGCACCGGGCTCACGCCCGTGCCACCGGCCACCACCACACACTCGCCGTTCTCGTAGAGCGAGACATCGAAGCCATTGCCGTACGGCCCGCGCAGAAGCACCGTCGAGCCCACGCCAAAGCTAGCAAACAGCTCGCCGGTCACGCGGCCCACGTTGCGGATGGTGAGGTCCACGCTCACACCGGGCTCGATGCCGCTGACCGAGATGGGAGCCTCGCCGTACTTGGGGATGGAGACCTCAAAGAACTGACCGGGCTTGACCTTGCCAGTAAAGGCCATGCGGAAGGTGTGCTCGCGGTTGGTGTGCGAGACGATCTCCAGAATCTGCGAAGCAAAGGGGATGTAGGGGTTGGCGTTGTGGCTACTCATCTGCGCTCACCTCCTGTGCTGCCAGGGCATCAACCGCGTCTGCCAGCTTGTTGACGCAGGCGGCAAACGAGATGTACTCCGGGCAGATGTCGTCGCAGCGCCCGCAGCCCACGCACATGTCGTAGCCAAAGCGCTTGCGGAAGTCGTGCACCTTGTGCAGCACCTTGAAGCGTATGCGCTCGCAGGCGGTACGGCGATACTGCCCACCGCCAGCCACGTTGGTGTAGCCGTCAATCATGCAGCTTGCACCCACGCGCCTGCGCTCACCCACGCAGCCGTTGTCGGTGTAGAACACGTCTTGCATGGTGTAGCAGGTGCAGGTGGGACAAGAGATGGTGCAGCGGCCGCACTTGATGCAGCGTGCGGTGTACTCGTCCCACATCGAATGCTGGTAGATGGCAACGGGAACGCTTTCGGGCACCCGTACCACCGTATCGTTGGCACTCACGTGAGCCGGCTCAAAGGCGGCCTCACCCACAGCCTGAGCGGCAAACACCTCGGTCAGCTGCTCGTCTGCCACCACGCAGCGGTACCCATCGTCGGTCTGCTCCAGCGAGAAGAGCCATCCCTCTGGTGCCACGTTGGTGTCCATGCTGCAGCAGAAGCAGTTGTCAAAGCTTTCCGGGCAACCAATGAGGGCAAACGCCACACGATCGCGGACGCGACGGTAGAACCAGTCCTCCTGCGGACCGTTGGCCAGGTACATCTGGTCGAGCCGCTTGACGGCATGCAGGTCGCACGCACGCAGGAAGACGATGACCTTGCGCGCCTCGGCGTCGGCCACCTTGCACTCGTTCTCCGTGAAGAAGAACAGCGTCTCGGAGAGCGGTGTGAGCAGCTCCTTGAACGCATAGTCCGACTTGTGGGCCAGCTCGATCTGCTCCACCGAGCTCACATAGTCGTAACGGACCACGTCAGTGTCGGTGAAGCGCCCCTCACCCACCTTTAGAACCGGGGCATATAGCAGATAGCTTTCGCCAAGCTCGGTCAAGACTCGGTCGAGCCCCTCTCTGCTCAACTCGAAGCCCATGGCATCCCTCCTTTGCTCGTCACTAATTGCATTCCTAGCTGAGGTGGAGCCCTATGGCAAGAAGAGCAGACGTCAGCCATCGGAGCTGCGTCATCAATAGCTCAGCGAGTAGGGATGGACCAGGTCTTCTCCCTCAACCCTCCGTACGCACACGCCCATGGCATCCCGAAGCAACGTCTCATCTGCCGCAATGCTATCCACCGCTCCCTGTGCCACTATTGTCTCATGATTGACGATACAGATGTCGTCGCATCCCGAGAATGCCTCTGGTAGGTCGTGAGAGGTCACCACTACGCCGCGACCCTCGTTTGCAAGCTGGCGCATGATGCGCGCTGCCTCCAAACGATGAGACACGTCCAGATGCGCCCCTGGTTCGTCGAGCAAAAGCATCGGCGTGTCTTGCGCGATGGCCATAGCAAGATAGGCGCGCTGCCGCTCGCCTCCCGAAAGGTCACGCACCAGGGCGTGTCGTAGCTCCCAGACGTCGGTGAGCTCCATTGCCTGCTGGATGGCACTGCGGTCCGCTCTCGAGAGCGACTGCAGGGGGCCCAGACGGGCAAAACGCCCGTGCCCCACCAGCGTGTGCACGCTCATGGCGGGTGTCGAAAGCGTCTGGGGCAGGTACGCCACACGGCGCGCACGCTCACGGTGAGAGAGTGAGCGCAGCTCATCGCCGTCCAGCCGGATGCTGCCCCCATAGGGCAGCACGCCCACCAACGCTCGCAGAAGCGTCGACTTTCCGCAGCCGTTGCGTCCGATTACCGCAGTTATCCTGCCTCGGGGCAGCGTGAGTTCGTCCACCCGCAACAGGACTTGTTCGCCATATCCCAGCGTCACCTCGCGCAGCTCGATCATCGCGGTCGCCTCCTGCGCATGAGCAGCATGATGAAGAACGGCGCACCCAGGAGTGAGAGCAAGAGGCCAGCGGGCAGTTCGTAGGGGAAGAAGAGCACGCGAGCGAGCAGGTCACACGTTACCAACAGCACCGCGCCCCAAATCGCGCAGAGGGGCAGGCCCCACCTAAGTCCGCATCTCACCGCCATGCGTACGAGATTGGGCACCATGAGGCCCACAAAGCCGAGCATCCCGCACACACTGACCGCTGCCGCCGCAAGGGTCGCCGCGCATACGATGGCCACCACGCGATGGCGCCGCACGTCAAGACCAAGGCCGATAGCCGTCTCATCGCCAAGCGCCAGCAGGTCAAGGCCCGGAGCAAGAAGGAGAGCTGCCCCAAGGCCCGCCACCATGAACGGAGCAGAGAGGGTCAGCTGTGACACCGTGGCACCCGTGAGACCTCCCAGACTGAAGGCCAGCTTGTCCACCACCGTCTTGGGCCAGATGGTCACGATGGCGTTCGAGCCAGCACTCATGAGGCTCGACACCGCGACGCCCGCCAGCACGAGCGTCGTGCGTGCCGCCCCGGCACGACGCGCCACCAGATACACCATGAGCGTCGAAACGAGCGCACCGACAAGCGCCATGAGCTGCCGCGCGACCCCACTAAACGGAAAGAGCAGCGTCCCAGCCAACGCAAAGAAGCCAGCGCCTGCATTGATCCCCATCACCTGGGGCGAGGCAAGATCGTTGTCGAGGGCGGCCTGCAGCAGGGCTCCCGACACGGCCAGCGAGACTCCGCAGGCACAGGCGGCCAACACGCGCGGAAGGCGCACGCCCCACACGATGAGGTGCGCCGAGGACGAGGTTGCCGCGCCGGTGAGAGCGTGCCACGCCTCTGCCGTGGAGAGCGCACCTGTCCTGGCGAGAAGAGACGCCGCCATTGCCAGCGCAAGGCAGAGCCCACCCGCTACGAGCGCCAACACCGCGCGTCGGCTTGCGTCGGCGGCCACGTCGTCCTTATCGCCCCTGTCGCCCTGAGCTCGCAAGCTATGCCCACGATCCGTACAGCACCTGCGAGAGATATGCGTAGGCCTCGCCCCACTTGGCGTTGGGCTTGTACTGGAAGAGCTCCTTGGACAGCACGACCACATGGCCGTTCTTGGTGGCCGAGAGCTCGCTCCACACCGGATTCTGCGAGAAGGCTTCCTCGTAAGCCTTCTGCGCCTCGGCCTCGTCGCCTTGGTACACGACAAAGATCCAGTCGGGATCCACGTCGGCGATTGCCTCAAGCGAAAGGTCGTCAAGCGTCGAGGTGTCGTCGGCCACATTGGAAAGGCCGAGGTCATCCAGCATGTCGCACGTAAAGTTGTCGCTCTTGAGCACCTTGTTCTTTGTCGCGGAGGTCCTGAGCGCCAGATAGGTGCCACCCGCCTCATGCGTGGCGTTGGCAATGACGCTCTCTATCTGCGTGCGCACGTCTGCCACGTTCTGCTGATACAGGTCATCGCGCTCCGTCGCCGCAGTGAGCTGCTGCATGACAGTGTCGTAGTCGTCGAACGAGTCGATGTTTACCACCAGCACGGGAATGCCCGCCTCGTCCAAGCTCTGGTGCAACTCCTTGTGGACGGAGAGGTCCTCGGTCAGCATGACCAGGTCGGGCTCACAGGCTACAACCTGCTCCAGGCTCGGCTTTGACAGAGTGCCAATGCTTACGCAGTCCCCGGCGAGGGAGGGAAGGTCGAGCGCGTCATCGGTCGTGCCCACCAGCTGGCCTCCCGCAAGCAGCCACATCTCGCCTACGGAACGCGAGAGTGCCACCACGCGCGAGGAAGAAGTGATGCTGGCGAGGGGATCTAGGCTGGTATCGGCGGGGGCGTTATTCTTGGTGGAGGCAGCCTGCTCAGTCTGTCCGGGCTTGGTGTTATCCTCGGAGGACGTCGGCTTAGTCTGCTGCGCACAGCCCGCGGCAAAGAGCAGGCACATTCCAAGCGTCAGCACCACCAGCAACCTTTTTGCATGCATGTCATCCTCCGCCCATGGGTAGCTTGCGTGGGTTTTAGCATACACCCTTTAGGTGGATCCCCATCCGTCGTGGGAGGCACAGGAAGCATGGTTGAGGAACAGGGCGCGGATGGGTGCATGCTCGAGGAGACCGCGCCGCTCGCAGCGAGCCTCCAGGCCCGCAGCGCACAGACGGCTGACCCAGCTCGCCTCTTGGGCGCCCGCGAGCTCGCACGACACATGGCTCCCCGCCGTAAGCAGAAGGGGGACGAGCGTCACTGTGTGGGTATTGGAAGGCAGGCGGTGCAAAAGCCCTTCTACGCCATCGGAGTGGTGGAGCGTGGTGACCAGCGCATCTGAGCGCCCCTCGTCCGCAAGTGCTGCCGCCACGAGCGCAAAGGCTTGCTCGGTACGCGCGCCAGACCCGTGTCCGACACAGACCATAGCCCCGCCCTCCATCGGCGCATGGCACACGCAGAGCTCGTGGGCTACGACAGCCGCATCCTCCGCCGACGCGATTAGCGGCGCACCAACACAAACGCGGGCAAAGCCGTCTGTCTGCAGCTGTACCTCCTCCAACAAAGCGTCGAGGGCCTTGCCCTCCGCCACAAGGCAGGGCTGCACCAAGAGGTCTTCGCGCCCTTCGGCACGCAGTTGTCGCAACGCCTCAGCGGGACCAGGCATTCCCTCACCACGAGCTTGCAGCACGCGGCGTACCTTGGGGCTCATGTAGGCCTCCATCACCCGACGCCGGGGAAACGCGGCTGCAGCCTCGCTTGCCAACGCCCCTATTCCTCGCGCACGGGCCTCGGCGTGGGTCGTGCCATAGCTCGCCAACAGCAGCGCCTGCTTGACCGTCATCGGCTTACCTCTGCATCTGAACACACTCCCAAAAAACGTTGTCTAGGGCAATGTGTTCGGTACCATCGTCACGTGCTCACGTCGGTTTCGATCGACTGCCACCAAGTGTAGAGCATCGAGCCGGTCATGATGCACGCGACCGCGAACAGCAGAAACGCCACCAGGCAGAGGATTGTAGGCCGTACGAACTCCTTGAGGTGCATCTCGCGGAGCGTCTTGTCGCGCACGTGGCCCCAGAGGATGCGGATGACATCTATCAGTGCGATGCCGCTTACCACCAGCGAGGCAAGAAACACCGGAAACGCGGGGCTCGTCACAAACTCCACCGTGGCGGCGAACGCGACGGTTAGAAGCATTCCTACCAGCATGAACGGCCAGAGGACAAGCATCAGCAGGATGATGGAGAACCCAGCCATCACACGGCTCCCTTCGAGACGATTCCTCCGCTAAGGCATCTTGGTGCACGTGAATGATCCACCATGGTCTCCCTTTGCTCAATAATCGAGATGACTGGATTCGAAGCAGTAATCTCATTTGGGAGAATGGCACAGATTAGCGGGTCGTTTGTGGCATTTGCAAAAAAGGTCGCCGGCGTACTGCCAGCGACCCCCTCGTGAGCCTGGTCGGGACGACTGGATTTGAACCAGCGGCCTCTCGGTCCCGAAAAAGTTCCAGCGTTCAAAGATAGGCTTTACCGTTCTGGCCGTCAAGTCACTTTTCGGTATTTGACCTGCGGTTTTGTCAGCATCGGACG
>CACYWP010000041.1 GCA_902778135.1 uncultured Coriobacteriaceae bacterium
AAACTCCCACAGGATCCCCTCGCGCTCCTCCCTGGTGTACATCGGACTCCCTCCCTGGACCCCACTCGGGGTCCGAGATTTTGTCCGGGGTCCCAAACCTTCGACCTTCTGGGACGGTTCTCCCCAGTCGAAACTCGAACTCGACCTTCTGGGACGGTTCTCCCCGGTCGAAAAGGAGGGCCGAAGGTCGCATTTCGGTGCCGTCTCACCGACCGGCGGGGGATTACCTGCGGTGTGTTCCCTCGTTTTGCGTGGAGGGACCTTATACTCTTGGCCGTTGCGTCGGCGGAGCGGAAAGAGGGGGAGCAGACATGTCACACGATCAGTACAAACAGAGCCAGAGGAGGCACCCCCTGTCGCGCAGGCTGGCGGGCATCCTTGCGGCCGTCCTTTCCGTCGCGCTCGTTGTGGATGGCGCCCCCGCCTCCGCATGGGCGGAGGCGGTCGACGAGGTCATCGCCTACGAGGAAGTCGTGGCACCGGACGTAACCGAGGAAGGCGACGAGCAGCCGCTCGAGGTGAACGAAGCGGACGATCCCGTCGGGGAGGCTGCGCCCGAGGAGGCCCCCGTCGAGATGCTGCCCGACGCAGGCGAGCCGGTGGCGGACCAGGCCGACGCCGAAGAGGAGGCGCTCGAAGACGCCGTCGTCGACGAGCAGGCCCCGACAGAGGAGCTGCCCGACGAGTCGCAGTATCCCGACATCCCGGGCGAGGACGCGCCAATCGACATCAACGGCCCGGAGCCCGGCGCGCTCGGCGCCTCGGCGGCCAGGCAGCCCGCAATACGTACGATGGCTGCCATCCGCAGCTTCCTCACCAGCCATCCCTTCGACATAAACGCCTATCCGACCTACGTGACAAAGCCCAACATCAAGGCGCCCTATGCGCCGGGCAAGCTCTCGAACAGCTCGATCCAGCAGATGATCAACGCCCTCAACTTCGCCCGCTATGTCGCCGGCATCAGTTCGAACATCACCAACGACGCGGGGCTCAGCGAGTATGCCCAGGCGGCAGCCCTGGTCAATGCGGCAAATGGATCGATGAGCCACACCCCCTCGAAGCCGGCGGGCATGGCAGACGCCCTTTACCAGAAGGGCTATAAAGGGGCAAGCTCGTCCAATATTGGGTACGGATACCCTTCTCCTGCCAACTACGTGATGCTGTACTTCGACGACCCGGGCTCGAGCAATCGTGGCGTCGACGGCCATCGCCGCTGGCTGCTGTGCTCTGCCTTGGGCAAGGTGGGCGTGGGGCACGTCTACCAAGAAGGTTCTCTGGGATTCAACGCCATGTACGTCTTCGATCAGTCCTCCAGTGACGCCTACACTGACGTGGCGTGGCCGGCTCGCCTGATGCCGACCTGCCTGTTCTCGGATCCGGAGACGGACTGGAGTCTGATCACGGACGTCGGCGCCCTGGGCAGCGACGCCTCCATCGCCGTGCAGGTCGTCCGCCGCCGCGACGGCAAGGCCTGGAACCTGACCCAGAGGGACAGCAAGAACGGTCGCGTGTACGTCAACCGCGTCAACTACGGCGATGGCCCGTGCGTCAACTGGTGGCTCGGCGGCACGGGCGCCTATCGGGACGGGGACGTCTACGACGTGACGGTCAAGGGCGACCGGTCCTCCAAGAAGTACTCGGTGACCTTCTTCGATATCTTCGAGCAGGACACGATGGACCTGCGCGTCTATCATACGTTTGATGACAGCAAGTACGTCGAAGCGACGGTTGGCGACGATCTCATGCTGGTCGCCAATCCTGGCTACTCGAAGTCCGCCCTACTGGGCGATTCCGGCAACCTCGCGTTGGCCGACCGGCAAGCAGGCAAGATCATCACCTTCTCCTCTTCCCAGAAATCGGTCGGCACCGTGAAGTGGATGGGTACCTCATCATCCGACGAGGTCTACTATGACTACGACGGCACAAGCTATACCAAAGACAAATGCGCCATGCTGACATGCGTGGGTGTTGGCAAGACAACTGTCACAGCCAGTCTGCCCAATGGCAAGAAGCAGACGATAGAGGTCGAGGTGCTGCCGAACAGCGACTACGACATGTGGGTCAGCTTCGATGGAGATGAGGACTTGACCTACACCGGAGAGCACCAACATCCCGCGTTCGGAGTCTATGTGCAAGACGAAGATGGGTATTGGAGTCGCCTGACCGAGGGTGATGACTATTCCGTGAAGTACCTGAACGACGTCAACGCAGGTACCGGCATCATCGACATCACGGGCATCGGGGACTACGAGGGCGGCTACGCACGGGAGCGCTTTACCATCAACCCCGCGCCGCTATCGGAGGCCACGGTCGCGTCGCTGGGGAACAAGACCTACACCGGTTCCGAGATCAAGCCGGCCCCCAAGGTGACCTTCCATGGAAAGCAGCTGGTGGAAGGCACCGACTACACGGTCTCGTACAGTGCGAACACCAACGTCGGCACGGCAAAGCTGACACTGACCGGCAAGGGGAACTTCACTGGCACCAAGACGGCCAGCTTCAAGATCGTGGCTGCGGACCTTTCCAAGGCGACGCTGGGGACGCTGGCAGACCAGCGCTATACCGGAAAGCAGGTCCAACCCAAGCCCGACGTCATGTGGAACGGGCGGCGCCTGGTAGAGGGCACCGACTACACCATCTCCTACGAGAACAACGTCGATCGCGGTCAGGCGAGCCTGACGGTGACCGGCAAGGGCAACTTCGTCAAGTCTGTCAGCATGACCTTCAACATCGTCGATTTGCCGACCGTCAACATTTATCGCCTCTACAACCACAAGACCAGCGAGCACCTCTACACGCGCAGCAAGGGCGAGTATGACAAGCTGCCCGTAATGACCAACGGTGACTGGAAGCAGGAGGGCGTCGCCTGGATGGCGCCAAGCACCTCCGCCCAGCCGGTGTACCGCCTGTACAACCTGCGGTCGGGAGACCACCACTACACGACGTCGGCTGGCGAGAAGGCCAGCTTGCTGAAGTCGGGCGACTGGCGCGACGAGGGCATCGCCTTCTATTCCGCCGCGCGTACCGACAGTGGGGCCGTGCCGCTCTACCGCGTCTACAACCGCAGGCTCAAGCGAGGCCAGCACCACTACACCAGGAACGCCGCCGAGCGCGACGTGCTGGTGGCCAAGCATGGCTGGCGCGACGAGGGCGTGGGCTTCTACGGCCTCTCGTAGCACCTGCCCGACCATCGGGGACGGTTCTCCCCGGTCGAAAACCAGGGGCGGCTCCTTCGTTCAACGCGAAAACGAGGGAGCCGCTCTTTCCCGCTCGGTGTTCGTCCATCGGGGACGGTTCTCCACGGTCGAAACGTTATAGATGATTCGACCGTGGAGAACCGTCCCAGAAGGTCGAACCGGAGATGCACTGTTGAGGGAGGTGGCCGGGATGGTCGGGATGGAGGCTTTCGACCAAGGAGAACCGTCCCAGATGGTCGAACCCGATGGTCGAGTGGGGTCCCTTTCGACCGTGGAGAACCGTCCCAGTTGGACGAACCGACGGACGGACGTCTCGCGCTATCATCAAAGGCGTTGGCTTCGGATGGCGGTTGGGGGAACGATGCCGGGACGCGCGAAGATGGCCAAGGCACTGGTGCTCGTGCTGATGGTGGCGGCTGCATTGCTGACGATGGCGACACCGGCGTGGGCAAAGACCTACAGCGGGACATGCGGCACCTGCATCTGGAGCATCGACGAGGAGGGCCTGCTGACGATTGCCCCGGAGCGCGGGAGTTCGGGAACGCTCAAGAGTTCAACCGTCCACGAGACCAGGCCGTTCCCCTGGAACGAGCACTTCGACGACATCAAGCGCGTGAAGGTCGCGCAAGGTGTCAAGGGCTGCCCCTCGCTCGCCAAGATGTTCTACCAACACCACTACATCGCCGACGTGGACCTATCGGGCCTCGACCTGTCTGCCACGACCGACCTGAGCGAGATGTTCGATGGCTGTCAGTCCCTGCAGACCGTCACCTGGGGCTCCGCGAGCACCGCATCGGTGACCAACATCAGCTCGATGTTCGCCTACTGCAATCGGATCCAGGTCATCGACCTGTCCCGGCTCGACCTACGTGCGGTCAAGGACATGAGCCATCTCGCACAGGGTTGCGAGTCGCTGACCGAGTTGCGCATGCCTGCGGCAGGAACTCCCGCCGTGACAAATGCGAGCTACCTCTTCGCAGGATGCAAGTCCTTGACCAGCGCGAACCCCAGCTGGCTGGCACAGGCACACCTCACTGCGGCCACTCGCATGTTCGACGGCTGCGCTGCGCTGGGTAGCGTGGAGCTCTCATCTCTCCATCTGGGCGGCGTCTCCGACCTCAGTGGCCTGTTCAATGGGTGCGAGTCCCTGACCGGCGTCAACACCGAACAGCTCGACGTCAGCGGTGCCGAGGACCTCAGCTCCCTCTTCCAGGGGTGCTCTTCCCTCTCCTCCATCGACCTGTCACCACTGGACACCGGCAAGGCAACCTCGATGTCCCTCATGTTCTCCGGCTGCACGTCCCTGTCCTCCCTGGACCCGTCGCAGCTGGACACGGGCAGTCTCGAGAACGCGAGCGGGCTGTTCTCCGGCTGTGCGGCCCTGACCTCCATCGACCTCTCGCGCCTCGACCTCCACGAGGTTCGCGACCTATCCAACCTCTTCCGGGACTGTGCGGCCCTGACGAGCTATGCGCTGCCCGACACCGGGACGCCCCATCTGACGACGACCAACGGCATGTTCTCCGGTTGCAAGATCCTGCCCTCCGTCGATGTGGACGCGCTGGACTTCTCCGGAGTCACCGACGCTGGCTCCATGTTCTATGACTGCGAGGCGCTGACCAGCATCGACCTCAGTAGGGTGGAACTGCGAGGCGTACAGAATGCCTCCTGCCTCTTCAGCCGCTGCGAGGTCCTGGAGTCGATCTCCTTCCCGGAGACGGGGCTCACGTCCCTGACGAGCACCAGCGACATGTTCTCCTACTGCGAGTCGCTGGAACAGATCGACCTCTCCGGCTTCGACACGTCCAACGTCACTGACATGAGCTCCATGTTCTACGGGTGCAGCAGGCTGGCCTCGCTGGATGTCAGCGGCTTCGACACGCATCAGGTCACCAACATGCGCTACATGTTTGCCATCTGCCCGGTCTACGAGCTGGCCGTCTCCGACTTTGACACCTCAAAGGTCACCGATATGAGCGGTATGTTCACCGGCTGCTACGTCAAGAGCCTCGACCTGTCTCGGTGGGAGACCTCCCAGGTTAAGACCTTTGAGGAAATGTTCCAGTGGTGCCACAATCTGACGACACTGGACATCTCCAGTTTCGACACGTCGGGTATGGGTTCCGATTGCATGGAAGACATGTTCGACGGATGCACCGACCTGGAGTCGTTCACGATTGGCGAGAGGTTCTACGGACCCATCCCGGCCGCGACCTCGACGACCGGGGCATGGTGGTCCACGAGAGAGCGCCTATGGTTCGAGCCGGAAGCCATCGAGGATGACCGCCGTGGCATCCCCGACACCTATACCAAGATGGGTGACGGTTACGTCGTGGGCAAGACCACCTCCACCGACAAGCATGTCTATCCCGACTTTGCCGGACTGCATGATGGCGTGTCCAACACCCTGCGCACGGGCATCGGCTACACCTGGTTCTCCCCGCTGTCCATCTCTGCGACGTCTGGCTATGCCGCGCTGGGGGCCCTGGCTGGCGAGCAGAGCTACCCGATACCAGGCCTCGAGGTGACCCGCATCGGCGACGACGGCTATTGCGACGCAATGGTGCCGCAAGGGGTCTGCGTCACCGACGACCTGGTTCTCGTCAGTGCCTATTGCAGCTGGAGCGAGAAGGACGGGATGAAGCACTCCCTCGAGAGCAACGCCGCCGTTGGTGGCAACCCCCAGCTGGCCGCGGAGATTGCCTCGCACCATTGCCACGAGTCCGTCAGCACGCACGATTCGGTCATCTACGTGCTCGATCGCACGGACGGGAGGTATCTCAAGACCCTCGTGCTGGAGGACTTCGGCGGCCTGTCGGGCACGGGCAACCATGTGGGTGGCATCACGTTCGACGGCAGCAACGTCTGGGTGGCGATGAGCATGTACAAGCCCTTGGGCAAGGTGCAGGAGTGCCGCATCCCACTCTCGGCCATCGAGCAGGCGGTCGACACCGAGGGCCGCAGCGACAGCGTGGTCATTGGCGCAAACCAGTACCAGATGGTGCCCTGCTCGTCCGCCTCGGCCGTCGAGCGTGCGTCGGTCAACACCTGGTACGACGGCCTGCTGTGGATCGGGGAGTTCAAGCGCGCCGATGACAAGGCCAATTGCCGCCTGGTGGGGTTCGAACCGGTCGGGGGCCAGCTGGTTGCGCGGCGCACCATCTACATCCCCAAGTCCGCCAACGGCATCACCTTTGCCGAGCACAACGGCCAGACCTACCTCGTCATGAACCGCTCGACGGGCAGGAAGCACGACTCGAGCCTGCTCGTGTGGCCGATCGATCCCAGTCAGGCCACACAGACGGTCCAGGCCAAGGACGCGCGCGTCATCAACGTGCCGCCCATGATGGAGGAGCTGTGCGTCGACGGGGATGACATCTACTCGGTCTACGAGGGCGGTGCGCTGGTGTACGCCGGCATCGACGGGTGGAAGAACCGCTGCAACACGACCATCGACGAGATTTGCGTGGGCAGCCTGTCGGGGCTGTTGGACGGTGACTGGACATGGCGCAAGGGTTCGGGCCGCTCGTTCTTGACCAGCCTGCTTGTCGACTGCCCGGTTGACGTGACGGGATATGACAGCGACGGGTGCGTGGTCTGCCAGATCAAGGGCGGCGTCGTCGACGAGGAGACGCTGGCCTACGGCGTCCAGGCCTATGAGGCTGGGGACGCGAAGTACGTCATCTACCCCAGCGACCAGGAGTATCGCTTCGAGATCGTGGCAACCGATGCGGGGTCGATGAGCGTAACGGTCTGCGAATACGGCGAGGACGAGGAGTGCCCTGCCGAATCGAATGTCGAATATGAGGGACTGCCCCTGCAACCGGGGCAGACCTATGAGGTGGCGGTGGCTTCCTCGGTGGACATTGGCGGAGCCGACCCGCGAACCACCGTCACGACGGGCGGGCAGCAGTGCGAGCCGACCCATGTGGGCGAAGACCGCTACGACCCCTGGTACACCTATGTCTACACCGGCATCGAGCAGGGGAGTGGCTGGGTCACCGAGGACCTCACCCTGATGTTGGGCGACGTTGCCATCGTCGAGGCGGAACCCGACGAAGGCCAACAGTTCCTAGGCTGGTACGAGAACGGCAAGCTCGTCTCCACCGAGTCGACCTATGCCTTCGTGGCGGGATTGGGGTGTGAGCTGCGAGCGCGCTTCGGCCAGCCCGAGGAACCGCAGCCCGAACCAGAGCCCGAGGACATCTCGGGGGCCACGGTGACGTTGGATGGGGAGCAGCGCTACACGGGTGAGGCGCTGACGCCTGCGGTGACGGTCGAGCTGGACGGCAAGGCCTTGCGGCAGGATATCGACTTTACGGTCAGCTATGCGAACAACGTCGAGGTGGGGACGGCAACCGTCACGATTGCGGGCATCGGCGACTATACGGGTTCTCTACCGCGTCGTTCAAGATCGTTGCGCCGTCAGACCCGGGTCCGGGCGACGATCCTGGCGAAGACCCGGGCGAAGACCCGGGGGACGACCCGGGCGACAAGGTCGCGACCGTGGCCGTCTACCGCCTGTACAACAAGAAGACCTCCGAGCACCTGTGGACGACCTCGGCCAACGAGTACAAGCAGCTGCCGATCATCACCAAGGGCGACTGGCGCCAGGAGGACGTGGCGTGGATGGCCCCCGATGGCGTCGGGACCCCGGTGTACCGCCTGTACAACAAGAAGATGGGCGACCACTACTACTCGATGGACGAGAACGAGGTGCGCGTGCTGACCACCAAGTACGGCTGGACCGTCGACAACGGCGGCGCGCCGGCCTTCTGGTCAGCGGCGAAGGGCGACGCGGGCGCGATCTCGCTCTACTGCGTCTACAACAGCAGGCTGAAGAAGGGCCAGCACCACTTCACCCGCAGCGTCGCCGAGCGCGACTTCCTGACCACCAAGGCCGGCTGGCGCTACGAGAAGGAGGCCTTCTACGGCTAC
>CACYWP010000042.1 GCA_902778135.1 uncultured Coriobacteriaceae bacterium
GGCCAAGGACGTCGAGGTCACCAAGTCCACCGTCGGCGACGAGGCCGCGCTGGCCGCGCTCGAGGACGTCTACGAGAGGCAGGCCGAGACCGGCGACCTCGTGATCGAGGTCTCCAAGGTCGCCACCAGGGCGGGCGAGGAGCTTGCTGGTGCGCATATCCAGATCTTGGATACCGACGGCAAAGTCGTGAAGGATATCAACGGCGACAATGCCGAGTGGGATTCCCAGGTGGACAACCCGAACACCACCAATGTCAACGAAGGCATTCACAAGGTCATCGGACTCAAGGGCGGCCAGGCTTACACGCTCCACGAGACCGTGGCCCCGAACGGTTACTCCATCACTACCGACACCACGTTCTTCCTGAACGAGGACGGCACCATCGATGCTGAAAAGACCAACACACGTGTATCCGATGAGGGCGTGCTGCTGGTCGAGGATGACATCACCAAGATCACAATCTCCAAGGTCGCGGCTGGCGCGGTCGAGGAGCTCGCTGGCGCCCAAATGAAGATCGTCTACCGCGGCGACACGGGCGAGGAGCGCACGTTCACCGAGTGGACCTCCGGTCAAGTGGAGGGTGAGGACGGCCCGCACGTGGTCGAAGGCCTCAAGACTGGCGTCGAGTACACGCTGATCGAAACCACAGCTCCCGACGGCTATGCCATCGCAACCTCTACGACCTTCATGCTCAAGGACAATGGCACCATCGACGCCGATCACACCACGAGCAAGACCACCGGTACCAACGAAATCTTGGTCGAGGACGCACCGACCAAGGTGAGCGTGTCCAAGGTTGCCGTGGGCGGAGGTGACGAAATTGCAGGCGCGTCCATCAAGCTGATGGACGCCGAGGGCAAGAACGTCATCAAGCTCAACGGCGAGGACGTGACGTGGACCTCCGAGGAGGGCAAGACCCACGACATCATCGGCCTCAAGCCGGGCACCTACGTGCTTCGCGAAACCGTGGCCCCCGACGGCTACGCCATCGCGACAGACATCGTCTTCACGCTGAACGCAAACGGATCCATCAAGACCGAGGCCAAGACCTCTGACTCTGGAGCCATCCTCATCGAGGACGCCAAGACCTCCGTGAGGGTCTCCAAGACCGACGTCGCCGACGGCGAGGAGATCCCCGGCGCGACCATCCAGATCATCGACTCCGAGGGCAACGTTGTTGAGCAGTGGGTGTCCGCCGCCGACGACGAGGCGACCGAGGACGTCAACGAGGCCATCCACACCATCGAGGGCCTCAAGACCGGTGTCACCTACACGCTCAAGGAGACCGTGGCACCCGACGGATACACCATCGCCACCGAAACCACCTTCACCATCGACGAGAAGGGCAAGGTCACGACGACCGGTAGCACCACCGAGGACGGCATCCTCCTGGTCGAGGACGCGCTGACCAAGGTGACCATCTCCAAGGCGGACATAACGGACGGCAAGGAGCTCGAGGGCGCCCAGATGAGTATCCAGGACGCCGAGGGCAACGTCGTGAAGACGGTCAAGGGCGAGGAGGCCAAGTGGACCTCCACCGCCGAGCCCAAGGTGATCGAGGGCCTCAAGACCGGCGTCGAGTACACGCTGGTCGAGGAGGTCGCCCCCCACGGGTACAAGGTGACCACGTCCACCACGTTCGTCATCGACGAGCACGGCAAGGTCACCACCACCGGGACCAAGACGGTCGACGAGGACGGCAACGAGATTATGGTTGTCGAGGACGAGATCACGTCCGTCAAGGTCTCCAAGGTCGATATCGCCGGCGGCGAGGAGCTCGAGGGCGCCCACATCCAGGTCATCGACTCCGAGGGCAAGGTCGTGGAGGAGTGGGTCTCCACCAAGGAGGTCCACGAGATTACCGGCCTCAAGACAGGCGTCGAGTACACGCTCCGCGAGACGGTGGCCCCAGACGGCTACGCGATCGCGACCGACACCACCTTCTCCATCACGGCTGACGGCACGGTCGTCACCAAGGGAACCATGACCGACGGCGGCGTCATCCTCATCGAGGACGCACTGCTGACCGGAACGGGCACGATTTCGCTCAAGAAGGAGCTGGTTGAAAACATTCCGTGGCAGACTGACGAGGAGTTCGAGTTCACACTTGCCACCGAGGACGGCACCAAAGTCGAGATCATCAAGGTGAAGGCCGACGAGGAGAAGAGCTTCAAGACTCTGAGCTTCGACAAGCCTGGCACGTACTACTACACCATCACCGAGACCAAGGGCGACACCCTGCACGTCACCTACGATACCGAGACCAAGTGGGCCAAGGTCGAGGCGAAGGCCAACGAGGCTAAGACCGCCCTTGACATCACCGTCACCTACGGCACCAGCAAGGAGGCCTGCACCGAGGATACGCTCGTCATCACCAACGTATATGCGGCACCGGCGCTCGAGAAGTACATCAACAAGGACGTCCATCAGGACCTTCCGGCCTTCGACACGCCGTTCACCTACGACATCTTGGCCTTCGTGACCAACGACGCCGAGCGCGTGGTCATCAAAGATCCGCTCGTGCAGGGCATCCGCTTCCTTGATGGAGTCAACACCGAGGTTACCGTCCAGGACATCGGTACCGAAAACGACCACACCGCCCACGGCACGGTCGAGAAGGCACAGGGTACGCCTGTCGGTGAGTTCACCGCAAAGGTTGACACCACCAACAAGCTGCTGACGGTCGACATCCCCAAGGCAGAGGAGCAGGGCCTCCGCGGCCACTGGGTGCGCGTGACCTACCAGGTCATTCTTGACAACGAGATTGTTGGTGTCGAGGAAGAGTACGAGAAGAACGACGAGGATGTCGGTGACAACCACACCGTTATCAGCAAGGACTATCCCGAGCATGATGGCGTGAAGACGGGAGCGAACTACATCGTCTATGCCGAGAACGGCGACTATCCGCTGGAGGCCAACGACATCACGGTCACGCCGCCTACCAAGACCACCAAGGTCACCAAGGCATGGGTCGACGCGCAGGGCAAGGAAATCGCCTGGCCGAAGGACGCCAAGGTCACCATCGAGCTGCTGGGCAATGGCAAGTCGCTCAAGGAGGCCACGGCCGAGGTGCTTGGCAAGGGCAACGAGATCGACAACATGACCGTGACGCTCGATGCCAACAACCCGACGAAGACCTTTACGGACGTGCCTATCTACGAGTCCATCACGTACACGGTCAAGGAGATCAAGGTCGAGGGCGTGCCTGAGGGCTTTGCCAATACCTGCGTTTCTACCGGTAACGTGGATGAGGGCTTCAAGGTGACCAACACCCTCAAGAAGGACGACACCAAGAAGGACGACACCAAGAAGGACGACACCAAGAAGGACGACACCAAGAAGGACGACACCAAGAAGGACGACGGTGATACCGGGAACTCCAACAAGGGAGGCTCGACCAACACCACCGGAGGCACGACGGGTTCGTCCAGAACCGGAGGCGGCAGCACCACCTCGGAGAGGCTTGCTTCGACGGGTGATCCGACGGCTGAGACTAGCCTGCTGACGATGCTCCTCACGGGCATCGGGTCCGCCCTTGTGGGAGGCGGCGTCTTCCTCCGCAGGCGCAAGAGGGACGAGGAGCGCTAAGCGACGCGTCTGGGCAACCAGAACGCACGAGTGACCAAGAGGGGCTGGCGGTCGAGGCTGTCAGCCCCTCCCGCGTCCAGCCGCTTGGAACGCTTTCCCATCTGTCACTTTTGTCTCATCTGTCGTATAACATGGATAACTGTTCAATCCCGCAGCATAAGGAGTTCGCTTCCGTGGCACAGTCCGCACGCTCGCACGACATCGACATGCTCCATGGCTCGCTCGCGCCCAAGATCATGACCTTCGCGCTGCCTGTCGCGGCGAGTGGCTTCCTGCAGCAGCTCTTCAATGCGGCCGACGTTGCGGTGGTCGGGCGCTTTGCCGGATCGGACGCTTTGGCTGCGGTGGGGGCCAACACCTACCTCATCAGCTTGATGGTCAACCTCTTCGTGGGGGTCTCGCTGGGCGCCAACGTAACCATCGCCAACTGCGTGGGCAAAGGCGATGACGAGGGGGTGCGTCGCGCGACGCACACGGCCATCGCGCTGTCGCTCGCTTGCGGGCTGGTGCTGACGGTGGCGGGGCAGCTGCTGGCGCGGACGGTGCACCAGGCCATCGGGACTCCCGAGGAGCTGCTCGACCAAGCAATGCTGTACTTCCGCATCTACTACTTGGGCATGCCGCCCATCATGCTCTACAACTTCGCCTCGGCGGTGCTGCGCTCCAAGGGCGACACGCGCCGCCCGCTGGTGGTGCTGGTCGTGTCCGGTGCCCTCAATGTGGCCCTCAACCTGCTGTTTGTCGTGGGGCTTCGCATGGACGTAGCCGGCGTGGCGCTGGCGACGCTGCTCTCCAACGTGGCAAGCAGCCTGGCGCTGGTCGAGATGCTGCGGCGCGAGACGGGGCCCTACCACCTCAGCCTGCGTCAGCTGCGCATCGACCGCGCGTCGTTGGGCGGAATCGTGCGCGTCGGTCTGCCTGCGGGCATCCAGTCGTCGGTCTTCTCGCTCTCCAACATCGTGCTGCAGGCGGCCATAAACTCGCTGGGGGCGACGGCGATGGCGGCGACCACCGTGGCCACCAACTTCGAGTACTTCACCTACAACGCCATCTTGGGCTTCAGCCAGGCGGCCACGACTTTCGTGAGCCAGAACGACGGTGCCGGCAACGAGGCGCGCTGCCGCAGGTCGACGCGGTTGGCGCTGATGCTGGGGCCGGCGTTCACGTTTGCGGTGGGGGCGCTGTTCTACCTGCTGCGGGTGCCTTTGGTCGGGCTCTTCACGACCGATGCCGCCGTCAAGCCCCTCGCCTACGACCGCATTCTGCGCGCTACCGGCTTCCAGTGGGTCAATGCCATCAACGAGATCTTCTCTGGGGCGATGCGCGGCTACAAGAGGTCTACCATCCCGGCGGCCATCAGCATCATCGGTATCTGCGGCACGCGCATCCTGTGGGTGCACACGGGCTTCGCCGTCCTGCCGACCTATGCCCATCTCGTCTTGGCCTATCCCATCAGCTGGGCGGTGACGGCGGTGGCCCAGGGTGTGGCATATGCGCTGGTCATGCGCGGCAGGAGACGGTCCGACCATCTGGGACGGTTCTCGCCGGTCGAAACGTTATAGATGATTCGACCGCGGAGAACCGTCCCAGATGGTCGAATTCCGCGTTTTCAAGCGCAGTCGTGGGCTTTCCCCATCCGCTATGCCTCACGCATGAAAGCAGGCAGCACGTCTTCTGTGCCGCGCTCGTTGCACAGCCGTGCCGCCTCGGCAATCTGCTCGAGGGCGATGGCAACGCCATCATCCGCCGAGGCGCCCACGTGCCACCGTGCAGCCCTCGCGGCGTTCTCGTTGGCGTTGGCCACAGCACAGGAGTTGGGAACGTATTCCAGCATGGAGAGGTCATTGTCGGCATCGCCAAACACGCAGACCTCGTCGAGCGACAGACGCAACGTCTTGATGAGCTGCTTGACCCCCTCGACCTTGCTCCAGCCACGGATGGACACGTCCAGCCAGTTGACCACCGTGTTCAGAAACTCGAACATCGGGAAGGCTGCCTGCAGCTCTTCCTGTAGCTCGGCAACCGCCTCGTCGCCGCCAAGGCAGATGATGCCTGCTTTTGCTACCGGATAGATGGGCAGCGTCTCGTGCCACATGCCCCCCGCCATGAACGCGCGGTCGTACATGGAGCCCATCTCCTCTCGGGGTATGCCAACCCAATCGCCCAGCCCGTCGGAACGGTAGGTAATGAAGGCACAACCGGGTCTTCCCGCCACCAGTTCGGCCGCCTGACGCAGGGGGCCATCGTCGAGGTTTCGCTCGAACACGAGGGAGCGCAGGTAGTACACCTTCTGGCCGTTGACCGCCACGGCCGTGTTGTAGCAGCTGCGATCTCCGCCAAAGAAGCTCGCAAGCTCGGAGCGGTCGCGTCCGGTGGTCGGCCCGAAGTCGACGCCCTGCTCCTGGCAGGCGTGGATTGCGTCGATGGTCCGTGGGGAGACGAGCTGTCGGCCAAAGGGGATGAGCGTGTTGTCCATGTCCGAGAGCACGAGCTTGATCATGGGTCCTCTTTTCGTCATGGTGGGCTCCATAGACCATACCACTGGCGCGTTCGACCGTCTGGGACGGTATCAAAAGCCCCTGAACAGATGGCCCGCAATCACAGAATCGGCTGTGGCTGCGGGCCATCGTTTGTGCGCAAGGGGCGGAACAAGCCCTACACCGCAAGCGCGTAGGCCATCTTGCGGATGTTGTGGCCCATCGCGACCATGCGCATCTCGTGGTCGACCTTCTCGAGCCCGCGCAGGTGGAACCGCCTGAAGCCCCAGTTGCGCTTGATGTCGCCGAAGATGGTCTCGACGTCCACGGACCTGCGCCTGCGAAGCATCGAACCGCGCTCGGTGTGCAGCATCTCCGACGCCCTCCTCCTGAAGGCGTCGAGGGTGGGGTTCACGCGCAGGACGCGCACCGCCTCCGGGTCCTTCGACCTGAAGCACCTCCCGCGCAGGGGGCATGCCGGGCAGCCCTCGCCCACGTACACCCTGGTGGTTGACTCGTAGCCCAGGTCGGTCCTGGTCGCCTCCTCCCTCCGGAACGAGAGCGTGTGCCCCTCCGGGCACGCGTACGCGTCGGCCTCCCCGTCGTATGCCCAGTTGGCAGGCCTCATCGGGTCCTCGCGCCACCTGGAGTTCCTGCACTCGCGGAAGAACTCGTTGTGCTTGACGTAGGCGTCGCACCCGCGTCCCTCCAGCCACGCGTAGTTCTGCTCGGAGCCGTAGCCGGCGTCGGCGACGACCTCGGAGGGCAGGTGGCCCATGGTCCCCTCGGCGTGCTCCAGGTGGGGGACCATGCACGCGGTGTCGCCGGGCCTCTGGTGGCAGGTGACGTCGAGTATGAACTGGCCCTCGGTGCCGGCCTGCACGTTGTATCCGGGCTTGGTCTGGTTGGTGAGGGAGTCCTCCTTCATGCGCATGAAGGTCGCGTCGCGGTCGGTCTTGGAGTAGCTGCCGCGGCCCGCGAGGGTCCTCTCCTGCTCCTCGTAGCGGGCCATGCGCTCGGCCCACTCGCCCTCGAGCATGCGGCTGGCCCTCCTCAGGGCCCTGCCCTCCTCGTCCTTCGGGCGCTTGCCCACGCCCTTGTCGCGGATGCGCTCGTTGATCCTGCGCGCGGCCTCGGCGATGGCCTCGGAGTCGATCTCGGACGGGTCGTCGGGGGCCAGCGCCTCCTCCTCGTCGTCCATCTCGTCGATGGCCGCGAGGTGGGCGCGCACCCTGGCCCGGAGCTGCTCCTTGTGCCTCCCGGTCGACTTCGCCCACACGAACGTGAACCTGTTGGCGTTGGCCTCGATCTTGGTGCCGTCCAGGAAGTAGGTGTCGAGCGTCACCAGGCCCATGTCCGCGAGGAGCTGGATGACCTCGGCGAACACCTCCTCGAGGACGGGCCGCACCCGCTCGGTGCGGAAGCGGTTGACCGTGCAGTGGTCGAGCGGCCGCATGCCGCATATCCACAGGAACCCGACGTTCTCGCGGGTGGCCCGCGCGATCGCGCGGCTGGAGTAGATCCCGGAGG
Organism: uncultured Coriobacteriaceae bacterium; assembly: GCA_902778135.1. Lineage (GTDB taxonomy): Bacteria > Actinomycetota > Coriobacteriia > Coriobacteriales > Atopobiaceae > UBA1367. Next base: position 7,597 of record CACYWP010000042.1, read on the forward strand.
CGTAGGCGAGCAGCACCACCTTGAGCATCATCTGCGGGTCGTGGGCGGGCGCGCCGCCGCCGGGATAGAGGGCCGTCAGCGTCGACCTGTCGATGGAGCGCACCACCATGTCCACGACGCGCGGCATCGAGCCCTCCGGCACCAGGTCGCCCATGTCCGGCGGCAGCAGCATCGGCTGGTCCCGCATGCAGGGCTTGAACCTGGGCTCCGGCATCCCCATCTCCTCTCGCTCTCCTCCCATTATACCTGGATTGACAGCAAAAACCGACGCTCCTATAGATTGTCAAGGCTTTTATTGCGGGCTCTCGACGTCTACGGGCAAGCCATCCATCACCCAGCGCGAATACCTCTCTGCCAGC
>CACYWP010000043.1 GCA_902778135.1 uncultured Coriobacteriaceae bacterium
ACCTGGCGCTCGCTGATGCCGAGGAACTCCGCCGTGCCCCTGCGGCTCTCCCAGAAGGACCCTCCGGTGTCCTTGCAGAAGCCGAATATGCGCGCGTAGACGAGCAGCGACGTCCCCGTGAGCCCCATCCCCTCGGTCATGAAGCGGTAGACCTTCACGAACTCGGCCGCCCTGCTCTTACCGTCTCGTTCTCTGCGAGCCATGATTGGCCTTCTCGTCGTGCACCATCACCGTGTTCCGCATGAGCCACTCGCGCAGGTCGTCCTTGTGGATGAAGTATCCCTTCGTCTGCCCCGGGAAGCAGCGGAACGGCATGGGGTCGTCGTCCCTCTCGATGTATGCCCTGATCCTGTTGACGCTGACGCGCAGGAGCTGGCACGTCTGCATGATGGTGAAGTACTCTGCGGCAATCGCCCAGACGTAGATGGGGTTGAGTTGGGTGCTCTTCTCCTCGTCGATCATGACTGTCTCCTCCTACCTTGCGGTGGATTCGACCAGCCGCCGAAGCGCCGTCTCGATGTCACCAGCCGGGTGTGTTTGAGCTGCGGTGGCTGGCCGTACCTGGTCGGTCGTGACGGGCTGAGCGAGGAGGCTCTTTGGCTTAGGGTCGGGCATGCCGCTACCCTCCGATCTCCTGGGAAAGCAGGGAGTCGAGGGTGCGCTTGCTGACGCGGATGTTTCGGCCGATGCGCTTCTCCGTGAGGACCCCGCGCCTCACCAGGCGGTAGACGGTCTTCCGGGAGACATGGGCGTAGAGCTCGATGTCGCGCACGTCGAGCAGCAGGTCGGTGCCTGCGGCCTCGGCGGCAGCGATGCGCGCGAGCCTCTCGTAGTCAGCCTCGTTTTGCGGGGAGAAGCGTTCCTCGCCGAGGGGGCGGGAGCTCTCCCCGGTGAATCCGAACGTGTACCTCTGGTGGGCCATGAGCGCCTCCGTCAACCAAGTGGACTGCCGTGGACGCGCATGCCCCAGGGCGGACTCGCGTGACCACGGATGAGGCGGTTATAGGCCGAGCGGGAGCGTTGATGTTGGGAGGGGAGGTGCCGAAGTATCTGTAGGTATCCCGCAGTATCCGCTTCACGGAATTGCCACGAGACGGCACTTCGGCGGCGTCTTGAATTGGGACCCGGGGGCATGGGCGGGCAATCGAGTGTCCTGTGGTCTGTGTCCAGGGCCGAACCATCACGCCCAGGATTTAGATGGACCTCGATACTGGGGAGTCCGATGTCTTACCGCACAGTCTGCCCACGCCTGACCATCCCCTCGCCATGCAGAGGCAAGCGACATCCAGCATGTCCAGGCGCACATACGCGCCCTCGGACTGGCTTGATTAGAGGGTACTAATTGCCCCGGACACAAATTGACAGCTGACCGCTGCCATACGGCAGCTAACGCCTCCGCTCGGGGCTTGCGAGAGCGACGCTGGCGGCCTGCTTGCTGATGAGGATCTTCCTGCCTACGCGTTCGTGGGGGAGTCTCCCGCTCTCGATGAGACGGTAGACCCTTCGCCTGTCGACTTGGAAGTAGAGCTCAACTGCTCGCACGTCGAGCCAGATGTCCGAGTCGGGCATCGATGCGTTGGCGAGCGAAAGCCTGTCAAGGTCCGCCTTGCACCGCGGGTGCAGGCGGTCCTCCTTGATCGCCCTTCTGATTGAAGCGTCTATCCCGGCCATCTCGTTCTCCCTCGTCATGAGGTTGTCCCGTAAGGGGAGGGCGGTCCCTTTATAGAACCCGGAGATGTCTGCTGCACGCTGCATGGGATGACCAACTATCACATGCAATCAGACGGTATCCGCATCACAAAACCTGCATCTATGTCCATCTTGAGATACCACCGCGTTTGCGCAGCTCGGAACCATCACTTGTGGCCACTTGTGGCCAGCTTGTGGCCAAAGCTAAAGAAAAAGGTCAGGGGAATTATTCCCCTGACCTGCGATTTCATGGTCGGGACGACTGGATTCGAACCAGCGGCCTCACGGTCCCGAACCGTGCGCGCTACCAAACTGCGCCACGTCCCGACACGACGCCCAGCGAATCGGATGAGCGGCAGTTGCCGCAGGCCCGTTCCGCGCGGGTTTGTGGCCACTTTTGTGGCCACGCCGTGGCCCGCTTGTGGCCACAAACTCTCCAACGAGCCGTTTACCTGCGACTCATCGGCTTTTGGGAATTAGGTAGTGAAACTGCGTTCCCTAGCTCCCGAACCGAGCGCTCTACCAAGCTGAGCCACCGTTGCAACGATTCATATTAGCAGAAGCGTGCGTCCCCGCCAACCGTCTTTGTCGCACAAGCCCACCAATTTTTCGCTTCCCGCGCGTCGCGGGCTATCTCGCACGCCGCCCGGTCACTCTCGCAGATCGCGAACACGCAGCTGCCCGACCCGGTCAGCTGGGCACCAAGCACGCCGGGACGTCCCTGCAGCCAGGCGCGCACCTCTGCCGTGACCGGCACCAGCCGGTTGGCCGCGGGCTCCAGGTTGTTGTAGAGCGCCTCGGCAACGCCCGCGACATCGCCCGCCTGCAGGGCCGCACACATCCGCTCGCTCGACTGCGGCTCGTGCGCAGCACGATCGAACTCGCGATAGGCCTCAACCGTCGAGACACCCGCATCCGGATGCACCAGCGCCACGGGCACGTCGCCCAAGAAGGGAAACTGCCGCTCCAGCACATCCCCCGCCCCCGTCAGCAGCGCAGGGGCCAGCGTGAGGAAGAACGGCACGTCCGCACCGATGGACCGTGCGACGTCGACGACGCGCGCATCCAGGGGGTCGACATCCCACAACCGGCACAGCCCCAGCAGCGTCGAGGCCGCATCGGACGACGCGCCACCCATGCCCGCCTGGGACGGGACATGCTTCTCGACATGGATCGCCCAGCCATCACTGCGACCCAGGGCCTCGCCCAGCCGCTGCGCGGCACGAAAGACGGTGTTCCGCTCGGGCGAAACACCGCAATCGACGCTCGTTGTCAGAGAGAGGGAGTCTGCGCGCTGGATGTGCACCGCATCGGCCAGCTGCAGGGCGATCATCACCGAGTCAGCCCGGTGGTAGCCGCGCTCGTCACGCCCGGGATGGATGCCCAGGTGCAGGTTGAGCTTGGCGGGGGCCAGCACATCGACCGACTCGAGGGCCATCGGCGCAGCTACTCCTCGATCGTGAAGTCCAGCAGACGCTCCCCCGTGTCGGTGTCGTAGATCTCCACCGTACCCGTCAGGACGTCAACATATTGGTAGGACTGGCGCGCCTTGCGCCCGCGACGTTCCTCCACCTCGACCACGAACAGCTGCGGGTGCACGGCAATCAACGTGCCGGTGCGTTCGACGATACGGGAGCGGCCCATATTCGCGCGAACCTTCAGGCGTGTGCCCGCAAGGGAGCCCAGCTCATCACGTATCGTGTCGACTCTGTTGACGGGGGGAATCTCGGTTTCCATCTGACCTCCTGCCAGGTGACGCGAAAGGCACAGACGTCACCCAGAATGTATGTGCAGCTGTCTAGTTTACTACGGCAAACGGTCATTCACGAAAGGTAGACAGTTATGCATCTCCCTCACTACAACAAAAGCGCAGTCCGTTTGCCAAAGCTAACTTATGTTGGCAAGCAGCGCCCGCTGACGTCCGACGGTGCGCTACACTGCTGACGTCACACCACGCGAGACGGGAGTTCCCATGCACGAGCGACGCATCGCAGAGGTCATCCGGAGGTTGGGCGAGCGGGACCTGGACCAGATGCTGGTCTGCGACCCACTGGCCATCTGGTACCTCACCGGCTACTACACCCAGCCCTTCGAGCGCTTCTTTGCCCTCTACCTGGGTGTCAAGGACGGCCGGCAGACCGCCACGCTCTTCTGCAACCGCCTGTTCCCCGACGCCAGCGCATACTGCAACGACATCGTGCTGTTCTCCGACACCGACGACCCCGTGCCCCTGGTGGCCGCCGCATGCGACCCGCAGAAGGCGCTTGGTGTTGACAAGGACCTGGCTGCGCGATGGCTGCTGCCCCTGATGGGCGCTCGGGCGGCAAGCGGCTTCTGCCTGGCATCCGACGCCGTCGACGCCACGCGCTCGATCAAGAGCGCAGAGGAGCAGGAGCTGATGCGCGAGGCCAGCCGCATCAACGACCAGGCGATGTCCTGGCTCGCCGCCCAGGTGCGCGAGGGCGTGACCGAGGAGCAGATCGCATCGGGCCTGCTGGCCGAGTATCGTCGCCTCGGAGCGACGGACCACTCCTTCTCCCCCATCGTCAGCTTCGGGGCGAACGCCGCCGACCCGCACCACGAGCCCGACCAGACCGTCTTCCACAAGGGCGACATGGTGCTCTTCGACGTGGGCTGCAAGTACCAGTGGTACTGCTCCGACATGACGAGGACGTTCTTCACCGCCGAACCCACCGAGCACCAGCTGGAGGTCTACGAGACGGTGCGCCGTGCCAACGAGGCGGCCGAGGCCATCGTTCGTCCGGGCGTCACGTTCGCCCAGATCGACCTGGCCGCACGCCGCATCATCGAGGACGCGGGCTATGGCCCCTACTTCACCCATCGCCTGGGGCACCAGATCGGTCTGGTCGACCACGAGCCCGGCGATGTCAGCGCCACGCATGACGAGCCCGTCCAGGTGGGACAGGTCTTCTCCATCGAGCCGGGCATCTACCTGGAAGGCGACATCGGCGTGCGCATCGAGGATCTGGTCATCGTGACCGAGGACGGCTGCGAGGTGCTCAATAGCTATCCGCACGAGGTGTGCGTGCTCGACCTGTAGCCTCCGACCACCAGTTCCGCCCATCGGCTTCGTCCGTCGGGGACGAAGAAGGGATCGATGGTCGGATGTCTCCGATGGGCCCTTTGTCAGCGAAGGCTTACGCCAGCTTGCGCACCAGGTCGTCCAGCGCACGACGACGATGGCTGATGGCGTTCTTCTCCTCGGGCTCCAGCTCGGCCATGCGCTTGCCGGGGATGTCCACCAGCTCAAACAGCGGGTCGTAGCCGAAGCCGTTCGTGCCTCGGCGATTGCGCGCAATCGTCCCCTCGCAGTCGCCGTTGCCCGCCAGGATCTCCTCGCCGTCCTCGTCACGAGAGATCAACACGACCGTGGAGTGGAAGCGTGCAGTACGCTCGGCGTCAGGCACGGCTTCCATCTGGGCCAGCAGCAAGTCGTTGTTTGCCTCGTCGTTCCCGTGCTCTCCCGCCCAGCGCGCGGAGTGGATTCCCGGATCCCCGCCCAGCGCGTCCACGCACAGGCCCGAGTCGTCGGCGACGGCCATGCGCAGGCCCGTCTCGTCCAATGCCGCCTGGGCCTTGATCAGGGCGTTGTCAAAGAAGGTCTCTCCGTCCTCCTCGGGATCGTCGAAGTCGCCCAGCTCCCCCAGCGCCACGAAGCGCACGCCCTCCATTGCCGGAGCGGTGCTGAGGATGGCCTCGATCTCGGTCAGCTTGTGGGCGTTGCCCGTCGCCACCACCACGGTGGCTGCGGGGTCGAGGGTTGCGATGTCTATCTGTGCCATGGGTTGCTCCTGTCTGCGCGAGTGCCGCCCGCGTCTAGCGTCCTTGCGTGTACCCGGTGACCTCGGACTGGATCCGCACCAGCTGCTCGATGCCGGCCTGCCCCAAATCGAGCAGGGCGTCCAGCTGGCTGCGGTCGAACGACGTGCGCTCGCCGGTCCCCTGCACCTCGATGATGCGGCCGTCCGCCGTGCCCACCAGGTTCATGTCAACCTGGGCATGGCTGTCCTCGGGATAGTCGAGGTCCAGCAACAGCAGGCCATCGACCTCACCCATCGACACGGCGGCAACCTGCCCCGTCAGCGGCATGCGATGGATGCGGTCGCAATCGACCCAGTTCCTCAGGGCCTCGTGCAACGCAACCCATGCGCCGGTGACCGACGCCGTGCGCGTGCCGCCATCCGCCTGGATGACGTCGCAGTCGCAGGTGACGGTCAACTCGCCCAACTGCCGCAGGTCCACCACCGTACGCAGGCTTCGGCCGATGAGCCGCTCGATCTCCATGGAGCGACCCTTGCGTCCGCGCTGCTCGCGCGGGGTGCGACGGTTGGTCGAGGCGGGCAGCATCGCGTACTCCGCCGTCACCCAGCCGGCACGCTGGCCGCGCCGCCACTGTGGTACGCCCTCCTCGATCGTTGCGGTGCACAGCACGCGCGTGTCGCCAAACTCCGCCATGCACGAGCCGTCCGCGTTCTTCATCACACCAGGCGTCAGCGTCACGGGCCTCATCTGGTCATACGCCCGCCCGAACGAGCGGATGCGTGGTTCGTCTGCCATACGTTGTCTCCTCCCAAAAGCCGGCAGAGGCCAAACGCCTCCGCCGGATTGGATCCCATGCTCTCGCCTGCGGGCTATCCCCTCGCGGACGACTCCCCAAAATGCCGCGCGACCTCGCGCGCAAAGATGTCGCCATCGGTCTCGCATGGCACAAAGGCGTCGCCCTCGTGCTGGCGCGTCTCGTCACCCTTCGCCAGCAGGCACACGACGGCGCCCTCCGGCGCGGCGAACGCCTCCTCCACCGCACGCGCGATGGCAGCCGGACGGTCGCAGATGACCTCGAACTCCTGGTCTGCGGGGGTGTTCGCCGCCATCTGCGCACAGATGTCCTCCACGCGCTCGTGGGCCGGGTCCTCCTCCGTGTAGATGATGAGGTCCGCCCACCTCGACGCCTCCTCGGGCAGCTCGCGACGCCGCTCCTGGGCCTTGTCCCCCGGGGCGCCAAAGAGCGCGATGATGCGCCGCCCTGCGAACTCCTTGCTCACCGACGAGAAGAAACGCTGGTAGGAGAGTTTGTTGTGAGCATAGTCGACCAACGCGCACACCCGTGGGTCGTCCGTCTCCAGCAGCTCCATGCGCCCCGGGACGCGCACGTGCGCCAAGCCAGCCGCGATGTCGGCATCGTCCACGCCCAGCACCTCGCAGATGGCGACGGCGGCAAGCGCGTTGTCCACGTTGAACAACCCGGGCATGGAGACCATCATCTCCCGTGCGCCGCGCGTGCTGTGCACGACGAAGGCAATGCCCCCGCGCTGGGGACGCACGTCGCTCGCCCACACGTCCGCGCAGCCCTCGGTCGCACCCTCCGCGGCGGAAATCGTTACGACGCGCTCGCAGCGGCGCGCGCGAGCCAGCACCTCGTCGGCATGGTCCATGTCGCGGCTGACCACGGCGACGCGAGCCTGGTCGAAGATGCGCAGCTTGCTCTCGAAGTAGTCCTCGAAGTCGGGGTGCTCGACCGGCGAGATGTGGTCGCGGCCGATGTTCAGGAAGCAGGCCACGTCGATGCCCAGATCGATGACGCGGTCGTACTTCAGCGCCTGGCTCGAGACCTCCATGACCATGCAGGGCAGTCCGGCGTCGCGGGTATTGGCCAGATGGCGCCAGAGGTCGGGCGACTCGGGCGTCGTGTTGACGCTCTCGAACGACTCGATGCCGTCGTAGGTGTCAATCGAGCCCATGATGCCCGCGCCACTGCCCGTCTCGCCGCGGTCAAGAATCGTACGCAGCATGTAGGCGACGGTGGACTTTCCCTTGGTGCCGGTGATGCCCACGATGTCGATCGCGCGGTCGGGATGCCCCCAGGCCTGGGCGGACAGGCGCGCCATCGCCAGACGCAGATTGCTCGCGACAAGGGCAGGCCTGTCGGGGCAGGTTGCGGCCAGCTGGTCCGCCAGACGCTCCTCGCAAAGGTAGGCAACCGCCCCGCGCTCGACGGCCGAGGTCAGGTAGGCAGGCTTGAACGCCGCCCCCTTACAGACGAAGACGTGGCCCGGCGCTGCCACGCGCGAGTCGCAATCCGCGCCGGTGACCTCCTGACCTGCGGCATCGCCGGTCAGGCCGTCGACGCGAAGGAGCAGCCCCTCCCTCCGCAGCAGCTCGACGAGTGACCCAAGTGTGGTGTATGCGGGCGTCGCGCCCGCGGCTTCTGTAGTATTCATGCGCCAAAGTATAGGCAAAGCCCGAGGGCAGGCGACGCGTGGTCCCCCTCCGCACACAGCTGTGATATAATTTCCAGCTACGGGCGATTGGCGCAGTTGGTAGCGCAGATCCCTTACAAGGATAAGGTCGGCGGTTCGAGTCCGTCATCGCCCACCAGTGAATGCAAGCTCCCAGCGATGGGAGCTTTTCTTAATATGAGCTGAGCATTGTCAAGAGGCAAAACCGGCCAGGTCGATCGGTAGCTACTCCGGTCGGCCTGGCCTACCTATCTTCGCCCGGGCGGGACGG
>CACYWP010000044.1 GCA_902778135.1 uncultured Coriobacteriaceae bacterium
ATTGTGGCGCGCGGCCACGGTTGGTGGTACGACCATTGTCGCCCGACCCACGGAGCTGCGACAGGTGAGGGGCTCACAATGCTCAGCTCATATCGTCTGTGCGAAAAGGCCGCAACGGACTCGAACCGCGAGGTCGCGACAGGCCGGCGGCCTGTCGCGGGCCGAGGCCGGAGGCCGAGGCCTTCGAGCGTTGCCGGAGGCAACGCGGGAGTCCGTCATCGCCCACCAGTGAGCACAAGCTCCCAGCGATGGGAGCTTTTCTTGTGCGAAAAGGCCACCCCCTCTGGCGTGTACACTTCGCGTGTACACTCGGTCTCTCGTGTTTTCTTCCCACGTGTACACTAGGGGACCGGAAGTGTACACGCCAGAAGCGGCTCGAATCGCACCCGCACCTCACGCCCACTGCACCGGTGGAAGCATGGTCGCAAAGAGGAGGCGTTGCTTCGCCAGAAAGCCCTGGTCACCCACCAGCTCCTTCACCCATGCCTGAAACCCCTCTCCCCCATTGTTGTCCATCGCCGTAGCCAACCGCACCGCCAGCCCATTGAATGCGGCCGGCGACTGCACGTGAACGAACCGTACGGGAAACACGAGGTAGCCAAGGACCTGGTAATCCTGCACGCGACCCATGTCCTCGTCCCGCGCATCATCACCCTTGTGGGACCCATGTCCCAAATACTCGATGATGATCTTCCATGTCTCCCATACCAGGTCGGGCGTAATGTGATCAACGTGATTGAGCATGAGCCGCCGGTGCTCGGAAACGGGTATCTCTTTGTTCATCTCCGGGCGGGGCAAGCCGAGCGAGCCCATCGCCGGAGGTAGCGCCAAACACGCATGGATGAACGTTTCCATCGGAGACGCCGACCGTTCGAAAACAAGCTCACCGACCTCACGTGCGAGGGGCAAACCCGCAACGCCGGCCGCTTCGGACAGATACGTGCGCAGACGGCTGGGGTCCATAACGGGCGCATGACGATACGAGCACTCCCCTTCCAAGGGTCTCCAGGGATCCAACGCATACGTTGAACAATCCTCCACGCCAAGTTTGAGCAGCCTCAGCATCGCCTCCTGCCTTCCAATTGCCCCTCTTGCAACAAGCCTGGACAACTGGCCGGCAGCTGTCAGGAAGGAAAGCTCCGGTGACTCCACCATCACCTCCAGATCATGCGGAAAGGCAGACGCAACCGAACCGAACACAGGCTCCAACCGCTCGAAAGAGCCGGGAGGGAGCGGCCTCGATAGCACATGACACTTGATGCCGCGGGCCCGAATGCGTTCGCTCGGCTGACAGACAAGCAGCTCGACATTACGCCCATTTCCCAGACACAGTGACTCCCATAGGCTGTCAAGATGCAGGGATGACAACGTCTCTCGTTTTCGAGACATCGGCTCTATGGCATGCACCTCCGATGGATGCAAAGCGATTCCCCGACCCTGCCTCGCGAGCCTACGCACCGACCGCGCTGTTGACCCTGTCAAGTAGATTCTGTCCATGGACCGCCCCCCACCTAAGGGTATGCCCGAGCAATCCATCATCCATCGAGTATCTGATTTACACTACGTGCTGTGTCGCAGGATGCTCGCCTCGTTCTCGCACGCTTGCCTTTCCGCAGGCAGAGCCCCATTTCCAGCTCATCTGTGCGAGCGGTCGAGCCCTCTCCGGCTGGCATGGCTATACGCCAGGAATGCATAATCGCCCCAAGATGCGAATACCTGCAGGAACAGGTCTGCCCCTTGAGAGGATGGTTGGTTTTCTGGCGTGTACACTTCGCGTGTACACTCGGTCTCTCGTGTTTTCTTCCCACGTGTACACCAGGGAGCCGGAAGTGTACACGCCAGAGCGTTTCCCAAGAAGCGAAGTGTACACGTTGGCGTACCAGCGTCCGTCGCCTCCCCCGCCCCTAAGCCCTTCCTGTGACGGGGTCATGGCGTGGGCCCTCATGCGCTACCATGGATGCTCAACCGCACGAGAGGAGCGCCGTGGCATACGATCCGCACAGGGAGGACTACCAGCGTCTGGGGCTGCGCTTCGCACGCTCCCTGGACGGTCAGGACCCCGCAACGGCCACGCGCGCCTTCGCGTCCTTCGGCAGGCGCTTCTCGCAGAACCGCGACTCCCTGCCCCAGTCCGATGCCGACCGCGCATTCCACCTGGTGGCAGAGGCGACGACCCTCATCGACTACGAGCTGCCCTTCGCTGACGACGCCCACGCCGAGCAGCTCATTGCCAAGGGGCACCGCCTGTTGGACGAGGCCATTGCCCTGGACCCGCACTGCCACGACGCCATCCGCATGAAGACGGCAGCCGACAGCCCTTCGTTCGAGGGCTACTACGACTTCCTCGCACGCACCGCCGACGACGTTCGCGCCTCGTGCGAGGAGGTGCGCGCAGCCACCGACGACGAGTCCCCCGAGCGTGCCTCGCTGGAAGCCGACATAGCCATGCGCCCCTACTACCGCTGGCTGGCAACGCAGGCGGGCAAGGCGGTCATCTGCGGGCGGAACCGCGAAGCCATCCGCATCGGCGAGAAGCTGCTGGAGCTGGACCCGCAGGACAGCTCGGACGTTCGCTTCACCTGCGCCATCGCGTACGCCAAGCTGGAGGACGAGGCAGGGCTGGAGCGATTCGCCGCCAAGACCCGCCCCCTCGTCCGAGCCGGCACCGATGACGCCTGGATGCAGCTCTCCCGTATCTCGCTGGCCCACAAGCGCCACGACATGAGCGAGGCGCGCAGGCTGCTGACCAGGCTCATTGATACCTATCCCCATGCTGCCGCAGCGCTTGCCAGCCAAAAGGAACTGCCCGACGGCGTCTTCGCACGACTGGCAGTCGCACCGTTCAGCGAGGATGAGCTGATCCTGGCCATTTCCGAGGGCACGGTCCTGCTGCAGGAAGGCCGCGACGATGCGGGTCGCGGGGTACTGGGGACGTGGATCGTGCGTCAGGCGGGCATCGGGCCGGTGCCGCCCAGCTCACGAGGTGGTGAGCCGCGATGAACCTGCACGAGGAGTTCGTCGAGCGCCTGGCTCGTCGTCGCAGTCGACAGCTGGGTGGGCTATCTTCCGCCGCATACGCCGAGCTGATGCTGACCGTGCGCGAACAGCCGGATTCCTTTATCGACGACCCCGACGACCGGGCATTTCTCCTGGCAGCCCAGGCCATCGACCGCGTGATGAAGTCGCGTGAGGATGATGAGTTTCGCGATGACGAGGCGTTCATGCAGGAGCGCACCCAGCGGATGGCGCGGTTGGCACGCGACTGCGCACAGGCCCTGGAGGATGCCCCGAAGAGCATCGATGTGCGCCTGCTGGCAATACTTGCCGCCGATCTCGAGCCAGACGACCAGCTTGATGCGCTGCTGCATCTCGAGCGGACGCTGGATGGCGAGCAGGGTCCGATAGCCACGCCGGAGTCGGGAGACGCCTGGCACGACGTCTTCACGCGCGGAAGGCTGCGGCTGCTGGCGACAATCGCGCGGACCTGTCTGGATTCGGCGCGCTATCGCATGGCCGACACCTATGGCCAGCAGTTGTTGTCACTCTCCCCCTCCGACCCGCTCGGCGCGCGACACACCTGCGCTCTTTCGCTGGCACGTCTGGAGGATGAGGAGGGCTTCGAGGCACTGGATGCGCGGTTCGGCCGGCGCGGAGACTCGTGGCAACAGCTGGGCAGAGTGCTGTTGTTCTACAAGCTCGGCAGGATGCCGGCGGCCCGCAGGGCCCTGGCGGGATTCGCGAGCCTTTGCGAAGGCGGTGCGTATGCCCTGTTGCGCCCCGTGATGGTGGATACGTACCTGCTGGATCGCCCCGCTGCCGAGGCGTACTCGTTCGCCGAGGTCACGTTGGCCGTCCACGAGGCCGACCCCATCATCTGCGACGTTCCCGACTTCTGCACTTGGGCCGAGGCCCAGGGCAACTTTGGCGAGCAGGCACGCTCCTACGCAGAGCGCAACGGATACGGCTGGTAGATGTGCTATAGTTAGAAGTCGCACAAGTCCCCATCGTCTATCGGTTAGGACGTGACCCTTTCAAGGTCAAGAGGCGGGTTCGACTCCCGCTGGGGGCACCAAACTGCGAAGCGTCGAACTCGGCATGAACCGCTGCCGGTTCGCATTAAGATTTTGGGTGGATCAGGATTAGTTCCTGATCCACTTTTTTAATATGAGCTGAGCATTGTCAAGAGGCAAAACCGGCCAGGTCGATCGGTAGCTACTCCGGTCGGCCTGGCCTACCTATCTTCGCCCGGGCGG
>CACYWP010000045.1 GCA_902778135.1 uncultured Coriobacteriaceae bacterium
GGGAAAGAGCAAGTCCTACGAGATCTGCGCCGCCCTGCCGCACATCTACGTCGGGCGCAACATCCGCGTCAACAGGCAGACGGTGGCCAAGGAGATCCTAGAGAAGGGCAGGCTGCCGTAGGGCGGCCCACACCATAGACACGAGGCCCGGAGCCGCGTCATGTCGTACGAGAGCGACATGACGCGGCTCCCCTTTGTGTGACAGAAAAACGAGAGAGGAGAGACGATGGAAGGACCGACCGGGGCGAGCTCCCTCAGGGACCGCTCGCCGCTGTCCGACAGGCCGGAGTGGCTTTCGCCGAGGGACCTCCAGGAGGTCTTCGGCATCGGGCGCACCAAGTCGTTCGACATCTGCAAGCAGCTGCCCCACATCTACATCGGCAGGTGCATCAGGGTGCACAAGTCGACGATCGTAAAGGAGCTGATGGAGAAAGGCAGACTGCTGTGAGTTGCCGATTCGCTGCTGCCACACACATGCTGAACGCATGCGGCCGCAACGGGGAACTCACGCAACTTGATAGCGGACAAATGACCTCACAGCCAGTGGCGCGCACACCAAGGCGAGCAAGGCGTAGAGCAGCGCAGCGGCGGACGGCAGGTCGAACACGACCGGACCGAGTGCATAGCTTGCCAGCGCGACGAACGAGTCGTTGAGGACGTTCATGGGCGTGAGGTGGGCGACCTTCGAAAGGGGCACGATCAGCTTGGCGAACACCCCGAGGAAAGTGACCGCCAGCGGGGTGACGGCCACGGGCATGACAGAGCGCAGCCGCGACGAGAGCAGCAGCGTGAAGGCCACGCAGCCCAGAGTGACCACCCAGCCGAGAAGGAAGAGCGAGGCGCACACCTGGCCCACCGTCATGGGGTAGGGGTTGACGAAGTCGAAGATCTGGTAAGGCAAGCCCGCCCCATCCGCACCGAGTGCAACGAGGAAGACCCCCGAGCCGACCGCCACGCTCGCCCACCAGTACGCACTCGCGAAGAGCATCGACGCGACCACCTTGGCCACGGGAAGGGACCTCTTCCCCCGCAGGGTGGGAAGCGCGATGGACGCCGTGCCGCCCTGGTACTCGCCGGCGAAGACCCCGGAGACGGCGATGCAGGCCGCAATCGTGACGAAGGCGTAGAAGGCCATAAAGCTGAGAATCTCGTCCCAGGCAAGGGCGCTGCCATACTCTATCGGCCACTCGATCCGCGACGCCTTTCCCTCCCAGAACGACCTCTCGGACTCGGCGTACGGGAAGAACCCCAGGTACCTCCCGGAGAGCTCGTTCGAGAGGAAGTTGCCCGCACCCTCCTGCAGGCCTGGCGCATGCGTGCCCTTGTCGTCCAGCAGCATCGCGGTCTTGAGCCTGAGGTAGTACGCGTCAGAGCGCACGCGGTCGACCTCGCGCCAGAACTCGATGCCGTACTGGTCGATCATCTGCTGAGCGGACAGGCTGCCGAGGTGGTCGGCGTCCTGCGCCCATCGGGCCTGCGCCTCATCGTATGTGGCCATGTCCTCCGCGACGCGGGCGTCGTCCAGCGTCCCGGCATGGCTCTGCTCTGTGCGCCGTATGGCGTCCCAGGCTCCAAGGCCCTCCACGTAGCTCCCGGACCGGGCGTCCCAGGCGCCAGCGGTGAGGACGCTTCCCAGCGAGAGTGCCATGACGAGGATGAGCGCGATGGCGCAGGCGGCCACTCCGGCGCGGTTCTGGACGATCTTCTTGATCTCGAATCGGATGAGGGTTCCCATTGTCTGCTCCCTATCTCATGACAGCGTCTTGAAATACGTTCAGGTACAGGTCCTCGAGCGTGGGCTCCACGGGGACGGCGTCCGGTGTCGGGGCGGTGTCCGCCACCACGCGCACCACGGCACGCCCTCCCTCCGCATAGCGCACGTTCGCGACCATCATGCGCGCCGCCATCGCATCCGCCTGCCGGGCGTCCACGTGGCACTCCCAGACCTTTCCCGCGGCACTTGCCACGATCGACTCGGGCGTGCCTTCCATGATGAACAGCCCCGAGCGCATGACCAGGATGCGGTTCGCGATGAACTCGACGTCGCTCACAATGTGGGTGGAGAGAATCACGATCTTGTCCTGCGCGAAGCTCGCGATGAGGTTGCGGAAGTGGACGCGCTCCTTCGGGTCGAGTCCCGCCGTGGGCTCGTCGAGCACCAGGATCGACGGGTCGTTGAGCATGGCCTGCGCGATGCCGAGCCTCTGCCTCATGCCGCCGCTGAAGGTCTTCACCCTGCGCCGGGCTACGGAGGAGAGGCCCACCTCCTCGAGAAGGTCCTTGCTTCGCGCAAGCCCCTCGCGTTTGCTGAACCCCTTGAGGGCCGCCATGTAGCACATGAAGTCGATTGCCGTGAAGTCCGGGTAGCAGCCGAAGTCTTGTGGGAGGTAGCCCAGCAGGGCGCGGTACCCGTCCCCCATGGCCCCGACCTCGGTGCCGTTGTAGTAGATCTGGCCGCTGGTCGGGCGCAGCACGTCGCAGACCATGCGCATGAGCGTCGTCTTGCCGGCGCCGTTGGCGCCGAGCAGTCCAACCACGCCAGGGGTCACGGTCGCCGACACCCTGTCGACTGCTATGTGGCTCCCGAACTGCTTGCTGAGTCTGTCAATCCTGAGTTCCATGCAATCACTCTCCTATCTGAAGGAAGCCGAGACCACGGGGGTTAGCCCATCGAGGCCTGCCGATGCGGCGCGGACGGTAAGCACGACCTCTCGCGAGAGCCACGCAAGGGAGGCGAGGGAGGCGAGCGCCCAGACCGAGAGGGAGGCCTCCCCATATGCCGACGGGAATGCGACGCTGAGCATGTACAGGGACCCGCAGCAGAGGCATGTCCAGGCGACGCAGGCGAGAAGCGCGGACGAGGGCCTGCACCTGCGCAGCATGACCAGCGCTCCGGCACACGAGAGGAAGTACGGAGGGCAGGCCCAGAGCGCCACCCAGAGTGCCCCCATCCCTGTCACCCGCGAAGTAGCGGAAACCATGACCCCCAGGCAGAGAGAGGCCGAGCACCCTAGGACAATCAACCTTGCCACGAGCACTGAGGCTGCGTTGTGCCTGCACGAGCACTCAAGCTCGACGACGCCATGGAGCCTGCTCGAGTGGAGGGTCGGCACGCACACGAGCACGGACGCGACGGACATCACGCCTATCGCCCAGCGGGCCATAACCCCATTTCCCGCCAAGCGGGCCACAAGGACCATGGTCGCGACGAGGGCAACCTGCGCGAGCCATACCCAGATGGGAATGAAGCGAGCCTGCGCAACGACGAAAGGCAGGAATCCCCGGCGAGACTCCGCGCCTCCTCGCGCACGAGAGTCCTCTGCCACCATGGCCGAGACGAGCGCGTCGATGGCTTCGTCCCCCACTGGATCGACCTGCCGTTGGTAGTGATGCCTGAGCGCAATCCTCATGCGAGCCCGATCGACTACGTTCATCCAGACCACCCCATCTCCTCTTCGAGGAGAGCCAGCGCCCTCCTGATGCGCCTCCTCACGGAGAACCTGCTAATCCCGAGTACCCGGGCGACGTCGCCGACCTCGAGGTCGGCACCGTATCGGAGCTCGATCACCTCAAGCAGGACCGGAGGCAGCTTTGAGAGCGCCTCAATGAGGCCCGAGTCGTTATACGGGCTGTCTTCCGTCGCGACATCGAAGTCGAGGCTTGCCGTCTCGAGGCGCCTTTCCCGGCTCGCGTCGATGCAGACGCTCCTTGCAGTCCTCATGAGGTAGGCGATGGGCCTTCCTCCTTTGTGGTGGCCCCCACTTCGGACGAAGCGAAGAAACGTCTCCTGGGCCAGGTCAGCCGCCTCATGCCCCGCCGGTGCGTGGCGCCTGCAGTACGCCAACACGTCCGCATAGCATTCCTCGGCAATCTTCTGCGCCCTCTCTTGTCTCAAGGGCTCGTCTCTGGCGATCGGCAAGCTCTCACCCCCTCTGCAGAACACAACGTTGGATCGGCGACGGATGTGCGCCCGCTCTCTTTATCTCCACAATTCTCACATCGACGGGCTTCCGAAGGATGGATACCCATAGGACTTCGCCGCTTTCTTCTGGCTGCAAACGGAAAGACGCCCCGCCGGGCACGGCCCGGCACCCCGTCACCCCGCCCAAGGACGCCTCGATCCCCTTCGGGCCCCCTGCGGGCAAGCCTCGCACACCGTCGCGGGCCCCTCCCACATCCCGCTCCCGGTGACGGCGGAGGGACTGCCCAGCCCACCCGTGTCCCTCCGCC
>CACYWP010000046.1 GCA_902778135.1 uncultured Coriobacteriaceae bacterium
GGTCGGCCACGATGCCCCCGACCTTTGCGGTGGTGCGGGCGGTGACGACCGCGTTGTGGCCGGCCTCCAGGACCGCGCGGGCGATGCCCTCGCCGATGCTGCCCTCGGAGCAGCCGGTGATGAGCCACGTCTTCGCCATGATGCGCTTCCCCTCTCTCTCTCTCCCGCACCCCCGGTGCGCCCTTTCCCTGGTTCCATTATGCGGTCGGCCACAATCGTCGTACACTGCATGTCGAGAATGCCAGCTTGCATCTGACGCAATCCGAGGGAGGCTATATGGAGCTGGAACAGCTTCGACAGCTCGACGAGATTGCACGACGTGGGACGCTTCAGGCCGCCGCAGAGCGGCTGCGCCTCTCGCAGTCGGCCCTCTCGCGCTCTCTTCGGCGCCTGGAGGACGACCTCGGCCAGCCCCTCTTCGACCGCACGCGCAACTCGATGCAGATAAACGCCAGCGGAAGGTTGGCGTTGGAGCACGCGCGTCTGGTCCTTGCCGAGGAGCGCCGCCTGCGCGACGACTTCGCCGCGCTCGCCAAGCGGGAGCGCACGGTACGCGTGGCCAGCGTCGCGCCGGCCCCGACGTGGCGCCTGAGCTCGATGGTGCTCGAGCAGCACCCGACCACCATCGTCGAGCCCGACATCGCCTCCGAGCGGGACGTGGAGGCGCGCCTGCTCAACGGAACATGCGACCTTGCCATCACGGCATACCAGCCCCAGCTCCCCACCATCGGCTCGCGTCGCTTCATGCACGAGGACCTGTATGCCAACGTCCCTTTGGGCCACGTGCTGCACGAGCGGGAGTCGGTCACCTTTGCGGAGCTCGACGGCCTCACCTTCCTGGTGTATGGCGGCATAGGGTTCTGGCACGACATACACACGCGCATGCTGCCCTTCGCGCAGTTCGTGACGCAGCCTGACCGCACCATCTTCCTGCAGCAGGTGCGCACGTCCAACCTCTTGACCTTCACCACCAACGCCCCGGAGAACACGAGCCGCCACGAGTCGCGCCGCGCCATCCCCATCACCGACCCCGAGGCACACGTGACGTTCTACCTCTGCATGCGCAACGATGCGCCTGATCGGGTGAAGGCATTGTTCGAGCTGGTAGAGGAGCCTCCACGATGACCCGCAGGCAGCAAATGCCGAGTTCGACCGAGACGGCACCCAGGGTCAACTACGTCAGCCTGAGCAAGGCGATGTCAAAGGCGCTTCGCCACCAGCCCGAGCGCATCGGCATCACGCTGGCACCTGATGGCAGCGTCGACCTCGGCGAGTTCGTCGACGCCCTTAACCGGCGCGGCGGCTGGCCACGCACGATCACCGAAGCAGACATCATGCAGGTCGTGGAACACGGCACCAAGCGGCGCTTTGCCGTGGAGGGCGGACGCATCAGGGCCTGTTACGGACATTCGGTGCCCCTGGCCATCGCCTACGAGCGGGCAGAGCCGCCCGCAACCCTCTACCACGGCACGTCGGAGGCAAACGTCCAGACCATCGTGACGGAGGGACTGCTCCCCATGGGGCGTCAGGTCGTTCACCTCTCGACAGACGTGGAGACAGCGCGGCAGGTGGGACGACGTCATGGCGGAAAGACCGTAATCCTGCAGGTAGATGCCGCGCGTGCCGCGCAGGACGGCATCACGTTCTACCGTGGCAACGACAGCACCTGGCTTGCGGACAGCGTGCCGGCAGCCTACCTGAGCCTGCAAGCCTGAGCCAACGTCGCCACGCGGGCCTCGCACAAGGCTCGGCTACATGCGCTCCTCCCGGGCCATCCTGAACCGGTCCCACGATGTCCCTTGAAGGAGATGGGGCGCCAACCTGAAGAAAATCGGCGATTTGGCAATGTCTTCCTCGCGATGCATTCGATTCTCTACCATTTCACTTATTGATATTGAATCTACCTGCAGGTTTGACGGGCAGAAAAACGCAGACAATCGCAGTGTGCACCGGAGCAGAAACCGAGATTGCCCAATCGCCGATTTTCTTCAGGTTGGCGCCCCATCTCCTTGCGGCACGGGAGTCAAGACGTCCCGCATGGGCGCGAACGCTCGAAATGTGCTGCCACACCGGACGCCGCAATGCTTCCCGAGGGCGACAGCACGCTTGCTACAATTCGTTCAGGTGCACCATCCGGGCACCGTACGCCACAGGGAGAGGGGACCCACATGGCATACCTGGGAGAGGGAACCACGAAGCTTGGATTTGGTTTGATGCGCTTGCCCAAGCTGGAGGACGGCAGCATCGACGTACCGCAGGTCTCACAGATGGTCGACGAGTTTCTGGCCGCGGGCGGAACCTACTTTGACACCGCCTGGGCCTACGGCGGCTCCGAAGAGGCCATCCGCCAGGCACTGGTCGAGCGTCATCCGCGCGACTCCTACACGCTGGCCACCAAGAACGCCGCCTGGCTGGGTCCGAAGGACGCAGACGAGGCAAAAGCCCAGCTAGACGTATCGCTCGAGCGTTCTGGCGCAGGCTACTTCGACTACTACCTGCTGCACAACCTCGGAGCCGGCCGCACCGCGTACTTTGACAAGTGGGGCATGTGGGAGTGGGCCAAAGAGATGAAGGCCGAGGGGAAGATCTGCCACCTGGGATTCTCGTTCCATGACAATGCCGACACGCTCAAGGGCATCCTCGAGGTGCATGCTGACGACGTCGAGTTCATCCAGCTGCAGATCAACTATGCCGACTGGGAGGACGGGTCGGTCCAGAGCCGCAAGTGCTGGGAGGTCGCACGCAGTTATGGCAAGCCCGTCGTCATCATGGAGCCCGTCAAGGGCGGCATGCTGGCCAACCCGCCCGCGCCCGTGCTGCAGATCCTGCGCGCCGCAGAGCCCGACCGCTCGCCCGTCGAGTGGGCGTTGCGCTTCGCCATGAACACCGAGGGTCTCATCGCCTGTCTTTCGGGCATGAGCAGCATCGAGCAGATGCGTGACAACCTTGCCACGCTGGGGCGCCTGAGCCCGCTGAGCCGGAAGGAGCTGGACACCCTGGCCGCCGCACGCGAGAAGCTCTCCGAGCTCATCGCCGTGCCCTGTACCGGCTGCCACTACTGCATGGAGGACTGCCCAGTGGGCATGCCCATCGCCAACATCATGGAGAGCCTGAACCGTGCCGCGCTGTATGGCCTGGACAAGGGCAAGGGCAACTATGGCTTTGCCACGCGCGAGGGCACCAAGGCAAGCGACTGCATCCAATGCGGGCAGTGCGAGGCGGCCTGCCCGCAGCACATCGACATCATTGACCGGCTGCAGACCGCAGCGGAGAGATTCGAGTAGCGCCTTCGGGCCGCCGGGCATTCGGGACGGAAGCCTCCGCCCCGAATGCCCGCACCTACTCGGTCTCGGTCTTGCGAAGCGCGCTCACGCACAGGGCATACTCCCCCACCAGCACGCGCTCGTGGTAGTCGCATACATGCACCAGCTTGGGCACCGTTCCCTCGGGCAGCCAGCGCGCAAGCTCGGCCGCGAGCTCGTCCATGTCGGGCAGCAGGTCCACCGCCACATAGATGACCTCGGGTGCCACCACGCCGATGTAGCCCAGCAGGTAGGTCGAGACCAGCTCGAGCATGCCCTCCGTCGTCCAGCCCTTGCTGCGCATCTCCTCGCTGAGCCCCAGCTTTCTCACGAGATAGCCCAGCTCGCCAGCCAACCCATGGTTGCCGCGCACCAGGCGTCCGTCGACGATGAGCCCCTCCCCTCCGATGCAGAAGCCCGTGGGCTGACGGTGCAGCGCGACGTTCTCGTACTCGTCCTGGCTCACGTAGCAGCCAGCTGCGGCAGCATTGGCGTTGTTGTCCACGAATATGGGCACGCCCAGCCCCTCGGACAGCCGGGCGAAGTCGGGCATCCCCAAATCGATGCTGACCATGTGCACCGTCGAACCGTCCACCACGCCGGGCAGCGCGAGGCCGATGGCATCTAGGGTGCTCGGATCGATGCCCTGCAGACGGACCGTGGCCAGAACGTCCTTGACGTCGCAG
>CACYWP010000047.1 GCA_902778135.1 uncultured Coriobacteriaceae bacterium
GTGAAACTCCCACAGGATCCCCTCGCGCTCCTCCCTGGTGTACATCGGACTCCCTCCCTGGACCCCACTCGGGGTCCGAGATTTTGTCCGGGGTCCCAATCATCTCAGACGTCTCGTCCATCTGGGACGGTTCTCCTTGGTCGAAACGTTATAGATGATTCGACCGTAGAGAACCGTCCCAGATGGTCGAAGCGATGGATGGGGGGTGTTCGGAACGGAAGCTATCGTCCAGCGGATGCGTTCGTTTCGACCGTAGAGAACCGTCCCAGATGGTCGAGTGACGCGGGCTAGGAATGGTCGTCGTCCCCGCGCAGCAAGTCCTTGTAGCCCTCTCCCCAGGCGCGCATGGCATCGAGGATGGGAGACAGGCTGCGGCCCAATTCGGTGAGCGAGTACTCGACCCGTGGCGGCACCTCGGGATAGACCTCGCGATGCACCAGGCCGTTTGCCTCCATCTTGCGAAGCTGCGAGGTGAGTACCTTCTGACTGATGCCGCCAATCGAGCGCTGCAGGGCCCCGAAGCGCACGGCTCCACCCATCAGGTCGCGCAGGATGAGCACGTCCCACTTGCTGCCGATGAGTTCCAGCGTCGTCTCGACCGGACAGGCGGGCAAGTCTTCGTAGCGTATGGGCTGCGCGGAGGCCATGGTCGTCACCTCGATGGTTTCAAAAAGTAAGTTACCTGCCTTCGTACAGCATTGTGGCACAACAGGGAATCCTCTCGCGACAACACCCGTCGGTCACATCCTGGTCCGCGCGTCAGATCAAGGACGACCTTCCCCGTGTCTGCCGCGAAAACGCTACACTGTTCCCAATATTTTGCAACACAAAGGAGGCATTATGCAGTACGACATTCGCGGAGGCAACTTCCCCGTCGTCATCTGCACCCTGGACAAGGGCGAGAAGATGATCACCGAAAAGGGTTCCATGACCTGGATGACCCCCAACATGCAGATGGAGACCCAGGGCGGCGGCATCGGCAAGATGTTCTCCAAGGCGTTCAGCGGCGAGAGCATGTTCCAGAACATCTACACCGCCGCAGGCGGACCGGGCATGATCGCCTTCGGCTCCAGCTTCCCCGGCAAGATCATCCCCATCGAGGTCGGGCCCGGCAAGGAATGGATTCTGCAGAAGAGCTCCTTCCTCGCATCCGAGAGCGGCGTCAACCTGGACATCTTCTTCAACAAGAAGTTCGGCGCGGGCCTGTTCGGCGGAGAGGGCTTCATCATGCAGCGCCTCTCCGGTCGCGGCATCGCCTTTGCCGAGATCGACGGCGAGCTGATCGAGTACCAGCTGCAGGCCGGACAGCAGATGATCATCGACACCGGCTACGTGGCGGGATTCGAGTCCAGCGTCTCCATCGACATTCAGCAGGTCAAGGGCATGAAGAACAAGCTGCTGGGCGGCGAGGGCCTCTTCAACACCGTGCTGACCGGACCTGGTCGCATCTGGCTGCAGACCATGCCCATCTCGGGCGTCGCCGGCGCCATCCAGCCCTACATCGTCACTGCGGGATAGCACGCAAACCAGCATCGCACCACACGATGGCGGCCGAGGCATCTGCTCCGGCCGCCATCACATGGCGTGGACCACTTGCCGAATCGAACCGCACGTGCGTCTACGCCGCCTCTGCAAGCTCCTGCGGGTAGTCCTGCTCCAGCTGGTCATAGGCATCGGTCGCCTCTTGGATGCGCGCACGCACATCCTCGTAGGAATACAGGCCGTCTGCGTTCCTCTGCAAGCCGCGCAGGGTCAGGTCATAGGACATGGGCGGATTCTGGGGCGTGAGCAGCGTGAGGCCACGTAGCTGGTCCGTGCTCTGATACACCATGCGCACGCGGGCATATCGGTTCCCCGCTTCGTCCGACCACCGCTCGAACACCAGCTTGGCACCGACGGGCACGCCCTGCTCCACGCTCTGGGGCAAGGCATAGTCCTCGATTCCCAAGGCTGCCGCGACGCTGGCGAGGTTGGAGTCGTGCCCACAGAGGAACGTGAACACGCGTCGACGGTCATCGAGCTCGTCGCCAATCTCGGCCAACAGCGGATGGGCCACGTTGACCGCCACGAGCGGCGCCGTGAACAGCACCTGGTTGTAGGTATCCTTCGCCTGCGAGATCTGCATCCACTGCTCGGTGGTGAGCTGGCGACCGAAGGCGGCCGCCACATCGTCCGGCTGCTCGTAGTACTGCAGCACGAGCGCGTCGCTCAGCTGGCACCCTTGGTTGCAGGTCGATTCCCAGGGCTGTCACACCACATGGTACGCCAAGAGAATGTGGTCAGGCTGATAGCATATACGCGTCGCACGGCAATCGGCAATGGAACCGAAGCCTCACATCCCTGTTTTGACGGTGTGCTTCGTGCGACAATGGCACGGTTCGACCCTCTGCCCCGAAAGGCCGCCCATGTCACAGCGAAGCACTGCCCCGCTCAAGCGCTCCACCATCCGTCGCACGCTACACTGGTTCTGGTGGGTAACGCGCAAGAAGCCGTTCGCAGCCTTCATGGCCGTGTTCACCAGCGTGACGTACACGGCGCTGCTCAACTATGCCAACACCTACGTGATGGGCCTAATCGTGGACCGCGTCTCGGCCGAACCGGTACCCGCCGCGCAGGTATTTGCCGTGTTCGCACCCTACGTCGTGGCACTGCTCCTGGTCAATGCCGTCGGGCAGACCTGCTCCAAGCTGCAGGACTGGTCGGTCATGCAGCTGGAGATGAACGGCAACTATCATCTGGCACGCCTCTGCTTCGACACGCTCTCCAACCAGTCGATGACCTTCCACACCTCCCGCTTTGGGGGGAGTCTGGTGAGCCAGACCAGCCGTTTCATGAGCGGGTACGTGGGACTGGTCGACGTTGTGGTGTATTCGCTCATCCCCACACTCGCAAGCATCGTGTGCACCATCGTGCTGCTGTGGCCGGCAAGCCCCCTGTTCGTATGCGTGCTGTTCGTGATGCTCACCCTGTACGTGACGGTGGCCTACACCATGTACCAGCGGATTCTGCCACTCTCGGCCGCCACGAGCGCCGCGCAGAGCAGGCTTTCGGGCGTGCTCTCCGATGCAGTGACCAACATCCTTGCCGTCAAGACCTGCGGACGCGAGGACTTCGAGCGCGAACTGTTCGACGCCGCGGACCGCGAGGCACTGGCAGCCGAGCGCGTCTCCATGGGTGCCATGATGCGGCGCGGGCCATGACGAGCACGCTCATCACCATCATCATGTTCATCACCAGCATCTTTGTGGTGGGCGGCAACGCCTGGTACGGCATCAGCGCAGGCACGCTGGTCATGATGTTCACGTATACCTACAACCTGTCCATGCGCTTCAACTACATCAACTCGATGATGGCGCGCATGAACCGCGCCGTGGGAGACGCGGCCGAGATGACCAAGATCCTGGACGAGCCGCGCCTGGTGGAGGACGCGCCGGGGGCGCCGGAGCTGGTGGTGAGCGAGGGTGCCGTGGACTTCGAGCACCTGGCCTTCCGCTACGAGGACGCAGCGCCGGACGACTACGTCTTCCGCGACCTCACGCTGCGCGTGCCTGCGGGCCAGCGCGTGGGCCTGGTGGGGCGC
>CACYWP010000048.1 GCA_902778135.1 uncultured Coriobacteriaceae bacterium
CAAGTCGGTCAGACACAAGCGCGGGAAGGACGACTTCATCGACGCGGAGATGGCCGCGGAGGCCGCCTTCACGGGCAACCGGACCGTGACGCCCAAGACCCGCGACGGCATGGTCGAGGCGCTGCGCATGCTCCACAAGACGCGCCAGACGGCGGTTCGCTCCAGGCGAATCGCGCTGCAGATGATCAACGACCAGATCGTGTCGGCGCCGGAGGAGCTGCGCGACCAGCTGCGCGGCATGACGAGGATGCAGCTGATCAGACATCTGGTCGCCACCAGGCCCGACAAGACCGCGTTCCGCACGCCCGAGGGCGCGGCGCGCATATCGCTCAAGCACCTCGCCAAGCGCTATGTGGACTTGGACGACGAGGTGTCGGAGCTCGACGACGCCATCGCCGCCATTTTAGCCGACCTGGCGCCAAAGCTGATCGCGCTGCCGTGCGTGGGTCCGCAGACCGCGTCGCAGCTCATGATTACCGTCGGCGATAACCCCGGGCGCATAAAGTCGGAGGCCTCATTCGCCATGCTCTGCGGCGTCGCCCCGATACCCGTGTCCACGGGGATGAAATCCAGGCACAGGCTTAACCGAGGGGGCGACAGGGCAGCCAACTCTGCAATACACATCATCGCTGTCGGCAGGCTGAGGACCGACGAGCGCACCAGGGCTTTCATCGACAGGAAGATGTCGGAAGGGCACACCAAGACCGAGGCGATCAGATGCCTGAAGCGCTACATCGCCCGCGAGGTCTACTACGTCATCAAGGAGCAAAATCGGTCGATAAATAGCGCTTGACATTTAGAAGGGCATCCAGGGATGGCAGTACCAGCAGAGGTCGTACCAGCGTAGGCTTGCCGAGCTGGGGATAGCGCAGAGCATGTCGAGGAAGGCGACCTGCCTGGACAACGCCTGCATGGAGGGCTTCTTCGGCCACATGAAGGACGAGTTCTACCGCGGCAGGAGGTTCGAATCGTTCGAGGCGTTCAAGACTGCGCTGGAAGAATACATAGCCTACTGGAACACCGGCCGATACCAGGTCTGCCTAAAGGGAATGACCCCGGTGCAGTACCGAGGTCATTCTATGAGAGCCGCTTGAGAACTTTATTTGACCGTCCAACTTTTGGGGTCTAGTTCAAAGTCCCTGGCCTTCACTTTCGTTCAGGCCCGATGGCCCCTTGACTCGTGGCATGCCGGTGGAACCGGCGGTGCCGGCCTACCTGCTGAACGGGTCCTCGTACTCCTTGACGCTCAGCCTGTCCAGCGCGATGTCGGCCCGCTCCTGCTCGCGGATGTACTTCGCGATCGTGGCCTCGTTGAGCCCGACGGTGGACACGTAGTAGCCCTCCGCCCAGAACTTCCTGTTGCCGAACTTGTACTTCAGGTTGGCGTGCCGGTCGAACATGAGAAGCGAGCTCTTCCCCTTCAGGTACCCCATGAAGCTCGAGACGCTGATCTTCGGCGGGATGCTCACCAGCATGTGGACGTGGTCGGGCATCAGGTGCCCCTCGATTATCTCCACGCCCTTCCACTGGCACAGCTGCCTCGGTATCTCCCCCGGGTCCTTGCGGTATTGGTTGTAGACGATTTTCCTCCTATACTTTGGGGCGAACACGATGTGGTACTTGCACGTCCACTTCGTGTGCGCCAGGCTGTCGGCCTTCTGGGCCATGGCAATCACCTTCCCCTCGGGGCTCGGCGACCTGAACAATCACCATGCTAGGGGGGAAGGGCCTTTTTGCAAAGCAGGAGTGTCTCCCACCCGCATAGCGGGTGGTTCTTTGTGCCGCGCTGCGCGCGGCACTGGGTTGATGACCCATGAAAAGAGGAAGCCCGCCGTGAGGCGGGCTTCCTTGGTTGTGGCCTTGCGGAAGGGCGGAACCCTTCACATGTCACATGCTACAGGCTCGCAGGACCTGCCGGGACGAAGCCGGTCTGCGGAGTCTGCTGCTCCTCCTCGTCGTCGCCGTCGTCCGTGGTCTTCTTCGTGGCGATTGTCAAGATGATGTTGACGATTGCGATGATGGCGAACACCAGCGACCAGTTGTCGAAGATCACCATCGGCTGCGTGAGGTCCTGCGTCAGGATGAACAGGATGATCGCAGCAACAGCCGGGATGACGCTCAGGACGCGGCCAAGGCGCTTGCGCTTGTAGACCTCGTCTTCCTCTACTTCCTCGCCGTTGGCGGTCTTGGCTGCTGCGGTCTCCTCGTCGTCGCCTTCCTTGCGGTTGCGGCCGATTGCGAAGATCACCATGATGATCGCCAGGAGCGTGGTCACGATGGTGCAGATCAGGTCGAACAGCGACCATGCTCCGCCGTCGCCCAGGGCGTTGCCGTCGTCCTCGATGGTTTGGGCCTGAGGCGTCGGGTTGTCAGCGATCGGCGTGACGGCCGGGGCGTCAGGCGTCGGCGTAACGACCGCTGGGGCAGCAGGCGGTACGAACGCGGCGGGAGTCGGGGTCGGCGTGGGCGTCGGTGCCGGCGGGACCGGCGTGGGCGTCGGGGCCGGCGTAGGCGTCGGGGCCGGTGGGACGATGTTTGCCGTATAGGTCACTGTCACGTTGGTGTTGGCGGTGATCCCACCTGCCGCGCTGACAACGGTCGACAGGTCTGCCGTGAAGCCATCAATTACAGGACTCGACACAGAGTAGGCGCCGCCCTCGGGGTACGTCGCCGTGAACGTGGGCGCAGCGGTCGTGCCGTCGGCGTACACGTAGGTGATAGTCAGCGTGTAGCGCTTTACAACGGGGTCCGTCTTGCTACCCGGGACGACGGTGGGCGGGTCGACGTCCTCGGGGGGCGTAGCGGTCGCAGTCGCGTTGTTTACGATGTTTGCGCCAGCCAGAGCGTCGGCCTGCGTGACGTTGTAGGAGCCGGTCGCAGTCGCGGAGTTGCCGGGAGCCAGCGTGATGCCCGTGGTCGTCTGGCCAGCGTCGAAGGTGAAGCCCGCGAGCTGGTCGGTAATGGACACGTTGGTCATCGTGACGTTGCCATCGTTAGTGACGGTAATAGAGTACCTGATGGTCTCGCCCATGTCGTACGCCGTGCCGTTGGCCGGACTGTTGGTGGTCTTCTTCTCGACAGTCATGTGCGGATTCGGGTTAACGGGGTCGACGCCGGGGTCGGGCTTGGTCGTGTCGCCGGAGGTGGCGGTGTTGACGATCTTCTCGCCCGCGTCGACGTCGGCCTGCGTGACGGTGTAGGTCGTCAGCTCGACGGTTTCGCCCGGGGCCACGCTGGCGATGGTCCAGCCGGTGCCCTCGGTGAAGGTCGCCACGGTCTCGGGGGTGGTGTTGACGAGGCCCGCCATGGTGTCGCCGACGGCCTGGTCCTTCAGGGTCACGTCGCCGGTGTTCTTGAACGTGACGGTGTAGGCGATGGTGTCGCCGGCCTGGGCCTTGCCCGCGGTCTCGTTGCCCTCGGCCTTGGAGAGCTCGGAGGCCTTGTCCAGCTCGAA
>CACYWP010000049.1 GCA_902778135.1 uncultured Coriobacteriaceae bacterium
ACCAGGATGCGCCGGTCGTTGTCCAGCTTGCGGACGATGCGCGTGTCGGCCTGCTCCATGCGGGCCGCCAGCGCGTTCTCGCTCATCGCGTTGAGGAGCGTCCTCAGTGCCGTCCCCGCGTCGTAGGAGCCGAAGACCGCGCCAGGGATCTCGAAGACCACCAGGTCCGGGTGGCGCTCCACCATCTCGTCGCGACTCATGTGCACCTGTGGCGCCAGCATGACGGCCTCGTACTCGCCTGCCGCCTCGAGGGCTTGCACGATGGGCTTGGCCTCGAACTCGTAGTCCAGCGACAGCGTGGCTGCCACCTCGGCGAGCTTCTTGGCGAAGAAGCTGGTGGTGAGGCCCGATGTGCAGCTCAGCAGGATGTGCGTGGTCCGCCGCGCCGTGAGCTGCGAGAGCGTGTCGGTCAGCTCGTCGAAGAGCTGCTGGGCGTGCTCGAGGTCGTCCATCTCGAAGTGCAGGAAGAAGGTCGGGTTGTCTGGGTCGTCGGTGGGGATGATGTTGAGCTCCACGATCTCGGGTGCACCAGGGTCGAGCTCGTAGAAGTTGACGTTGGCCGTGGCCTTCGCCGTCACGATGCGCACATGCTCGTCATCGGGGCTCTCCACCGTACAGCCCTCGACAACGTGGCTCAACAAGGCACCACGAGAGATGATCCACTGGCGAAAGTCACCGGCAAGCTCAGTCATTGCAGGCCCCCTCTGTTAGCATCGTCATTCCACTTGAGTGTACGAACGGACGGACACTCGCGTGCATAACGTCTGCCAGAGGTCCCCCGAAGGCTCGCCTCGACCGTCTGGGACGGTTCTCCACGGTCGAAACAGAGCCAAGGCCTTTTATCGACCGGGAAGAACCGTCCCAGACGGTCGAGGCGAGGGGTGCCTCCCTCCATGGAGAGAATGCTGATAGGCTGGTTGCATAGCTATCGACAAACTGAGGAGAGACAACATGGCAACGGCATTTCCGGAGGGATTCCTGTGGGGCGGCGCGGTAGCGGCCAATCAGCTGGAAGGCGCGTACCTCGAGGACGGAAAGCAACTCAACGTCACCGATGTCATGACGGGCATCGGCAACCAGCCCGACATCGAGTGGAACGACGAGACGGGCAAGTGGGAGCCGAGCTTCACCCACGACTTCGTGCACCTGTCCGAGGAGGGCATCGACTTCTACCATCGCTACGAGAGCGACCTCGAGCTGATGGCCGGCATGGGCTTCAAGGCGTTCCGCACCTCCATCAGCTGGGCACGCATCTTCCCGCATGGCGACGAGGAGGAGCCCAACGAGAAGGGCCTCGAGTTCTACGACCGCCTGCTGGACAAGATGATCGAGCTGGGCATGGAGCCGGTCATCACCATCAGCCACTACGAGACGCCACTGGGGCTGCTCGTGGACTACGGCGGATGGCTCAACCGCAAGATGATCGACTTCTGGGAGCGCTACGTGCGCACCCTCCTCACCCGCTACAAGGGCAAGGTCAAGTATTGGATGACCTTCAACGAAATCAACGTGGGCCGCATGGTGCCCTTCGCGGCTGCCGCCATGCTGGACATTCATCCCACCAACAAGGAGGTCGTGAACGCCGACCTCACACAGGCCCAGATGTATCAGGGCTGGCACCATCAGTTCGTGGCCAACGCGCTGGCCGTCAAGCTCTGCCGAGAGATCGACCCGGACGCAAAGATGGGCATCATGCTTTCGCAGAGCGCCATCGCCACCTACCCCGAGACCTGCAACCCCGACGACATGCTGGGCTCGCAGCGCACCCAGCGTCTGCACTCGTTCTTCTCCGACGTGATGCTGAAGGGCCGCTACCCCGGCTATGTCAAGCGCATCTGGGCCGAGAACGACGTCGACCTGCAGATTGAGCCGGGCGACATGGAGCTCATCGCGCAGTACACCAACGACTACTTCGCCTTCAGCTATTACCGCAGCCAGGTCTACAGCACGCGCGCCATCACCGAGGGAACGACCAGCAGCAAGGGCGGTGGCCTCACGAGCGGCGCCATCGGCACCGTCACCAACCCCTACCTCACCGGATGCAGCCCTGAGCCCTGGTGCTGGCCCATCGACCCCAAGGGTCTGCGCTACGTGTGCAACTACCTGCAGGACCGCTACGATGTGCCGATGTTCATCGTGGAGAACGGCATCGGCCTGGACGAGAACCTCGACGAGACCGGGCACATCCACGACCCGTTCCGCGTCGAGTACACCCGAGACCACCTGCTGCAGGTCGAGGAGGCAATCAAGGACGGCTGCGACATCATGGGCTACCTGTACTGGGGCCCGATTGACGTCGTATCCGCGGGTACCGGCGAGATGCGCAAGCGCTACGGCTTCGTGTACGTCGACCGCTTCAACGACGGACACGGCACGCTCGAGCGCGTGAAGAAGGACTCCTACGACTGGTACAAGGCCGTCATCGAGTCCAACGGCGAGAC
Organism: uncultured Coriobacteriaceae bacterium; assembly: GCA_902778135.1. Taxonomy (GTDB): domain Bacteria; phylum Actinomycetota; class Coriobacteriia; order Coriobacteriales; family Atopobiaceae; genus UBA1367. Next base: position 2,442 of record CACYWP010000049.1, read on the forward strand.
GCTGCACGAATAGCGTCCCTCGAGGCAGGTCGCTCCCACATGTGACAAGGGCAGATCGCCATGACGGCGGCCTGTCCTTTGTGTGGAAAGACGGGCCAAGTGCATCCCGCCGCACCAGACCCAAGCAGTCTAAGGGGAATCTAGCACCTTCAGAGGGCGGAGGTACGAAAGACCTCAGATGCACTGGTTTCCGTAAACCACATATGCCCCAAAGCTGAAGAAATTCGGCGATTTGGTAATGTGTTTTAGATATAGTATTTATGGCTGTCGTCGTTGAGCGAAAATGTCACCCCTCTCTCGCGGCGTTGCCATCCTGCATCTCAGCGAGGAGGCGCTGCATGGCCCTGCGGTCCTGGGCGGGGC
>CACYWP010000050.1 GCA_902778135.1 uncultured Coriobacteriaceae bacterium
TTCACCTCGCGTCTCGTGCTGGAGGCGTGAGTTCGTGCGCGTATCAGCTGAACGCACACGAATCACCCGTTGATTATAACGGCAGGTCAGAGCGGATGGAAGCTTGGTGCTGCAAGCAACCGGATGCACATGGCAAGCCCACAGGTCAACAAGAAAGAGGGGGCTGATTGGACGCATGAAGCCCCGTACGGAACATAAGGAGAATTGGTAATGCCTACAATCAACCAGCTGGTCCGCAAGGGCCGCAAGAAGCAGGTCGACAAGTCCAAGACGCCTGCCATGAAGGGCAACCCGCAGAAGCGTGGCGTGTGCACCCGCGTGTACACCACCACCCCGAAGAAGCCGAACTCGGCTCTCCGCAAGGTCTGCCGTGTGCGCCTCGTCAATGGCATGGAAGTTACGGCCTACATCCCCGGCATCGGCCACAACCTGCAGGAGCACTCGATGGTGCTCATCCGCGGCGGCCGTGTTAAGGACCTGCCCGGCGTGCGTTACAAGGTCATCCGCGCTGCCCTCGACTGCGCTGCAGTTGACGGCCGCAAGCAGGCCCGCAGCCGCTACGGCGCCAAGCGCCCCAAATAACAACAGGTAAGTCGCGCGGGTCGCACCGATCGCTACACATATAAGTAGCAGCGGCCTAATGGGCGAGGGAAGAACCGAAGCCCCGAAGCGCGCAGGATGAAAGGAAATCATACATGCCGCGTCGTGCAGCAGCCGTCCGCCGCGAAGTTCAGCCGGACGCAAAGTACAACAACCGTTTGGTCACTCAGCTGATCAACAAAGTCCTCCTTCATGGCAAGAAGTCGCTCGCCGAAGACATCGTCTACGGCGCCTTCGACATGATCGAGGCCAAGACCGGTCAGGACCCCCTGTCGGTCTTCAAGAAGGCAATGGACAACGTTCGCCCCACGCTCGAGGTCAAGCCGAAGCGCGTTGGTGGCGCAACCTACCAGGTGCCGATGGAGGTCAACTCCCGTCGTGCCAACCAGCTCGCCATCCGCTGGATCGTTGATTTCTCGCGCAAGCGCCGCGAGCACACGATGAAGGAGCGCCTCGCCGCCGAGCTCATGGATGCCTCTGAGGGCACCGGTGCTTCCGTCAAGCGTCGCGAAGACCTTTACAAGATGGCCGAGTCCAACCGTGCGTTCTCGCACTACCGCTTCTAGGAAGGTCTCAACATCCATGGCAAAGCAAGATCTACACGATACGCGAAACATCGGGATCATGGCCCACATCGATGCGGGCAAGACCACGACGACCGAGCGTATCCTTTACTACACCGGAAAGACGCACAAGGTGGGCGAGGTCCACGACGGCGCCGCCACCATGGACTGGATGGTCCAGGAGCAGGAGCGCGGCGTGACCATCACCTCCGCTGCCACCACGTGCTTCTGGAACTACCCCGGTGGCGTCGAGGACGGTAAGCCCTACCGCTTCCAGATCATCGACACCCCGGGCCACGTGGACTTCACGGCCGAGGTCGAGCGCTCCCTGCGCGTCCTCGACGGCGCCGTGGCCGTGTTCGACGCGGTCGCCGGCGTTCAGCCGCAGTCCGAGACGGTTTGGCGTCAGGCCAGCCGCTATGGCGTGTCCCGCATCGCCTACATCAACAAGTACGACCGCGTAGGCGCCGACTTCTTCCATGCGATCCAGACCATGAAGGATCGCCTGGACGCACCGGCCGTCGCCTGCCAGATCCCGATGGGTGCCGAGGACAACTTCTGGGGCGTCATCGACCTGGTCACCAAGACCGCGTGGGACTTCAAGCCCGACGAGAAGGGCATGACCTACCCCGAGAAGCTCGACGAGATTCCTGCCGAATTCGTCGACGAGGTCGAAATCCGCTACCAGGAGCTCGTGGACGCCGCAGCTGACTGCGACGACGAGTTCATGGAGAAGGTCATCATGGAAGAGCCCTTCACCGTCGAAGAGCTCAAGGCCGCCATCCGCAAGGGCACCATCGCCTGCCAGCTGCACCCCGTGTTCGTGGGTTCGTCCTACAAGAACAAGGGTGTCCAGGAAATGCTCGACGCCGTTGTCGAGTACCTGCCCAGCCCCGTCGACGTTCCGGCCATCAAGGGCATCAACCCCAAGACCGACGCCGAGGAAGAGCGCCCGAGCGATCCGAAGGCCCCCTTCAGCGCCCTCGCGTTCAGGATCATGACCGACCCCTACGTCGGCAAGCTGAC